>CAWIIE010000001.1:0-61921 GCA_963836025.1 uncultured Actinomycetota bacterium
GCCGCACGCTGACCCAGTACGCCGTGCCGGTGACGTTCGGGCTCAAGGCCGCCCAATGGCTCGCCGGCGTGCTCGACGCGCCACGACCTGGTCGAGGTCGGCGCTCGCGGCACTGCCGGTCCAGTGCGGCGGGGCGGCCGGCACGCTGTCGCTGCTCGCCGAGACGACCGACCCGGTGGCGGTCGCACGCGCTTCGCCGACGAGCTGGGCCTGCGCTGGCCGGGCCTGCCGTGGCACACGAACCGGTCTCCGGTCACCCGGGTCGGCGACGCTTTGGTCGGCGCCCGCGATGCACTCGGGGTCGTCGCGACCGACGTGGCCTTGCTGTCCCGGCCGGAGATCGGCGAGGTGCGCGAGGGTGCCGGTCGCCGGGCGCGGCGGCTCGTCGACCATGCCGCACAAGCGCAACCCGGTCCTCAGCGTCCTGGTGCGCAGCGCCGCGCTGCAGGCGCCGCAGCTGCTCGCGCAGCTGCACCTGGCCGCCGCCCAGGCGGTCGACGAGCGGCCCGACGGCGCGTGGCACAGCGAGTGGCCGGCGCTGCGGCGCCTGCTGGAGCTGTCGGTCGCCGCCGCGTCGCAGGCCGCGGAGCTGGTGTCGTTGCTCGAGGTCGACACCGCCGCGATGAAGGCGCAGGTCGAGGCCGCCGCCGAGGATCTGCTCGCCGAGAGCGGCAGGCGACGGCGAGCCCGAGGACATACCTCGGGGCCGCGTCCGCGTTCGTCGACGCCGCGCTCGCCAGGCTGCCGCGAGGACGGCAACGGGCATGGCTGAGCCGGCCTCCGGCTCGCCGTCACCCGGCTGGCCGGGCCGGCGCGTCGACCTCGGGTGCTCGTCGTCGGGCCGTCGCTCGGGACCTCCGTCGACGGCGCTGTGGGGCGCGCCGCGGCGCGGCTGCTCCATCCGTTTCGAGGTCGTCGGCTGGGACCTCCCGGGCCACGGCCGCAGCATCCCGGCGACGAGCGTCGTTCTCGCGTCGCCGATCTGGCCGGCGCGGTACGCGAACACGCCGCCGCGCTCGGGACCGGTCGCCGGTCGCGTACGCCGGGGTCTCGCTCGGCGGGGCGGTCGCACTGGAGCTCGCGCTCGAGCCCGGGGTCTTCGAGCACGTCAGCTGCGTCGCATCGCGCGGCGCGGATCGGTGATCCTGCGATGTGGCAGGAGCGCGCGGCCGTCGTCCGCGTAGTCGGGCACATCGGCGATGGTCGAGCGGTCGGTCGCAGCGCTGGTTCGCGCCCGGCTTCGTCGACCGAGATCCGGCCGCGGCCGGGCTGCTCCTGCGCTCGCTGTGCGACGCCGACGACGAGTCGTATGCCCTGGCCTGCGAGGCGCTGGCCGCCTTCGACCTGCGCGAGCGGCTCGGCGACGTCCGGGTGCCCGTTGCTGGTCGCCGCGGGGGAGCAGGACGTCGCGGTCCCGCATCAGCGTCGGCGGAGGCGACCGCCGTGGCGCGCCCGGCGCGGCGCTTCGAGGTGCTGTCCGGCTGCGGGCACCTGCCGCCCGCCGAGGTTCCGCCAGGCGGTCGCGGCGCTGCTGCGGTCTGTTGTCCGGCGCAGCCTGTCGTGCAGGAGGCCGTCCGTGACTGACAGCCTACGACGAGGGCATGCGGGTACGCCGCGAGGTGCTCGGCGACGCGTACGTCGACCGGGCCGAGGCGGGGAAGACCGCCGTTCACTGAGGACTTCCAGACGCTCATCACCCGCTACGCGTGGGGCAGCGTCTGGACGCGACCGGGGCTCGACCGGCGGATGCGCAGCGTCACCACGCTGACCGCACTGCTCGCGCTCGGACACTGGGAGGAGTTCGCGCTGCACGTGCGCGCCGCCCGCACCAACGGGCTACCGCCGACGAGATCGGCGAGGTGATCCTGCAGAGCGCCGTCTACTGCGGGGTGCCGGCCGCCAACCACGGGTTCGCCGTCGCCCAGCGGGTCCTGGAGACGGAGGAGCCACTGATGACTGACGTCTTCGTCTACGACGCGGTGCGCACGCCGTTCGGCCGGTACGGCGGCGCGCTGGCCGGCATGCCGGCCCGACGACCTGGCCGCGCTCGTGGTCGCGGACCCTGGTCGAGCGAGCCCCGGACCTCGACCCGGCGCGCGTGGACGAGATCGTGCTCGGCAACGCCAACGGCGCGGGGGAGGACAACCGCAACGTCGGCGCGGATGGCCGGCCTGCTCGCCGGGCTGCCGGTGTCGGTGCCGGCGACGACGGTGAACCGGCTGTGCGGCTCGAGCCTGGACGCGGCCATCACGGCGTCGCGGCAGATCGCGCTCGGCGAGGCCGACGTGGTGCGTCGCCGGAGGCGTCGAGTCGATGAGCGCGGGCGCCCGTGGGTGCTGCCCAAGCCGAGACGCGCGTTCCCGGCCGGCAACGCGGCGCTGGTCTCGCACGACACTCGGCTGGCGGCTGGTCAACCACGCGATGCCAGCGGAGTGGACCGTCTCGCTGGGCGAGGCGACCGAGCAGCTGCGCGAGCGCAGGGCGTGACCCGCGAGGAGCAGGACGAGTTCGCGCTGCGGTCGCACAGGCGGCCGCGGCCGCCTGGGACGCGGGGTTCTACGACGACCAGGTCGTCGCCGTGCCCGGCGTCGACCTGGCTCGCGACGAGTCGATCAGGGCGGACACGCACCCGGAGAAGCTCGCCGGCCTGCAGCCGGTCGTTCCGGTCCGACGGCACCGTGACCGCCGGCAACGCCTCGCCGCTGAGCGACGGCGCGTCGGCCGCGCTGCTCGGCAGCGCCGTCCGCCGGCGAGTCTGCTCGGCCGTGCGCCGCTGGCCCGGGTCGCGGGCTGGGGCGCGGCGGCCAACGAGCCGCAGTATCTTCGGGTTCGCACCGGTCGAGGCCGCGAACATGGCGCTGAAGCGGGCCGGCATCGGCTGGGCCGACGTCGCCGCGGTCGAGCTCAACGAGGCCTTCGCCGCGCAGTCGCTCGCCTGCATCCGGGCCTGGGACGTCGACCCGGCGATCGTCAACCGCCACGGCGGCGCGATCGCGATCGGCCACCCGCTGGGCGCGTCCGGCACCCGCATCCTCGGCACCCTGGCCGCGCACCTCGCGCGAGTCCGGTGAGCGCTGGGGAGTCGCCGCGATCTGCATCGGGTCGGGCCAGGGGCTCGCCGTCGTCCTCGAGAACGCGAGGTGCCTGAGCATGGTCACGTTCGTGGCCTCCGCCGGCCGAGGCGGTCGCGGACACTCGCCGACGGAGCCACCGTGCTGGTCGGAGGCTTCGGACCGGCCGGCCAGCCGGTCGAGCTGATCGAGGCGCTGATCGACAGCGGCGCCACGCGACCTGACCGTGGTCAACAACAACGCCGGCAACGGCGACACCGGACTGGCCGCGCTGATCCGCGAGGGCCGGGTGCGCAAGATGGTCTGCTCGTTCCCGCGGCAGTCGGACTCGTGGCACTTCGACGCGAAGTACCGCGCCGGCGAGATCGAGCTCGAGCTGGTCGCCGCAGGGCAACCTCGCCGAGCGGATCCGCGCCGCCGGAGCTGGCATCGGCGCGTTCTTCACCCCGACCGGCTACGGCACGCCGCTCGCCGAGGGCAAGGAGATCCGCGAGATCGACGGCCGCGGACTACGTGCTGGAGTACCCGATCCGCGGGGACGTCGCGCTCGTCGGCGCACACCGCGCCGATCGGCTGGGCAACCTCGTCTACCGCAAGACCGCCCGCAACTTCGGGCCGATCATGGCCGCCGCGGCCACCACGACCGTCGTGCAGGTCGGCGAGATCGTCGCGGTCGGCGGCCTCGACCCCGAGACACGTCGTCACCCCGTGCCTGTACGTCGACCGGGTGGTCCGGGTCGAGCACAGCGTGGTCAGCGCAGGACGCCGTCGGAGGGGCAGTGATGCCCGCGCCGACCGGCCTCGACCGCGACGCCCTGGCCGCGCTGGTCGCCGCGCGACATCCCCGACGGCTCGTTCGTCAACCTCGGCATCGGACTGCCCACGAAGGTGGCGAACCACCTGCCGCCGGAGCAGCGGCGTGATGCTGCACACCGAGAACGGCATGCTCGGCATGGGACCGGAGGCGCACGGCGACGAGGTCGACCCCGACCTCATCAACGCCGGCAAGGTCCCGGTGACCGAGCTGCCGGGGGCGTCGTACTTCCACCACGCCGACTCCTTCGCGATGATGCGCGGCGGCCACCTCGACTACTGCGTGCTCGGGCGCCTACCAGGTGTCGGCCCGTGGCGACCTGGCGAACTGGCACACCGGCCGCGCCCGACGACATCCCAGCCGTCGGCGGCGCGATGGACCTCGCCATCGGCGCCAAGCAGACGCTTCGTGATGATGACGCCTGCTGACCGCGCGACGGCCGCGCCGAAGCTGGTGCCGGAGTGCTCCTACCCGCTGACGGGCTCGGCTGCGTCAGCCGCGTCTACACCGACCTCGCCGTCTTCCTGGTCGAGCCGGACGGCGTCGTCGTGCGCGACCTGTTCGGCGTCACCTTCGGCGAGCTGCAGGGCCTGGTCGGCCTCCCGCTCGTCGACGGCACCGCCGAGGAAGCGACCCATGACCCGCGTCGCCACCAGCACCGCCGTCGGCATCGTCGGCGGCGGCCCCGCGGGCCTGATGCTGTCGCATCTGCTGCACGTCGCGGGCATCGAGTCGGTCGTCGTCGAGTCACGGACGCGGGAGGAGATCGAGCAGACCCACCGCGCGGGCATCCTCGAGCGGGACAGCGTGCGGCTGCTCGTCGAGTCCGGCGTCTCAGACCGCGTGCTGCGCGATGGGCACGAGCACCAGGGGATCGACCTTCGCTTCGGCGGGGTCAGCCACCGGATCGACTTCCAGGGTCTGGTCGGCGCGTCGACGTGGCTTGTACCCGCAGACCGACGTCTTCATGGACCTCGCGGCCGCGCGGGAGCGGGACGGCGGAGACGTGCGGTATCGCGGTCACCGACACCTCGGTCGTCGAGGTGACCAGCGACCGACCCGCGATGCTGTTCACGGACTCCGCCGGCGTCGAGCACGAGGTTCGCTGCCAGGTCCTGGTCGGCGCGGACGGCTCGCGCAGCGTGACCCGCGCCTCCGTCCTCGGTCGCGCGGAGTACTTCCGGCAGTACCCGTTCGCTTGGTTCGGGATCCTCTGCGAGTCGCCGCCGAGCGCGCCGGAGCTGATCTACGCGCGGTCCGAGCGCGGCTTCGCACTGGTGAGCCAGCGGACCGAGTCGATTCAACGGCTGTACTTCCAGTGCTCTCCCGAGGAGTCGGTCGACGACTGGTCGGAGGACCGGATCTGGTCCGAGCTGCAGGCCCGTCTGTCGGGGCGGGACGGCTTCCGACTCGAGGAGGGCCGGATCCTCGACCGGACGGTGCTTCCGTTCCGGTCCTACGTCTGCGAGCCGATGCGATATGGCAACCTGCTGCTGGCGGGTGACGCGGCGCACACGGTCCCGCCGACCGGGGCGAAGGGACTGAACCTCGCGCTGGCCGACGTACGCGTGCTCGCAGAGCTGCTCGAGGAGGCTGTCGTCAAGAACGACGGTGCCGCCCTCGATGCCTACACCGAACGTGCACTGCAGCGGGTGTGGAAGGCGCAGCAGTTCTCCTACTGGATGACCACCATGCTGCATACGCTGCCGGACGCGAGCGACTTCGACGAGAGACGACAGCTCGGCGAGCTCTCGGCGGTCGTCGAGTCGGAGCACGGTCGGCGATACCTCGCCGAGGCATACACGGGTTGGCCGGATGCTCGTGCCTGATCCAGGACCGCCCTCATGACCAGCTCACTCGACGGCCGGATCGCTCTGATCACCGGCACGGCCGGGGGCCAGGGCGCCGTGGCAGCTGAGCTGTTCGCGCAAGCAGGTGCGACCGTCGTCGGCTGCGACGTCAAGGAGGCGCCCGGTGTCGCCCGGGTCGACCTCACCGACGAGGCGGCCGTCCGCAGGTGGGTCGAGTCAGCCGTCGAAGAGCATGGTCAGATCGACATCCTGTACGCCAACGCTGGAGCAACCCGCTTCAACCCGATCGAGGACGTCACCGCTGACGAGTGGGACTTCGTACTCCGGCACGAGCTCGACGTCGTGTTCTTCCCGGTCAAGCACGCCTGGCCGCACCTGAAGCGCGCGGGCAACGCCGCGGTGGTGCTCGTCGGGTCGACTGCTGGCCTGACCGGGTCGCTCACCAACGCGCGGGTCGCGCACACCGTCACAAAGGGCGGCGTCATCGCGCTGACCAAGCAGCTCGCTGCCGAGGGCGCGGCATACGGGATCCGGGTCAACTGCGTCAGCCCAGGGATGATCGAGACGCCGGCGACGCGCGGCGACCTGCTGGCCGACGATCACCCGATGCGGCGGATCGCCGCTGCGATCCCGCTCGGCCGCGTCGGTCGCCCCGACGAGGTCGCTCGGTGCGCGCTCTTCCTGGCGTCGGAGGAGGCGTCGTATGTGACCGGCGCGAACCTGGTGATCGACGGTGGCTGGTCGGCCGTCCTTCCTGGCACCCAACAGACGAACTTGGAGATGTGATGGCGACGAGACACGGGTCGATGGCGACCGAGCGACCGGAGCGGTACGCGAAGCAGCTCCGGGCCACTGGTCGGCGAAGACGACCGTGGAGGACGCCGACGACCGGACGGTCCTGCGCTTCCCCAACGGCAACGTCGTCGAACTGCGATCGGTCGAGGGCGCCCTCGACGTGACGGTCTCGGTGCCGGATCGCGGTGACCCGGACCGATTCGCGCAGGTCGTCGCCGAGCACCTGCAGCGGTTCGGTCATCGCGACGAGCTCACCGTGGTCTGGTCGTGAGCGCGACGTTCCCAACCTGAGGCGATCGTCGACGAGTGCGTCGCGCACGGGCTCGCTCCAGTCGTGTTGTTCAACCCTACAGTCGCCGCGTTGGTGACCGGAGTCGGCCACGCCCCACAGGAAGCCTCGAAGTGCTCGATCGGCCGAGAACGAGCCCTCGGTCGGCCGCGACGTCCCGGACGCCGTCGCCCGCCTCGACCCGCACCGACTACCGACCTGGATCAGCGGATCGTCCGCAACGAGTGACCTCGAGCTCACCCACGTCGAGGGCGTGGACGGGCCACGCGCTCTGGTCGTCGTCCTCGTCGGCCGATAGACCGGCGGTCAGCGTGCTTCTGCCGCTTACCGACATAAGGTGCTAGCCTCGCGCAATGACCACGATGTCTCGTCGACGCGGGGGTCACGACCATGCCGGCTGAGCGCATCGACGGGCTCGTGGCCGTCCTCGACGCGATCCGCTCCAGCAACGGGACGACCCAGCCGCAGTTGATCCAGCAGGTCGCGCTCGGGCGCACCGTCGTCGCGCAGCGGGTCGCCGAGCTGGAGGCCGCCGGCCTCGTGGTGACCGAAGGACTTGCGCCCTCGACCGGAGGCCGGGCTCCTCGACGGCTCCGGCTGCGTCAGGAGGCCGGACTCGTCGCTGGCGTCGACATCGGCGCCACGGGGATGGTCGTCGGTGTCGCGGACCTGGCCGGCAACGTCCTGAACCAGGTCGAGGAGGTGTGCGACGTCGCGGACGGGCCCGACGTCGTCCTCGCTCGCGTCGAGGAGCTGATCGAGCAGCTGCTCGGCGGAGTCGACGACCGGGCGCCGCTGTGGGGCATCGGGCTCGGTGTCCCGGGTCCGGTCGAGTTCGCGACCGGTCTCCCGGTCGCGCCGCCGATCATGCCGGGCTGGGACGGCTACCCGATCCGCGATCGGCTCGGCGCGCCGGTTCGACGCACCGGTCTGGGTCGACAACGACGTCAACCTGCTTGCCCTGGGTGAGCTGCGGACGACATCCCGCGGCGTCCAGGACCGCGACATGATCTACGTGAAGATCGGTACCGGGATCGGCGCGGGGCTGGTGTCAGGCGGTCAGGTGCACCGAGGCGCCAACGGCTGCGCCGGCGACATCGGGCACGTGTCGGTCGCCGAGGCCGGCGACGTCGTCTGCCGCTGCGGCAACGTCGGGTGCCTCGAGGCCGCTGCCGGCGGGGCGGCGCTCGCCCGTGAGGGACGCCGGCTGGCGGAGACCGGAGGCAGCGCGACTGCTGGCCGACGTCCTCGCGACGAACGGCGACGTGACCGCTGCCGACGTGACCGCGGTCGCCCGGCGGGGCGACCCGGCGGCCCGGGCCGTTGCTGGCTCGTTCCGGACGGCTCGTCGGCAACACGCTCGCGACTCTGGTCAGCTTCTACAACCCCAGCCTCGTCGTGCTCGGCGGCGGTGTCGCCGCGGCCGGCGACTACGTGCTCGCCGCGATCCGCGAGGCGGTCTACCAGCGATCGCTGCCGTTGGCGACGCGCACGCTGCGGATCGAGCCCTCGACCCTGGGCGAAGCAGCCGGGCTCGCCGGTGCCGTCCACCTCGCACTCGACTCGCTGTTCGCGCACGGACCGCATCGCGTTGTGGCTCCCGCACGCGTCGCCGGCAGGACGTCCCGAGCTCGCCGAGCCCCAGGCGGGTGCGGCCGCCTGAGCCGCGTCGCCCGCTGAGCGAGCGGAGAGGAGCGGCTGGTGGACCGCCTGGCGACTGGCAGCGGCTGTGGCAGGGCTTCTGCGACCCGCCGGACTCGGCGCGACCGCGCGCCTGGTGGCACTGGATGGACGGCAACATCGACCTGGAGGGGATCGCGCTCGACCTGGAGTGGCTGCATCGGGTCGGCGTGCGCGGCGTCCAGCTGTTCGACGGAGCGATGGGGACACCGCTGGTCGTCCCGCAGCGGGTCGCATACGACTCGCCCGAGTGGCGCGCTGCGGTCCGGGTGGCGGCCTCGACCGCGCAGCGCCTGGGCCTGGAGCTCGCCGTCGCGACGTCTCCCGGCTGGAGCGCGGCCGGCGGTCCGTGGGTGCAGCCGGAGGACGCGATGAAGAAGGTCGTCTGGTCGGAGACCTGCGTCGAGCGGCGGTCGGTCGGTCGAGCAGCGGCTCCCGGCCCTGCCCGACGTCGCCGGGCCGTACCAGGACTGCCCACGGTGGGGCGCTGACCCGGACGCGCACCGGTTCGTGCAGGACTGGGTCGTCGTCGCCATCCCGGCGCGCGAGGGGCAGGAGGCGCTCGTCCCCGACGGGGTGCAGGCGTCGAGCCCGACCGGGGACTGGTCATGTCTGGTCGACGGCAGCTTCGCGGGGACTGTGGCGCTGGCGCGCGACCCGGACGGCCCGTCGACGCGCCTGGATCGAGCAGTCGTTCGACGGGCCGGTCACGGTCGCGTCGGTGACGGTCGGGCTCCCGGGGCCCCGCGGGTTCGGCGCGGCTCCGTCGCCGCACGCCGTGCTGCGAGTCGAGCGACGACGGGGTGGCATACGAGACGGTCGCCGAGCTTCCCGAGCTGGTCGTGCCCGCCGCGAAGGGGTCGGCGTGCGGACGGTGTCCTTCCCGCCGGTCAGTGCGCGACGGTTCCGCCTCGTGCTCACCGGCGGCAGCGCGGCGTCCGCGCTCCCGGCGCTCGCTCACGGCGTGACGCTGCCGCCGATCCTGCGCCGGGCCGATGCATTCCTCGTGTCGGAGTTCGCGCTGCGCATCGTGGGCCGGGTGCACTGCGCCGAGCTGAAGGCAGGATTCGCGGCGGCGTTGGACGAGTGGTGGCTCGACACCGACCCTGCGGCCGCCGGGGTCGCCGTCGATCCCGAGCAGGTCGTCGACCTGACCTCGGCCGTGGACGGCGACGGCGTCCTGCGGTGGGACGCCCCGCCAGGTCGCTGGCGCATCCTGCGCCTCGGCGCCTCGCTGACCGGGCAGACGAACGGCCCGGCGCCGCCCGAGGCGACCGGGCTCGAGGTGGACAAGCTCGACGCGACGAAGGTGCGCCGCTACCTCGCGACGTACCTCGACGTCTCGACGGTGCGCTGTCGGGTGATCCGCCGATGCGGATCGATGCGCTCCTCAGCGACAGCATCGAGTCCGGACCGCAGAACTTCACGGACCGGCTGCGCGAGCGGTTCGAGACGCTGCGCGGGTACGACCCGCTGCCGTGGCTGCCCGACCGTGGCGGGGTACGTCGTCGGCGACGCGTCGCGCAGCGACCGGTTCCTGTGGGACTACCGACGCACGATCGCCGAGCTGCTCGCGAGCGAGTACTACGGGACGATCGTGGGGGAGGCGCACGACCGCGGCCTGACGTACTACGCAGAGGCGCTCGAGGACAACCGGCCGCAGCTCGGTGACGACCTCGCGATGCGCAGCCACGCCGACGTGCCGATGGGCGCGATGTGGGCGTTCGACCCCGGGACCGGCGCCCGAACCCGACCTACCTGGCCGACCTGAAGGGCGCGTCGTCCGTCGCGCACGTCTTCGGCAAGGCGTTCACCGGTGCGGAGTCGATGAGTGAGTTCCTCCGGCCGTGGAGCGACACCCCGCGTCGCCTGAAGCACGTCGCCGACCTGGAGCTTGCGCTCGGGGTCACGCGATTCTGCATCCACACGTCGCCGCACCAGCCGGTCTCGGTGCCGCCGCCCGGGATCGGCCTGTCGCCGTACCTCGGCCAGGCGTTCGTCCGGACCGAACCGTGGGCCGAGATGGCCGGTCCGTGGATCGACTACCTCGCCCGGTGCTCGCTGGCTGCTCAACCAGGGCGTCCCCGCGGTCGATGTCGCGGTGTTCGTGGGCGAGGACGCGCCGCTCACCGGCTTGTACGGTCGGGAACAGGACCGGCTCGTGCCCGCGGGATTCGACTTCGACTACGTCGACCTGGACGCCCTCGAGGAGCGCGTCAGGGTTGAGGACGGCGCGTTGGTCGCAGGCGAGGTTCGGTACCGCGTCCTCGCACTGGGTGGGAGCACCCAGCGCATGACCGTCCGCGCCCTTCGGCGCATCGCGGCCCTCGTCGACGACGGGGCGGTCGTCGTCGGCCCGCGGCCGACCGGCTCGCCGTCGCTCGCCGACGACGACAGGGAGCACGAGCGCCTGTGCGACCTGCTGTGGACCGACGGCTCAGGACCGGGCGTGCTCGACGGCCGACCTGGCCGCCGTCCTGCGCGGATCTCGGCGCCGCGCCCGACCTGGTCGTGGACGACGGCGACGTGCTGCGGATCGGACGGCGGACCGACGCGGGCGAGATCGTCTTCCTGGCGAACCCGAAGGCCGAGCCGACCACGGTGACGTTGCGCCGGCCCGGGTCGTCCGCGGGATCGGATCTCGTGGCCTGGGACCCAGTCACGCTGCGCCGCGAGAGAGTGCCGGCGGTCTGCAGGTGGCCGATTCCTGCTCGACCTGCCCGCCTGCGGCTCGGTCTTCCTCGTCGGCGGCGGCAAGTCCGACGTGCCGCTCGGTCCAGCCGGCGGTGAGCGCCTCCTCGACGGGACGTGGCACCTGTCGTTGCCCGGCGTCGGCGTGCATCGGCTGCATGGTGGACCCGTGCCGTGGACCCAGCTCGGCGCCGCCGCGGCCGGCTTCTCCGGCATCGGGACCTACTCCACCGAGCTCGACATCGGGCCGGAGGTCGCAGCGGCCTGGGTCGTCACGATCGTCGTCGAGGACGTCGGTGACATCGCATCGGTCGTCGTCAACGGAGACGACTGCGGCGTCATGTGGACGCCGCCGTGGCGGGTCGACCTGACGGATCGGCTCCGGCCAGGGGCGAACATGCTGGTGATCGAGGTCGCCAACGCGTGGATGAACCGCTTGATCGCCGAGGCGGGGTCGCCGACGGGTGCGGTGTTCGCGCCTGCGGCAACGGTGTATGCGGCGGAGGCGCCGGTCCGTCAGGCGGGGCTCGCCGGCGCGGTCCGCCTGCGCTGGCACCCCTGACACGCGACGCCGGGCCAGCGTGCATGCCCGACCCTGGCTATCACCAGGGCTGATGCTCATCATCAGCCTTCTTACGTCACTGATGCATTGACTTCCTCCGTTCTCGCGCAGAAGCATGGAGGCCATCAGACATGCGGGCCGCAGCTGTACGGGGACTGAGGCTCAGCAGACCCAGTCCGTTCCGGACACCTCACGAGAGGCAGCACCATGACTCTGCACAGCCTCGGACGGTTCCGTCGTCTCGGCCTCGTCCTCGCGGTTCCTGCGATCGGCGCACTGGCGCTCGCCGGCTGTGGTAGCGGCGACGACGACTCCGGCGGCGATGACGGCGGCGGCGGTGAGGCCGCCGACAGCTTCAGCTTCGCGTTCGGCAACGCCAGCGGCCAGGAGAGCCCGTGGGAGGTGCTCGCGACCAACTACACCGAGGCGACCGGTGTCGAGGTCGAGTTGGAGCAGCTCCCCCCGGACAGCTATGGGCTGACCTTGCGGACGCAGCTGCAGGGCGGCAATGCGCCGGATGTCATGGTGCTGTCGCCCGGCACCGGGCAAGAGAGCTCCGTCGTCCCCCTCGCGGAGGCCGGCTACCTCGAGCCGCTCGGTGAGACCGCAACGTCCTTGATTCCCGACGGCCTCGAGGGCCAGTTCGTCTACGACGGTACGACATACGCGCAGCCGGTCAGCCTCACACCCGTCGGCATGCTGTGGAACCCCGCAGCAGCATCGGATGCCGGGGTCGAGGCCCCCGCGGACATCGATGAGGTGCTGGACGCGTGCCAGGGCCTGACCGACGCGGGCAAGTCCTACTTCGCGATCGCCGGCTCGGTGCCGCCGAACCCCGGCCTGATGACCATGTCGATCTCCGCGACCCGGGTGTACGCCGAGACCCCGGACTGGAACCAGCAGCGCGCTGCCGATGAGGTGACCTTCGCCGACAGCGAGGGCTGGCAGGACAGCCTGCAGACGGTCGTCGACCTCAACGACGCGGGTTGCTTCCAGCCCGGCGCGGCCGGTGGCGGCTTCGACGCAATCACGCAGGGCATCACGCAAGGGACCGCGTTGTCCGCATTCGTGCCCGGGGGCGCGGCGACCGAGCTGAGCAACGCGACCCCGGGTCTTGAGCTGGAGATCCAGGCGTTCCCGCCGGCGAGTGGCGGCGAGCCGTACCTGCTCGCCAGCCCGAACTACGCCCTCGGGGTGAGCTCGGACAGTGACGACGCGACCAAGCAGGCGGCGATGGACTTCCTCGAGTGGGTCGCCGATCCGGAGAACTCCGCGGCCTTCATCGAGGTCGAGGGCGGCGTGCCGATCACCGGGCCGGACGACAGCCTGCTGCCGGTCTTCGAGCCGGTGCGGGAGCTGCTCGAGAGCGGCTCATACGCGCCGCTGCCGAACTCCGAGTGGCCGAACGCGGGCGTCTACGACGCGATCGCGACCGGGGTCCAAGGGCTGATCGCCGGCGCCGGCGACATCGAGACCGTGCTCGAAGCCGCTGACGCGGCCTGGGACCAGTAGGTCCCGAGCTCGCCGTAGGTCCGAACGAGGCTGAGGACGCGCGATGACGACGACGATCGGCACGACGGTCCACGGCGACCCGGCGGCTGCCGGGAGCGGGAAGTCCTCCCGCTCCCGGCGGGGCCGGCCGCTCATCCGCTACGGCTCACTGGTGGTGGGCTCTCCCGGCGGTCGTCGCCGTGCTGCTCATCCACTACCTGGCCACGGCGGGCGGCGCGTTCTACGCCTTCACCGACTGGACGGGGATCGGCGACTTCAACTTCATCGGCTTGGACAACTTCCAACGGATCTTCGACGACCCCGAGCTCGTGGGGTCATTGCAGAACACGATGTTCATCGCGTTCGGCTTCCTGATCGCGACCAACGTGGGTGGGCTGCTCCTGGCGCTGGCGCTGAACCGGACCCTGAAGACGAGGTACGTCCTGCGGGTGCTGTTCTTCATGCCGGTCGTCCTGAGCCCGCTGGCCGTGTCCTACATCTGGAAGTTCATCTTCGACTTCAGGGGCCCGCTCAACCAGGCCATCGGGTGGTTCGGTATGGAGCCGCGCCTCTGGCTCGCCGACCCGAACCTCGCGCTGTGGGCCGTGCTCGTCGTGATGGCCTGGCAGACGACCGGGCTGGTCATGGTCATCTACCTGGCGGGACTGGCGACCGTTCCGGTGGAGATCGAGGAGGCCGCGGCGTTGGACGGGGCCGGGACGTTCAGCCGCTTCTGGCACGTGACCGTCCCGCTGATCCGCCCCGCGATCGCGATCGCGTCGACCCTAATGCTCATCCAAGGCTTGCGGGTCTTCGACCAAGTGCTGGCGCTCACCGGGGGCGGCCCGAACGGCGCCACCGAGACATTGGCCACGCAGGTCTACAAGCAGACCTTCGCCCTCGGCCAATTCGGGTTCGGTGCCGCGCTCGCGCTGCTGCTGACGATCATCATCGTCGTCTTCTCGGTGCTGCAGCAAGCGATCACCCGAGACCGGGACTAAGGAGACAGACGATGTTCCGGTACACGAAGGCAACCGCGGTCCGCGAGGCCGTCGTCTGGATCGTCGGGCTCACGTTGCTGCTGCCCTTCTACTTCCTGCTCATCACCGCGATCAAGCCGGACGAGGAACTGCTGACTACCGGCTCGTCGTCACTGCCGAGTCGACCGACCGTGGAGAACTTCACCGAGGTCCTCAGCGGAGGCGGCGACTCCAACATCCTGCTCGGCCTGCTGAACAGCGCCATCATCACGATCGGCAGCATCGTGGGACTGGTGATCTTCGGCTCGCTCGCGGCCTACGTTCTGGCGCGGAGCACACGGCGCTGGGGGACCATCACCTTCTACCTGTTCCTGGTCGCGATCATCCTGCCGACCCAGCTCGGATTGATCCCGCTCTACATCGGCGCCCGCAACCTCGGCATGGTCGGCAACGCCTGGGGCCTGATCATCCTGTACGTCGGCACCCTCATGCCCCTCGCGGTCTTCCTCTATGCCGGCTTCTTCCGCGGCCTGCCCCGCGACTACGAGGAAGCCGCCGCAATCGACGGCGCAAGTCCCGGCGAAGGTGTTCTTCCGGGTCGTGCTGCCGCTCATGGCCCCGGCCACCGGCACCGTCGCCATCCTGAGCGGCCTCATCGTCTGGAACGACTTCTTCACCGCGCTCATTTTCCTCGGCGGATCGGAGACTCAGACCATGACCGTCTCCATGTACTACTACGTCGGCTCGCTGGTCTCCGCCTGGAACAAGATCTTCGCCATCGTCATCGTCTCGATGATCCCGATCCTGGGCCTCTACCTCTTCGCACAGAAGCGTTTCATCCAGGGCTTCGCCGGAGGCATCAAGTAGCCCGTCTCTGCTGCGCTCAGCGTTCTTTCCACACCCACTCCGAGGGAGCTCTCATGGCCGATCGCGTCGACGACGTCGACGAGCTCCTGCGCAGCTCGAGCTGGGTCGAGGTGCAGACGTGACGGGAACGATCACGCTCGGCACCACGCTGTTCTCGTTGACGCCCGAGTGGCGCCGGGGCGCTGACCTGGTGTCCCTGCTCGAGCGACTTGCTGCCGACGGCTGCGGGCCTGCGATCGAGGTCGTCGGCCACCAGGCATGGCGTGGCTTCCCGCAGGTGTCCGCCGAGGACGAGCGCGCGTTCCTCGCCGCCGTCGAGCGGCTCGAGCTCGTGCCCGCCGCGCTCGGCGTCTACACCGATCTGTACCGGCGTCCCGGCCCGGTCATGAGCACGGACGAAGCGTTCGACGACATCCAGCCGCAGCTCGAGGTCGCGGCACGCCTCGGGTTCCGCGCGGTCCGGGCAACGCTCGGTATGGAACCGGATCTGCTCCGACGCGTCGCCGCGGAGGCGGAGCGGCTCGGCGTCGTGCTCACGTTCGAGGTGCAGGGCGTCATCGCACCCGACAACCCGGCCGTCGTCGAGGTCCTGAGCCTTCGCGACGAGACCGGCAACCCGTACCTCGGGCTCACGATGGACTTCAGCGTGACCACGCCGGCGCTGCCGGTGGCGTTCGGGACGGCGCTGCGCCGACTCGGCCTGTCCGACGACGAGATCCGCATCGTGCACCAGATCTGGGCGGAGGACGCACCCGTCGGGCGGCGCATCGGGACCGCGCTCGCCGTCGTCGCCGGACACAGCTCGGAGCCAGCACTCACCATGCTGATCGCTGGCATGTTCGGCCGGACCGGACGACAGCGGCCGGCGGACTGGGCCGCTGTGCTCCCCGCGGTGCAGCACGCGCACGCCAAGTTCTGGGACCCGGACGTCGAGTCGGTCCGAACCCCGCACGGTGCATGGCTCGCAACACTCGAGCAGGCGGGGTACTCCGGCGCCGTCGTCAGCGAGTGGGGCGGGCACGAGCTGCTCGACCGTGCCGACGCGGATGCCCTCGACGTGACGCGCGCACACGTCCAGCTGCTCACCGAGCTGGCGGCCGACCGTCGGGTGGTGACCGCATGACGATGGCCGAGGGCGTCCTGCGCCCCGACTCGCTGAGCTCGCTCGATGGGCGGTTGTCCCTCGCCGTGCACCTGCCCTGGTACCGCTCCCTGCCGATCTCGTGCCTGGAGACCGTGGACGTGGCCGTCGACGGATCACCGGTGCCCGTCGTCTCGATCGCCGTCCCCGGGTTCACGGGCTCAGTCGCCGACGCCGCCGATTCCGACGCCGCATGGGACCTGCGCGACTGTCTCGACGTCGCCCTCGACGCGCCCGCGCACCCCGGGACGACGGCACGTCTCGACGTGACCGTCGCGGTCCGCATCCCGTACATCCAGCAGTCACCCGGTGTCCCGCTCGTCCAACGGACCACGGTCCGAACGGAGGCCATCGTCAGATGACGACCAGTGTTGCGACCTCGCACCGACTCGCCGTCGGCGATCGGGCGCCCGTGTTCGCCCTGCCCGACACGTCCGGCGACCCGGTCCGACTCGAGCCGGGCGAGCACGCCGCGACGGTCGTGGTCTTCACCTCCAACGGCTGCCCGTTCGCGCTCGCCTGGCACGACCGGCTCCAGCAGGTCGCGCGGGACTACGCAGGTCGCGACGTCCTGGTCCTCCAGGTCGTGAGCAACGACCCGACGGACCGTCCCGAGGACTCGGTCGACGCGATGGCTGCGCGCGTGGCAGACGGCGAGCTGGCCGGCCCGTTCCTGCACGACGCCGACCAGTCCGTGGCGCAGGCATACGGAGCGACTGCGACACCCGAGGTCTTCGTGATCGACCGTGACGGCGTCGTGCGCTACCACGGTGCGCCGGACGGCGACCACGACGACCCGGCGCAGAACGCCGGGTGGACCCGTGACGCGCTCGACCAGGTCCTTGGCGGGCACGACGTCACCCGCCCGACCACGTCCCCGTCGGGCTGCTCGATCAAGTGGCGTGTGGAGCTGCTGTGGTGGGAGGGCTGTCCTACGCACGAGCAGGCCGCCGACCTCGTGCGCACCACCCTGGACGAGCTGCGCCGCGGCGACGTGCACGTGGTCCCGCGCGAGGTGGTCACGCGGGACGACGCCGCGGCACTGGGCTTCCCCGGGTCGCCGACCATCCAGGTCGGGCGTCGTGACCTGTTCCCGGTCGACACCCCACCAGCGCTGACCTGTCGGGTCTACCGCCGCGCGGACGGGCGGATGTCTCCGCTGCCGGACGCCGAGGTGCTCGCCGCCCGGCTCCGCGAGTCGCTGGCCCGTCCCTGGGAGCTGCCCGGCTGGGTCGACCCCCGCAAGCGCTCCACCGACGACGTCACCACCGAGACGAGGACCGCATGACAGGGCACAGCATCAAGCGCGGCGTCAGCCTGTACTCGTTCCAGGAGGAGTACTTCCTGCGCACGATGACGGTCGAGGACTGCATCGCCGCGGCCGGCCGGATCGGCGCCGTGGGCATCGAGATCATCCCCGAGCAGATGATCCCGGGCTTCCCCGCTGTCACCGACGCCTTCGCCGACGACTGGTTCAGCTGGATGGAGGAGTACGGAACGACGCCGGTCGCCACCGACCTGTTCCTCGACACCAAGCTGTATGCGGACCGGTGGCTCACCCTCGACGAACAGGTCGCCTCCTTCCGCCGTGACATCGACATTGCCGTGCGGCTGGGCGCGGGGATCGTGCGCGCCATCATCAACACCCCGCCCGAGGTGATGGAGGGCGCTGCGCCGTACGCCGAGGAGAAGGGCGTCCGCCTCCTGCTCGAGGTGCACGCGCCGTTCCACTACTCGCACCCGTGGATCCTCGAGCACCTTGAGGTCATGCACCGCACCGGTTCGCCCGCGCTCGGACTGATGCCGGACATGGGCACGTTCGTCAAGCGCTTCCCCCGCGTCGTGAGCGAGCGGGCGCTGCGCGACGGGGCGAAGCCCGCGCTGGTCGATCTCATCGTCGCGACCTACGACGACCACGGCGACACGCACGCGCTCATGGACGTCGTGAACTACCGCGGCGGAGGTCCGGCCGACGTCGGTCTGGCGCGGCAGGCCACGCACTACATCTGGATCGAGCCGAAGTCGCTGCTCGAGCACATGCCGCTCATGGGGCACATCCAGGCGAAGTTCTACGAGATGACCGAGGACGAGGTCGAGTACTCGATCCCCTACGACGAGATCGTGCCGGTTCTGATCGAGGGTGGCTTCGACGGCTACTTGTCCAGCGAGTACGAGGGCAACCGGCACGTCCAGGACGCCCATCCGGTCGACAGCGTCGAGCAGGTCCGCCGGCAGCACGCCATGTTCGCGCGCTTGCTCGGCGAGACCGCCTGATCCACCACGACGAAGGGAGACCGACGTGTTCGACATGTACATCGTCTGCGAGGACGGGTTCCGCGCTCGAGACGACGGCCGCGCCGGCGGCGTCGTCGAGGTCCGGATGCCGTACTACCGGGGTCTGACCCTGTCGATGGTCGAGGCCGTCGACCTGACCCTCGACGGCGAGCCGGTCGCCCCTGAGCGCACCACGTTCACCGTGCACGGCAAGACCTACACGTTCGCGCAGCTGCCGATCGTCGTCGACGACCGGTGGGAGATGGGCGAGCGCGCCGAGCTCGCGTTCGAGACCGACGAACCACTCGCTCCCGGTGAGCACGACGTCGCTGTGTCGGTACGGCTGCGCATCTCGTACATGCCCGTGCCGGGCGGTGGCCGCGACCGCAAGCGCCTGACGCTGGCCGCCTGAGAGGAGGCGACATGGGACCCCTCGACGACCAGGTGGTGCGCAGCGACTCGCTGACCGCCACCGCCGACGGCCTCGACATCGCCGTCTACAGCCACTGGTACCGCGCACTGCCACTGCCCTCGCTGGCGCGGGTCGACCTCACGGTCGACGGGACGTCCGTGGACCTCGCCGACGTCTCGGTGTCGGTCAACGGGCACCGGTATGCCTTCGCCGAGCTCGCGGAGCGGGGCGAGGAGTACTGGTTCACCACCGACCCGGTCGTCCTGCGCGTGCCCGTCGAGACCTCGCCAGGGCAGGTGCACCGCGTGCAGCTCGTCCTCGGGCTGTCGATCCCGTACATCCTCACCGGTCCCGACCGCATCCCGCTGGTCGCGCCCAGCACGACCGACAAGACCCTGACCGCAGCCTGAACGGACGCATCTCATGACTCACACCGCCGACGGCCTGCCGCGCCTGGGCACCACTCTGTTCAGCCTGGCGCTCGAGCAGCGCCAGCCCGGCCGCGACCTGCGCTCGCTGATCGAGGAGGTGGCCGCCCGTGACCTCGGCCCCGGCCTGGAGATGGTCGCGTTCCAGAGCCTGCGCGGCTGGCCGCGGCTCGGCGACGACGACGTCCGCGAGGTACGCGGCCTGATCGAGGACTCCGGGCTGACGCCGTCCTGCCTGGCGATCAACCTCGACCTCGGTCTCTACCCGGGCCGTCTGCTCAGCGACGACGAGGCGTATGAGTATGTCGCCGTCCAGCTGCGCGGCGCCGCCGCCCTCGGCTACCCGACCACGCGAGTCGGCGTCGAGTGCAGCCCAGCGATCTTGGAGCGGCTGCTTCCGCTGGCCGAGGAGCTCGGCGTGGCGATCGGTGTCGAGGTGCACAGCCCCCTCACCATCGAGGCCCCACCGATCGTCGCGCTCAAGGAGTTCTTCGTCCGGATCGACACCCCGTTGCTCGGGTTCATCCCTGACTTCAGTGCCAGCATGCGCGCGGTCCCGTCCGCGGTGGACGACGCGCACCGTGCCGCCGGGATCACCCCGGACCTCACAGCGCTCGTGAAGCAGGTCTGGGCCGAGCCCGGTCCGACGATGGCGAAGTTCCCGGAGCTCGAGCAGCGGGCGGCCGATGCGGGCGCGACCCCGGCGCAGGTCGGCAACCTCAAGATGCTCTTCACCATGCACGGGCGGATGGAGCCCCGGCGCTGGGCCGACTTCTTCCCGCACGTCGTGCACGTGCACGGCAAGTTCTACGGCGTCGTCGACGGCGAGGACCCCTCGATCGACTACGGCGAGATCGCCCGCGTGCTCACAGAGCACCGGTACACAGGCTTCGTCTCGAGTGAGTACGAGGCGCACGCATACACCGACCGCTACAGCGCGTTCGACCAGATCCGCGCGCACCAGGACATGCTCAAGCGCCTTCTCGAGGCCCAGCTCGTCCGGGCCGGCGCATGACCCGCGTCCTGATCGTCGGCAGCGGTCCCACCGGTTCGACGTATGCGCGACTCCTGCTCGAGCAGGTCCCCGACGTCGAGGTGCTCATGGTCGAGGCCGGTCCGCAGGTGTCGACGCCGCCGGGGATGAACGTCAAGAACATCCCCGACGCCGACGAGCAGGCGGCGGCTCGTCTGCACTCGCAGGGCCACGCGACCGAGAGCGGCGTCTCCGGCATCCCCGGCGGTGTCGTGGTCGAGGGCACGATCACCGCGCGGCAGGGCACCCACCTCATCGGCCGCGCCGCCGACGGCTCACCGGGCATGCCGGCCGCTGCCGGCTCGACCTGCGTCGGCGGTCAGGGCGTGCACTGGACCTGCGCGACGCCGCGCCCGGTCGGCAGCGAGCGCATCCCGTTCATCGACGACGCGGAGTGGGACAAGCACATCGGCCGGGCCGAGCACCTGCTGCACGTGACCCGGCCGCCGTTCGAGGACTCGGCGCAGGCGACCGCGATCCTCGACCTCGTCCGCAAGGAGTTCGCCCCGGACGGCATCTCCGTCGAACCGCTCCCCGTCGCCGCCGACGTGCGTCCCGACGGCAGTCTGCGGTGGAGCGGGTCGGACGTCGTTCTCGGCTCCGTCCGCGACGACCCCCGTTTCACCCTGCGCGCCGAGACGCTGTGCACCCGGCTGCTGCGCGACGGTGACCGCGTCGTCGGCGCCGTGCTGCGCGACCAGCGCACCGGGGCCGAGGAGGAGGCGCACGCGGACGCCGTCGTCGTCGCCGCGGACGCGCTCCGCACCCCGCAGCTGCTCTGGGCGTCCGGCATCCGGCCCGAGGCGCTCGGCCGCTACCTCACCGAGCACCCGCTGCTGTTCGCCGTCGTCGCGGTGCGTGACGGCGCGGTGCCGCCCCGCCCCGAGGGACCGGTCGACCCGATCCGTGCGATCGTCGCCGTCGACTTCGACGAGGATCGGCATCCCTTCCACGCGCAGCTGATGTATGCGCCGCAGTCCCCGGCGCCGATCCCGCCGGAGAGTCCCCACTACGACAACCCGGCCGGGTACGTGGGCATGGGCTGGGGGATCCGCAAGTGGCCGCGACCGGAGGACCGGCTCACCTTCCACGACGACGAGCCGGACGAGAACGGCCTGCCGGGGATCCGGATCACCTACGAGCTCACCGAGCGCGAGGAGGCGGACTTTGAGCGCGCGCGGGTGCACCAGGCGCGGGCAGCGGCGACGCTCGGCGAGTTCATCCAGGGCACGCCCAAAGTGATGCCGGCCGGGACCTCGCTGCACTACATGGGGACCATCCGGATGGGTCCGGCGGACGACGGCACCAGCGTGTGCGACTCGGAGTCCCGGGTGTGGGGCGTCCCCGGTCTCGTGCTCGCCGGCAACGGTCTGATCCCGACGGCGAACGCGATGAACCCCACGCTCACCAGCGTCGCGATCGCCGTTCGCGGCGCGACCGCGCTCGCCGCGGAGCTGACCTGACGATGCCGATCCATCCCGATGTCGCCGCGCGCTTCCCGCTCCTCGACGGGCTCGCGTCGCTGCGCGAGGCATACGAGACGCCGGCCGGGCGTGCGCAGATGCGACGCTACGAGTCCTGGGAGGGCGCACAGCCGGCCCCGGCCGTCGCGACCCGTGAGGACGTCGCACCCGGCCCGCGCGGGCCGGTTCCCGTCCGCGTCTACGAGCCGCCGTCGAGCAACGGCGGTGCGCGGCCGTGCCTCGTGTGGCTGCACGGTGGTGCTTTCGTCGGCGGCGACCTCGACATGCCCGAGGCCGACCGGACCGCGCGCGAGGTGTGCGCACGCGTCGGCGCGGTCGTAGTCAGCGTCGACTACCGGCTCGCGGTCGGCGGCGTCCACTACCCGGTGCCGCACGACGACGCCGTGGCAGCGGTCGCCTGGGTGCGTGACACTGCTGCAGCTCTCGGCGTCGATCCCGACCGGATCTCGGTCGGCGGCGCCAGCGCCGGCGGCAACCTCTCGGCCGGTGCGACGCTGAAGCTACGCGACCGCGACCGCTGGCTGCCTGCATCACTGGTCCTCGTCTACACACCGACTCATCCGGTCCCTCCGCCGCCGTCGCCGACGCTGGCCACGGCCCTGGCCGAGCTGCCGCCGCTGTTCGCGCCGACGCCGGGCGGGCACGACCACGTGACGACGAGCTACCTCGGCGGAGCGCTGAGCACGGCGGACGGGTATGCGATGCCCGCGCTCGCGGACCTCACCGGGCTGTGCCCCACGCTCGTCGTCAACGCCGAGTACGACGATCTCCGACCCTCCGGCGAGGCGTTTGCCGCCGCGCTGGCGCTGGCGGGCGTCGACGTCCGCCAAGTCCTGGTCCATGGGCTGCTGCATGGCTTCCTCAACCAGCCGGCCGACCTGGAACCGGTCGCGTGGTGCCTGGACCTCATCGCCGACGCCGTGGCCGGCGGACGGGAGCGGGTCCGCGCATGAGCAGCCAACGCCCGGTCATCCCCGGCTTCCACCCCGACCCGAGCATCTGCGTCGTCGCCGGCACGTGCTACCTCGTCACGTCGAGCTTCGAGTACGCCCCCGGCGTCCCGATCTTCAGCTCGACCGACCTGCGCTCGTGGACGCAGATCGGGCACGTGCTCGACCGGCCGTCGCAGCTCGACGTGAGCCGCGCCGGTCCGTCCGGCGGCATCTTCGCGCCGACGCTGCGCCACCACGACGGCCGGTTCTGGATGATCACCACGAACTGGTCCGACGACGGGGGACAGCTCTTCGTCCACGCCGAGGACCCGGCCGGTCCGTGGTCCGAGCCGGTGCGCGTCCCGTCGGCGGTCGGGATCGACCCAGACCTCGCGTGGGACGACGACGGCACCTGCCTCATGACGTACGCCGGCTTCGGTCCCGACGGTGGCGAGGGGATCGTGCAGTCCGCGATCGACCCGCTCACCGGCGAGGTGCTGACCGAGCGCCGGTGGCTGTGGTCCGGCACGGGTGGCAAGTTCCCGGAGGGGCCGCACCTCTATCACGTCGGCGAGTGGTGGTACCTGCTCATCGCCGAGGGCGGCACCGAGCGCGGCCACGCCGTCACGGTCGCCCGGTCGACGTCGCCGGGCGGGCCGTTCGAGACCAACCCGGCCAACCCGATCCTCACCCGCCGCGGCACCGACCTGCCGGTCCAGAGCACCGGCCACGCCGACCTGGTCGATCGCCCCGATGGTGGCTGGGCGATCGTCTATCACGGCGTGCGGGCGCGGGGCTCCAGCCCGGAGTGGCACGTCCTCGGCCGCGAGACCTTCGCCGACGAGGTCGTGTGGAAGGACGGCTGGCCGGTCCTCACCGAGCACGTCGAGCCCGCCGCGCGGGTCGACTCGGCCGTCGTGGAGTCGCTGGCCGGCCCCGTGTTCCCTCCGAGCTGGGTCGCGGCCTCGCGGTTCCCGTCCGACATCACGACGTGGACCGACGGTGGATGGCTGCTGACCGCGACCGGCGCCGAGCCGGTCTTCGTCGGACGACGCCAGGAGCACCTGTCTGCGAACGTCCGCGCTCGACTCGACGTGCGCGGCGTTGGCGGCATCTCGGTGCGCATCGACCCGAGGCACGCGGTCGACCTCGAGTGCGCCGACGGCGTTGTCCGCGCCGTCTGGGCGGTCGGCGACATCCGGCACGTCCTCGGCGAACGCGAGCTGCCAGCCGACATCGAGCTCGAGCTTCGACTGCTGCCCGCCGACGGTGAGGTGTTCTCGACCGCGCTCGGCCCGGACGTGGTGGTCGCGGGCGTCATCTCGAGCAGCACCGGCGGCGGCTTCATCGAGCTCGGTCGGGTCGACGGCCGGTACCTCTCGACCGAGGTCGCCGGGGGGATGACCGGCCGAATGGTCGGGGTCTGGTGCCGAAGCGGCGAGGTGCTGATCCGGTCGTTCCAGTACGTCGGCTCCGACGAGCCCGGCGCCGTCGACGCCTCGACACAAGGAGACTGACGAATGCTCGAGTACGACGTGATCCAGGGCCGCGGCTTCGCGAACGTGGTCGAGGACGGCCGGGTCACCGGCTTCCAGCTCCAGCTGCGCAACCCGAACTACCGCGGCAACGGCGCCAGCATGCTGGACGGGATCGAGGTCGTCGTCGACGGCGAACGGGTGCCCGACCACGTCCCGCTGTGGACGCTGCAAGGACGCACGTTCACCCTCGACGAGCTGCGGACGTCGACCGACGTCCGATGGCACCTGGACGAGCCCGCGACGATCACCGTGCCGAAGCCCGGCGGGCTGACGCCGGGCGTGCACGCGCTCGAGGTCACGGTCTACCTGCGGCGCTCGTACTTCCCGCCGCTCATCGCGCGGTCGACGTTCACCGCGGCGCGCAGCGGCGTGATCGTGCCGCCGGCCGCGGACGGAGGGCTCCGGTACTGCGTCTCGACCTACAGCTACACCGGGGACATCTACACCTCGATGACCCTCGAGGACGTGCTCGCCGACGTCGCCGACCTCGGCGCGACAGGGATCGAGATCCTCGGCGAGGGCAACATTCCCGAGTACCCGCTGCCCGACCCGGCCTGGATCGACACCTGGCACGGGCTGCTGCAGAGGTACGGCCTGACCGCCACGAACTACGGCTCGTGGGTGGACACCACGATGTGGGCCGATCGCGACCTGACCGTCGAGGAGGGCGCCGCGCAGATCCAGCTGGACCTGCGGCTGGCCAAGCAACTCGGCTTCTCCTCCGTGCGGCCGAAGTTCGGCGTCACGTCGTGGGAGCTGGACCCGCACCCGATCTGGGAGGAGGCCGTCGAGCGCTCGCTCGACCTCGCCGCGGAGCTGGACGTCGTCATCTGCCCGGAGATCCACGCGCCCACGCCGATCAAGCACCCGGTCACCCAGGGCTACATCGACTTCATCGAGCGCACCGGCAGCAAGCACTTCAAGCTGCTGATCGACACCGGGATCTTCCAGACCGCGCCGGTGCTCGAGAACGCCGAGGACCTCGGCGCGGAGGAGGGCGAGATCCCGGCTCCCCTGCGCGCGCTGGCGGTGCCGATGTCCGACCTCGCCGAGGTGCTGCCGCACACGCACTTCATCCAGGCCAAGTTCTTCGAGATCGACGACGACCTGCACGACCTGCACGTCCCGTGGCGCGAGATCGTCGAGACGCTCCAGGCGGCCGGCTGGTCCGGCTGGCTGTCGAGCGAGTACGAGGGTCGTCGCGAGCCCGGTCGAGGTCGCGACCAGGTCCGGCGGCAGCACGCGCTCGTGCGCAGTCTGGTGGCCGGGTCGACGTGAGCAACCTGTCGTCCGACGTCGCGAGCCTCGACGAGGCCGCGCGGTCGTCGGCCGCCCCGACGGACGAGGCGCTATCGGCGCCGCGTCGTCCCGCGGTGCTGCTCGCCGTGGCCTGCGCGGCGCAGTTCATCTGCGTCCTGGACGCCTCCATCGTCAACGTCGCGCTGCCGTCGATGCAGGACAGCCTCGGGCTGTCCGACATCGGGCTGCAGTGGGTGGTGAGCAGCTATGCGCTCACCTTCGCCGGCTTCCTGCTGCTCGGCGGCCGGATCGGCGACCTGTGGGGGCGCAAGCGCGTGTTCGTCGGCGGCATCGTGCTGTTCACAGCGGCCAGCCTGGCCGCCGGCCTTGCACAGGAGGGGTGGCAGCTCGTCGCGGCCCGGTTCGTGCAGGGCGTCGGGGGAGCGGTGCTCGTGCCGACCGCCCTCAGCCTGGTGACGACGGGGTTCGCCGACCGGCGTGCCCGCGCCCGCGCGCTGGCCGTGCTCACCGCGGCCGCCGCGTCGGGCGGAGCCCTGGGCGGGGTCATCGGCGGCGTGCTGACCGGCCTGTTCGACTGGCGGTGGGTCTTCTTCGTCAACGTGCCGCTCGGTGCGGTCCTCGTGGTCCTCGCGGTGTGGGCGCTGCCGGGTCGTGGCGCCGGGCACGTCCGCGGCCGGCTCGACATCCCCGGCTCCCTGACCGTGACGGCCGGCACGGCCGCTCTCGTCGGTGGGGTCATCCTCATCGAGGAGCGCGGTCTCGTGTCGCCGGCGACGCTCGGCTGTCTCGCTCTGGCTCTCGTGTGCCTCGGTCTGTTCGTCGTCGTCGAGCGGCGCGCCCAGGACCCCATGGTCCCGCTGTGGACGCTCCGGGTCCGCTCGGTCGCGGTCCCGAACGCGGTCACGCTGCTCACCGGCGGCGCGTTGCCGGCCACGATGTTCTTCCTCGTCCTGTACCTCCAGCGGGTGCTGGGCATGGAGCCGCTGGAGGCAGGGCTTGCTCTGCTGCCCGGCGCCGTCGGCATCGCCGTCGGGGCCCGCGTGGCGTCCCGGTGGGTCGAGCGGCTCGGACCGCGCAGCAGCTTCCTGGTCGGCGCTTTCGTCTCCGCAGGTGCGCTGCTGTGGCTGTCCGGCATCGAGGTGGACAGCACGTACGCCTGGGACGTCCTGCCGCCGCTCTTCCTGGCCATGGCCGGGTTCGGTGCGGCCGGGCTCCCGCTGACCGTGACGGCGACGTCCGGACTGGGGCACGACCGGGCAGGGCTGGCGTCCGGGCTGCTCACTACCGCGCGCCAGGTCGGTGCGGCCGTGGGCCTCGCCGTCCTGGTCGCCCTGGCGAGCGCTGCGACCGACGCCGCCGACGACAGCGGCTCGCTCGAGGCCCTGACGCACGGGTACGGCGCCGGGCTGCTCGGCGGTGCCTGCCTTGTCCTCGCAGCGTGCGTCGTCGCGACGAGGCTCCCCGGCCGATCGACGGTCGGGACGAAGGGACGGTCGGCATGACCTGGACGAAGTGGTCCTACATGGACCACTGGGTGACGGAGACGCCGCAGGGGCCGCAGCCCCCGGCGTTCAACCGCGCCCATATGGACCGGTACGTCAAGCAGCTGTCCGCCCTGGGCTTCACGGGCTTCGACACCTTCTTCTTCTACCTGCCGATGTACGCCGGCATGTACGGGTCGGTGCCGGCGTTCGAGGCATACCTGCAGGACAACGGGATCGAGAAGATCACCGGGATCTTCTCCGCCTACCCGTACGCGACGAAGTACACCGCGCCGCACGTCGCGGAGACCCACGACCGGATCGTCGCCGACTGCGAGCGCACAGTGCAGGCGGTCGAGGGGCTGACCGGCGTCGAGAACTTCATCGTGATGCCGTCCACGACGTACTTCCAGGTCGAGCCGGTCACGGACGAGAAGATCAAGACGATGGCCGACCTGTGGAACCGGGTCGGGGCGATGACTCTGAAGCACGGGATGAAGACCACGTGCCACTTCGAGTTCTGGGGCGCGATCCGGACGAGGGAGCAGCTCGACCTGTTCTTCGAGTACGCCGACCCCGAGCACGTCTTCTTCTTCTGCGACACCGCGCAGCACACCATCGCCGGGGTCGACCCGGTGCAGCTGTTCCGCGAGTACGGCGACCGCTGCACCGGCTTCCACTTCAAGGACACCCACACGGTCGACGTGCACGAGGCGTACCGGACACCGCCCGACCCGGAGCTGATGGCGCCGGAGGTCATCCGCTGGTTCTACGAGATGGGGACCGAGGGCGGCCTCGTCGACTTCCCGGCGCTGATGCGCGAGATCGTCGCGTCCGGCTACGACGGCTGGCTGACCGTCGAGCACGACAAGGCCGAGCTCGGCGGCGGCAGCTACGCGGAGGCGACCTGCGTGGCCAAGTGGTACATCGACAACGTCCTCGCCGACGTGACCGCCGACGCGGAGGTGGCGCGGTGAAGGACACCCTGCGCTGGGCCTACGCACTCAACCAGTGGAACGTCCGGCTCGACGTCTTCGTCCGGCACGAGGACCAGCAGCGCGCGCTGCGGACCGCGTCGGTGTGCGGCTTCGACACCATCGAGCTGGCGGCGGGCACGGGCCGGTGGGACAACCTCGGCCGGCCGGAGGTCATCGAGCTGAACCACGGCAGCCCGGCCGGGTTCCTCGAGTTCCTAGGGCGGGCATCCGTGCGCGGCGTCTCGAGCATGTTCTGGGATCCCGGCCAGCCGGTCGAGGAGGAGGGCTGGGCGTTCCGGTCGACCCGCAACCCGGCCGACCGCGACGGGATCGTCGAGTCGGCCAAGCCCTTCGTCGACTTCCTGGCGGCGATCGGGGCCGAGCAGCTCGTCGTGCGGCCGGTCGGCTCGGCGTGGATGGCCCCGCCGCTCGGTCCGGACGAGCTCGCCGTCGTCGGCGACGTCTGGAACCGGGTCGGCGAGCTGGCGGCGGGCAGCGGCGTCGGGGTCGCGCTGCACTACGACTGCCTGGGCGCGGTGCACACCGAGAAGGAGCTGGTCGGGCTGCTCGACGCCACCGACCCGAGCCTCGTGGGGCTCGCGCTCGACACGGCCGAGCTCACGATCGGCGGGATCGACCCGGTGGCGTTCTACGCCGACCACGCCGACCGGGTCACCCACGTGCACCTCAAGGACACGCGCCACGCGGACACCGGCGAGGAGTACCGGATGCCGGGCGCCGAGACCACGATGCTGCGCGGGGGAGCGGGCCGGCGGATCGAGCGCTGGTTCTTCGAGCTCGGCACCGAGGGTGGCCTGGTCGACGTCAAGGCGTTCGTCGCGGCGCTGCGTGAGCGGGCATACCCCGGCTGGGTCGTCGTCGAGAGCGACCACGGCGGCAACCCGGCGGAGCTGGCGATGCTGAACAGCTGGTACCTGCAGCACGAGCTCGCGGTGGTGAGGTCATGAGCGAGCCGACGAACGCGCGCCGGATCAAGTGGAGCTACATGGACCACTGGCGCAGCAACGGCCCGGCCGGCCCGGTCGACCAGTGGCACTCGTGGCGCACGATGTCGTCGTTCCTCAAGCAGATCAAGGCGACCGGCTTCGACGCGATCGACACCTTCGACTTCCGGATCTGGCAGATCCTCGGCGACTACGGGAGCCCGGCGAAGTACCAGGAGATGGTCCAGGACCACGGGCTCGAGCGGATCGTCAACACTTTCCATGCCGCCGACTACGACGTCCGCACCTACGCACCCCACCTTCCCGAGACGCACGAGGCCATCCTCGAGGACTTCCGGCGCACCATGGGGATGTGGTCGAGCATCCAGCTCGACAACATCATCGTGATGCCCGCGACGCTCTACTACGACATGGAGCCGGTCACCGAGGACAAGCTCAAGCACACCGCGGACCTGTGGGGCAAGGTCGGCCGGATCACCGCAGAGCACGGCGTCAAGCTCACCTGCCACCACGAGTTCTTCTGCGGCATCCAGAGCGAGCCGGACATCGAGACCTTCTACGCGCATGCCGACCCCGAGTACGTCCACCTGTTCGTCGACACCGCGCAGCACTGCATCGCGTCGGTCGACCCGGTCGCGCTGTACCGGCGGCACGCGGACCGGGTGAGCGGCTTTCACTTCAAGGACACCCGCGACGTGGCCACCGGCGACGACCACCGGCACCGGCCGGACTCCGAGATCATGGCGCCGACGACCGGCAAGTGGTTCTACGAGATGGGCACGCCGCAGGGTCTGGTCGACTTCGAGGCGATGATGACCGCGGTCCGCGACACCGACTACCGCGGCTGGATCACCGTCGAGCACGATAAGGCGAACAAGGACGGCGGCGACTACTCCGAGAGCACCGCGGTCTCGCGCTGGTACGCGGTCAACGTCCTCGAGCGGATCTACCGGTGACCGCGGCGACCGGCGTGCGGTGGGCGTACGCCATCAACCAGTGGAAGCCGCAGTTCGACGACTTCGTCCGTCGCGAGCAGCACGAGCGCGCGCTCAAGACCATCTCGATCGCCGGCTTCGAGGGCGTCGAGCTCACGGCGGGCTCGGGGCGCTGGGAGCCGCTGGGCAACCCGCAGCAGATCGAGGCGAACTTCGGGTCGGTCGCCGGCTTCCGCACGTTCCTCGCGGAGTGCGGCATCGAGGCGGTCTCGAGCTGGTCCTTCGACCCCGGTCAGCGCTCGATGGAGCACCTGACCGGACCGCTGTCGCCGCTCGACGCGGACGACACGCCTGCGATCGTCGCTGCAGCACGGTGGTATGCCGACGCGCTCGCGTCGCTGGGCGGGTCCGTGCTCGTCGTCCCTGGCGCCCCGGCTGCCGGCGACCTCGAGCCGCTTGACGCCGACGCGATCCAACGGCTCGCGGCCTGCTGGATGACGGTGGGCGCGGCCACGCTGGAGCTGGGCGTGCGGACCGCGCTGCACGTGGACTTCCTGTCTGCGCTCCGCCGCGACGACGCGCTCGACCGGCTGCTCCAGGCGACCGACCCGAACCTGGTCGGCCTCGCGCTCGACACCGGCGAGCTCACTGCGGCAGGCATCGACCCGGTCGCGCTGATCGAGCGATTTCCCGACCGGGTCTGGCACGTGCAGCTCAAGGACGCGCTCGCCGCCGACGACGCGGCGGAGTACTTGCAGCCGCACGCCGTGTACGCCGTCCGGGCGCGCGGCGGCGCCCGCGAGGTCCCGCGCTGGTTCGCCGAGCCGGGCGCCGACGGGGGAATGGTCGACGCGCCGGCGGTCGTCCGTGCGCTGCTGGCGGCGGCATACGACGGCTGGGTCGTCGTCGAGAGCGACCAGAGCCCGCACCCCGCGACCAGCGCCTTGCTGGCCGGGTATCTCGTGCAGCGCGAGCTGCGCCCGATGACCGAACGACCTCACGAGCGGAGCGCATGATGGCCACCGGCGACACCGTCCTCGGCGACGACAGCCTCGTCCTGCGACCGGACGGCCTGGGCATCGCGCTCACCGTGCCGTGGTACCGGAGCCTCTGGCTCTCGAGCGTCAGCGACGTTGCGGTGTCCGTCGAGGGCAAGGACGTCCCGACGGACCGGCTGCACGTCGAACTCGGCGACCGGACCTTCCGGGTAGACGAGCTGCCGGACCAGTGGGACGTCCTGTGGTTCATCCAGGACCGGCTCGTGGTGGTCGTGCCGCTCGACGAGCCGCCGGTCGACGGTCAGCCGGTCGACGTCGAGGTGACCGTCGACCTGCGGCTGCCGTACATGCAGATCGCCCCCATGACATACGTCACGAACCACGCGACGAACCATCGGTCGCTGGTCGCGCACGGAGAGGACGGGACCCGATGACCGTCACCGAAACGGCCCGGGTCGCCGAGCCCGCGGTCCCTGGAAGCGACATCAAGCTCGGGCTGACGCTCTACTCCCTGACCAGCGAGTGGGCCGCAGGCCGCTACGACCTGCACGGGCTGCTCGACGCCGTCGCCACCGCGGGCATCGGGCCCGGCGTCGAGATCGTCGCGTCCCAGACGATCCGCACGTATCCCGAGGTGACCGACGAGTTCGTCCGAGAGTGGCGCGACGCCTTCGACCGGCACGGCCTGGTCCCCAGCTCGTTCGGCTGCAACCTCGACATGGGCCGCCGCAGGGACCGGGACATGACGCCGGACGAGGAGTACGAGTTCACGGTCGCGCAGTTCCGCAGCGCGCGAGCTCTCGGCTACCCGCTCGTCCGGATCCAGAGCGCGAAGCCGGAGCTGATCCGACGGCTGATGCCGCTCGCGGAGGATCTCGACCTGACCCTCGGCTGGGAGATCCATGCGCCGCTCGGCCCGAACCACCCCAAGGTCGTGCAGATCCGAGAGCTGTACGACGAGATCGGCTCGCCACGGCTCGGCTTCGTCGCCGACTTCAGCTCGACCATGCGGCGGATGTCGCCGACCCTGCTCCGCAAGCTCGGCCGGATGGGCCTGGCCGCCGAGGACCTCGACCGGCTGCAGGAGACCTGGGCGAAGGACACCTCGATCGACGAGCGCCACGGCGAGTTCGTCGATCACCTGCAGAGTAGAGGCATCGCACCGGAGCGCCTCGGGTCGTTCGCCCGGCTCGCGTTCAACATGCACGGCCACGTCGACCCGCGCGAGTGGGCCGACATCATGCCGAGCATCGTGCACGTGCACGCGAAGTTCTACGACATCGACGACGCCGGCGACGAGCCGGCGATCGACTACCCCGCGATCGTGCGCGAGTTCGTCCACGGCGGGTATGCCGGCTTCTTCTCCAGCGAGTGGGAGGGCCACGCGTTCGCCGACCTCGACGAGGCCGACCCCATCGACCTCGTGCGCAAGCAGCACGAGCTCATCCGCCGATCCATCTCCGCCACGCTCTCCGGAAGGAACTGACATGGTCCAGCTGTCCGCAAACATCGAGCTGCTCTTCACCGAGGCCGGTCCCGATGCGGGGGACCGGGTCCGTGCAGCGGCGGACGCCGGCTTCGACGCCGTCGAGATGTGGTTCTCGACCGACAAGGACCTCGACTCCCTCGGCAAGGCGCTCGCGGACACCGGTGTCGAGCTGACCTCGCTCCTGGCCGGACCGCGGACGAACTTCGCGCTGCCGGGGACCGACCTCGGACCCTTCCGCGACGGCCTCGACCTCGCCGTCGAGCACGCCCGGCAGCTCGGCTGCCCGCGCGTCGTCCTCGGGTCCGGCGTCGGCTTCCCCGGCGCGAACCGCACCAGGAACCTCGACTCGCTGGTCGCGGCGTTCGGCCCGGCGGCAGAGCGGGTCGAGGGCACCGGCGTGACGCTCATCCTCGAGCCGGTGAACTCCCGCGTCGACCACCCCGGCGCGCTCACCGATCGCACCGCGGACGCCGTCATCGTGGCCCGTGCGGTCGGCTCGGAGTCCTTCGGCATCCTCTACGACCTCTACCACTCGGTGACCGAGGGGGAGGACCCGGCGACCGAGCTCGCGAACGCGGGCGACCTGGTGAGGTACGTGCAGATCGCCGACGTCCCCGGTCGTGGCGAGCCGGGCAGCGGCGGCATCGACTGGGCCGCGGCGCTCACGACCATCAAGGCGTCGGGCTACGCGGGCCCGGTCGGGCTCGAGTACGTCCCGACCGTCGAGACGACCGCCTCCATCGAGTACATCCGATCGGTCGCGGCGGACGCATGAGCAGCGAGTCGCGTGACATCCCGGAGTCTGCCGACGTCGTCATCGTCGGCAGCGGCCCGACCGGTGCCGCGTACGCACGGATCCTCAGTGAGCTGCGACCCGACCTGAGGCTCGTGACGTTCGAGGTCGGTCCGCTGCTCGGGGACCCGCCGGGCGTCCACGTGAAGAACATCGCCGACCCCGAATCGCGGGCGGATGCGCAGCGCCGTTCGGAGGGACCTGCCGTCGGAAGCCGGCCTGACGACGAGCGGCTGCGGCGCGCCGGCACGTTCCTGCTGGCGGACGGATTCCGTCAGGAGGACGAGGACGGCATCCCGTCCATCGCGATGTCGAGCAACGTGGGCGGGATGGGCGCGCACTGGACGGCCGCCTGTCCCCGGCCCGGAGGCAGCGAACGGATCGACTTCGTCGGGGACATGGACGAGCTGTTGACCGAGGCGGAGCGGCTGCTCGGTGTCAGCGCCGACGCCTTCGACGATGCGCCGCTCTCGGCGGAGGTCCGCAAGCGGCTCGGACAGGCCTTCGACGCCGGCCGCCCCGAGGGCCGTCGGGTCCAGCCGATGCCGCTGGCCGTGCAGACCCACGACAATGGCCGGGTCACCTGGTCAGGGTCAGACGTGGTGTACGGCGACGTGACCCGGACGAACTTGAAACACACGCTCGTGCCCGAGGCTCTGGTGACCCGGGTCGTGGTCGACGGGCGGGTGCGCGGTGTCGTGGTCCGCGACCTGGTCGACGGCAGCGAGCACCGCGTCCGCGCGGATCACGTCGTCGTCGCCGCGGACAGCCTCCGGACCCCGCAGCTCCTGTGGGCCTCCGCGATCCGGCCCGCTGCCCTCGGTCGCTACCTCAACGACCAGACGCAGATCGTCTTCGCGGTTCGGCTGCGCGACGTCGCGCCGGCCGCGGTCGACGACGTCGACGACGAGCCGGCGATCACCAAGCAGAGCGGCGTCAACTGGGTCCCGTTCTCCGACGAGGAGCCGTTCCACGGCCAGGTGATGCAGCTCGACGCGTCGCCAGTCCCGCTGATCGCGCTCGACACCCCGGCTCCCGGCTCGATCGTCGGGTTGGGCTGGTTCTGCGCCAAGGACCTGCAGGACAGCGACCGGGTCGAGTTCGACAACAGCGCTACCGACGCGTACGGGATGCCGGCGATGCGGATCCGCTACCGCCTGACCGACCGTGACCGCTCGACGATCGCCGCGGCGCGCGTCTGTCTCCAAAAGGCCGCCGACGCCCTCGGTGAGCCACTCGACGACGATCCGATCGAGCTCCCGCGCGGCGCGTCACTGCACTACCAGGGCACGGTCCGGATGGGGACGACCGATGACGGGACGTCGGTGTGCGACCCGACCAGCCAGGTCTGGGGGATCGAGGGCCTCCGCGTCGCGGGCAACGGCGTGATCCCGACCTCGACCGCGTGCAACCCCACGTTGACCTCCGTCGCGCTGGCGGTCGCGGGTGCGCGCGCGATCGCGCGGACCGCCACATCAACGGAAAGAGCGAGCTCATGACCACTCAGACACCACACGCTGACAAGCCCGAGCTGTCGGTCGCGCTGATCGGGTATGCGTTCATGGGTGGGGCCCATTCGCAGGCGTGGCGCACCGCACCGCGGTTCTTCGACCTGCCTTCCACGCCGACGATGTCCGTGCTCGTGGGCCGTGACCGGGGCCGGGTGGACGCAGCCGCGGGCCGGCTCGGCTGGGCAAGCACCGAAACCGACTGGCGCCGCGCGATCGAGCGCGACGACGTCGACCTGGTCGACGTCTGCACGCCAGGCGACACCCACGCCGAGATCGCCATCGCTGCGCTGCAGGCCGGCAAGCACGTGCTCTGCGAGAAGCCGCTGGCCAACTCCGTGGCGGAGGCGGAGGCGATGGCGGCCGCGGCGGAGAAGGCCGCAGCCGATGGCGTGCGCTCGATGGTCGGCTTCACCTACCGCCGGGTCCCTGCGATCGCGCTCGCGCGGCAGCTGGTCGCCGAGGACCGAATTGGCCAGGTCCGGCACGTGCGGGCGCAGTACCTGCAGGACTGGATCGCCGACCCGGAGGCGCCCTTGTCCTGGCGCTTGGACAAGTCGAAAGCGGGCTCGGGCGCGCTCGGGGACATCGGCGCTCACATCATCGACCTTGCGCAGCACATCACCGGCGACCGCATCACCTCCGTGACGGGTCAGCTGCACACGTTCGTCACCGAGCGACCGATCGCCGCCGAGCATGCCGGCCTGTCCGGGACCGCGACCGAGGAACGGGGGCCGGTGACGGTCGACGACGCGGCCGCGTTCCTGGCGCAGTTCGACAGCGGGGCGATGGGTGTGTTCGAGGCCACGCGGTTCGCGACCGGGCGCAAGAACGCGATCCGGCTGGAGATCAACGGCTCGACTGGCAGCCTCGCGTTCGACTTCGAGGACATGAACGTCCTGAAGTTCTTCGACGCGGCTGAGCCGGCAGCGACCGCCGGTTTCCGCCGCGTGCTCGTGACCGAGCCGGACCACCCGTACATCGCCGCCTGGTGGCCGGCGGGACACGGCCTCGGGTACGAGCACGGGTTCACGCACCAGGTGGTCGACCTCGTGCATGCCATCGCCGAGGGACGGGATCCCTCACCGTCCTTCGCCGACGGCCTGCACGTTCAACGCGTCCTCGCGGCCGTGGAGAAGAGCTCCGACACCCGGACCTGGCAGGAGGTTTCGGCGTGACCGCATACGAGCCGCGTCCCGAGGACAAGTTCTCGTTCGGCCTGTGGACCGTCGGCTGGCGCGGCGTCGACGTCTTCGGCCCAGCAACCCGCCCACCGCTGGACCCGATCGAGGCTGCCGACCGACTCGGCGCGCTCGGGGCAGCGGCAGTCTCCTTCCATGACGACGATCTCGTGCCCGACGACCGCAGCCGCGACGCCGTGCTGGACAGTTTCGCGAAGGCATTGGCTGCCAACGGGCTCACGGTCGAGATGGTCACCACGAACCTGTTCAGCCATCCCGTCTTCAAAGAAGGTGCCTTCACGGCCAACAGCCGCGAGGTCCGGCGGTATGCCGTCACGAAGACGCTGCGCAACGTCGACCTCGCCGCCAGCCTCGGTGCCGAGACCTTTGTGCTGTGGGGTGGGCGTGAGGGCGCCGAGCACGGCGCGAGCAAGGACGTCAGCGCGGCGCTTGACCGCTACGCAGAAGCGCTCGACGTCATCTGCGACTACATTCTCGAGCAGCGCTACAGCCTGCGACTGGCGCTCGAGCCGAAGCCGAACGAACCGCGTGGCGACATCCTGCTGCCGACGCTCGGCCACGCCCTCGGCTTCATCGGCAGCCTTGCGCATCCTGAGATGGTCGGCCTCAATCCGGAGGTCGGCCATGAAGAGATGGCCGGCCTGAACTTCGCGCACGGCATCACACAGGCGATGTGGCACGACAAGCTCTTCCATATCGATCTCAACGGGCAGCATGGTCCGCGGTTCGACCAGGACCTTCGCTTCGGTGCGGGCAACCTGCGCGGCGCGTTCTGGACCGTGGATGCCCTTCTGGGTGCCGGGACGAGCCACCGCTACCGGGGGTACGTCCACTTCGACTACAAGCCACCGCGTGCCGAGGCCCTTGACGGAGTGTGGGAGTCCGCGCGCGCGTGCATGCGCACCTACCTGATCCTTCGCGAGAAGGTCGATGCTTTCCGCGCCGATCCGGACGTCGCCGCAGCGATGGCGGCGGCAGGCGTCCCCGAGCTGCGGCAGCGGACCCTTGCCGAGGGCGAGAACCTTCAGAGCCTGCGCGAGGAGACGTTCGACCTGGACCTGCTGGCCCAGCGCTCGGTGGGTCTGGAAGCCCTGGACCAGCTGGCGATGGAGCACCTGCTCGGCGTTCGCTGAGCCGAGACCCGACAAGGACAAGGAATCCTACGATGACGAGACCGATCACGTTGTTCACCGGGCAGTGGGCCGACCTGCCGTTCGAAGAGATGTGCAAGCTCGCGGCGGGCTGGGGCTACGACGGGCTGGAGATCGCCTGCTGGGGCGACCACCTCGACCCGTGGCAGGCCGCTGAGGACGACGGCTATGTCAAGGCGAAGCTGGACCTGCTGGAGCGGCACGGGCTGAAGGTCTTCGCGATCTCCAACCACCTGAAGGGGCAGGCGGTCTGCGACGACCCGATCGACGAGCGGCATCAGGGGATCCTGTCGGCGCGGATCTGGGGGGACGGCGACCCCGAGGGAGTTCGTCAGCGCGCCGCCGAGGAGATGAAGGTGACCGCGCGAGCGCGCAGCGGCTCGGCGTCGATGTCGTCGTCGGATTCACTGGGTCAGCGATTTGGAAGTACGTCGCCATGTTCCCACCGGTGACCGAGGCGCAGGTCGCTGCCGGGTACCAGGACTTCGCCGACCGCTGGAACCCGATCCTGGACGTCTTCGACGAGTGCGGGGTGAGGTTTGCGCACGAGGTGCACCCTCGGAGATCGCCTACGACTACTGGACGACGGTGCGCACGATGGAGGCGATCGGGCACCGGGAGGCGTTCGGCCTGAACTGGGATCCCAGCCACTTCGTCTGGCAGGACCTCGACCCGATCGGCTTCCTCTGGGACTTCAAGGACCGGATCTACCACGTCGACTGCAAGGACGCGAAGAAGCAGGTCGGCAACGGCCGCAACGGGCGGCTGGGCTCGCACCTGCCGTGGGCGGACCCGCGGCGCGGCTGGGACTTCGTGTCGACGGGTCACGGCGACGTGCCGTGGGAGGCATGTTTCCGGATGCTCAACACGATCGGCTACGACGGCCCGATCTCCATCGAGTGGGAGGACGCCGGCATGGACCGTCTCCTCGGTGCACCCGAGGCGCTCGACTTCGTCCGGCGGCTCGCGTTCGACGCGCCGGCCGCCGCATTCGACGCCGCGTTCAGCAGCCAGTCCTGACTACCACGAAAGGACGGAGACCATGACAACGACGATCACGTGGGATCACCCCGACCCCGACCGCCGGTCCGCATCGTCCGACAGGCGCGCGGTCGCAGCGGACCTGACCGCGCCCGGCTCCCCGACGACGGTCATGCTCGCGTCGAGCTGGACGTCGGCGACCGCTGGGCTCGGTGTCCTGCTCGCCGGGTTCCTGCAACGGCGCGCGGCCGCACGGGACCTGCCATGAGTGAGGACACCGGCGACCTGCTCGGGCGGCTGGCTGAGCTCGAGGCGCGGCTCGGGACGGTGGAGCGCGAGACCGTCCGGGCCGCGGACCGTGGTGCGGTCGAGAACGTGTTCTCCCGCTACATGCACTACCACAACGCCTACCAGGACGAGCGGATCATCGACGAGCTCTGGGTGGCGAAGGGAACTCCCGGCATCTGGTCGCGGTACAACAACGCTGGCGTCTACACCGAGTACGACTCCGTCACCGCGTACCACCGCGGCCGGCCCACGCCGGTGGGCAAGCTGCTCCTGCACTACACGACCACCCCGGTCATCGAGGTCTCGGCGGACGGCACCACCGCGAAAGGCGTCTGGCTCATGGCCGGCACCGAGTCCGGCCTGACCGACCCAGAAGTCGCCAAGGGTGTTCCCGAGTGGGTGTTCTCCGGCGGCGAGGTCGACGGCAAGCGGGTCTGGGCGCACTGGGTCTGGTGCAAGTACGGCGTCGACTTCCTCAAGCAGGATGGCGAGTGGCGGATCTGGCACTTCCGCTGCTACGAGCTCGCCCGCGCCCCGTTCGATCGCGACTGGGTCACGTTCGCAGCCGCGAACCAGGAGAGCCACGACTCCAACCTCGCGTGGTTCGGCGACGACGGCGTGCCCGTCTTCCTGCCGAACGTCGACGCCCCGGTCCAGACGCACTACCTGCCCTACGGCACCGACCGAGCCCAGACGCTCGATCCCGAGCCACCGCTCCCCTACGCAGAGTTCGAGGAGACGTTCAGGGAGACCAGTCAGTGATCAGGTGATCTCGATTCCCGCCTTGCCGAACAGCTCGCGCAACCAGGCATGTGCCGGGTCGCGGTCGAACATCGGGTGCCACCAGATGGCTTCGACGAGTGGGTCTGCGTTGAACGGGCAGGGCAGGACGCGAATCAGCCCCGTGGTGGCGACCAACTCCCCGAGCCGGGCTTGTAGCAGCCCAACCCGCTTCGTCCTGGCGATCATGGGTGCCACAGTGAGGTAGTTCTCGGTCACGACCTCGATCCGCGGCTCGATGCCCTGGATGCTCAGCTGCTTCGCCGCGGTGGTGAAGGCCGACGGAGAGTTGTAGACCATGACAAACGGCATCCGGGCGAGATCCTCGACGGAAAGGGCGTCGGTGACGTCCTCGTTGTCCGCTGCGACAACGCAGACCCAGTCATCCTCGTAGACGTCCCGATGCGGCACATCGGTGAGGAAGCCGTGCGGCATCAGGATCACGTCAATCGTGCGCATCGACTCCGGCGCACGGTCCACGATCTCCACTGTCAGTTGATGAAGCACGAGCCGCGACCCCGGGGACTGCTCGTGCAACATCCTGGCCAGCGTCGGCGCGAACACCGCCGTCGCATAGTCCGACATCACCACGTGAAACTCACGCGACGCGGCTGCCGGGTCGAAGTCGGGTTCGGCGGCGAACACCCGGTCGACTGCCCGCGTGGCGGTCACCGTGGGCTCGACGAGTCGTAGCGCCAACGGCGTCAGCACGTAGGTGTTGCCGTTCCGAGTCAGGAGCTCGTCCCCGAAGTGCCGGCGCAGCTTGGCAAGCGACGCGCTCATCGCCGGCTGGCTCAGTTGCACGCTCGCAGCAGCCTTCGTGACGCTGCGCTCCGTCAGCAGCGCCCGCAACGCGACGAGCAGATTGAGGTCGACGTACTTGGCCATTTCGCTCCCGAGGATGGTGATCGGCCGCGCGGATGACCAGCATCAGCAGGTCCCCCTTCCCGATCCTGAACCGCTGATCGAAGGTGAGGCAAGGAAATGGCAGCTCCGTTGCCGTTCCGTGCCCGGCCGCGCACGACGCAAGGAGACCACGGTGACCGCAGTCCAGAACGTCCTGGTGGTCGGGGGCGGTGCCGCCGGGACCGCAACAGCGATCCTGCTCGCCAAAGCGGGCATCTCAGTCGACCTCATCGAGGTCAAGCCCGACGTCGGCGCCCTCGGGTCCGGCATTACCCTCCAGGGCAACGCCCTGCGGGTCTTCCGCCAGCTCGGAGTCTGGGACCAGATCAAGGAGCACGGCTACGCCTTCGACACCCTCGGCCTGCGCGCACCGGACCCAGCGGGCACCTTGATCGCCGAGCTGGAGGACGTGAAGACCGGTGGCTCCGACCTGCCGGCGACCGTAGGGATGTACCGGCCGACGCTGGCACAGATCCTCGTCGACCGGGCCGTGACGGTCGGCGCGAAGGTGCAGTTCGATACCACATTCACCTCGCTTAAGCAGGACGACTCCGGGGTCACCGTCACGTTCGCGGGCGGCGGCACCGGCCGCTACGACCTTGTCGTCGGCGCCGACGGCATCCGGTCGTGGACCCGGCGCCAGCTCGGCATCAACCTCGAGACCCGTGGAACCGGGATGGGCATCTGGCGCGCATTCACGCCGAGGCCGGAGTCGGTAACCAGGACCGACCTCTACTACGGCGGCCCCTGCTACATCGCCGGCTACTGCCCGACCGGCGAGGACACCCTGTACGCCTACCTCGTCGAGGACGCCCAGGACCGGAGCACGCTGACGCCCCAGGAGTCGCTCGTGGTGATGCGCTCGCTGGCCGAGGCATACCACGGGCCTTGGGACGACATCCGCGACAGCCTGACCGACCCCTCGCGGGTCAACTACACCTGGTTCGAGACGCACGTGCTCGAACCGCCGTGGAACCGCGGTCGCGTCGTCCTCATCGGGGATGCCGTGCACACCTGTCCACCGACGTTGGCGCAGGGTGCCGCGCAGGCGCTCGAGGACGCCGTCGTGCTGGCGGACGTGCTGGTCAAGCGCGACGCGGTCGACGACGACCTCTGGTCGGAGTTCATCGCCCGCCGGTACGAACGGGCGAAGACCGTCGTCGACGCGAGCCTGCAGCTCGGTCAGTGGCTGCTGGAGCACGAGCAAGGGGACGTGCCCGGTCTCATGGGCCGGGTCGCTCACCTGCTCAGTGAGCCGGCCTGAGAAACAACGCGAAGGAAGCACCGATGAGCGAACGACTGATCACCCATCTCCGCCATGTCGACCTGGCGGTGCCGGACTACGCGACCCAGCTCGACTTCTTCAGCGGCGTCTGGGGGCTCGAGGCCGAGACCACCGACGAGGGCATCGCCTTCCTCGCCGCGATCGGCTCCCCCGAGCAGTACTCGGTCCGGCTGCGCAAGGCATCGGAGAAGCGACTCGATCTGATCGCATTCGGAGCGGCGACACCCGCCGACGTCGACGCCCTGGCGCAGCGGCTAGGCAGTACCGGTGTCCAGCTCGTCTCGGAGCCGGACAAGCTGACGACCCCGGGTGGCGGTTACGGCTTCCGGTTCTTCGACATCGACGGACGAACCGTCGAGGTCTCTTGCGATGTCGAGGCCCGGCAGCATCGCAAGCTTGAGCAGGGCGAGTCCGTCCCGGTCAAGCTGTCGCACGTCGTGATCAACTCGCCCGAGCCCGAGAAGACCGTCGCGTTCTACCAACGTCATCTGAGCTTCGGCCTGTCGGACACGCTCATGTCACCGCACATGGGCGAGGTCATGTGGTTCCTCCGGACGAACCGCTTCCACCACAGCCTGGCGATCGCCCGCTGTCCCCACGTGTCTCTGCACCACGCGTCATTCGAGATGCGGGGGATCGACGAGTACATGCGAGGGACCGGCCGGCTGTTGCGGTCGGGAGTGGAGAAGGTCTGGGGCCCGGGTCGGCACCTCGCCGGCAACAACACCTTCAGCTACTTCCTCGACCCGCACGGCAACACGGTCGAGTACACCACCGAGCTGGAGGAGCTCGACGAGGACACCTGGCACCCCCACCTCTACGACTTCTCCGACCCGGAGGTCACCGATCAGTGGGGAACGGCGAACCCGATGAATGAGTTCGTGGCCAAGCAGTCGTTCAATGACCCAGACCGTGGTGTGTTCGTCGCGCCACCGGTGTGATGAAGCTCGCGACCTACGAGCACGACGGCGTCGCTCGGGCCGGGGTCGTCGCTGGCGATGACGTCCATCCGTTCGGTGCAGAGTGGACGGTCGCGAGCGTCGTGGCGCTCGGTCTCGACGACGCGCTCGCCCTCGGCGAACGCGCCTGCGCCAACCAGCCGATCCCGCTGGCATCCGTCCGGCTCCGGGCGCCGTTGACGCCGACGAGCATGCGCGACTTCGTCACCTTCGAGGAGCACGTCGAAGGAGTCCGGCGCAGCCTCGACGCAAGCAGCGGCGTCGCGGACGCCTGGTACGACGCTCCGACCTTCTACTTCACGAACCCGCACACGATCGCCGGACAGGACGACGACGTCGCCTTCCCCTCGGCTTGCGAGCTGCGTGACTTCGAGCTCGAGGTGGCCGTGATCGTCGGGCTGGAGGGGACGTCCTTGTCGGAGGTGGAGGCGCGACGCCACGTCTTCGGCTACACGATCCTCAATGACTGGTCCGCACGCGATCTGCAGGCGCGGGAGATGCAGGTCGGTCTGGGGCCGGCGAAGGGCAAGGACTTCGCGAGCTCGTTGGGGCCGTGGATCGTGACCACGGACGAGCTCGATCGGCACCGGGACGGCGACGGCTTCCTCGACCTGGCGTGCTCTGTCACGGTCAACGACGTCGAGGTCGGCGCCGACCGGCTCAGCCACATGGGCTGGACCTTCGAGGCGATGATCGCGTACGCGTCGCGAGACAGCCGGGTCCTGCCCGGCGATGTGCTCGGCTCCGGCACTGTCGGTCACGGCGGCTGCCTCGCGGAGCTGTGGGGTCGCTCGGGATCGCTCGAACCGCCGCCGCTCCAGTCGCGGCGACGTGGTCACGCTCACGGTCGAAGGCATCGGCAGCCTGACGAACCGGGTCGTCGTCGGACCGGAACCGCCTGAAGTGAGCGCGTTCCGACGTTCGTGGGTGCGAGACCGCGACCGGGCTAGCACGTGAGCCAACAAGCAGGAGACCTCAGCGGGAAGGTCGTCGTCGTCACCGGGGCCAGGTCCGGGATCGGCCTCGCCGTGGCCAGCGAGGCCATCGCCAGCGGGCGCCAAGGTGGTTGCTCTCGACCTGGTGGCGGGACCCGACATCGACGAGTTCGATGTCACCTCCGATCATGACTGGGCCGCGCTCACCGACCGACTCGGTCACGTCGATGGTCTGGTCAACAGCGCCGGCACGACGTGGCGGGCACGACTCGGAGATGTCACCTCCGCCGCCTTCGCACACACCCACAACGTCAACGTGCTCGGCCCTCTGCTCGGGATCCAGGCGCTGGCGCCGCTCATGCCGGCCGGCGGGTCGATCGTCAACATCGGATCGCTGGCCGCTCTGCAAGGGCACTACCCGGTCGCGTACACCACCAGCAAGTGGGCGCTCCGAGGACTGACCCATGCAGCCTGCCTCGAGCTGGGCCCTCGCGGTATCCGGGTGAACATCGTGCACCCGGGGTTCATCGAGACGCCGATGACGACATCCGCGCCGGCCGAGTTCCGCTCTGCCGCCATCGCCGAGACACCGCTCGGTCGGGCCGGGCAGGCGGCAGAGGTCGCGCGAGTCGTCGCGTTCCTGCTGTCCGACGCGGCATCGTTCGTCAACGGCGCCGAGCTGCCCGTCGACGGTGGGGCCAGCTCGCACGGTGGCGCCAAGTCGGTATCCGACGCGCTCCGGGCGACATACACCGCCACCGCCGGATCCGATCGAGACTCACGAACTGAGGACGCGAGATGTTCGAGTACTTCCCGGGGAACTACGTCTGGAACCTGAGCGTCGTCGCCGCGCTCAACAGCGGCGGCCTCATCGACGAGATCGACCGGGCCTGCCGACCCATCAAGGACGCGGCGGCGCAGGGTTCGGACGTCGGGACGGCGCAGCTCATGGCGTCGTGGACGGCGGTCGTCGACGACCTCGAGCGGGAGGCGACCGAGGACGACAAGGCCGGCCACGTTCGCTCCGCCGGCGCCAAGTACTTCCGGGCCACGAACTATCTGGTGCAGGCGGAGCGGATGCAGAGCGCGCCCACGATCCCGGTCGACGCGCCGTCTACCAGCGCTGCCTCGACCTCATGCAGAAGACGTTCGACGCCGCTCGACCCGACGACCACGCGCGTCGAGGTCCCATTCGAGGGCGCGATGCTGCCTGCCTACTTCACCGACGCATCGGCAGGCGACGGGCCGGTGCCGTGCATGGTGATGTGGAACGGCCTGGACTCCACGAAGGAGCACATGTACTTGTCCGGCTTTCCAGGCCGAGCTCGCGGCCCGTGGCATCTCGACGCTCATGGTCGACTGCCCGGGAAGCGGCGAAGCTCTGCGTCTCCACGGCTTAACGTCTGCGGTCGAGACCGAGCAGTGGGCCGCCGCCTGCGTCGACTACCTCGAGGCCAGGGACGACGTGCGCTCTGACCGGATCGGTCTCGTCGGCTGGTCGCTCGGCGGCTACTACGCGCCCCGGGCCGCCGCCTACGAGAAGCGGATCGCGCTGTGCGTCGCGTGGGGAGCCAACCACGACTGGGGCGCGGTGCAGAAGCGACGGCTCGACCGCGAAGGCGAGAACCCGGTCCCGCACTACTGGGACCACGTGCTCTGGGTCTGGGGGGAGTCGGACATCCGAACGTTCATCGAGAAGGCGGCTCGGGTCAACCTCGACGGCGTGGTCGAGCAGATCACGGTGCCGTTCCTGATCGTGCACGGCGAGAACGACCGGCAGATCCCGCTCGAGTACGCGTACCGCTCCCACGAGCAGGCGACGAACAGCCCGAAGCTCACGCCTGCGCGTCTTCACGCCGGCCGAGGGCGGCGCCGAGCACGTCGGACTGGACCACCTGCCGCTCGTGCGCGACTTCGTCGCGGACTGGGTCGCCGACACCTTCGCGGAGATGCGATGACCGAGCTAGCTCGACCCGAACGACCCCGAGGGCGCCATCGCGGCCGCGGCGAAGCGGCTCTCGAACTGGGGCCGCTGGGGAACCGACGACGTCAAGGGAACGATGAACTTCATCGGACCCGCACGAGCGGCTGAGCCGGCGCTCGGCTCGTCCGTCGTGGCGCTCACGTTCTCCCTGTCGCAACGCTTCGACATGGACGGCCCGCAGAAGGGCTGGCGGCGCCGCACCAACCCGGTGCACACGATGCTCGACACCGGGACCGACGCCGAAGCGGGCATCCAGGGCTTTCCGCACGGGCTCGGCGGTGCGGACGACGTCATCGCGATGCCATTGCAGTGCTCGACCCAGTGGGACGGGCTCGGACACATCTTCGACCACGGCATCGCATGGAACGGGCGTCGGGCCGGCGAGGTCGTCACCAGCGCTCGGCGACGCGGTCACCGGGATCGAGACCGTCGCCGATTCGATCGTCGGTCGCGGCGTCCTGCTCGACGTGGGCCGCGTCGTCGGTGAAGCCGGTGAACTGCCCGACGGGTTCGCCATCACCCAAGAGCACCTTGCGGCGACCATCGACGCGCAGGGTCCGTCGGCTCGCGTCGGTCGTGGCGACATCGTGCTGGTGCGCACCGGCCGGCTCGCCGGGCGCGCCGCGAGGGCTGGGGTGAGTACGCCGGCGGCGACTCGCCTGGACTCTCGTTCACGACGGCCGATTGGCTGCACGCGACGGAGATCGCCGCGATCGCGACCGACACCTGGGGGTTCGAGGTCCGGCCGAATGAATTCACCGTCGCGTTCCAGCCGCTGCACCAGGTCGTCATCCCTCACATCGGCCTGTTCATCGGCGAGATGTGGGATCTCGACGAGCTCGCGCGCGACTGCGCCGACGATGGCCTGTACGAGTTCCTGCTGGTAGCAGCGCCGCTTCCGATCACCGGCGCCGTCGGGTCACCGGTGAATCCGATCGCGGTCAAATGATGGGTTCCTCGCGTTTGCCTTCCGCACCACGCCGTTGGGCGCCGGCTGCAACGGTCAGAATGCTCCAACCCTGTCACTCGGATCGTCCGGCACGTTCCTGCCGGTGAAGGGATGTCTGTCATGGCATCGGTTACGTTCGACAAGGCCTCGCGGCTGTATCAGGGCGCTGAGCGGCCGGCGGTCGATGAGCTGGAGTTGGACATCCAGGATGGTGAGTTCCTGGTGCTGGTCGGCCCGTCGGGTTGTGGCAAGTCCACCAGCCTGCGGATGTTGGCCGGGTTGGAGGAGGTCACCTCCGGTTCGATTCGGATCGGTGAGCGGGATGTGACGAACCTGTCGCCGAAGGATCGGGACATCGCGATGGTGTTCCAGAACTATGCGCTGTACCCGCACATGACGGTGGCGGAGAACATGGGCTTCGCGTTGAAGATCGCCGGGGTGAGCAAGGACGAGCGGGCGCAGCGGGTCGGCCGAGGCGGCGAAGATCCTGGACCTGGAGCCGTATCTGGGGCGCAAGCCGAAGGCGTTGTCCGGTGGTCAGCGGCAGCGGGTGGCGATGGGCCGGGCGATCGTGCGGCAGCCGCAGGTGTTCTTGATGGATGAGCCGCTGTCCAACCTGGACGCCAAGCTGCGGGTGTCCACCCGCACCCAGATCGCCTCGCTGCAGCGCCGGCTGGGCACCACCACGGTGTATGTGACCCATGACCAGGTGGAGGCGATGACGATGGGGGACCGGGTGGCGGTGCTCAAGGACGGCATCCTGATGCAGTGCGACACCCCGCGGACGCTGTACGACGACCCGAAGAACTCCTTCGTGGCCGGCTTCATCGGCTCGCCGGCGATGAACCTGGCCACCTTCAAGATTCACGGTGACCACGCCAACCTTGGTCGGGCCAGGCTGCCGTTGACCCGGGCGACGCTGGACGCGGTGGCCGCCGAGGGCAGCGACTCGGTCGTCCTCGGGTTCCGGCCGGAGTCCCTCGAGCAGGTGCCCGAGGGCACCCCGAGCTCGTTCCCGGTCACCGTGACCGTGGTCGAGGAGCTCGGCTCGGATGCCTTCCTGTACGGCAGCGCGGCCGACCCGCTGGAGGACGCCGTCGAGCAGGCACTCGGCACCGACATCATCGCCCGCACCGACCCACGCAACCCGCCGAACAAGGGCGAAACGGTGTGGCTCGAGGGTGCGTGAGGGTGAGGAGCGCGCCTTCTCGGTCAAGACCGGGGATCGCCTCCCTGGCTGATGGCCCTCCCCGTCAGCTCCCGCGGTGCGCGGCACTCCCGGCGACGCCGAACAGGTCGCTAGCGAAGATCGGTGGCAGCTCGCTGTACTACTTCGGAAATGGCGGTTCGCAGGCGCTGAGTGTTGCTAGGCCTCGCATTGGTCCGCCGGTCCGGTGCGCATCCAGACCGGCCCGACGCACCGCCGGCAGCAACGTCTTCGGGTCGTTGTCGATCTGCCAAGAGCCGACCTCAATCCCCTGCTCGTCGGTCAGTGTTTGCTCTTCGCCCCACTCGATCACGTCGATCAGGCGGCGTGCGCGGTGAAATCCGCGGCCGCGACCGCGGCGCTGTCTACCAGCCTGTCTGTTCGGGCAAGTCACCGCCCGGGTGGTGTGCCACTCGGGATGCGGTTGTCCACAGGTCCGGTTGTGTGCGGTGTGTGTCGTCCCCAGTTTCGCCGGACGTAGCCATCCCGCGGCGGCTGACCTTGACCTCCGCGCTCGCCTCTCCGTCGTGCGACCCGGCGTGCGATCCGCGTGCCACAGTGGAGCGCACGACGGTGCAATTTGACACGACTCGGGGGAGCAGCGGTCAGCGCCGAAAGGCCCTCTGGCCTGCGGTTTTGCGAGCGGGTGACCGGGATCGAACCGGCATCGTCAGCTTGGAAGGCTGGATGCAATAGGCCCTCTGACCTGGGAAAACACCAAGCAGCGTGCCCTTTCGTGCAACCTACGTGCAACAGTGCAGGAGGCAGATCCGCCCAGCGGCGGCAACGGAGCCCTCCCTCCTGCCGAGGCGGCGTACTGCTGTCAGCGACTGTCTGGCTCCGACAAGCGGACGCCCCTAGTCGGCTGCCTGTGGGCGTGGATTCGCAGCTAGGGAGTCATCTGCGCCCGGAGTGGTCATCGCCATGGGCCAGGATCGCGGCAAGTTGTGTTCGCGACCGCGCACCGACTTTGGCGTAGATCCTCGTGAGGTTGATGCTGACGAGGAGTCGGCGGGCGATCTCAGCGTTGGTGTCGCCTTTCGCGGCCATCCCAGCGATCCGGGTCTCGGTCGGCGTGAGCGGACGGCGGTCGACAGTGTTGGCTGCGCGGGCGTGGTCGACCTGAGCAGGATTTCGGTTCGCCTCGGCGCCAAGCGAGGCAGGGATGTCGCGTCCCTCCTCAAGCGCCGGAGGGATGTGGTGCGGCGACGCAGACGGCTGAGTACTCCGCCGAGGGCGAGGAGGGAGCGTGCAAGTTCGAACTGACCGTCCCCAAACACGGCTGCTGACTGTGGGGAAACAGCCCCGTGCACGCAACTCGGCGACACACTAGACAGCAAGGGGGACGTATGTCCGGGACACAGGCAAGGATCTGGAAAGCGCTGGCCATTGGCGGCGGGCCTATTCGCATCGTGGTGGCCGTGCTGGCCATCGCTCCCAAGGATGGTTGGCACTTCTTCGGCTGGGCGATGCTGCTCGGCGGTGGCCTGATGCTGACTGGGCGTCGCGGTACGACCCCGGAGCCGTGCGGCCGGTGATTTCCTGGTTGTGCTTGGTTCGCTGCCGGCACTGGTGCTGCCGGTTTGGCTGGTCATTCCCGCGATCGTCGGCGTCTTTCTGATCGTCGCGGGCATCTACGACGCGACTAGGGCAGAGGGCGTTGTGCGAACAACCGGAAGCGGTCGGTGAGCCGCCGTCTGCCTGGCCATCCTCGAGAACGTTGAGCATCGGCTGACTGCGCTCTTCAACAAGCGCGGCACGTGAATAGAGGCAGGGCCGCCCCTTTGGCGGTGCGAGTGAACGTCAAGGCTGGGGGTCCGTGATGACTGAGAAGACGATGCGGCGACGCTTGACCGGGATGGCGGTCCTGGCTGTGCTGGTCGCGGCGACCGCTTGCACGGGGAGCGATTCTCCGTCCGGCGCGTCGCCGTCGACATCGGCATCGGCGAGCGCGAGCGGCGCGAGCCTGGGGAGCGGTTTGCGGATCCGGTGTCCAGCCCGTTCACGCGCAGCAGCCAGGATCGGTTCGACGCGGAGCTGGACGGCTGGGTGGAGCGCGGGATCGTGGGTGGGTTGACCGCGGCGGTCGTCACCGACAGGGGGTCATGGGCCGGTGCTGCCGGGGTCGACTATGCCGGGACGCAGCTGACACCGCCGACCGCGATGCCGGTGGCCAGCGTGACGAAGCCGTTCGTCGCCGCCGAGGTGATGACGCTGGTCGAGGAGGGGCTGGTCGACCTGGACGCACCGATCTCCGACTACGTGTCGCACCCGCTGACGAGCGGCGGCGCAACGGTGCGGGAGGTGCTCGCGATGCGCAGCGGGATCCTCGACACCGACGACTCGCAGTTTGACGTGTTCGTTCAGGATCTCGACCGGCATTGGGAGCCGGCGGAGACGCTCGCGCTGGTCACCGACCCGCTGCTGCCGGGGGCCCCGTTCCGCTACAGCAACGCCAACTACTTGCTGCTCGGCCTGCTCATCGAGGGTGTCCGCGGCAAGCCGTTGGAGGACGCGCTGGTCGAGGACCTGTTCGCGCCGGCGGGATTGAGCCGGATCGTTTTGCAGGACCCGGCGCCAATGCCGGCGCCGGCAGCTGTCCCGGGTTGGCCGGACACACCGGGCTGGCCGGTGCTGCCCGGCGGGCCGTACCTGCCGAGCCGGTCGATGGCGAGCGCCGCCTGGGCCGCTGCCGGGGCCGCCGCCGACGCGCTGACGCTCGCCCGGGCCGGCTACCTGCTCTACGGCGGGCACATGATCGAGCCGGGCTCGGTGCTCGAGATGACCGACACCGAGGACGACCGGTACGGCCTTGGAACGATGGGGCTCGAAACGCTGGATCTGCCCGCGGTCGGGCATGGCGGCGAGACCGAGGGTTACCGGAGCATCCTCACGTTCATCCCGGAGCTGAGCGCGTCGATCGCTGTGCTCGTGCCATACCCCTCGACTCCGGAAGCCTTCTCCGACTACCTCGCCCGGGCGCTCGGGTCGGCCACCGGCTAATCCCAGCCGCCGCACTGACGACTTGCCGTCGAAGTCGTCACCTGTGGCACCGGTGCGGAGCATGACCGCTACGCCGCGATCTGCCTGCTCGGTGTTCGGCGCGTTCCAGCCTCACCAGTTCGCGATTGTCGCCATGGGACGCGTCACCGATCGGGGCGGACGGGGCGCATACTGCACAGAGCCCGAGACGACGAACTGCTTGAAAGGCGGGCCAGCCATATCAGGCACGCCGCCCGACGGCTGGTGTGGTTCGAAGCAGACGGGTTCGACGAACTCGGACGCAAACCACAAGCGCGAACACTGTGCGAGTTTCGAGACGGTTTCTGACGGGGCTCTCCTCCGGTTCAAGGGACGGGCACCGGTGGCATCGATATTCGCCGATGCGTCGGCTGCCCCCAAGGAGTCAGTCAGAAGCCGTCGTTGCCGAACGGGGGCAAGTCCCTCCTGGCCTTCTCGCTCGCTTGTCGGGCCGTCGTCGTCGCCGTCCCGCCGCTGTTGTTTGCGTAGCAGGGGCACAACCAGCCACGCGATCGCGGCGAGAACCAGACGACCGCGATGACGCTGGCTAGCTCCACGAGGGTCTGCCTGTCCCATGCACCTATCCAGGATTCGTCCAGCGTGGCACGGATCCTGCATTCACGACCGATCAACGAGCGGAATCGTTCGCGCGAACTGCGGCACAGGGTCGCGGTACGCGGGCGGTCATCGCGTGATGGGTATCGGCTTCTTGAGGAGCGGGTGACGGGACGAACCCGCATAGCCAGTTGGAAGGCACGGTGGACTATGCCGTTGACATGCGGGAGCACACCATCGAGGACTTTCGTGCGACCCGTCTGCAACAAGGACCAGCCCAAACGCGGACTTCGCATGCCTCCGTAGGCGATGCGTCCCGCCATCCTGGGAGCGGCACGAAGGTCGTTGTTTAAACGGCCACGCATGACCATCGGGTGGTGTAGTGAGGTGCCATGGCCAAACGGTGGCAGTGCCGGATCGGCTGCGCATTCGTACGTGCGTGAGCACGCAGAGCGCAACCCCAACCACCAGGTTTGCTACTACTGCGGGAAGAAGCGCAACCTCGACAATCTGATGCAGGGTTTTGGCGGCGGTTCCTGATTCAACTGTGCGGCCGCTGGCGTCGGGTGTCCTTGGGCGCGACCGACAGTCGTCCGGCGCAGCCTGAGCTGGTTCCAGGCCGCCCGTCTCGGTGGCGCCGGTCACTTCGGACGCTTGCCGACACGACACCTGTCCATCCTCAACAGAATCAACGCCGCCGTCGTCCGCACCGGGGTGAAGCGGACCAGGTCTGCGGCCGAGTGGTACTCGTGGCTCTGGGCTTGGCTGGGCTGTAGCGGGAGAAACAACTTCCGCGATGTCGAGGACGTTGATACTCGAGGACCGGATTCGATTGAGATCTACATCAGCGTGGCTCAGCACCCGAACACCGTGAACGTCTGTGTGGACGTGCGTGGGTTCGCCACCGCCACTCGCGACTACTACAACGCGATCCTGCGCCTTCCCGACTGGGATGAGTCGTGCCCCTAGCAATGAACTGGCCATGACCGACGTCGTGGGGGGGACAGCAGTCCCAGATCGCACTGCTGGTGTACGCCGAGAGCCAAATTCGCGCGAAATGTCGCGCAGCTCAACCCAGCCTGTGTAGCCCTCTACTAGGCCAGGTTGGAAGGCTGGATGCTGCAGGCCCTCTGACGCGAAGATTCAATCTCGCGGTTAGGCGCGCACTGGTCTATGAAGTGCGCCGAGGGTGACCCTTTCTCCCTCCTGTATCCCAGGCCGCCGCTCCTGGTAGCTCGGTGGATGGCGCGCCTTCGCCCGTTCGGGGTGTAACCGGGTGAAGTAGTCGGCTCCGGGGTCGTCGTAGAAGGTGCCGGTCACGCCCATGTGCCAGATGGCGGTGAGGATCGTGCGCTGGATGGCGACGTTGGCCTTCTGCGGTCCCCGGCGCGCGGCGACCCGCCGGTAGCGGGCGCCGAGGTAGCTGCTGTTCGGATGCTGCGCGCACGACATCGCGGCTGCACCGAGCGCGCCTTGCAGGTACGGGTTGCCGGGTCGGGTCTTGCACGACTTGACCCGGCCGGCAGACTCGTTATGCCCGGGCGTGATCCCCGCCCAGGAAGCCAAGTGCGCGGTGGTCGGGAACCGGGTCATGTCCGCGCCGGTCTCGGCGACGATGACGTCGGCGTTTATCGTCCCGATCCCCGGGCATCGTGCAGGTCAACAATGCGGCGCCTCCGGCGCACCATGGTGCGCCGGAGGCGCCGCGTTGCTGACCTGGGCAAACACCGCGTTACATACGCTTGCGTGCGACCTGCGTGCAACAACTGAGAGCCTCTGGGTCGAGCCTGCGACTTCATGTCGCGACTGACGCCGAATACCACGGCCTCCGGATCCTGGCAGCTCAATGCGGCAGGTCATGAGGAGCTCCACAGCCTGCAAGTCGATAGCCAGGTGGCAAGGCAGGCGCTCGGCAGCGCCGTTGGCGGACCTGGCAGAGAATGAGGCGACACCGAACTCGACGCCCGCCCGATACCCGGCATTTCCGACCGGGTGACGCTTACGTTGCCGGCGGACCGCCGCGCCGACTGCCCGCGAGCGCGCAGACCATCCGGTTTCCTATCGGTCTGGCCGGCGTGCTGGCGGATTCTGCCGAGGCTGTTCAACCTTCCCGGGCTGGCGGGGGTGGTTAGCCTTGGGGTCGTCCTTGGAGGTCGGATTGAGCGAGGAGATCCTGGCCTTTCGCCCGCCGCGTGCGGACGTGGGCCAGGAGCTGAGCGAGATCTTCCAAGCGTGCTACCGGCGCCTGGTGGTGCAGCTGTACGGCGTCGTTGGCGACATTCACGAGGCGGAGAGCCTGGTTCAGCAGGCCTTCGTGCGGGCCTCCGCCGCGGGCAACCGCTTCCTGATTGCCGAGAACCACGAGGCCTGGCTGCGCACCACCGCGCTCAATGTGCACCGCACGCGTTGGCGGAAGCTGCGCAACTTCGCCAGGATCCGTGACCGGCTCCAGCAGCCGACGGACCTGCCGGGAATCGACCAGCAGGTCGCGATCGTCGACGCGCTGCGCGTCTTGCCGGAGCCGACCAGGCAGGTGATCGCGCTGCACTACCTGGCCGACCTTCCGGTGGCGGAGGTGGCCTCGATCTTCGGCTGCCCGGTGGGCACGGTGGAGTCCCGGCTGCAACGAGGCCGCGAGTCGCTCGCGGTCACGCTCGGGCCGTGGGAGGCGGATACCGAGTTTGAGCGGTTGCTGCGGGAGTTCCAGGAGCGCGCCGAAGACCTGGTGCCGATGCCGGATCTCGACGAGCTGCCGTGGCCGCAGGGACCCGGATGCGGCGGGTCCGGCGCGCCGCCGGCCCGGCACCGTCGTGGACGCTGGCCATCGGAGCCGTCCTGGTAATCGAGCTCGGATGGCGACGAGAATGCCATCGCGCCCGACCCTGTCGGCGCGCAGGACACCCCTGCCCCGGATGGCGCGATGGTGCTGCCGCCGGAGGGGGCGACGCCGAGCAGCCCGGCCAGCGGAGAACTCGTCGCCTGGATTGCGTCGCCCTACCGGGGCTTGGTCCACGTGTACGCCGACGGACGCCTGATCTGGCCGTTCCGCGAGCCGCACCTCGGGCAGCAGCTCCCAGAGGGCGTCGGGCCGCTCGAACAGCGCCTCACCCCCGAAGGCGTCGCACTGGTGCAGGCCGAGATCCTGTCAACTGGGCTGTTCGACCCCGACCGGCGACCGCCCGGCAGCGAACCTGGTTTTTTCGGTCGCGGCAACGTCCAGGTCCGCAACGGTGACCGGCTTGTCCTCCTCCAGGGCAAGGAGGAGGACGAGGAGGAGCTACCGTGGATGCCCGAGTTGGATCGGCTTCTGCAGCGGTTGGCGGAGTGGGATTCGTGGCTGCCGGTGAGCGCGTGGGAGGACCGCGAAATCAGGGCGTATGTGCCTTCCAGGTATGCGATCTGCCCGCGCCCCAGCCCCAGGGGGCCGGATGAACCCGCCGGCATCCTGCCGTTGCTGCCGGCATCGGCCCAGGACCTGCTCGCCGACGCCAGGATATGGCGAGCGGAGGACTTCGCTTGCTTCGTCGTGCAGACCGAGGAAGCCCGCGCGGTCGCGAAGGCTCTGGACGACGCGAGGAGCCCGGAGGGGGCATTCCACTTCGGAAGGTGGTTTACTGCTCTACCACGTCGATCGCCCTGATGGAATCGCTGGGACCGTCGGCCTCGAATTCTTGCCGCTCCTACCGCATGGTGTCCCGAGCCCTGGAGCGCCTGGATGAGGTGCCGACCGGACCCGGATCATCTGAGGCAAGCGTAGGCCGGAACGCCATGAAGGCCGCCGCGGCGAGGCCGCTGCAGCGCCGTCGCCCTTTGAATAGCTTGGATCAGTCGAGCTGCGGCGAGGCGCTCTGATCAGCGGGGTTCGCCCGCACAGCACACCCGACCGCACCAACATCCGCGGACTGGTCGAAGCGCGTTCGTCCGTTCCACCCAATGCGCGACACTCGGCACGGGGATCGCGGCGCACATCGACGTGCCCGGCCGGCAAAGATCCACCGCGATGAGTGCGCTCAGTATGTGCCGCTCTTGCCCGCAACTGAGTTGGCAGTTCCGGGTAGGTGGACAGCAGCTCCAGAAGGGACATTCTGAGCGGGTGGGCCGAGTCGAGGTTCGAGCCGCACTCGACACCGACCTCGCAGCTGTGCTGGCTCTCCTCCATCGAACACACGATCCGGTCGCAACGGAGACCGAGCGAGCAACCTGGGTCGAGATGCTCCGAACTCGGAACCTCTACGTGCGGGTGGCCGACCTCGGGGGCATGGTTGGAACGGCGTCGATGCTGGTGATGCCGAACCTGGGCTACGACTGCCACCCTTCGGCGTTCATCGAGGCCGTCGTGGTAGCGGAGCCGTTCCGTCGGAGAGGCGTGGGTACTGCGCTTCTGCGGGAACTCCTCGCTGTGGCCGTCGACCGCTCGTGCCGGAAGGTCCAGCTGTTGTCGCACAAGCGCCACCGTGATGACGGTGCCTTCGCGTTCTACGAGAGCTTCGGGTTCATGGCGGAGGCGGAGGGCTTCCGGCTCTATCTCCCGACCTGATTACCTACAGAACTGCCGATCTGTGCGGCGCCATGCCTATTCATGGCGACCCAAAAGTGCCGCCGTAGCGCGCAGCTGATCCGGCATTTCAGGGTGGGTGCTGAGGCATGCCGTCGCTCGAGGCAGAGAGGTCCGCTGCGGAACTGGAGTTTCGATGGGCAGTGATCCGACCCAACCTGTTGGGCAGGATGAGCCTCATGTGGGGACGCGAACAGCGCCTAGGTGATCACCTTCGTAGCCAGTTGACGTCAGCCCTGAACGAACTTGCACGCCTGGATCCTGACTACCTCCTGAGCGAGAACGAGGATGTTCTCGTTGCCTCTCTGCTGGACAAGTACATGGCCAAGCCGGTCGTGATCGACTGGGACAGCCGCACCCGGAGTGACGTGACTGAGATCACGACACACAACTCCGGGATCAATTCGAGCCGGATCGCATCCACACGGTCCCGGCGAGCAGGGTGGTGCTGTATTTCCCCGCACGGGGATCGACTGAAATGCTCGACTACCAAGCCTCATCGTTCAGCCTCGGCCCGAAGTACGGGAACGTCTCAAGCGGCGCAATCGAGCTCGACGTAGAGGAGCAATCGCTGACTGCCGAGGCAATCAATGCACGGATGGATGCACTTCGCCGAGACATCGATCAACGTGTCAGTTGGGCGAACGCCGACCTTCAGACCTTCGCGAGCGCGGCTGAGCAGGCGATTCGATCCGCGTACATCGCCCGACGAGAGCGGATTCTCAACGATCGGTCAGTGGCGGACGCGCTCGGCATTCCCGTGCAGGTCTCCGGTCAGGCGAGACAGCCAGTGCCGGCACTGCGTAGGCATGTCTCGATCGGGCAACGGCAGCGACAAGCGGCCTACGTGCCCGAGCCGGTCCTCGACGAGGCCATCTACCGAGAAATCCTGGATGCAGTCCAATCCTGGGCAAGGAGCCTGGAGCGGACTCCCAAGACTGCCGAGGGGCTCGATGAGGAGGAGCTCCGCGATCTCCTGCTTGGCACACTCAACGGTTACTGGCGTGGTGCGGCTGGCGGCGAACTGTTCAACGGCAGCGGCAAGACCGACATCCTGATCCGAGCCGATGACCGGAATGTCTTCATCGCTGAATGCAAGATCTGGCGAGGCGCAAAGGGTGCAACGGACGCCATCGATCAGCTGCTCGGTTACATGGTGTGGCGAGACAGCAAGGCGGCAATGGTGATGTTCATTAGGACAGTCGATCCGGCCATGACGATCACGAGACTCCATTCCGCTGTCAAGGCGCACCCCAAGTACCTGCTGACGAAGGACGACGCGGACCCATCGAAGCAAGTCGACTATGTGCTGACTGCAGATGATGAGGGGCGGCGCATCAGTCTCGCCGTGCTTCCCGTAGTGGTTCGCAGCGCTTAGCTCGGCGGGCCAGTCTTGTCTTCCCAGCCGGGGTTCGCACCCCTTCTGTTGCCACAACTCCCGATGCGGACTACCACTCCGTCAGCGAACGCGTCGACGCTCTCTACAACGACCTCGACCTGCCCGCCGGCGAGACCCCCGCCATGCGCCGGCTCCGGCAAGAACACCGCCGGATGCTCGGCAACGGATGGTGCACCCGCCCGGTCGACCTCGACTGCGCCTTCGAGACGATCTGCGAAGGCTGCGGATTCTTCGCCACCACCATCGAGTTCCGGCCCACCCTGCATGCCCAACTCGATCACGCCGAACACCACGACCAAGCACCCGCGCCCAGAATCACCGATCCGGTCCGCCTGGCGCCGAGCCAACCCGATCACCGTCATATCCCGCACCTCGTTGACTGGATCACCGGCATAAGCGCCAGTACGCGCCGCGGAAGCGGAGTTCGTTCGCCGTGCTCAAGGACTCAGAAAGTTGCTGAGATCAGGGCCCAACTCGCACCGGCGACGAACGAGCAAGCCGAGGAGCCCTTCCTGCCAGCGATCGCGGTTCAGAACCTTGTAAGGATTCGGCGAAGACATCGACAGTGATATCCCATTCCAGGGAGCCGCCAAACAGTCACGTCACAGCCCATTGCAAAGCGGTGACCAGCGCGTACCCAATGAGCGCGAGAACCGCCAGATGCACCATCGACCTGAGCACATCCAGGCTGATCCGCCCAACTTCGGTCCGCCCCGCGGCGAAATCGCGGACAAGATCGCGAACGTTAAGACCAACGGCGAGAGCACCTGCAGCGAGAGCAGCCTGCAGCCAGAAGCGGGCGACGTCCGACAACGCCCATGCTGCACCGGCAGCTGCCGCAACGGCATACGCTGCGCCACGCGGCGCACGCTCGTCCCAGCGGATCTCAGGAATCCAGAACGGCCGAGCAGCGCCGCGGTGTCGGCCGCCCTGCTTCCGTACCGGTGACTCATCCGGCTCCTCAACCGGTGACCCACCAGGCCGATCCCCCACATGCACAGTCTGCGAGCCAGCGCTCGAGTTGCACTAGCGCCACACCCCGACACGCCTGCCGTGACTGCCTTCCGCCTGGACGGTCTGTCTGCAATCAAGTCCTGCGCGACCTGCAGGACGGGTGGCGTCTGACGCCGAGCTCATCGGGATCTTTGCGCGCAGATGCGCCACTCGCGCTCGTCCGCATGCCTGCACCTGCGGGTCTGTTGGGTCTGTCAGAGGAACGGTGTAACCGGCGTTCATCTACAAGGTCTCCGCCGCTGGCATCCGGTCGGCGAAGGTGATGGCGAATGCGTTCAGGGCCGGCTTCCAGCGAGTGATCCATCGTGCCTGCCCCAGCCCCTTGGGGTCCAGGGATCGAGTGACCAGGTAGAGCGTTTTCATCGCCGCCTGCTCGGTGGGGAAGTGTCCCTTGGCGTTGACCGCTCTGCGGTAGCGGGCATTCAACGACTCGATCGCGTTCGTGCTGGACAGCACGCGGCGGATCTCGATGTCGTAGTCGAGGAACGGGATGAACTGCTCCCAGGCGGCGCGCCACAGTCTCGGGATCGCCGGGTAGCGTCCGCCCCACTTCTCCTCGAGATCCTCGAACGCCGCCCAGGCTGCCTTCGCATGCGGTGCGGTGTAGATCGCCCGCAGGTCCTTGGCCAGCTGTTCCCAGTACCGCTTGGAGGCGTAGCGGAAGCTGCCGCGGATCAAGTGGATGATGCAGGTCTGGACCGTCGCGAGTGGGAAGACCGTGTTCACCGAGTCGGGTAGCCCGCTCAGCCCGTCGCAGACGACGAAGAACACGTCCCGCACGCCGCGGTTGCGCAGGTCGGTGAGCACCGCGAGCCAAAACTTCGACGATTCACCGCCGGTATTCGAGCCAGCCCACAGCCCGAGCACGTCCCGGTGGCCGCCCAGGTCGACGCCGATCGCGGCGTAGAACAGCTGGTTGCCGACCTGCCCGTCACGGACCTTGACCCGGATCGCGTCGATGAACACCGCGGCGTAGACCGGCTGCAGCGGTCGCGACGCCCAGGTCTGCATGTCTTCCACCACCCGGTCGGTGATCCGGGACACGGTGTCCTTCGACACGCTGGCGCCGTAGACCTCGGCGAAGTGCGCGGAGATCTCCCCGGTGGTCAACCCGCGGGCGTACAACGACAGCACCACCGCGTCCACATCGGACAGCCGGCGCTGCCGCTTCGCGACGATCACCGGCGCGAAGGTGCCGTCCCGGTCCCGGGGCACCTCGACCTCGACCGGGCCGGCGTTGTCGGTCAACACCGTCTTCGACCGGGCGCCGTTGCGGGAGTTGCCGCCGTTGCGGCCCTCGACGGCGTGCTTGTCGTAGCCGACGTGCTCGGTCATCTCCTCCTCCAACGCGGATTCGATGACCTGCTTGGTGATCGACTTCAACAGCCCGTCCGGGCCGGTCAACTGATCACCCCTTGCGCGAGCGGCCTTCACCAACTCGCGGACCGCGGCCTGCTCCACCTCATGTGGCGTGGCCGCCTTCGTCGCTGCCTTCTCAAGCGAGCCCACGCCCGCCAGTGTCTCGGTCATCCAGGACCGGCCTTCCCGCCGAGCCACCTCGGCGTGTCGGGCCAGTTACACCGTTCGTCGGACAGTCTCGGTCTGTTAGAGAACGGTGCGAGGGCGAACGCGCTGAGTGCTGGTGTTTATCGGGCGATCCCGCTGTCGTGACAGCAAACTGCGGAGATCACTCGGTGTGTGGGTGTTTAGATCGATCGCTGATGCGGGCTGTTCCGGCTGGTGAGGTGGCTCATGACATTGGTCTTCGATACCTCCTTCTGCCGGTTGATCGGGATCGATCTGCCGATCGTGCAGGCGCCGATCGGTGGGAACAGCACGCCAGCGCTGGCTGCGGCGGTGAGCCGAGCCGGTGGGCTTGGCACCCTCTCGATCACCTGGCGGGAGCCGGCCGCCCTGCCGAGGCTGCTGCGGGAGACGGCGGCCCGCACGGACAAGCCGATCGCGGTCAACCTGGTGCTCGAGTGGGATCCCGGAGAGCGGTTGGCCATCGCGCTCAACGAAGGGGTGAGGATCGTCTCGTTCACCTGGGGTGATCCATCGCCTTGGGTCGAGACCGTGCACGCCGTGGGCGGGATCGTGCTGCACACGGTGTCCAGCGCGGAAGAGGCCCGGCGTGCGGTCGCGGCCGGGGTCGACGCCGTCGTGGCGCAGGGCTGGGAAGCCGGCGGACACGTCCGCGGCCAAGTGTCGACGATGGCCTTGGTCCCCCCGGTGGTCGACGCCGTTCGAACCGGTGCCGGTGGTCGCCGCCGGCGGGATCGCCGACGGCCGCGGGCTGGCCGCGGCGCTCGCCCTCGGCGCCAGCGCCGCCTGGCTGGGCACCCGGTTCCTGCTCGCCGAGGAAGCCGATGCCCACCCGGTGTACCGCGCACAGCTGATCCAGGCAGCGGAGACCGCGACCGCGATCGGTGAGCTGTTCGATGGCGGCTGGCCGGATGCCCCGATGCGCGCCTTGCGCAACTCAACCTGGCAACAGTGGCACCTCGCCGGCAAGCCCCCGCCCGGCGCCCGCCCAGGAGAAGGAGTCATCCTCGGGATCGGCCCGGACGGACGCGAGATCCCCCGCTACGACTCCGACGCCCCAACCACGGGCACCAGCGGCGAGGCCGAAGCCATGGTGCTGTACGCCGGTCAAAGCGTCGGGCTGGCCAGGCGGATCCAGCCGGCCGGCGACATTGTCCGCGAAATGGCCGAGGAGGCCGCAGACGTTCTCGCCTCGAGAGCCGGCGTGACCCGGTCCACCTGACGCCGATCCGCGGCCCCCGGCGAATCAACACCAGCGCCACCGCGGCAGCAAGGCGCCCGCCATCCCCAGCCGTCCGAGGCACCAACGGGCAGCTCGCAGCCTCTTCGCTCGACCGTCCCGATCGCTCGCAGCACCGGGACAGCGAACCAACCAATCGGCCGAGCTCCTGATCGAGAACTTGCCCGCGGTCACCGACGACCGGTACGCCCGAGAGAACGTCGCCTGCACCAGCCATGGCCTCAGAATCGCGAGCCCCCACCGCTACCTGGACACTGAAACGGAACGAGAATGCGCTCGCGATGTGCCGTTCGAGGGCGGTAGAACCTTCGTCGGCATGAGTCACGAACGTCTGACATCGGCGGGTTCTGGACGCCTGTAGCAGGGCAGCTGGCCGGGTCCGAGCCAGACGCGGCAAACCGGGTTACGCGCTACCCCGCGAGCTCGGGGACTCGGTCAAGCGTCTCCGCCCAACCCGTCGGATCCTTGGCCGCTAGCACCCCGGACAGGTTGGCCATCGCGGGCGGCGGCAGCGCCGCCGCGAGGAATCGGACCATCCCGGCCCGATCCTCGACGGTTTGGCCCGCGTACATCCAAACGACCGCCTGGCCCATGAGCGCCGGGTCGAACAGGCCAGCCATCTGGGCCGCGAGCTGCGCCTGCTCCTCGATGTCGAACTCGGACTCCACCTTCGGGATCAGCAGCTCGTTCTCCTTGCTGATGTGCAGTCGCAAGTGCTCATGCAGGGCGACCGCCTGCCGATAGAGCAGCTCGGCGCTCTCCCTACGCTCCCCGGAGCCGCCGGCGCGACGTAGCCCAGTCACAGCAACATTGAGGCCATCAAAGACATGCGGCTCTAAGTCGTCGTGGTCGAACTGGTAGGCCTCCGAGACGTATGTGAAACGCCCCTCGAGAGCGGGAAAGAGCACCTGCTCCTCGGCGTTCTCGTGCGCCTTGATCATCGAATGGAACCAGGTCAGCCGGTCGCCGAGCGCAGAGGCCTCCTCGGCGCTGTCCCGGTCCAGGCCCTTCGCTACCTCTTCGACCTGCGCCACTTCACGAAGGATGGCGTCATGCACGTACAGGTACATCTGCATCGGTCCGGACACGGCGCCCCCCTCGGGACAGGACTCCACCAGCCGCTCCCCCGGTGAGCGGAACCCTACTGGGCCGCGGGGAGGGCACAGGCACTCTTGCGAAGCCCACCCACGCAACCCCAAGCGACGATGTGAGGCAGCTCAGGACCCACAGGCCCTCCAACGGAGGCGAGCAAGAGCCGGCACTACC
>CAWIIE010000002.1:0-22968 GCA_963836025.1 uncultured Actinomycetota bacterium
AAGTCAGGCGATCTGCCGGAACGCCCGGCGGTACGACTGCGGCGTGGTCCCGCGCACCCGCTGGAAGTGGTGCCGCATCAACGCCGAGCTGCCGAAACCCACCAGGTCGGCGATCCGCTCGACCGGCTCGTCGGAGGACTCGAGCAGGTGCTGCGCCCTGATCACCCGCTGGGTCAACAGCCAGCTGTACGGCGTGACCCCGGTCTCGGCGCGGAACCGGCGCGCGAAGGTGCGTGGGGACATAGCTGCGCGCCGCGCGAGGTCCTCAACAGTGATGTCCTCGTCGATGTGCTCGACGACCCAGTCGAGCAGTGGAGCGATGGAGTCCGACGAGCATTCGACGATCGGCTCCTCGACGTACTGCGCCTGGCCGCCCTGCCGGTGCGGTGGCACGACCATGCGTCGGGCAATCGTCGTCGCCGCCGCGACACCCCACTCCTGACGCACGATGTGCAGGCACGCGTCGATGCCGGCGGCGGTCCCGGCCGACGTGACGATCGGACCGTCTTCGACGTAGAGCACGTCCGGCTCCACCGTCACCGCTGGGTACCGCCGGGCCAGCTCGTCGGCGTAGAACCAGTGGGTGGTGGCGCGGCGGCCGTCGAGCAGGCCGGCGCCCGCCAGTGCGAAGGCGCCGGTGCACAGGCTGACCACGCGCGCCCCCCGATCCACGGCAGCCCGCAACGCCTCGGCGGCCTCAGGGACGAGCGAGTTGAGGCCCGCGGCCGGGACCGCCACCAGATCGGCTTCCGCCAGCCGGTCGAGGCCGTGCTTGACGTAGATCTCGAACCCGAGGGAGGTCGTCACCGGCCCCGGCTCGACCGCGACGACCGCGAAGTCGACGGTCGGCACGCCGGACGCGCTGCGGTCGATCCCGAAGACCTCGCAGACCGTCCCGAACTCGAAGGGGGCCATGCCGTCCAGGGCAAGGACAGCGACGTTTTTCAGCACGTCGAGGATTATGGCAGGAAGTTAGTGGACGATGTCAAGACTGCCACTGTTGGCGAGATCTGCCTGACAGCACACTTACTGCCATGACAAGCATCCTGATCCTTCTGGCCATCCTCGGAGTCGGCCTGCTGGTGTCGCTGGTGCATGACCTGCGGCACGGCCGGGTCGGCAGTCCACCTCCGCCGCGCTACGACTGGTCGTCCAAGGCACCGTCGCACCCGTACAAGGACGCCGTCCTGGCCGGGTCGGCCCGGTCCAACTGGCTCTACTGAGCCTCCCGCCGAGTTGTCAGGCGTTCCGCGTCACGGGTGGCGCGCAGCGCCTGACAGGTCGATCAGCGCCCACCGTTGTCAGGCGTTCCGCGTCACGGGTGGCGCGCAGCGTCTGACAACTCGTTTGAAGCGCCCTAGCCGACCGTGGCGATGACATCGCCCTCCTGGACAACGTCACCCTCGCCCACATGCAGCGCCGTGACGGTGCCGCCGTCTTCGGTGAGCACCGGGATCTCCATCTTCATCGACTCGAGGATGACGAGGGTGTCACCCGCCTGGACGGTCTGCCCCTCGGTCACCTCGACCTTCCAGACGTTGGCGACCATCTCGGCGCGGACTTCCTCGGCCACGGCTCCTCCAGTCCCCTCGCGAGTCACCTCGCAGTCCTCCGGTATGCAGCGCCGCGAGCCTAGTGCGGCCGCTGCCCGCGGCCACCGAGGGACACCGAGGGACACTGCGATCGCCGGGCAGGCCGTGTGGAAGACTGCCCGCAATCGGCCTGGAGGTCACCCATGAGTAAGCGCACCCGTAAGCGCCACGCCCGCAAGAAGAAGAAGGCCAACCGCGGCCGACGGCCAAACGCCTGAACCGAACACACCCGCCGAACAGCACAAGGCCCGGCTCCGCGAGCATTCGGAGTCGGGCCTTTTGAGTCTTCTCGGGCCGGCTATTCCGGCCGGTACTCCACGTGGCTGGTCCGGATCGAGACCGAGTGCAGGGTGGCCACGACCTTGGCCCGCAGGTGCTCGGGCGCGACGTCGCCCCCGCAGGAGCGAGCAACCAGCGCCTTCACCACCTGGTCGAGGCCGTACTTGCGCAAGCACCCGGCGCACTCGTCGAGATGGGCGCGAATCAGGCCGAGGTCCGGGTCTTTGAGCTCACCGTCCAGGTAGAGCCAAACCTGTTCGAGGACCTCCTCGCACGGGGTCTCATGAGGCTTCCCGCAACTCATGACGCCTCCTGGGTGCTTGATTCTGGGCTCGCCTGGCTCGTCGCGGGCACCAAGCCGCGCTCCTGGGCGTAGTCGGCCAACAGGTCACGGAGCTGGCGTCGCCCTCGGTGCAGCCGGGACATCACGGTGCCGATCGGCGTTCCCATGATCTCGGCGATCTCCTTGTACGCGAAGCCTTCGACGTCGGCGAGATAGACCGCCATCCGGAAGTCCTCCTGCAACTCCTGCAGCGCGTCCTTCACGTCCGAGTCCGGCAGCCGGTCGAGCGCCTCGGCCTCCGCGGAGCGCAGGCCGCTCGACGTATGCGACTCGGCGCGGGCCAGCTGCCAGTCCTCGACGTCCTCGGCGCCGGACAGCTGCGGCTGCCGCTGCTTCTTGCGGTAGTTGTTGATGAAGGTGTTCGTGAGGATGCGGTACAGCCAGGCCTTGAGGTTGGTGCCCTCGCTGAACTGGTGGAAGGCGGCGAACGCCTTCACGTATGTCTCTTGGACCAGATCCTCGGCATCCGCGGGGTTGCGCGTCATCCGCATCGCGGCGGCATACAACTGATCAAGGAACGGCAGGGCGTCCCGCTCGAAGCGGGCGGCTCGCTCCTCGGCGGTCTCTTCGGTCGCGCTCACTGGGCCGGAGCCTACCCGCGGCGCGATCGGGCCAGCCGAGGTCGCCGGAATGGGCCAGCTCGGCCAGGCCAGCGGGTTGTCGTCACGGCGTTGCGAAGCGGCGAGCACGTCGGGACAACGACGGCTCAGGCCCTCGTCATTCCCTTGAGCGCGCCGAGGAACTCGAGCACGTGGCCGACGACCCGCTGGTATGCGGCGTCCTGCCCGATCGGCGACGCCTTGGGGACCCGGAACGAGTGGTCCGCGTCCGCGACCTCGCGAACGTCCACCCCTCTGGGGAACTCCAGCGGCCCACCGAAGGAGTCGCGGGTCCCCTGCACCACCACGGTCGGCACCCCGGCGCCGAGCAGTTCGTCCGCGCGGGACCGATCTGGACGCCCCGGCGGGTGCAGCGGGAAGGCGAGCGCCACCACCGCAACCGCACCGGTGGCTACCGCGGTGCGGCAGGCGACCCGCGCCCCAGCGCTGCGCCCGCCGACGACCAACTGGCTGCGCAGCTTGAGCCCAGCGAGCGTCTCGATCCAGCCCCGGTCGAGCTGCGGCGGTGGGCCCGCGGTCCTACGGCCAGCGACCCGCCACGGCTGCTCCATCCGGACCACGGTGATCCCCCTCGGCGGCAGTGCACTCGCCAGCGCGACCAAGTCGCGCGCCTCGATCCCCCCGCCCGCACCGTGGCCGAGGACGAGAGTCAAGCGCGGACGTCGCGCCGCATCCGTGTGCAACCGCGCCGGACCGAGCGACGTCTCGACGACGCTGATCGCTGACATCCCCGCACGCTAGCGGGCGGCGTCGCCGCCCCCGGTTTGGTATGCGGAACGTCGGCTGGGCCGTTCGTTCCGCCTACCAAACCGCCCGGGTTGTCACACGGGTGCCCAGCGGTCCAGGTCGTCGAGCGGCAGCGGCGCGAGCAGCTCTGGGCCGTTGTTCCGCACATTGTTGACCGCGGTCGAGACCGGGTATGCGTCCAGCCGCCCCGGCGCCGCCGGGACCAGCAGGGAGGTCAGCTGCTCGGGGTCGGAGAAGTCCGGGTCCAGCCATTGCCCCCAGCGCTCGGGCTCGACCACCAGCGGCATCCGGTCGTGGATGTGGCCGACCGCGTCCTCAGACGTCGTCGTCAAGACCGTGCAGGTCGACAGCCACGCATCCGGATCGCCCTCGGCCGCGTCCCGCTTGCGCCAGAACTCGTACAGCCCGGCCATCGCCATCGGCGACCCGTCCTTTGGATGGATGAAGAACGGCTGCTTCTGGACCTTCGGCTTGCGCGGCTTCTTTCCTGTGGCTGCGGCCTCTGCTTCGGCCGCGGCAAGGTCCGCCTCGCGCGCCTGCGACGCATACCACTCGTAGTAGCCGTCGGCCGGGAGCAGGCAGCGCCGGGACTTGAAGGCGCGCTTGAAGGCCGGCTTCTCCGCGACGGTCTCCATCCGCGCGTTGATCAGGCGAGAGCCGATCGCGGGGTCCTTCGCCCAGGAGGGAACCAGCCCCCACTTAAGCACGCGCAGCTGCCGTCGGGGCGGCGCGTCCTCCGAGACGTCGTCACCGCTTGGTCGGCGAGTGAGCACCGCGTAGACCTTCTTGGTGGGCGCAACGTTGAAGTCCGGGTTGAGCACTTCAAGCGGCGGCTCCGAGGGCTTGGGCTTGTCGACCTCGAACACCTCGACCAGGTCGTCCGGGCTTCGACTGGCTGCATACCGTCCACACACGGAAGCCAGCCTGCCACGACCCTCCGACTACCCTCGTCAGTCGTGATCTCGCCCGGGTGGCTGACGCCGCACGCGACCCGGCCGGTCGATGCCGTCGTCACCCTTCCCGGCTCGAAATCCCTGACTGCACGTCTGCTCGTACTCGCTGCGCTGTCGGATCGGCCGACCATCGTCCGCCGACCGCTGCGGGCGCGGGACACCGAGCTGATGGCGGCCGCATTGCGTGCGCTCGGTATCGACGTTCGCGATGCCGCCGAGGACGGCTGGGAGGTCAATCCAGGAGAACTCGGCGGTCCGGCGGACATCGACTGCGGATTGGCCGGAACCGTGATGCGGTTCGTGCCAGCGGTCGCCGCGCTTGCCGACGGCGAGATCCATTTCGACGGCGATCCGCGCGCTCGCGAACGTCCGATGGCGCCGCTTCTGGACGCGCTTCGCGCGCTCGACGTTCAGGTCGACGACAGCGGCCGTGGCGCCCTGCCGTTCACGGTTCACGGCAAGGGTCGCGTGCGCGGCGGGCCGGTCAGCGTGGACGCCGCGGCGTCCAGCCAGTTCGTCAGCGGGCTGCTGTTGGCGGGCTGTCGCTACGACGACGGCATCGAAGTGCATGCGGTGGGCCGAGTGCCGAGCCGGCCGCACGTCGACATGACCGTCGCCGTGCTCCGCGACGCGGGCATCGAGGTCGACGACTCGGTGCCGGGTCGCTGGCGAGTGTCGCCGGGAGTGCCCCGGCTCGACGACGTCACGGTCGAGCCGGACCTCTCCAACGCTGCGGTATTCCTTGCTGCCGCCGCGGTCACCGGCGGACGCGTCCGCATACCGGATTGGCCCGAAAGAAACCACGCAGCCGGGCGACCAGTTGCGCGACATCCTGGCCGCGGAGGGCTGCCAGGTATCGCTCGCTCCCGATGGCTTGACGGTGCACGGGCCGGCCACTCTGCGCGGGGTCGATCTCGACCTGTCGGGGGCCGGTGAGCTGACGCCGGTGGTCGCGGCGCTGTGTGCACTGGCCGACTCCCCATCGACGCTGCGCGGCATCGCGCACCTGCGCGGTCATGAGACCGACCGACTGGCGGCGCTCCGCACCGAGATCAACTCACTCGGCGGCGACGTCGACGAGACAGCCGACGGACTGGTGATCCGGCCGCGGTCGCTGCACGGCGGCAGCTGGCATTCGTCTGCGGACCACCGGATGGCGCAGGCCGCGGCGGTCCTCGGCCTGGTGGTCGATGGCATCGAGGTCGACGACGTGGCCGCGACCTCGAAGACGATGCCCCAGTTCGTCGACCTGTGGACGGGGATGCTCGGCTGATGCCACGTCGCCGGGCCGACCTCGACGAGGACGACGTCCGAGTTCGCCCGCAGCGCGGCAAGTCCCGTCCGCGTTCCAAGGACCGCCCGGCGCACGAAGGCGCCGCAGAGGGGGTCGTTCTCACCGTCGACCGCGGGCGGTTCACCTGCCTCATTTCGGAGAACGGCGCCAGCCGCGAGGTCATGGCGGTCAAGGCACGCGAGCTCGGCCGCAAGGGCGTGGTGGTCGGTGATCGGATCGCATTGGTCGGCGACATGACGGGCGGGAGCGATGCCTTGGCCCGGGTGGTGCGGGTCGAGCCGCGGGTGTCGGTGCTTCGTCGCACGGCGGACGACAGCGACCCGGTCGAGCGGGTCCTGGTCGCGAACGCGGAACAGCTCGCGATCGTCACCGCACTGGCCGACCCCGAGCCGCGGCCACGGCTGATCGACCGCTGCCTGGTCGCGGCATTCGACGCGGGGCTGTCGCCGCTGCTGGTGCTCACGAAGTCGGACCTGCGCTCCCCCGACGCGCTCGTGACCATGTATGCCGGGCTCGACCTGCCCTACGTCGTCACCCGCAAGGGGGTGGACCCAGTTGAGCTGCGGGAACGGCTGCACGACCGGACGACGGTGATGGTCGGGCACAGCGGCGTCGGCAAGTCGACGCTGGTGAACGTCCTCGTTCCCGGGGCCGACCGGGCGGTGGGCCGGGTCAACGTCGTGACCGGTCGCGGCCGGCACACCTCGTCGTCCGCGATCGCGTTGCCCCTGCCGGAGGGCGGCTGGGTCATCGACACCCCGGGGTTGCGCTCCTTCGGCCTGGCGCACGTGAATGTTGCGCGGGTGCTGCACGCCTTCCCCGACCTCGAAGCCGGCACCGGGGGCTGCCCGCGCTCGTGCACGCACGACGAGCCGGAGTGCGCGCTGGACGCCTGGGTCGAGGCCGGGCACGCCGACCCGTCCCGGCTTGACTCGTTCCGCCGGCTGCTCCGGACGATGCGGTCGGGCGCCGAGGACGACTAAAGCCCATCCCATGCGGGACCCGATCCTGACGTTGCTGGGGTCCTCCGGCCGCCCGAACGCGAGGAACAGCCCCACACGGTCAGGGCCGGCCGTGGCCGGGGTTTCTTGGGCCGACGTCGGCGGCCGTCAGTCGTTGGTGCTTTGGACGATCGGCTCCCAGTGGGCCTTGCTGCCGGCGTGCCCGGTCAGCACGACAATCGTGGCCGCACCGACGGCGGCCACGATCGCCAGGCCGGCGACGACGAGGACCAGGCGCGACTGCGTGCTGGTGCGCACCATCGTGCCCGTGTTCCGGGCGCCGGCCGAGGCCGCATACCCGCGGGCCGGCGGCGCCTGCCTGCGGTCCAGCCACACCAATGCGGCGGCGAGCAGCAGCATCGGCACCGCATACCAGATCACCATCGAGCCGAGGTCGGCATGCCGCTCGGGTTCGCCGACCCGCTCCGCCAGCTCACGGCCGCTCTGGGTGGCGACCGGAACCGCCGCGGTCGCCCCCGCGGCGACGAGCACGACCAGCACGCCGTAGCGACGACGCCAGTTCGGCACCAACGCGATCGCGATCACGCCGAGAGCAGCCACCGGTAGGAGGACCACCACCCCGTGAACGACCAAAGGGTGAACGGGCAGCCCGAAGATCGTGTCGAACATGGCCACAGACTGCCTCCGGCCCGGCCGGTTCACCTACACCATCCAGCGAGTCGGGCTCGAATCGTGACCTGGGCAGCGGGTGGCGCGTCAGGTGACCCGGATCAGCCCCTCCTGGACGACGGAGGCAATCAGCTGTCCGTCCCGGCTGAAGAAGCGTCCGGTGGTCAATCCCCGGGAGCCACTCGCCGACGGCGACTCCACGTCGTAGAGGACCCAGTCGTCCGCGCGGAACGGCCGGTGGAACCACATCGCATGGTCCAGCGACCACATCAGGAGGTTGTCGTCCCACATGTCGACGTCGTGCCCGATCAGCGCGGTCGGCAGCAACGACAGGTCGCTGACATACGCGAGCACGCAGACGTGCAGCAACGGGTCGTCCGGCAGGGCCCGGGTGTAGCGGAACCAGAACTGCGAGTACGGCGGGCGGACCGGGTCGTCGGTGATGCCGGACCCGACGGTCGTCGAGCGCCGGCGGCTGTCGATCGCACCCCACTCCGAGCGCCTCGGCACTCGGAGCGGCTGGGTCTGGTCGCGCTCCGCGGCTGTGGGCAGGGACTCCGGATCCGGGGCGTCCGGCATCGGATGCTGATGTTCGAGCCCGGGCTGGTCGCGCTGGAACGAGGCGGACAGCGCGAAGATGCTGCGGCCGTGCTGGCGGGCGACGACGCGACGAGTGGCGAAGGACCCGCCGTCGCGCAGGACGTCGACCTCGTACACGATGGGGTGTTCCGGGTCACCCGCGCGCAGGAAGTATGCGTGCAACGAGTGGACGGCACGATCGGACGGGGCGGTCCGGCCGGCCGCCACCAACGCTTGCGCGGCGACCTGGCCACCGAAGACGCGCTGGGACTCCGTTCGCGGCTGCCGCCCCCGGAACAGCAGGGGGTCGAGCTCCTCGAGGTCGAGCAGCTCCAAGAGCTCGTCGGTCTCGTCCGATGCGCTGGTCTGATCGGGTCCTGGCACGGCGCAATCTTGGCGGCCGCGGCGCGTGCCGTCGACGCCAGCCCGCCCTGGCGTGCCAGGCCGCTTGTCGTCGATAGCGTCAGCGCCGTGACCGACGACGTCGACGACCTCGACCTCGCGCTGCGCCTGGCCGACGCCGCCGACGCGCTGACCTTCGCGCGCTTCCAGTCCCTCGACGTCCGGGTCGAGACCAAGCCGGACCTGACCCCGGTGACGGACGTGGACCGCGAGGTCGAGCGGATGCTGCGGTCGATGCTGGCGGACGCCTGGCCGGACGACGCGGTGCACGGCGAGGAGTACGGCGCCAGCGGCGACGCGGATCGCATCTGGGTGCTCGACCCGATCGACGGCACCAAGAACTACATCCGCGGTGTCCCGGTCTGGGCCACGCTGGTCGGCCTGCAGCTCGAAGGGACACCCGTGCTCGGGGTTGTGTCGGCGCCCGCCCTCGGCCGGCGTTGGTGGGGGGTGCGCGGCCGCGGCGCATACGTGGGTGGTGCACTCGTCGGCGAGCCGCGCCGGCTCCGGGTGTCGACCGTCGCCTCGGTCGGTGACGCGTCGGTCTCGGTGAGCGACACGATCGGGTGGGCGGAGCGCGGGATGCGCCGCGGACTGGACCGACTCACCGAGCAGGCCTGGCGAACCCGGGCGTACGGCGACTTCTGGTCGCACATGCTGGTCGCGGAAGGGGCCGTCGACGTCGCCGCCGAGCCGGAGCTGGCGCCGTGGGACATGGCGGCCTTGATCCCGGTCATCGAAGAGGCCGGCGGACGGTGCACCGCGCTCGACGGCTCACCCCCGCTCGACGGCGGCAACCTCCTGGCGACGAACGGGCACGTCCACGACGAGGTGCTCCGGCTGCTGCCCGACTGAGGGCGTGCCGAACCGCGCCAACAGCCACGGCGCGGCGCAGACCGCGACTAGGTCGAACCAGCCGTACCCGCCGGCCGCGCCCGACGGCGGGTTGCCCATCGGCACCAGGCCGGTGAAGTCGTGCGCCTGCCACGTCCAGGTCCCGACCGCGGTGCCGAGGATCTCGAGGTACGTCACCACGGCGAACGCGCCCACGTAGAGCAGCCGCGATCGGCCAAACGCGAGGAAGCCCACCAGACACAGGAACCAGAAAGCGCCGAGCACGTCAGCGCGGGGTGCGAGCGGCGACATCCCCCAGACCGCGTATGCGCCGCCGACCGCCAGCGTGCCGCCGACCAGCACCCGGGCGTGCCGGCGAGCGAAGACAGATCGGCCGAACGCGTAGGCCGCGAGGTAGACCAGCCCGTGACCCGGTGGGACGAACCACGGCACGTTGTCCAACCGGTACACATACACGCCCAGCGCGTCGGAGAACGCATACTCGACGACGGTTGCGAAGACCACCACGACGAGGGTCTGCACCCGGACGAGCGCGGACTCGCCGCGGAGCAGCGCAATGAGCAACAGCCAGGTCAGCAGACCCAGCGCGCGCTGCTCGAGCAAGGTGGCGGTGCGATCGAGCAGCAGGACCGCGGGCACCCACGCGAGGACGGTGGCAACCAGGCGCGCGTCGCGGGATCCGGCGACGCGCAGCACGCGGTCAGTCTGCCAGCCGACCCGCGTCCGGCGCGTCCAAAGGCGGCGCGGGCTCCGCGTCGGGCGGCGCGGGCTCCGGCCACGGCGTCTGGTTCGGCGTCGCCCCGCTCCCGATAGCGCGCCGCGAAGTACTTGCCGACTACGTTGACCACCGCCGCGATCGGGACCGCCACGACGGCGCCGACGAGCCCAGCGATCAGTGAGCCGGCCGCGACCACGAGCACGATCGCGAGCGGGTGCAGTCGCACCGCCCGGTTCATGACCAGCGGCTGCAGCACGTGACCCTCGAGCTGCTGGACCGCGATGATCGCGATCAGCACGATCACGGCCGCGGTCAGACCCTGGGAGGCGAGCGCGACCAGCACGGCGACGCCGCCGGCGACGAACGCACCGATGATCGGCACGAAGGCGCCGAAGAACACCAGCACCGTCAGCGGCAACGCCAGCGACACCTGGAGGATGGCGAGCACGACGCCAATGCCGATGGCGTCGACCAAGGCGATGATGATGGTGCCGCGGATGTAGCCGGTCAGGGTCCCCCAGGCCAGTCGACCGGAGGCTTCGATGTCGGGCTGGGCCGGGCGCGGGAACAAGCCGACAGACCAACGCCAGATCGCCGGCCCGTCGTACAGGAAGAAGATCGTCGCGAAGAACGCAATGGCTGCCCCGGAGATCACCTCGAGCGCAGTGGTGGCCGTGCGGAAGACACCGGAGGCGATGCCGTCGCTGTTCTCGCGGATCGTGTTCCACGCGTTCGCGAGGTACTCGGAGATTTGTGCATCCGACAGGCCGAGCGGGCCGTCGCGCAGCCAGTCGCGCACCTCCTCGTAGCCGGCGCGCAGCTCCTCCTCGAGCTCGTCGTAGTTGGTCACGATCTGCCCGATGACGAAGCCCAGCGCGCCGCCGATGACCAGCAGGGCGGTGATCAGGGTGATCGTGGCGGCCCATCCCTGACCGAGGCCACGGGCGCGCAGCCACTGCATCATTGGAAGCAGTAATGCGGTGGCGAGCAGCGCGACGAACACCGCGAGCACGACGACCTGGAGCCGAGCCACGACAAGCAGGACGACCGCGGCCGCTCCGACGATGACCAGCAGCCGCCACGACCACTCCGCCGCCGTGCGCACCGGTTGCGGCACGGGCAGTCCGCTGTCGCGCGGGGTCTGACTGTTCGGCACCCAAGCACGATGGCACGCGTCGGTTGGTCGCGTGCTCGAGTTGATCTCCTTGGTATGCCTCAGGACCGCGGGTGGTCGCCGCCGGCGAGCTGGTCGAGCGCATGCGGCAGCACCTGCGCCAGCACCTCCAGACCGTCGCGAACGGCACCCGCCGACCCGGCCAGGTTGACCACCAGGCAACCGCCGGCGGCACCGACGATGCCGCGCGACAGCACGGCGGTCGGCACGCCGGCGGCGACACCGCGCGCCCGGATCGCCTCGGCCAGCCCGGGGATCTCGCGGTCGACTATTGCGCGCGTGGCCTCGGGAGTCCGGTCGGTCGGCGTCAACCCGGTGCCGCCGGTGGTGACCACCAGGGCATACCGCTGCACCGCTTCGCGCAGTGCGGCCTCGAGCCCCGGCCCGTCGGGCAGCACGTCCGGGCCGTCCACGTCCATGCCCATCAACCGCAGGCCCTCGACGACGATCGGGCCGCTGCGGTCTTCGTACACCCCGCTCGCGGCGCGGGTCGAGACCGTGATGACGAGGGCACGGGTCACGGCCGTGCCCAGTCACCGGAGGTACCGCCGGTCTTGGTGTCCACCCGCACGTCCGTGATGACCGCGGCCGGATCGACCGCCTTGACCATGTCGACCAGGGTGAGCGCCGCGACGCTGACGCAGGTGAGCGCCTCCATCTCGACGCCGGTGCGGTCGGCGGTGCGCACCGATGCCGTGATCGCGACGTGGTCGTCGCGGACGGCCAGGTCGACCTCGACGCCGTGGATCGCGATCGGGTGGCACAGCGGGACCAGGTCGGGTGTGCGCTTGGCCGCCTGGATACCCGCGATCCGCGCGACCGCGATCGCGTCGCCCTTGGGCACGCCGTCGCCGCGCAGCAGCGCGACGACCTCGGCGCTGACCAGCACCCGGCCGGACGCGGTCGCGGTACGCGTGCTCACCGGCTTGCCGGACACGTCGACCATGCGGGCCGCCCCGCGCTCGTCGACGTGCGTGAGTCGGGTTGGGTCGTCTGCCGTCATCGCTCCCCCTCAGCCAGCACAAGCACGTCGACGTGTTCGCCGGTGCTCAGTGCGGTCACGTCCTCCGGCACCACGACGAGCCCGTCGGCGCGCGCCAACGTCGCGAGCTGGTGCGAACCCTGCCCGGTCAGCGGCGCGGCGACCAGGCCCTCTGCCGTGGTGGTGAGCGCCGCCCGCAGGTACTCGCGCTTGCCAGGTGTCGACTTTGCCGGTCCAGCGAGCACGGCCGGCACCGGCTGCCGGAACACGGGTTCGCGCCCGGCCAGCCGGCGCAGCACCGGCCGGACGAAGACCTCGAAGGACACGAACGCCGACACCGGGTTGCCCGGCAGGGTGAACAGCGGGGTCTGGCTCTGCCCGATGACGCCGTGGCCTTGCGGCATCCCTGGGCGCATCGCGACCTGGTCGAACCGGACCGTCCCGACCCGGGTGAGCACTTCCTTGACCACGTCGTATGCGCCCGCGCTCACCCCGCCGGTCGTGACCAGCACGTCGGCGCGGGCCGCGGCGTCCTGGATCGCGGCCAGCACGAGATCGGCGTCGTCGACGACCGGCCCGACCCGTTCGGCAACGGCGCCGGCGTCCCGCGCGGCGGCCACCAGCAGGAAGGAGTTGGAGTCGGTGATCTGGCCGGCGCCGGGCTGCGACCCCGGGAAGCACGAGCTCGTCCCCGGTCGCGAGCACGACGACCCGCGGTCGCGGGTGCGCGAGTACCCACGACCGACCTACTGCCGCGAGCAGGCCAAGGTGTGCGGGCCGCAGCACCGTGCCGGCGGCGAGCACAGGATCCGGCCGCCAGGTCGTCGCCGGCGCGGCGGACATGCGCGCCCGGCTCGGCGGGCTGGTCGATGCGGACCACATCGGTACCGCCGTCGGTCCACTCGACCGGAACGACCGCGTCGGCCCCGGCCGGGATCGGCGCACCGGTCATGATCCGGGCACACGTCCCGGGGCGCCACCGTGGTCGACACGTTCGAACCGGCCGCGATATCCGCGATCACCTTCAGCCGCACCGGATCGCCCGTCGTCGCGGCGGCCACGTCCGCGGCCTGCACCGCATACCCGTCCATCGCGGAGTTGTCGAACCGCGGCAGGTCCCACGACGAGGTGACCCGCTCAGCCAGGACGCAGCCGGCCGCCTCGAGCAGCGGCAGCTCGACCGGCGGCAGCGGCTGCACGTCCTGGAGGCACTGCGCCAGGTGCTCATCGACGCTCTTCACGGGCTCATCACCCGGCCAAATCTAGGTGCGCGAGACTCGGGCCATGAGCGTGCACGCGTCGATCCAGGACAGCCCGATCGATCCCGAGCAGGTGCGGTCGATGGTCGGCGGTGACAGCGACGGTGCCGTGGCCGTGTTCGTCGGCCTGGTGCGCGACCACGATGAGGGTCGTCCGGTCACGTCGCTGTCGTACTCGGCGCACCCCTCGGTGACGGACAAGCTGCAGGCGCTGGTGGCGCGCGCCGTCGAACGGGCCGGCGTCAGCGACGTCGCCGCCGTCCACCGGGTCGGCGACCTTGGCATCGGCGAGGTCGCCGTCGTCACGGCAGTCTCCGGGCCGCATCGGGGCGCGGTGCTCGAGACGAACGCCTGGCTGATCGACACGCTCAAGGCCGAGGTGCCGATCTGGAAGCAGCAGCATCATCCGGACGGCTCGAGCGACTGGGTCGGCCTGCCCTAACCCCCGTCTTCTGCAAGCGGGCGGATGTCACTCCGGCTATCGGGGTGACATCCGGCCTCTGCGCAAGACGGGGTTGTCCGTAGATGCGGCCGGAAACACCTGTCAGAACCGCGGATGCGGCGGCATACTGCGCCTCTATGACGACTCTGCGGATCAAGGAGGTCGCCGACCTGCTCGGGGTCAGCGACGACACGGCTCGGCGCTGGGTCGACACCGGGAGGCTGACCGCGACCCGCGACGACACCGGACACCTCGCCGTGGAGGGGCGGGAGGTCGCCGAGTTCGCCCGCTCGTCGGCCGAGCCGGTGGACCGCGGCGGGCTCGGCCGCGAGTCGGCCCGCAACCTGTTCCGCGGGATCGTGACGAAGGTCGTGCGGGACGGGGTGATGGCGCAGGTCGACCTGCAGGCCGGTCCACATCGCGTGGTCTCGCTGATGAGCCGGGAGGCGGCCGACGATCTCGGGCTCGAGCCGGGCGTGGTCGCATACGCGTCCGTGAAGGCGACCCAGGTCGTGATCGAGGTGCCCAGCCGATGAGGCGCGTGGTCGTGGCGCTGTCGGCCGCTTCCTTGCTCACGCTGGCTGGCTGCGGAGCCGACAACGACGGAGCGGACGCCGCCGGCTCACCCAGCTCGGCCTCGGAGTCCGCCCTCAGCGGCACCGTCGTCGTGCTCGCGGCGGCGTCGTTGACAGAGACCTTCGAGGAATTGGCTGACGAGTTCGAGGCCGCGCACCCCGACGTCACAGTCGAGCTCGGGTTTGGGCCGAGCTCGGGGCTGGCGACCCAGATCCTGCAAGGTGCGCCGGCCGACGTCTTCGCCGCGGCCAACACCTCGACGATGCAGCAGGTCGTCGACGGCGGCCGCGCCAGCGACCCGACGATCTTCGTCCGCAACGTGCTCGCGATCGCGGTGCCGCCGGACAACCCGGTCGGCATCGAGGGACTTGCCGACATCGCCGACCCGGCCGTCGTGCTTGCGCTGTGCGCGGTTGAGGTGCCATGCGGGTCCGCGGCGCAGAAGGTGTTCGACAGTGCCGGGCTGACCGTCGTCCCGGACACCTACGAGCAGGACGTGAGGGCGGTGCTGACCAAGGTGACCCTGGGCGAGGTGGACGCCGGGTTGGTCTACCGCACGGACGTGGCGGCGGCCGGCGACGACGTCGTCGGCATCGACTTCCCGGAGGCCGACCAGGCGGTCAACGACTACCCGATCGCGGCCCTCGGCGAAGCGCCGAATCCCGAGGCCGCGCAAGCCTTCGTCGACTTCATCCTGTCGGCGGAGGCGGCCACGGTCCTGGAGGAGGCGGGCTTCGAGCTGCCGTGAAGCCGACGTGAGAGAAGTCCGCCGCGGGGCGCCGCCGATCCTGCTCGTCCCAGCTTTGGTCGGGCTCGGGTTCCTGCTCATCCCGGTCCTCGCCCTGGTCGTCCGCGCGCCGTGGTCGACGATCCTGGACGAGTTGGCCGCGCCAGCGGTGCGCGAGGCGCTCGTCCTCTCGTTGGTATGCGCCTCGACCGCGACCGTGTTCTGCATCGTGGTCGGCGTGCCGCTGGCGTGGCTGCTGGCGCGGGTGCCATTCCGGGGGCGTCGGCTCGTCCGAGCCATGGTGACCGTGCCGCTCGTGCTGCCGCCGGTGGTTGGCGGCGTCGCACTGCTGCTGGCGTTCGGCCGGCGCGGCATCGTCGGTCGCCACCTCGAGGAATGGTTCGGCATCTCGCTCCCGTTCACGACGCCGGGCGTGATCGTGGCCGAGGCGTTCGTCGCGCTGCCGTTCCTGGTGATCGCCGTCGAGGGGGCACTGCGGGCCGGCGACCGTCGGTACGAGGACGCGGCGGCGAGCCTCGGCGCTTCGCGCTGGACCACCTTCCGCCGGGTGACGCTGCCGCTTGCCTTGCCCGGCGTGGCGGCCGGCGCGGTGCTCTGTTGGGCCCGGGCGCTGGGCGAGTTCGGCGCGACCCTGACCTTCGCCGGCAACTTTCCCGGCCGAACGCAGACGATGCCGCTGGCTGTCTACCTCGCCCTGGAAACCGATCCGCAGGCCGCGATCGTGCTCAGCCTGGTCCTGCTGGTTGTGTCGGTCGCCGTTCTGGTCGCACTGCGCGACCGTTGGCTGGCGACGCCATGACTCTCGACGCGCATGTCGTCGTCGACCTCCCTTCGTTCACGGTCGACCTGGACGTCGAGGTCGCGGCCGGCGAGACACTCGTGCTGCTCGGCCCGAACGGTGCCGGCAAGACGACCGCGCTGCGGACGCTGGCGGGGCTCGTCCGGCCCGACCGTGGACGGGTCGCGCTGGACGGCGTCGTGTGGGACGAGCCGTCGACCGGCCGGCATGTCGCCGCCGAGGAGCGGCCGATCGGCCTGGTCTTCCAGGACTACCTGCTGTTCCCGCACCTGTCCGCGTTGGACAACGTCGCCTTCGGGCCGCGCTGCCATGGCGCGAGCCGCGCGGCCGCATACGCGACGGCCGTGAGCTGGCTCGAGCGCGTCGGCCTCGCGGACGTGCAACGACAGAAGCCGCGGACGCTGTCCGGCGGGCAGAGCCAGCGGGTGGCGCTGGCCAGGGCGCTTGCGGTCGAGCCCCGCCTGCTGCTGCTCGACGAGCCGCTCGCGGCGCTCGACGCCAGAACACGGCTCGAGGTGCGCTCCGACCTGCGCCGGCACCTGGGTGAGTTCGCCGGCTGCGCGCTCGTCGTCACCCACGACCCGCTCGACGCGATGGTGCTCGGCGACCGGCTCGTCGTGGTCGAGGCCGGGTCGGTCGTGCAGACCGGGACCCCAGCCGAGATCGCGAAGCGGCCGCGCACGGACTACGTGGCCCGGCTGGTCGGCCTCAACCTGTTCCGCGGCAGAGCCCGCGACCGGGTCGCGACCCTGGCCGGCGGCGGTCAGCTCATCGTCGATGAGCCGGTCGAAGGCGACTGCTTCGTGTCGGTGCCGCCCACTGCGGTCGCGCTGTTCACCACTCGGCCGGACGGCACCCCGCGCAACGTCTGGCCGGTCACTGTGGTCGACGTCGAGCTGCACGGTGGCCAAGCCAGAGTGTTGTTCGACGGCGCCCCGTCCGGGGTCGCCGATGTGACCCCGTCCGCGGTCGCCGAGCTCGGTATCCGACCCGGGGACCGGCTGTGGGCCGGCGTCAAGGCCACCGAGACGCACGCCTACCCCGCGTGACCTGCCCGGCTCTCGCGAATGTGGACGTTGGCGGGGTTGGAAGGGCCTCCCAACCCCGCCAACGTCCACATTCGCGTGGGGCGGGGCAGGATGGGGATATGGCACGGCGGGCTCCCCGGGACGACGCGGGCGACGCGGCCCTCGAGGTCGGCACCCCGCTGACCAAGTCGGCCGGCATCCCAGGCGTGGTCGCTGCGCTGCGGCACTCGAACGCCGAGATGGGGCTGCGCCGCAGCGCGCTCACCTTGCTTCGGGTGAACCAGAAGGAGGGGTTCGACTGCCCAGGGTGCGCCTGGCCCGAAGGCGGCCACCGGCATACCGCCGAGTTCTGCGAGAACGGCGCGAAGGCCGTCGCCGAGGAGGCGACATTGCGCCGGGTCGGTCCCGACTTCTTCGCCGCGCACCCGGTCAGCGAGCTGGCCACGATGAGCGACCACTGGCTCGGCAAGCAGGGCCGGCTCACCGAGCCGATGGTCAAGCGACCGGGCAGCGACCACTACGAGCCGATCTCGTACGACGCCGCTCTCGACCTGGTCGCCGACACGCTGCGCGCGCTGCCTTCGCCAGACCAGGCCGTGTTCTACACGTCCGGCCGGACCAGCAACGAGGCCGCATTCGTGTACCAGCTGTTCGTCCGCGCGTACGGCACGAACAACCTGCCGGACTGCTCAAACCTGTGCCACGAGTCCAGCGGCGCCGCGCTGCACGAGACGCTCGGCGTCGGCAAGGGCAGCGTCTCGCTCGAGGATTTCGAGCACACCGACCTGATCGTCATCACCGGGCAGAACCCGGGCACGAACCACCCCCGAATGCTGTCGACGCTCGAGGCCGCGAAGCGACGCGGCGCGCGCATCATCGCGGTCAACCCGCTGCCCGAGGCCGGGCTGCAGACCTTCAAGAACCCGCAACGGGTCGGCGGTGTTGTCGGGCACGGCACCGCGCTCGCGGATCGCTTCCTGCAGATCCGCCTCGGTGGCGACCTCGCGTTGTTCCAGGCGGCGGGTCGGCTGCTGCTCGAACGCGACGAGGCATTGGAGCCCATCCTCGATCGCGACTTCATCGAGCGGTTCACCACCGGGTTCGATGCGTATGCGGCGCACGTGCGCGCCTCGTCGTGGGACGACCTGCTGGCCGCGACCGGGCTGACCCGCGACGAGATCGAGGCGTTCGTCGACGAGCTCGTCGCCTCGCGGCGCACGATCGTGTGCTGGGCGATGGGGTTGACCCAGCACCGGCACGCGGTGGCGACGATCCGCGAGATCGTGAACGTGTTGCTGCTGCAAGGGAATCTCGGTCGACCAGGCGCCGGCGTCTGCCCGGTGCGTGGGCACAGCAACGTGCAGGGCGACCGCACCATGGGCATCTGGGAGCGCCCGACATCGGCGTTCCTGGACGCGTTGGAGAAGGAGTTCGGCTTCTCGCCGCCGCGCGATCCCGGCCACGACGTGGTCGACGCCGTGCGGGCGATGCGGGACGGCCGCGCATCGGTGTTCTTCGCCGTCGGCGGCAACTTCGTGCGCGCCACGTCCGACTCCGCGGTCACCGAGGCGGCCATGCACCGGTGTGCGCTGACCGTGCACGTGTCGACCAAGCTCAACCGCAGCCACACCGTGTGCGGCGACACGGCTGTGATCCTGCCGACGCTGGGGCGCACCGAGCGAGATGTGCGCGACACCGGTGAGCAGTTCGTCAGCGTCGAGGACTCGATGGGCCAGGTGCACGCCTCGCGCGGACGACTCGCGCCCGCGTCACCGCAGCTGCGCAGCGAGGTCGGGATCGTCACGTCGCTCGCATCACGCGTCCTCGGGGACGACAGCATCGACTGGCAGGCGCTCGGGCGGGACTACCGACGGATCCGCACGCACATCTCGCGCGTGGTCCCGGGCTTCGACGGGTTCGAGGCAAAGATCGCGCAGCCCGGCGGGTTCGCGCTGCCGCACCCGGTACGGGACCGCCGTGAGTTCCCGACGCCGTCCGGCCGGGCGGAGTTCACCACCAACGAGTTGCACGTGCTGCACGTGCCGCCGGGTCGGCTGATATTGCAGACCATCAGATCGCACGACCAGTTCAACACCACCGTCTACGGCATGGACGACCGGTATCGCGGGATCAAGGGCGGCCGCCGGGTGGTGCTGGTCAGCCCGGACGACATCGCAGCGCTCGGCCTGCACGACGGAGGCACCGTCGATCTCGTCAGCGAATGGGTCGACGAGGTCGAGCGACGGGCGGAGGGCTTCCGGGTGGTCGCGTACCCGACGGCCCGCGGCTGCGCGGCCGCATACTTCCCTGAGACGAACGTGCTCGTGCCGCTGGACAGCGTCGCGGAGACGAGCAACACCCCGACGTCGAAGTCGATCGTCGTCCGCCTGGAGCCGAACTGATGGGCCGGCTCACGGATCGTCGACCGGTGCTCCGCGTCCGCCCCGGGTCGCAGCCGCGGCACCGCCCGGACACGCTGGTGGTCGAGGAACCGCTGGAGATCCGGGTCGACGGCAACCCGCTCGCGGTCACGATGCGGACGCCCGGCCATGACATCGAGCTCGCTCTCGGCTTCCTGATCTCCGAGGGCTTGGTGCGTGAGGTCTCCGACGTGAAGGAGGCGCGCTACTGCGGTGACGTGGTCGGCGGAGGGAGCGACGCAGGCGGAGCGCAGCGGAGCCGAGGAGATCACGACCATCGGCGCGGAGGGAGCGACGCAGGCGGAGCGCAGCGGAGCCGAGGAGATCACGACCATCGGCGCGGCGCCGAGGAGAACGTCGTCGACGTCACGGTTGTCCCGTCCGTGTCGGAGCACGTGCACCACCTGGTGCGCAACGTCACGGTCACGAGCGCCTGCGGAGTGTGCGGTCGCACGAGCCTCGACGCGGTTCGCACTGCATCTGCATACGACATCGCTCACGACGCCATGACGACGACGGTCGACGTGCTTGCAGCACTGCCGGACGCAATGCGCGCTGCGCAGACCGTCTTCGAGCGCACCGGCGGCCTGCACGCTGTCGGGCTGTTCACCGCTACCGGTGACCTCGTGGCGCTGCGGGAGGATGTCGGGCGGCACAACGCCTTCGACAAGATCGTCGGCTGGGCGTTCCAGCAGTCATTGCTGCCACTGTCCGGTCACGTTGCGCTGGTGTCGGGCCGGGCGTCGTTCGAGCTCGTGCAGAAGGCCGCACTGGCCGGCATCCCGGTGCTCGCGGCCGTCTCTGCGCCGTCGACGCTTGCGGTGGACCTGGCCGACGAGGTCGGCATCACGCTCGTCGGCTTCCTCCGTGGCGAGTCAATGAACGTGTACACGCACCCCGACCGCGTGGTCACTCGCGCGTGACTTTGCGCATGATCACGCCAGGGCTCCCTCCCTTTCCCGGTGATCATGCACAAAGTCCAGTCACAGCGGGCTACTCCCGGACGACCTCCGACGGCGACTTGTCAGGGCGCAGGCCTCGCCAGACCGGGTGACGGAGCCGCTCGTCCCGGGTCCACTCGCCGTATGCGACCTCGCCCACGACCTTCGGCGTGACCCAGACCGCATCCCGCGACGCTTCGCGGGGCAGCTCGTTCGTAAATGGTGAGGTCGTGCGGCGCAACGGTTTCAGCATCGACTCCAACCGGTCCAAGGCTGCGTCGTCGAACCCGGTGCCGACGTGGCCGACATACTGCAGTCCGTCGGGTCCGGGCACGCCCATCAGCAACGAGCCGATGCCACCTCCGCGTCGGCCCTGTCCCGGCCGCCAGCCGCCGACGACCACCTCCTGCATGTGGATGTTCTTCACCTTGATCCACGTGCGGGCGCGCCGGCCGGGCGCATACGTCGAGGATCGTTGCTTGGCGACGATGCCCTCGAGTCCCTGCGCCTTGCTCGCTGACACCGCATCCGAACCCGCGCCGACGAAGGCCGGCGGCACGGTCGCCGCCGCGCTCGCGATGTCCAGGTCTTCGAGCAGCCCGCGACGCGTTTCATACGGCAGGTCGAGCAGCGAACGCGGGCCGAGCTCGAGCAGGTCGAAGCCGAACCACACAACCGGGATCTGCTCCCGCAACCGACGGACAGCGGCCGGGCTGGCGACGTGCATCCGGTTCTGCAGCCGGCCGAAGCTCGGCCGACCGTCCGGCCCCAACGCGACGACCTCCCCGTCCAACACCGCGTCGTCGACTCCGAGCGCCGACAACGCCTCGGCCACCTCGGGATAGGACACGGTCACGTCGCGATCGTTGCGCGTGAACAGGCGCGCCTCGCCACCCTCGACGTAGACGACGGCGCGCACGCCGTCCCACTTCATCTCATACGCCCACAGCGGGTCCTCGGCCGGGAGCGGCAGCTCGCCGGCGGTCGCGAGCATCGGCTTGATCAGGTCGCGCGGCACGCATCGCATCCTCGCCGATGCGCGGGCATCCGCACGGCCGTGGGCTCCGAATCGCTGGCGAGCATCCGTCCGAGAACTCCTGAGGAGGAGCCTGATGCGACCAACTCGTCGTGCCGCGGGCATGGCGGCGGCACTCGCCGCCGCGGCCGTGGCGTCCACCCTCGTCCTGGCCCCGAGCGCGCAAGCGGCCAGCAACCGCGACCGCCTGGGCACCGACCTGTACGTGCTGACCAGCGACCATCGACTCACGCTGTATTCCGGCGACGACATTGACGACGCCGTGAACCGGGTCATGATCAGCGGCCTCGACGCCGGCGAGAAACTCGTCGGCATCGACATGCGTCCGGCCAACGGTGCGCTGTATGCGATCTCCGACCGCAACCAGCTGTACCGGATCGATGGCCTGTCCGGCGAGGCCACCAAGGTCGGCACGCCAGTCGTCATGCTCAACGGCGTCGTCGGCTTTGACTTCAACCCGACCGTGGACCGCATCCGGATCGTCACCAGCTCCGGCCAGAACCTGCGGCTCAACCCGGACACCGGCGCGCTCGCCGGCACCGACACCAACCTCGCGTATGCGGCCACCGATGCGAACGCCGGCCGGACCCCGATGGTCAGCGGCGCGGGCTACACGAACAGCGTGGCCGGTGCCACCGCGACGACGCTGTACGACATCGACTTCAAGCGGAATGTGCTCGTCACTCAAGGCACGGCGCAGGGGGTCACCCCGGTGGTCGGGCCGAACACCGGTCAGCTGTTCACTGTCGGCCGGCTGGGCGTCCCGGCGTCGGCGATCAACGGCTTCGACATCGCCGGCGAGGAGGACACACCTGGCGTGTTCGACCCGGCGGACTACACCGCCGTGGCCTCGACCAACGTCGGTCCGGTATCGCTCATCAACACCGTGGACCTCGCCACCGGCCGCAGCCGGGTCATCGAGGTCATCAAGGGCCGGGTCGTCGGCCTGACCTTCGCCGCCAACTAGCTCAAGGGTCACGAACTTCGGACCGGCGTGCCGCACCGGGGGCGGTGCGCCGGTCCGTCGCCACCTCAGCCCGTTGCCCGTGATCCTTACGACGATTCGGCGTCCGACGTCCGGCCCCGTGGGTGCCCACGCGACGTAACGATCATGAGCTGGACCTAGGCTCGGCGACATGGATCCCGCTCCGGCTGCTCGCGCTGTCCCCCGAGCAGTTGCGGGCCAAGGCCGTCCGCGTCCGAGACCGTGCCCACGGCACGCGGGTCACGTTCTCGCCCAAGGTCTTCATCCCGCTCACCCACTTATGCCGCGACCGTTGCGGCTACTGCACGTTCGCGCAGCCGCCTGCCCGGGTCGCCGCGCCGTTCATGTCCCCGGAGCAGGTCCTGGAGGTCGCCCTCAAGGGCGCCGCGGCCGGCTGCCACGAGGCGCTGTTCACCCTGGGCGAGGCACCGGAGGACCGGTATGCGCAGGCGCGCGACTGGCTGACCGAGCACGGATACGCCTCCACCACCGACTACTTGGTGGCCATGTGCCGCCTGGTGGTCGAGGAGACCGGGCTGCTCCCGCACGCGAACGCGGGCGCATT
>CAWIIE010000003.1:0-10226 GCA_963836025.1 uncultured Actinomycetota bacterium
CTCCCGTTGCGGGTAGCTCGGGAAGTGCGAGTCGTCGTCCTTACGCCGCAACGACAGGAAGTTCATCAACGCACGGGCGTTCATCGTTACGTAGGCCGAGGAGTAGATCGACACCGGCAACACCATCCGGGCCACCTCGCGCGCGACCCCGGCGTCCAGCATCCGCACATACTCCGCATACGCGAGCTCGACCGCCCGCCGCATCGACTCGTCGGTGATCTTCGCCTGCTCAGGGGTGCCGCCGATGAACTCGTATGCCCCCGGCTTGCCGGTCTGGACCAGCTTGCGCTCCGGGCCGGGGACGTAGAAGACCGGACGCAGCACGCGGTAGCGCCCGCTCTCCTCGTTGTAGGAGGTCATCCGGTGCCGCATGTGCTCGCGCCAGACGAAGATCGGGCGCGTGCACGTAGAACGTGAACACCGAGTGTTCATAGGGCGAGCCATGCCGTTCTCGCATCAGGAACCGGATCAGGCCGGCCGAGCCGCTCGCGGCCTGCGCTGCCGCTGCCAGGGACTGCTCCCCCGCGGTCGACACCCGGGCGGCGAAGACGACGTCGGAGTCGGAAGCGCTCGACTTCACGAGTTCGACGGTTACGTCGCTGCGGAACTCGATGTCGTGGATGGCGTTCTCGCTCACCTGGCCGAGGCTAGTCGTCGACGATGATCCACTCGCGCACCGACATGACGCGGCGTCGGCTCCGTGCGCAAGGATGAGCCGTATGCCTGCGCCGTCCGCCACCGTCAGCGTGCGCCCGGCCCGGGTTGACGAGGCCGCAGCGATCGCCCGCATACAGATCGCCGCGTGGCGGGCCGATCAGGCGCTGACCGACGAGCGGCTCGACGCGCTGGATGCCGCCGACCTGACCGCATCTTGGGACCTGGCGGTCCGCGCGGCACCCAGCCCCCGGCACCGGGTGCTCGTCGCGCTCGAGGGCGAGCGGGTATGCGGGGTCGCCGCGCTGGGACCCAGTGCTGACCCGGACGCCGACCCCGATCACGAAGCTGAGCTGCTGACCGTGCATGTCGACCCGGAGCATCGCGCCGATGGTCATGGTTCGCGGCTCGTGGCGGCGGTGGCGGACGTTGCGCGCTCCGACGGCTTCGCCGCGTTGACACACTGGGTCGTCGCCGACGACGACCGCACCCGGATGTTCTTCACTGAGCACGGATTCGGCCCCGACGGCGCCTTCCGGGAGCTCGACCTGGATGGGGACGGCAGTTTCATGGTTCGCCAGGTCAGGCTGCATACGTCGCTTGAAGAGGAGCGCGCATGAGGTTCGCCGGCTTCCCGCCGGAAGGGATCGAGTTCTACGAACGGCTCGAAGTCGAGAACACGAAGGACTTCTGGCAGGCGCACAAGCACGTCTGGGAGTCGGCGATTCGCGACCCGATGGACGCCCTGATGGAGGAGCTGCGCGAGGAGTTCGGCGACGCGAAGGTTTTCCGGCCATACCGCGACGTGCGCTTCAGCAAGGACAAGTCGCCGTACAAGACCTTCCAGGGCGGCTTCGCGGCCACGGCGGGCGGCATGGGCTACTACACGCAGATCAGCGCCGACGGTCTGTTGACCGCGGCTGGGTTCTACGAGCACTCCCCCGACCAGGTGGAGCGCTACCGGGCAGCAGTCCTCGACGAGACGACGGGCGCCGAGCTCACAGCGATGACACGAGCGCTTGTGAAGAAGGGATTCGAGCTGGGTGGCGACGTGATGAAGACCAGGCCGCGTGGTGTGGATCCGGAGCACACGCGGATCGACCTGTTACGCCATCGCTCCCTGACTCCGTGGCGCACCTTGCAGCCCGGGGCAACGCTGCACTCTCGGAAGGCCCTGACCCGGGTACGCGACGACTGGCGCGCGCTGCGCCCGCTGAACGAGTGGGTGGAGACGTATGTCGGGGCCAGCCGCGAGGAGCGCCGCCGTTGAGCTCGGAGTCCGTCGCGGCTGACTGGCATGCTGATCGGCGCAAGGTCCTGCGCGACGCGTTGTCGCTGGGTCTGGCCGTCGGTACCTACGGCATCAGCTTCGGCGCACTGGCCACGACGTCCGGCTTGTCGGTGCTCCAAGCATGCGCGTTGTCGTTGGTCGCGTTCACTGGCGGCTCTCAATTTGCACTGGTGGGTGTGCTCGGCGCGGGTGGGTCCGGCGTGACCGGAACGACGACCGCGTTGCTGCTCGGTGCGCGCAATACGTTGTACGGCCTGCGGATCGCGCCCGTGCTGAAAGTGCAGGGCATTCGTAAGGCGGTCGCCGCCCACCTCGTCATCGACGAGTCGACCGCCATGACGATCGCGCAAGACGACACCGCGCACGACGGTCGGGCCGCGCGGCTGGCCTTCTGGCTCACCGGGGGGACGATCTTCGCCTGGTGGAACATCATGACGTTCGTCGGCGCCGCGGGAGCAACCGCTTTGGGCGACCCGAAGAACTTCGGGCTGGACGCCGCTGTGGGTGCCGCGTTCCTCGCGCTGGTCTGGCCGCAACTGCGCATCCGCGGGGCCTGGTTGGTCGCCGGCACCGCCGCCGCGGTCGCGCTGCTGCTCACGCCCTGGCTGACCCCGGGGGTGCCCGTGCTGGTCGCCGGTGTCGTCGGGGTGGCCGTCGGGCTCGCTGCCGGATCCGGGGACCCGCCGTGATCTGGGCCGCGGTGCTCGCCACGTCGGTCGGCTGTTACCTGCTCAAGTTGGCCGGCCTGTCCGTCCCTGGGCATGTCCTCGAGAAGCCTGTTGTGCGCCGGATAGCGCTACTCATGCCAATTGCGCTGCTGATCGCTCTCACGGCTGTGCAGACATTCGCCTCCGGCCAGTCCGTGGTCGTCGATGCGCGCGCGGCCGGGCTGGCGTTCGCGGTGGTTGCGTTGTTGCTGCGGGCCAACTTCCTCATCGTGATCCTCGGCGCGGCCGCAGTTGCCGCCGGCATACGTGCCCTCGGCTGAGACGCCGCCGGTCGAGCAATCGAGTCCGGTGGCTGAAAGTCAACATCTGCTCCTCGACCGGGCTACGTTTCGCCGCAGACGTATTCGAGGAGGCTGACATGGAAGCCGGCAAGACCGCACTCCCAGCCGCACCGTTCGCGCCGACTGATCGCATCCTGGTCTCTGTCGACCCTCAGCGTTGGTTGCCTTCCCTGATGTCCGAGGTCGAACGGGCAACGGCCCTAGACCCGAAGGTCCGCGCGGCGTTGGACTCCCTGACCGACCGCTTCGGCGCGCTCTCGATGCCGGAGCAGCACGAACTGCTCACGCTGTTGTGGGCGTTTGCGCGCGCCCGGCTCCGCGCGGGTCTTCACCCACATCTGGTGTGCGTACGCCTCAGCGACGGGGCACGAACTCTGGCGTTGGTCGACGCGGCGCTCGAGGAGGTGTTTCGACGGGACAGCCTCAACACTCTGCTCGCCGAAGGCCGCCGCCTGATGGCCGCTGAGTCGGACAGCGCTGCGGAACTCACCCGAGCTGATACCGAAGTGCGTCGGTTCATCAGCGAGGCCAATCAGAGCCAAGAGGACGCCCTCTTTGTGCTGTCCGCGATTGGTGCTCTCAGTACCCTCGTCGTGCTCGCAGAGGCAGAGGCTGCGATCCACGGCCACTCCGGTCCGCTCTCGGGGTACCACCACCCACACCACTGAAAGGCCTCGGCGAGGCCGACGGCCGACGCAGTCAGTCCATGCGGTAGAGATCGAGGGCGCGGCGGAGGGCGGCCCGGCCGCGCCTGGTGTCGCGGGCGTCGCCGTATGCGACGGCCAGGCGGTACCACCCACGCCAGTCGTCGGGCGCAGTCTCGACCTCGGCCCGACGGCGCTCGAACACCTCGTCGGCGGCCGCAAGGTCGACCCGTCCGGACGGCCGTCGGGGCAGCGGGTCCGACGGCAGTGCGCCCTCAGATTCGAGCGCCCGACCGAGCTCTTGCGCCGCAAGGCCGAACCGCAGCTCGCGCCAGACCAGGATCACGCCTACAACCGGCAGCAGCAGCACCCCGATCCCCAGCAAGACGAACGCCGGCCGGCCGTCGGCGACCAGGACGACTCCGCGCCAGCCGATGAACACGACATAGAACGCCAGGAGGGCAACGAGAAGTACGACAACCCGGCGCGCGGTGACGATCATGACGAACGGCGGCCTGGTTTCGTCATGATCAGCGCTGGGCAGCCGGGTTTCGTCATGATCCCCCAGCGCGCCCGAGAGCGGTTTCGTCATGATCAGCGCCGGGCAGCCGGGTTTCGTCATGATCGGCGCGGCGGGTCGAGGTCCAGGAACGCATCGAGGCCGACGGTGAGCCCAGGGTGCGACGCAACCGAACGGATGCCGAGGAGCACGCCCGGCATGAAGGACGACCGGTCGAGCGAGTCGTGCCGAATCGTCAGCATCTCCCCCGGCCCGCCGAGCAGCACCTCCTGGTGCGCGACGAGTCCCCGCGCCCGCACCGAGTGCACCGGGATGCCGTCCACGGTCGCACCCCGAGCTCCGTCCAGCGCTGATGTCGTCGCGTCGGGTGCAGCGCCGACCCCCGCGGCCGCTCGAGCCGCGGCGACCGCGGAGGCGGTGTGCCGCGCGGTGCCGGACGGCGCGTCCACCTTGTTCGGGTGGTGCAGCTCGACGATTTCGACCGACTCGAAGAACGGCGCGGCCTGCGCCGCGAAGCGCATCATCAGCACCGCGCCGATGCCGAAGTTCGGCGCGACCAGGACGCCGACGCCCGGCGAGTCGCGAAACCCAGGCCCGCACCTGCGCGAGCCGCGCGTCGTCGAAGCCCGTGGTGCCGACCACGGCATGGATTTTGTGCATGATCACGAACTGGAGAGTGGGGAGGACGGCGTCCGGGGTAGTGAAGTCGACGACCACCTCGACACCGGCGTCGACCAGGGCCGACAGGGAGTCGCCCACGTCCACGGCCGCGACCAGCTCGAGGTCGTCGGCCGCCTCGACGGTGCGGCAGACCTCGGAGCCCATCCGGCCCTTCGCGCCCACAACCCCGACCTTGGTACCCGGCATGGCTCGATCCTGGCGCAAGCGGATGGCAAACACTTGATAGAAGCGAGGGAGATCCGCCCTGTTGTGGATTTAGGCGACGGCGGCGGCCAGCCGATCCGCGTTGTCGAACGGTCCGATCACGGCCAGCGTCGGGGTCGCGCCGAGTACCTCGCGGGCGATGCTGCGCACGTCGTCCGGGTTGACCGCGTCGATGCGCGCAATCACCTCGTCGACGCCGAGCAGCTCTCCGTGCACCAGCTCGGCCTTGCCCAGCCTGGTCATCCGGGATCCGGTGTCTTCGAGGTTCAGCACGATGGAGCCGCGCATCTGCCCCTTGCCGCGCGTGACCTCGTCGTCGGTCAAGCCGTGGTCGACCACCTTCTGCAGCTCGGCCCGGGCCAGCTCCAGCACCTCGGGGGCCTTGGCCGGCAGGCAGCCGGCATACACGCCGAAGAGGCCGGAGCCCGCATACAGGCTGCTGTAGGAGTAGACCGAGTAGGCCAGTCCGCGCTTCTCGCGGATCTCCTGGAACAGTCGCGAGCTCATGCCGCCGCCGAGCGCGTTGTTGAGCACACCGAGGGCGAAGCGCCGGTCGTCCGTGCGGGACAGCGCCGGCATACCGAGCACCAGGTTCGCCTGCTCGATCGGTCGGGTCACGAGCTCCAGCGAGCCGGTGCGGTATGCGGAGCGGCCGGCTCGCCGGGGCGAGCGCGGTTCACCATCCCCACCCAGCAGCGGCTTGAACGCGCGCTTGACCAGCCGGACGACGGCAGCGTGCTCGATGTTGCCAGCGGCGGCGATCACGAGGTTGTCGGGCTGGTAGTGCCGCCGGTAGTAGGACCAGATGGTGCGGCGCGGCAGCCGCTGGATCGCGGCCACGCTCCCGAGGATGGGTCGCCCAAGCGGACCGTTGCCGTACACGCCGCGGGCGAAGGCCTCATGCACGGCGTCCGACGGGTCGTCCTCGTGCATCGCGATCTCATCGAGGATCACGCTGCGCTCGCTGTCGACGTCGGTCGGGTTGACGAGCGACGAAGTCACCATGTCGGAGAGCACGTCCACGGCAAGTGCCACATCGGAGTCGAGCACCCGCGCGTAGTAGCAGGTGTACTCCTTGGTGGTGAACGCATTGATCTCCCCGCCGACGGCGTCGATGGCCGCGGTGATCGAGAACGCGTCCCGGCGTGCCGTGCCCTTGAACAGCAAGTGTTCGAGGTAGTGCGAGCAGCCGGCCTGCGCGGTCGACTCGTCGCGCGAGCCGATGCCAGCCCAGATGCCGATGCTCGCCGAGCGCACGGTCGGCAGGGCCTCGGTGATCACCCGAAGGCCACCGGGCAGGACCGTACGACGAACCAACCCGCCGTCAGCCTCGGACAGCAGCGTCCGGGTCGACCCCGGACGCTGCTTCGGCAGCGCGCGCGACCGGGTCACTCGGCGTCTGCTGGAGCGACCTCAGCAGGCGCGTCGGCCGCGCCTTCATCAATGACCGGCACCAGAGACAGCTTGCCCCGCTGGTCGATCTCGGCGATCTCCACCTGGACCTTCTGGCCGACCTGGACGACGTCCTCGACGTTCTCGACCCGCTTGCCGCCGGCGATCTTGCGCAGCTGCGAGATGTGCAGCAGGCCGTCCTTGCCGGGCAGCAGCGAGACGAACGCGCCGAACGTCGTGGTCTTGACCACGGTGCCGAGGTAGCGCTCGCCGACCTCGGGCATCTGCGGGTTGGCGATCGCGTTGATCTGCGCGCGGGCGGCCTCGGCCGAGGGACCGTTGGTCGCGCCGATGTAGATCGTGCCGTCGTCCTCGATCGAGATCTCGGCGCCGGTGTCGTCCTGGATCTGGTTGATCATCTTGCCCTTGGGGCCGATGACCGCGCCGATCTGGTCAACCGGGATCTTCACCGTGATGATCCGCGGGGCATGCGGCGACATCTCGTCCGGGCTATCGATCGCCTCGTTCATCACGTCGAGGATCGCCAGCCGGGCGTCCTTTGCCTGGGTCAGCGCTCCAGCCAGGACCGACGCCGGAATGCCGTCGAGCTTGGTGTCCAGCTGCAGCGCGGTCACGAAGTCCTTGGTGCCGGCGACCTTGAAGTCCATGTCGCCGTATGCGTCCTCCGCGCCGAGGATGTCGGTCAGCGCGACGTACTCGGTCTTCCCGTCGACGGTGTCCGAGATCAGGCCCATGGCGATGCCCGCCACCGGCGCACGCAGCGGCACACCGGCGTTCAGCAACGACATGGTCGAGGCACACACCGACCCCATTGATGTCGACCCGTTGGAGCTGAGCGCCTCGGACACCTGGCGGATCGCGTACGGGAACTCCTCGCGCGCCGGCAGCACCGGCAGGAGCGCGCGCTCGGCGAGCGCGCCATGGCCGATCTCGCGCCGCTTCGGCGAGCCGACCCGGCCGGTCTCACCGGTGGAGAACGGCGGGAAGTTGTAGTTGTGCATGTAGCGCTTGCGGGTCTCGGGCGAGAGCGTGTCCAGCTGCTGCTCCATGCGGAGCATGTTCAGCGTGGTGACGCCGAGGATCTGGGTCTCGCCGCGCTCGAACAGCGCCGAACCGTGCACCCGCGGCAGCACGTCGACCTCGGCCGACAGCGTGCGGATGTCGGTCAGGCCGCGACCGTCGATGCGGACCTTGTCGCGCAGCACTCGCTGGCGGACGAGCTTCTTGGTCAGCGAGCGCAGCGCGCCGCCGATCTCCTTCTCGCGACCCTCGAACTGGTCGGCCACTCGCTCGACGGCCAGGTCCTTGACCCGGTCGATCTCGGCCTCGCGCTCCTGCTTCGACGCGATCGTGAGTGCTGCAGCCAGCTCCTCGGCGACAGCGGACTCGACGGCCTCGAGGACGTCGTCCTGGTACTCGAGGAAGACCGGGAACTCCCCGGTCGGCTTCGCGGCCGCGTCGGCGAGCTCTTGCTGGGCCTGGCAGAGCAGCCGAATGAACGACTTGGACGCCTCGAGTCCTTCCGCGACGACCTCCTCGGTCGGCGCGGTGGCACCGCCTGCGACCAGTGCGACCGTCTCGGTCGTGGCCTCGGCCTCGACCATCATGATCGCGACGTCGTCACCGACGACGCGACCCGCGACGACCATGTCGAACACGGCCTTCTCGAGCTGCTCGTGGCTCGGGAACGCGATCCACTGGCCGTCGATGAGCGCGACGCGGACACCGCCGATCGGACCGCTGAACGGCAGCCCGGCGAGCTGGGTCGACATCGACGCGGCGTTGATGGCAACGACGTCGTAGAGGTCCTTCGGGTCGAGCGCTTGGACGGTGATGACGACCTGGATCTCGTTGCGCAGGCCCTTGGTGAACGACGGGCGCAGCGGCCGGTCGATCAACCGGCAGGTGAGGATCGCGTCCTCTGACGGGCGGCCCTCGCGGCGGAAGAACGAGCCGGGGATGCGGCCGAGCGCATACATGCGCTCCTCGACGTCCACGGTGAGCGGGAAGAAGTCGAACTGCTCCTTCGGGTGCTTGCTCGCCGTGGTCGCCGAGAGCAGCGAGGTCTCGCCGTCGAGCTGGACGAAGGCGGAGCCGGCGGCCTGGCGCGCGAGCCGGCCGGTCTCGAAGGTGATGGTGCGGGTACCGAATGCACCGTTGTCGATGATTGCCTTGCTGGTGTTGATCTGTGTCCCGGTCACGGGACCTCCTGTTCACGTCGTGTTGGTCTTCTTGGGGGGCGGTAAGCGACGCGGGCAGGCGGCCAATTCGGAGGTGCCGGTCTTCGATCGAGGTCCTCGGGGTCTCCCCCGGGGGCCACTACCGGAGACCGACGTCCCACACGCATAGACGCTGCTCGTGCTCCCGCCCCTACCAATTGGATCTGGGTGGGTTCTGCAGATATGGCAAGGGAGCGGTCCCTTGCGGGGACCGCTCCCCGTGGTGCTGGGCTACCGCCGCAGACCGAGCCGCTCGATCAGCTGGCGGTACCGGGTGATGTCCGTCTTCGCGAGGTACTGCAGGAGCCGGCGGCGACGGCCGACCAGCAGAAGCAGTCCTCGGCGGGAGTGGTGGTCGTGCTTATGGGTCTTGAGGTGCTCGGTGAGCTCCTGGATTCGCTTGGTCAGGATCGCGACCTGGACCTCGGGTGAGCCGGTGTCGCCGTCGACGGTGGCGTACTCGGTCATGATCTGCTTCTTCTTGGCGGTGTCGAGCGACACTCGTGCTCCTTCTGGGTCGTTTGCGCGGCGCGCCGGGGCTGGTTCACCCGGGCTCTCTCGATCCGCGGCCGATCACACGGCTCGCCCAGGGTACCAGCGCCCCGCCGGGCCCCGAAACCGCGGATGCAGACGCCTCAGTGCTTGCTCCGAGTGACGACGTACCGCTGCGGGATGAAGGTCTGGCTCTCGATCGGTGGGCGCACGTATGCCCGCCGCTGCACGTCGGGCAGCTTGATCTTGGGCTCGGCGACCTGCTCGTACGGGACCATGGACAGCAGGTGCGCGATCAGGTTGAGCCGGGCGCTCCGCTTGTCTTCGGCATCAACCACCCACCACGGGCTGTCCTTGGTGTCGGTGAAGGAGAACATCTGGTCCTTGGCCTCGGCGTAGTCGACCCAGCGCGACTGCGCCTCGAAGTCCATCGGGCTGAGCTTCCACCGCCGGGCCGGGTCGTCGATGCGGGACTGGAACCGCCGCCGCTGTTCTTCGTCGGAGATGCTCAGCCAGTACTTGATCAGGATGATGCCGTCGCGGACCAGCAGCCGCTCCACGATCGGGCATTGATGCATGAACTCCTCGTATTGCGGTTGGTCGACGAAGCCCATGACCTTTTCGACCCCGGCCCGGTTGTACCAAGAACGGTCGAACATGACGATCTCGCCGGCTGCCGGCAGGTGTGCGAGGTAGCGCTGGAAGTACCACTGCGTCTTCTCCCGCTCGGTGGGCACGCCCAGCGCCAGGATGCGTGCGAACCGCGGGTTCAGCCGCTCCATGATGCGTTTGATCGAGCCGCCCTTGCCGGCCGTGTCCCGACCTTCGAAGATCAGCAGGAGCCGCGTCCCGCTCTGCCGGACCCATTGCTGCATGTGGACCAGCTCGGTCTGCAACCGCTCGAGCTCGCCGTCGTACTGCTTCTTGGTCAGCTGCGCCGGCTGCCCGTCCGCGGACTGGGCCGTGTGTCGCGTCGCCATCCGATCACCTTGCCAGCATCGGCGCCGCAGCGTGCGACTTCCGCATGCAACCGCGCTCGGACGGGGTCAGGCAGCGACCTCGAGGAGATCGCGGGCCCGCGCAACGTCGCTCTTCATCT
>CAWIIE010000004.1:0-22629 GCA_963836025.1 uncultured Actinomycetota bacterium
CATAGGTGAAGTACACGTACGCGTGGCCGGGGCGACCGAACATCACCGCGTTGCGTGGGGTGCGGCCCCGGAAGGCGTGGGACGCCGGGTCGGCGGTGCCCAGGTATGCCTCGACCTCGCTCAGCCGGATGCCCACCGCGCCGTCGTCGGTGCGATGCCAGATAAGCTGGCCGAGCAGGTCGCGGGCCACGTCCTCGACCGGGCGGTCGAAGAACGGACGCGTGAGTCGATTGGTCAGACCAGCCCTCCCGTCGCCCACTCGAGCCCGTCGCGCACGCGCGCCCGCGCGGCCGCCAGCTGCTCGGCCACCCGCGCGGGTGCGGTGCCGCCGAAGCCGGACCGCGACTCCAGCACCCGCGGACGGTCAGGACCGAGCGGACCTGCGGATCGAGGTGCGGCGAGATCGTCGCCAGGTCGTCGTCGGACAGGTCCCACAGGTCGATGTTGCGCGCTTCGCAGAAGCGCACGCAGGCGCCGGCGATCTCGTGCGCCTCCCGGAAGGCGACGCCGCGGCGAACCAGCCACTCCGCGACATCGGTCGCCAACGCATAGCCCTCCGGTGCGGCCGCGGACATGCGGTCGGCCTCGAAGCGCATGCTGGCGATCATCCCCGCCACGGCCGGCAGCACCAGCAGCAACGTATCGAGGGAGTCGAAGACGGCTCCTTGTCCTCCTGCAAGTCGCGGTTGTAGGCGAACGGCAGGCCTTTCAGCACGGTCAGCACCGTGGTCAGGTTTCCGATGAGCCGGCCGGACTTCCCGCGGGCCAGCTCTGCGACGTCCGGGTTCTTCTTCTGCGGCATGATCGACGATCCGGTCGCGTATGCGTCGTCGAGCACGGCCCAGCCGAACTCGCGCGAGGTCCACAGGCAGACCTCCTCCCCCAGCCGCGACAGGTGCACGCCGACCATGGCGGCGACGAAGCAGAGCTCCGCGACGAAGTCCCGGCGGACACGGCGTCGATCGAGTTCGCGACCGGCCCGTCGAAACCCAAGGCGGCTGCGGTCGCGACCGGGTCGAGCGGGAGCGATGACCCCGCAAGCGCACCGGCTCCGAGCGGTGAGTACGCGGCCCGCCGGTCCCAGTCCCGCAGCCGGTCGACGTCCCGGGCCAGCGCCCAGACGTGCTTGAGCAGCTCGTGCGCGAACACGACCGGCTGGGCGTGCTGCAGGTGGGTGAAACCCGGCGCAGCGGTCTCGAGGTGTCGCTCCGCCTGCCCGCACAACGCATCCTGCAGACCACAGATGGCGCCGGCGACGAGTTCGTGCATGATCACGGAGGTAGAGCCGGAGGTCGGTGGCGATCTGGTCGTTGCGGCTTCGGCCGGCTCGGAGCTTGCCCCCAAGGTCGCCGAGTCGCTCGATCAGCCCGCGTTCCAACGCGGTATGCACGTCCTCGTCGTCGACTGTCGGGACGAAGGAACCATCCGCAACCGCGTCGGCCAGCTCGTCCAGAGCAGCGTGCATCCGAGCCAGCTCGTCGTCGTCGAGCAGGCCGGCGCGATGCAGGATCCGCGCGTGCTCCTTCGAGGCCCGCAGGTCATACGGTGCCAATCGCCAGTCGAAGTGCACGCTGACCGACAGAGCAGCCAGCGCGCCGGCCGGCCCGGTGGAGAACCGGCCTCCCCACAGGCGGGTCGGTGCATCGGCCGACTCCGTCACCGAAGATCTCGTTTGGCGGCCAGCTTGCTCGGCAGCCCCCAGATCTGCACGAACCCCTGCGCCAGTGACTGGTCGAAGGTGTCGCCGGTGTCGTAGGTGGCGAGGTTGAAGTCGTACAGCGACTCGTCGCTGCGCCGACCGGTGACGACCGCCCGGCCGCCGTGCAGGGTCAGCCGGATGTCACCGCTCACGTGCTCGTTCACCTCGTCGACGAAGTGGTCCAGCGCCCGCTTGAGCGGCGAGTACCAGAGACCGTCGTAGACCAGTTCGCTCCAGCGTTGCTCGACGCCACGCTTGAACCGGGCCAGGTCACGTTCGACCGTGACGTTCTCGAGCTCGGCGTGCGCGGTGATGAGTGCGATGGCGCCCGGCGCCTCGTACACCTCGCGGCTCTTGATGCCGACCAGCCGGTCCTCGACGAGGTCGAGCCGGCCGACACCCTGAGCGCCGGCCCGGGTGTTGAGCTCCTGGATCGCCTCGAGCATCGTCACCTTGCGGCCGTCGAGCGCGACCGGCGCACCGCGCTCGAAGGTGATCACGACCTCGTCCGGGTCGCGCGGGGCCGCCGGATCCTGGGTGTACGCGTAGACGTCCGGGATGGGGGCGTTCCAGATGTCCTCGAGGAAGCCGGTCTCGACCGCACGGCCCCACACGTTTTGGTCGATGGAGTACGGCGACTTCTTGGTCTGGTCGATGGGCAGCGAGTTCGCCTCCGCATACTCGATCGCCTTGTCCCGGGTCAGCGCCAGGTCGCGGATCGGCGCGATGCAGCGCAGGTCTGGCGCAAGCGCACCGATGCCGACCTCGAACCGGACCTGGTCGTTGCCCTTCCCGGTGCACCCGTGGGCGACCGTCGTCGCACCGTGCTTGTGCGCGGCAGCCACCAGGTGCTGGACGATCACCGGCCGCGAGATCGACGAGATCAGCGGGTACCGGTCCATGTACAAGGCGTTCGCCTTGAGCGCCGGCAGGCAGTAGCCGTCGGCGAACTCGTCGCGGGCGTCCACCACCTCGGCCTCGACCGCGCCGCAGGCGAGCGCACGCTGTCTGATGACGTCGAGGTCCTCGCCACCCTGGCCGACGTCGACGGCGAGGGCGATGACCTCGGCCCCGGTCTGTTCGCCGATCCAGCCGATGCCGACGGAGGTGTCCAGACCTCCGGAGTATGCGAGCACGACGCGCTCGGTCACGAGGTTTCTCCATTCATGTGGTGTGGTGTGTTCGTCAGGTGGTGAGTGCGGTTCTCGGCGAGTGCCTGCAGCTCGGCGGCGACCACTCGGCCGTCGTCCAGGCCACGGCAGACCAGCAGGACCGTGTCGTCGCCGGCGACCGTGCCGATCACCGGGGTGAGCACGGTGTGGTCGATCGCCGATGCCAGGTACTGCGCGGCGCCCGGTGGCGTCCGGAGCACGACGAGGTTTGCGCTGAAGTCCACGGTGACGAGCAGCTCCTCCGCGAGCCGCGCGAGCCGTTCGACGCCGGCGTGCTCGTCCGGGGCCGGGCGCGGCGTTCGGTCACCGCCTTCGGCCGGGACGGCATACACCAGGCCGTCGTGGTCGCGCAGCTTGACCGCTCCGAGGTCGTCGAGGTCGCGGGACAAGGTCGCCTGCGTGACGACCAGGCCGTCGTGGGCAAGGTGGGTGGACAGCTCGCGCAGTGACCGGATGCGCTGGGAGCCGAGCAGCTGCACGATGCGCTGGTGCCGGGCAGCCTTGGTCGCCGGAATGCTCACGATCGGATCTCCCCCATCGCTGCATCCAGCGCGCCGGGGAGCGCGTCGAGGAACGCGGCCACATCGTCATCGGTCAGCACCAGCGGCGGCGCCAACCGCACGACGTCGGCGGCGACGGTGTTGACCAGGACACCGGCCGCGCGAGCCGCCACTTCGACCTGCTTGGCGACCGGCGCCGCCAGCACGATGCCGAGCAGCAGTCCCTCGCCTCGGACGCCGGCCACCAGCGGGTGGCCGAGCGCCAGGATGGCGTCCCGCAGCGCCGCGCCAACAGTCTTGGCCCGATCGAGCAGGCCCTCGTCCACGATCGTGTCGAGAACCGCAAGCGCCGCAGCGCACGCGACCGGGTTGCCGCCGAATGTGGACCCGTGCATCCCGGGCTGGAACGCGCTGGCCACCGCGCCGAACGCCAGCACGGCGCCGATGGGCAGGCCGCCGCCGAGCCCCTTGGCCAGGGTCACGATGTCCGGCTCGATGCCCTCGTTCTGATGCGCGAACCACGCGCCGGTCCGGCCGATTCCGGTCTGCACCTCGTCCAGCACCAACAACGAACCGACCGAGTGCGCGGCCGCGGCCGCGCCGGCCAGGTACCCGGGCGGTGCCGGGACGACACCGCCCTCGCCCTGGATCGGTTCCAGGAAGACCGCCGAGACCGTGTCGTCGACGACCGCGCGCAGAGCGTCGATGTCACCGAACGGCACCGCAAGCACATCCCCCGGAAGCGGGCGGAACGGGTCCTGCTTGGCCGGCTGGGCGGTCAGCGCCAGCGCACCCATCGTGCGCCCGTGGAACGAGCCTTCGGCGACGACCACCCGCTGCCGGCCGGTCAGTCGAGCCAGCTTGAAGGCGGCCTCGTTCGCCTCCGCGCCGGAGTTGCAGAAGAACACCCGCCCGTCGCGGCCGGCGAGCGTGAGCAGTCGCTCGGCCAGCTGCACGGCCGGCTCGTTGACGACCAGGTTCGAGGTGTGCCCGAGGGTGGCGACCTGCTCGGACACCGCGGCGACCACTCGCGGGTGTGCATGCCCGAGGGCGTTCACCGCGATCCCGGCGACCAGGTCCACGTACTCGCGGCCGTCGGCGTCCCAGACCCGAGCCCCCCGGCCCCGCACCAGCGCGATCGGCGGGGTGCCGTAGTTGTCCATCAGCGCCGATTGCCAGCGTTGCTGCCAGTCGGCGTTGCTCGCAGCCATCACGGCACCACCTGCGTCCCGATGCCCTCAGTGGTGAACACCTCGAGCAGCAGCGCGTGCGCGACCCGGCCGTCGAGCACGTGCGCCTTGGCCACGCCGCCGCGTACGGCGCGTAGGCAGGCCTCCATCTTGGGCACCATGCCGCTGGCCAACGACGGCAGCATCGCCTCGAGCTCGTCGACGGTCAGCTCGGTGATGACGTCGGCGCTGGCCGGCCAGTCCGCATACAGGCCCTCGACATCGGTGAGCATGACGAGCTTCTCCGCGTCCAGCGCGATCGCGAGCGCGGCGGCGGCGGTGTCGGCGTTGACGTTGTAGACCTCGGCCCCGTCGCCGACGGCCCGGGCCACGCTCGACACGATCGGGATGAGTCCGTCGTCGAGCAGGCCCTGCACGAAGTCCGGCTCGACCCGCACCACGTCGCCGACGAGCCCGACGTCGACCGGTTCACCGTCCACGTATGCGGGCCGGCGCTCGGCCGCGAATAGGTGCGCATCCTCGCCGGACAGCCCGACGGCATACGGACCGTGCGCGTTGATGAGCCCGACGATCTCGCGCTGCACCTGACCGGTGAGCACCATGCGCACGACGTCCATCGCCTCGGGGGTGGTGACCCGCAAGCCGCCGCGGAACTCCGACTCGACCCCGAGCAGCTCGAGCATCGCGGTGATCTGCGGGCCGCCGCCGTGCACCACGACCGGGCGCAGGCCGGCGCAGCGCAGGAACACGATGTCCTCGGCGAAGGCGCGCTTGAGCGCGTCGTCGGTCATCGCGTTGCCGCCGTACTTGACCACGACGGTGCGGCCGTGGAAACGCTCCAGCCACGGCAAGGCCTCGGCCAGGACGGCGGCCTTCTCCTGGGCGGCGGCCAGGCGGCTGCTCATGTCGAGTACGCCGAGTTCTCGTGGACGTACATCGCGGTGAGGTCGTTGGTCCAGATCGTGGCCGCGGCGTCGCCTGCGCCGAGGTCCACGGTGATGCGCACTTCGCGGCCCGAAAGGTCGGCCAGTGACCGATCCTCAGCGGCCGCGCCGTCGCGGCATACCCAGACGTCGTTGATCGCGACTGCGAGCCGGTCGGGATGGAAGTCGGCGTCGGTCGTGCCCACGGCGGCGAGTACCCGGCCCCAGTTCGGGTCCTCGCCATGGATCGCGCACTTGAGCAGGTTGCTCCGGGCGACGCTCCGGCCGACCGTCACCGCGTCGTCCTCATCCGCCGCGTTGACGACCTCGACGGCGATGTCCTTCGTCGACCCCTCGGCGTCGGCGACCAGTTGCCGGGCGAGGTCGGCGCAGACGGCGGTGACTGCCTCCTCGAGCGCCTGCGCCGATGGCGAGACGCCCGACGCGCCGCTGGCCAGGAGCAGAACCGAGTCGTTGGTGGACATGCAGCCGTCGGAGTCCACCCGGTCAAACGTCGTGCTCGTCGCCTTGCGCAGCGCCGCGTCCAGGTCCGTCGCCGACGCAGCCGCATCAGTGGTCAGGACGACGAGCATCGTTGCGAGGCCGGGGGCGAGCATGCCGGCCCCCTTGGCCATGCCGCCGACCGTGAAGCCGTCTCGTTGAACGACGGACTGCTTGGGCACGGAGTCGGTCGTCATGATCGCGGCCGCGGCGGCCGGGCCGCCTTGGGTGGACAGGTCCGCGGCCGCCTTGTCGACCCCGGCGAGCAGCAAGTCGAGTGGCAGCCGCTCGCCGATCAGCCCGGTGGAGCACACCGCGACGTCGGCGGCCGAGGTGCCGAGCAGGTCAGCGACGTGTTCCGCAGTGCGGTGGGTGTCCAGGAACCCCTCGGGTCCGGTGCAGGCGTTCGCGCCGCCGGCGTTCAGCACGACTGCGCTGAGCACGCCGTCACCGACCGCCTGCTGCGACCAGATGACCGGGGCCGCCTTCACCCGGTTCGACGTGAACACGCCAGCGGCGGCATACGAGGGGCCGTCGTTGACGACCAGCGCGACGTCCGAGCCGCCGCTCGACTTCAGTCCCGCGGCCACACCGGCTGCGCGGAAACCACGCGCGGCCGTGACGCTCACGGCGCGATCCCCAGCGCCGAAAGGCCGGCGGCTTCGTCGAGGCCGAGGACCAGGTTGGCGTTCTGCACCGCCTGGCCGGCTGCTCCCTTGACCAGGTTGTCCAGCGCCGCGACGACGATTGCTCGGCCGCTGTGCTCGTCGGCCGCGACCTGCAGGTGAACGGCATTGCTGCCCAGCGTCGCCGCGGTCCGTGGCCAGGCGCCGTCGGGCAGGACGTGCACGAACATTTCCTTCTCGTATGCGGCCGACAGCGCGTCCCGCAAGGCGGCTGTGGTGACACCGGGCGTCAGCCGGGCCGTGGACGTTGCGAGGATGCCGCGCGGCATCGGCGCCAGCAACGGGGTAAACGACAGCGTGACCGGGGCGCCGGCGGCCGCGCTCAGCGCCTGCTCCATCTCCGGGGTGTGCTGGTGGACCCCGCCAGCCTTGTAGGCGGAGACGGATCCCATCACCTCGCTGCCGAGCAGGTCGGCCTTGAGGCTGCGACCGGCGCCACTGGTCCCAGACGCGGCAACCACCACGACGTCGGCCGGCTCGACCAGACCGGCGGCGAGCAGTGGCGCGAGCCCGAGCACGACCGAGGTCGGGTAGCAGCCCGGGTTCGCGACCCGGGTCGCCGACGCGATCGCGTCCCGGGCACCGGGCAGCTCCGGCAGGCCATAGACCCACGACCCGGCGTGCTCGCCGCCGTAGTAGCGCGACCACGCCTGCGCATCGGCCAGCCGGAAGTCCGCGCCCAGATCGACGACCGGCAGGTCCGGTGGCAGAGCGGCGGCGAGAGCCGCGGACTCGCCGTGCGGCAGCGCGAGGAACACCAGGTCGGCGTCGGCCAGGGCTGCAGCGTCGGTCGACGCGAACACCTGCTCGGCGAGCTCGGGCAGCTGGGGATGCACGTCGCCCACCCGAGCTCCGGCGCTGGCGCCCGCGGTGACTGCGGCGAGCTCGAGGTCAGGATGGCCGAGGACGAGGCGCAGCAGCTCACCGCCGGCGTACCCGCTCGCGCCGGCCACACTCACCCGCAGTTGACTCACGGAGTGAAGATATACCGGGGATGGCAAATGTTTGCAACCGAAGGATCTCAGAACAGTCCGCTGTAGGCGTTCAGCGCCGGCTGGCCGCCGAGGTGGGCATACAAGACGTTGGCGTCCGGGCTGATATCGCCGCCACGGATGAGATCGATCAGGCCGGCCATCGACTTCCCCTCGTACACCGGGTCGATGATCACGCCCTCGAGCCGACCGGTGAGCCGGATCGCGTCCAGCGTCGACTCGACCGGGATGCCGTACCGGTCCCCGGCCCAGCCTGCGAGCACGGTGACCTCGTCGTCGCGCAGGTCGCGGCCGAGGCCGATGAGCTCGGCGGTGCTGCGGGCGATCTTGTCCACCTGCGCCTTGGTCTCGGCGAGCTTCGCCGAGGCGTCGATGCCGAGCACGCGCCGCGGCCGGTCCTGGCCGGCGAAGCCGGCGATCATGCCGGCGTGCGTGCTGCCGGTGACGCTGCACACGATGATCGGGTCGAAGAACACCCCGAGCTGTTGCTCCTGCTCCTGCACCTCGTAGGCCCAGCGGGCGAAGCCGAGACCGCCGAGCGGATGGTCGGAGGCACCGGCCGGGATCGGATACGGCGTGCCGCCGGCCGCCCGGACGTCCTCGAGCGCCTGCGTCCAGCTGTCCTTGAAGCCGATGCCGAACTCGGCGCGGACCAGCCGGACGTCCGCGCCCATGATCCTGGACAGCAGGATGTTGCCGACCTTGTCGTTGACGGCGTCCGGCCAGTCCACCCAGCTCTCCTGCACCAGGACCGCCTTCAGCCCGACCCGGGCGGCCACGGCCGCCACCTGGCGGGTGTGGTTGGACTGGATGCCGCCGATGCTGACCAGCGTGTCCGCTCCGGCGGCGAGCGCGTCCGGGACCAGGTACTCCAGCTTTCTGGTCTTGTTGCCGCCGTAGGCCAGCCCGCTGTTGCAGTCCTCGCGCTTGGCCCAGATCCGCGCCCCGCCGAGGTGGGCGCTCAGCCGGTCCAGCGGGTGCACCGGGCTCGGCCCGAACAGCAGCGGGTAGCGCTCGAAGCGGTCAAGGGCTTCGAGGGACATCGGGCTCTCCTCGGTGTCAGGTCCGGGCGACCGCGCCGACGCGACGCGTGGCCTCGGCGATCGCGGCGTCGCGTGCTTGGTTGGCTTCGTCGGTCGTGAGCGTGCGGTCGTCGGCGCGCAGCCACATCCGGTATGCGAGTGAGCGGCGGCCCTCCCCCAGCTCCGACCCGGCGTAGACGTCGAACAGCCGCAGGGACTCCAGCAGGTCGCCCGCGCCGGAGCGCAGCGCCGACTCAACCTCCGCGGCCGGCACGTCGGCCGGCACCAACAGGGCGACGTCGCGGGTGGCGACCGGGTATGCGGACACCGGCGGGCCCTGCTCGAGCGGCTCGGCGTACTGGGCGAGCGCGGCCAGGCTGATCTCCATCGCGCAGGTCCGCTCCGGCAGGTGCAGCGTGGCGCAGACCCGGGGGTGCAGCTCGCCGGCCCAACCGACAACCAGGTCCTTGCCGTCCGGCACGACCTCGCCCGGGATCACGATCTCGGCGCACCGACCCGGATGCCACGGAGCGACCTGCGCTGGCCGAACCTCGACCGGCACGTCGATGGATCGCGCGACCGTCCGGGCAGCCTCGACGGCGTCCGCCCATGTCGCGTCCCGACCTCGACCCCACCAGCCGCCCTGCTCCACCGCACCGGCCAGCACGGCGGCGATGGAGCGTGGCTGCGGCGGAACTGAGGCGTACAACAGCGCCAGCGTGTCGTCGTCCGGGCGTCGGTCGACGGGCGGCCTGGGCGCCGGCGGCTCGTCGCCGGTCGGCCGGAACACCCGGTCGACCTGGAACAGCTCGAGATCCGTGAAGCCGCGACCGATGTTGCGGCGCAGCACAGCCAGCAGGCCTGGCAACAAGGTGGTGGCGAGGAACGGCTCCTCGTCAGACAGCGGGTTCGCCAGTCGGAGCATGCGACGGCGCTGGTCATCGGGCGGCAGGCCCAGCTGGTCGGCGGCCTCCGGGCCCACGAACGGGTAGGCCTTCACCTCGACGAACCCCTGCTCGGCCAAGGCACGCGTCACCGTGAGGAAGTGCCGCTGCCGCGCGGTGAAGCCGCGCCCCGGCAGCACGTGCGGCAGTCGGGAGGGGATGGCGTCGTAGCCCTCGAGCCGGAGCACCTCCTCCGCGAGGTCGGCGGGGTCGCGCAGGTCCGGGCGCCACGGCGGCGGCTGCACGGTCAGCCGACCCAGCTCCGTCGTCACCAAGCAGCCGACCTGCTCAAGCCGACGCACCACGTCCTCGGCGTCGTAGTCCATCCCGGCGACCCGGCTGGGGTAGTCGGCAGCCATCTCGATCGACGCGCGCGGCTCTCGCCGGTCGACCTCGGCGGTTCCGACCAGCCGAGCGGCCCCGTACTCGGCGAGCAGCGCCGCGGCGCGGGCGCTGGCCACCGGCCCGAGGGTCGGGTCGACGCCTCGCTCGAAGCGTCGCGATGCCTCGCTCGTCAGCTTGTGTCGGCGGGACTCCCGGGCGACCGGGACCGGATGGAAGTGCGCCGCCTCGAGCACGATCTCGGTGGACGTGTCGCGGATCTCCGTTTCCAGTCCACCCATGGTTCCGGCGAGCGCGATCGGCCCGCGGTCGTCGGTGATGAGCAGGTCCTCCTCGTCGAGCTCCCGCGTGACGTGGTCGAGAGTCTCAAGCCGCTCGCCGGGCTTCGCGCGACGGACCACGATCGGCCCGCGCAGCAGCGTGCCGTCGAATGCGTGCAGCGGCTGGCCAAGCTCGTGCATCACGTAGTTCGTGACGTCCACGGCCAGCGAGACCGGTCGCATACCCGCAAGGTAAAGACGGGCCCGCAGCCACAGTGGCGACGCAGCCAGCGGATCGAAGTCGACGAGCCGGCGCAACACGATTCGGTCAGCGCCGGTCGGGTCCGCGATCTCGACCGGGTGCGGGTCATCGCCGGGCTCGGGCAGGACCAGGTCGGCCGGGTCGCGCAGCGCGGTCGCATACGCGATCGACGCCTCCCGCGCGACGCCGCGCATCGACAGGCAGTAGCTCCGGTCCGGTTTCACGCTGATCTCGAGCACCGCGTCGGGCAGCCCGAGCACCGGCCGAGCGTCGTCACCGGGCACAGCGCCGTCCGCGTCGCGGTCCGAGAGCACGAGGATCCCGGTGTGGTCATCACCGAGTCCGAGCTCGCGCAGCGAGCAGATCATGCCGTCGGATACATGCCCATACGTCTTCCGGGCGGAGATCGCGAACCCGCCGGGCAGCACCGCGCCCGGCAGCGCAACCACGACGAGGTCGTCGCGCGCGAAGTTCAACGCGCCGCAGACGATGCCGCGTGCACCGTCGGGATCGTTGTGCTCCGGTCCGACATCGACCCGACACCAGCGGATCGTCTTGCCGTTCTTCTGCGGCTCGTCCTCGTATGCGAGCACGCGGCCGACCACAAGCGGACCGTCGACGTCGTACTCGGTGACGGTCTCGACCTCGAGCCCCGCGGCGATCAGCCTGGCCTGTAAAGCCCGCGGCGCGAGATCGCTCGGCAGGTCGACGTACTCGCGCAGCCAGCGCACCGGGACGCGCATCAGATCTCCATCCCGAAGGCGCGGGTGAACCGCACGTCCCCCTCGACCAGGTCGTGCATGTCCACGATGTTGTGCCGGAACATCAGCGTCCGCTCGAGGCCCATGCCGAACGCGAAGCCGGAGTACTGGTCGGGGTCGATCCCGCAGGCGATGAGCACGCGCGGGTTGACCATTCCGCAGCCGCCCCACTCGATCCAGCCCTCGGACGAGCAGGTGCGGCACGGCCGGTCCGGGTTGCCGACCGACTCGCCGCGGCAGACGAAGCAGAGCAGGTCGACCTCGCCGCCCGGCTCGACGAACGGGAAGTACGCCGGCCGCAGCCGAGTGCGCAGCCCCTCACCGAACATCTGCACCGCGAAGTGGTCGAGCGTCCCCTTGAGGTCGGCCATCGTCAGGCCTTCGTCGACCGCGAGTCCTTCGACCTGGTTGAAGACCGGCGTATGCGTCGCGTCCAGCTCGTCCGTGCGGAAGACCCGGCCCGGGCACACGACGTAGATCGGCGGCTCCTGCGCGAGCATGGTGCGGACCTGCACCGGCGAGGTATGCGTTCTGAGCAGGAGGCCGGCCTCGACCGGCTCGATGAAGAACGTGTCCTGCATCGTGCGGGCCGGGTGGTCGGGGCCCATGTTGAGCGCGTCGAAGTTCAGCCATTCCGCCTCGGCGTCCGGACCGTCGGCGACCTCATAGCCCATGCCGACGAAGACATCCGCGATGCGCTCGAGGATCGTGGTCAGCGGGTGCCGAGCGCCGACCCGGCGACGGTCCCACGGCAGGGTGACGTCGACGGTCTCCTCCACCAGCACCCGGGCGTCGCGCTCCGCCTCCAACTGCAGCCGGCGCGCCTCGATGGCGTCGCGGATGGCCGCCCGTGCGGCTCCGACCCGTTGGCCGGCTTCGGCCTTCGCGTGCGGGGGCAGGGCACCGATCTCGCGGTTCGCCAACGCCAACGTCGAGCGGTCGCCGGCGTGCTCGACCCGGGCATGCTTGAGTGCGTCGAGGTCGGCAGCGGCCGCGACTGCGTCGAGCGCGGCGGTGACGGCGGCTGCCACGGCGTCCGCCGACAGCGCGGACACCTGGACCGGGTCGTAGGACTTGTTCGGTGCGGACATCAGGGTCTCTCCGGGAGCGGTCGTGAGCGGGGCGAGTCTAGGAGGCGGCCCACTGAGTCCCGGCGCGCGTCAGCGCGGCAGCGAGGACCCGGCGGGCATGCGAAATCGCCGCACGACGGCGCTGCTGCTCATCACCGGGGTCACGCCGAGGATTGTGGCACGCGGCGCTGTGCGCGCGCCGACGCGTACAGGCAGACCGCCGCCGCCGTGGCGAGGTTGAGCGACTCGGCCCGGCCGTAGATCGGGACTCGGACGATGTGGTCGGCCAGCCCACTCGTCTCCGGCGGCAGCCCCCACGCCTCGTTGCCGAAGATCCACGCTGTCCGCCCGGCGAGCAGGCCGCTGTCGATCGCCTCGTCGAGGTCGAGGTCGCCGGCTCCGTCGGCTGCGAGCACGGTCAGGCCGGGCGCGCGCAGCGCGGCGATCGTGTACGGCGCGTCGCGGCCCAGGGCGATCGGGAGGTGGAAGAGGCTGCCCGCGGTCGCACGCACGCACTTGCCGTTGTAGGGGTCGACCGAGTCGGTGGTGAGCACGAGGGCGTCGGCGCCGGCGGCGTCGGCGGCGCGAATCACCGTGCCGGCATTACCGGGGTCACGCACATGCGCGAGCACCGCAACGAGTGACGGCTTGGCCGCGGCGACGTCGTCGACACCGCGGTCGAGAAATGAGCAGACGGCGACCATCCCTTGCGGGGTGACTGTCTGCGCCATGCTCGCCATCACCTCGTCCCCGACGGAATGCGTCGGGATCCGCAGCGACTCGGCGGCGTCGATGATCTCCCGGTGGCGGCGGCGGGCGTCGTCGGTGACGAAGATGTCCTGCACCGCGCCGGGCTTGGTCGCGGCCAGGGCAACCGCCTCACGAACTGCTTGCGGCCCCTCGGCCAGAAATGCCCGGTCGGCCGACCGGAAGCCGCGCTTGAACAGCCGACGGGCCGACGTCACCCGTTTGCTCTTCGCTGAGAGCGGAGGTAACGCCGGCCCGGAGGACAACGTCAGGCGGCGTCGCTGGCAGCCGGTGCGGCGGCGCGAGCCACCTCGACCAATGTGCTGAACGCGGCGGCGTCGTTGACGGCCAGCTCGGCGAGCATGCGGCGGTCGACCTCGATGCCGGCCGCCTTGAGGCCCTGGATGAAGCGGTTGTACGTCATGCCGTTGGCCCGGGCGGCGGCGTTGATCCGGGTGATCCAGAGCTGCCGGAAGTCGCCCTTGCGCGCCTTGCGGTCGCGGTAGTTGTAGACCATGGAGTGGGTGACCTGCTCCTTGGCCTTGCGGTACAGGCGGGAGCGCTGCCCGCGGTAGCCGCTGGCGCGCTCGAGGGTCTCCCGGCGCTTCTTGTGGGCGTTGACCGCCCGCTTTACGCGTGCCATGTGCTCATCTCCTCGTCGTCTGCGGGCGGCTCAGAGGCCGAGCAGCTTCTTGACCTTCTTGGCGTCGGCCTTGGACACCTCGACGTCGCCGGCGAGGCGACGAGTGCGGGTGGACGGCTTGTACTCGAGGTAGTGGCGAGCGTTGGTCCGCTCGCGCATGACCTTGCCCTTGCCGGTCACGCGGAAGCGCTTCTTGGCCCCGCTGTGGGTCTTGTTCTTCGGCATCGCTCGCCGGCTCCTCAGTCGTTGTCGGATTCTCAGGGTCGTGCTGGTCAGTTGGTCAGGTCGTGCTGTCGGCCTCGTCGCGCTGCTTTCGGGCCGCGCGCTCCGCGCGGGCCTCGGCCATCGCCTCGGCCTTCTTCTTGTGCGGACCCAGCACCATGATCATGTTGCGGCCGTCCTGCTTCGGGGCGAACTCGACGAAGCCGAGTGACTGCACGTCGTCCGCCAACCGCTGCAGGAGTCGGAACCCAAGCTCCGGACGGGACTGCTCCCGGCCACGGAACATGATCGTGATCTTGACCTTGTCCCCTTGCTTCAGGAACCGCTCGACGTGACCCTTCTTGGTCGCGTAGTCGTGCGGGTCGATCTTGGGCCGGAGCTTCATCTCCTTGATGACCGTGTGCGCCTGGTTCTTGCGCGCCTCGCGAGCCTTCAGGGCGGACTCGTACTTGAACTTGCCGTAGTCCATGAGCTTGCAGACCGGTGGTCGGGCGTCGGGTGCGACCTCGACCAGGTCAAGATCGGCTTCCTGAGCCAGTCGCAGCGCATCCTCGAGACGCACGATGCCGACCTGCTCGCTGTTGGGACCGACGAGTCGCACCTCCGGGACGCGGATCCGATCGTTGATGCGGGGTTCAGCGCTGATGGGGCCTCCTCAGACCGTGACTCCAGGGGTGACCTGCGGAGACGAGAAAGGCTCCCGTCGCCGACGCAGACGGGAGCCCACACGCGAGCACCCTCAACCCGAGGGTCCTCGACCTGGAACCCGTCCGCCTGATCTTGCTACGGCCGATCGGGTGGGAGGCGGGCCTCCGCTTGCGGACTGCGCTCGGACCGTCGTGTCGAACGGCTTCGGGCACAGTCGGTCGTCCTGCGAGGGTACGCGCCCGAGCGCATACGAGACAAATGATCGCGACGACGCGCGGTGGATTTCGTGCATGATCACCGCAAGGTTGGGTGGTGCACACACGTGTTTGTGCATGATCACAGCAGGGTTGGGTGGTCCGTGATCACCATCCTCGTCCGTGATCTTGCACGAAATCCGGGCCGAGAGTGCCTCAATCCTCGAGCGCGATCGCTACCCCGCGTTCGAGCCGAGCGCGCAGCAGCGGTATGCCTGCCAGGGCGGCCGCGCACCGTTGCGCGTCGGAGACCGAACCGTCGAGGACCACCATGAGGTCGGCGTCGCCGCTGCCCGGCTCGACGTGCGCCGTCAGGCCGAGCTCGGCCACCGTCCGCTGCACCACCTGGACGACCTCCGGGTCGTCAGCGGGCGCCAGCCAGGGACGGTCGTCGGCGAGCGCCCGCAGCGCCGGCCCCTCGATCGCGATGGTGTGTGGCCCGGCGACGTCGAGCACCAGCGCAGCCACGCCCTCGGCCAACGCGGCTCGCGCCGCATCGACGGCCCGGACCGGGATTGGTCGGGCGTCCGGCCGCCAGTCGGTCAGTGCGTCCAGCCCGGTGAACGCCAGCAGCGCGACCCGGCCGTCTCGCCCGGTCATCGTGACGGTCGCGATCTCTCGGCCATGCGCCACTGCTGGAACCAGGAGCCTGGCCGTGCGCAGTTGCGGGTGCGCGCGCCGCAGGTCCATGGCCAGCGCCGTCCGCAGCTCGAGGTCCGGCCGACCGTCGTCGTCCGGGAAGGCTGGCTGGTGCAGGTGGGTACCGGTCATCGCCGGCGCGGCCGCATACCGAAGCTCGCGGACACCGGCCGTCCCCGCGAGCGACCCAGCTCGCGTGTCGTCACCGGCTCGCCACCAAGGTGGCCAGGAAGACGGCATCCGCCCGGGCCCGGTCCCCGTCCGCGCGCTGCACGCCCATCACCGCCACGGTTTCGTCGGAGGCGGTGTCGAGGTACATCCACGGATCGCCCGGTCCGAACCGGACCGCGAGCACCTCGCCCCAGGCCAGCCGTCGGGACCGCAGCACGTTGACCACCCGGAGACCGTCCTCGTCGACCTCGACGCGCACCGACGCAAGCCGGTGTAGGAACCACGCCGCGACCGCCGCGAGCAGCAGCAGGCCGACGCGGTCCGGCCACTGCGCCGGGATCAGCACCGCCACGGTGCCGATCACCGCCAGCACCAGCGCCGCCATCGCATACGGCATCCGACGACCGCGCACCGGCCGAAGGACCGTCGGCAGCGACCGGGCCTGCCTCACAGCCGGCAGGCGTGGATGTCCGTGACGAGGATGCCGCGCGCGCCGACCTCCCAAAGGTCGTCCATGACCCGGTTGGTGTCGCGCCGCGGCACCATGGCGCGCACCGCGACCCAGCCTTCGCGGTGCAGCGGCGACACCGTAGGCGACTCGATGCCCGGGGTGAGCGTGATCGCCTGCTCGACCAGCTCGACGCGAACGTCGTAGTCCATCATCACGTAGGTCCGCGCCACGATGACGCCCTGCAGCCGGCGCAGCAGCTGTTCGATCACCGGGGTCAACGGTGCGCCGGCCCGCCGGACCAGCACCGCCTCGGAGTGCAGGATCGGCTCGCCGAAGACCTCGAGACCGGCCTGCCGCAGCGTCGTCCCGGTCGAGACAACATCAGCGATCACGTCGGCAACGCCGAGTCGCACCGCGGTCTCGACCGCGCCGTCGAGACGGGTCACCTCAGCATCGACGCCCAGCTCGGCAAGGTGCTTGGCCACCAGCCCCGGGTATGCCGACGCCACCCGCAGCCCCGGCAGGTCCTCAATGCGACTGGCGGTGCCGGGACGGGCGGCGAAGCGGAAGGTCGAGGCACCAAAGCCGAGCGGCAGGATCTCATCGGCGGGCGCGCCGCTGTCGAGCAGCAGGTCGCGGCCGGTGATCCCGACGTCGAGCTGGCCGGAGCCGACGTAGGTCGCGATATCCCGCGGCCGAAGAAAGAAGAACTCGGTGTCGTTGTCCGGGTCGTGCAGCAGCAGCTCGCGGATGTCGGCGCGCTGCCGGTACCCAGCCTCGCGCAGCATCTCGCTCGCCGGCTCGGCCAGCGAGCCCTTGTTGGGCACCGCGATGCGCAGCACGTGGGTCTCCCGGTCAGAGGTTGGCGTAGACATCGTCGAGGGTCAGGCCGCACGCGAGCATGAGCACCTGGGTGTGGTAGAGCAGCTGCGCGATCTCCTCCGCGGCCCGCTGCGGGCTCTCGTGCTCGGCGGCCATCCACGCCTCGGCCGCTTCCTCGACCACCTTCTTGCCGACTCCGTGCACACCACCCTCGAGCGCGCGCACCGTGCCGGAGCTCGGAGATCGCCGGGTGCTCACCTCGGTGAGCTCGGAGAACAGCTCCTCGAACGATTTCACGGCGTCAGGGTACGGGGCCGGGTCAGGGGCCGAACGGGCGGAAGTAGGGAGGTCGCCCGATGCCAGCCGGCGGTTCGGCCGGGCACGGTGTGCAGGTGTACCAGCACGCCCGAGCATCCGAGATGGCCCTGATCGCCCGGCGTCGAGCAGAGATCGCGGTCCGCCGCATCGAGCGCGACGCATCGGAGCAGGAGTCGGCGGACGCCGTTGGGGGCGGGGCGCGCCGGAACACCCGGGCCGGTCACTCCGCAGACCGGCCCATGGGGGGGACACAAGGGGGCGCACAGGGGGGCAGATCGGGGGGGCACCAGGGCGACGCCGCGGCGGTGCCACAGCAACTCCCCGCGCAGGGAGTTGCTGAGCCGCGACGTCGATCCCCGGGTCGCATCTGAGCCACGGCCGCCGCCTCTGGCTCCTCGCTACCCTGGCGCCAGCTCCGCCCGGTCCGACGTCGACTCGAGCGGAGGCGACGTCAGGAGGGTCGTGCCCGAGGTGCCGCTGGTGGGCCGCGCCCACGAGCTCGCCGATGTGCGGCAATGGTTGACCAGCGCGCTCGGGTCCGACGACGCGGACGACGTCGATCGTCTGCTCGTGGTGTCCGGTCCCGGCGGCATCGGGAAAACCCGGGTCGTCACGGAGCTGCTCCGGTCGATGCCAGACGTTCCGGTGGGGCGCGGGGGTGCCCACCTCGGGGCCTCGCAGGTTCCGTTGCTGCCCTGGGCGGATGCCCTTCGGATGCTGGCGCGCAGCCTCGGGAAGCCGGCGATCGACGAGGCCGCCGGCGAGGTCGGGCCGGAACTGGCACCCCTGCTGCCCGAACTACGCCGACCCGACTCGTCGAGTGCTCGGGACGACCGCCGACCTGCTGCCCTGGTTCCTTGGCCGGCTGAGCGAGCGCGAGCCCGTCATCATCGTCCTCGAGGACCTGCACCTCACCGACCCGACGACCCTGTCCACCCTGCCTCGAGTCGTGGAGCAGGTGCGGGGGCGGTTCGCGTTGGTCGTGACCGCCCGGCCGGAGGGCGACCCGCGTGACCTGGACGCCGCTCAGCGTTGGACCGACAGCCTGGCGCGACTGCGACGCGTCCCCGGCGTTCGGGTGTTGCCGCTGGGACCACTGAGCTCGGCGGAGGCCGCCCGGCTGGCCACGCTGCTCGGCGGTCAGGCATACGACCGGCAGGTGGCGCGCGACATTGCGACCCGCTCCGAGGGCGTCCCGTTCTTCGTCGAAGAGCTTTCCCAGGCTGCCCTGTCCGGCGTCCCTGGCCACCGCCTGCATACCGACGTGCTCGGGGCCCGACTGCATGACCTGGACCATGAGACGACCGCGGTGGTCCGGGCGGTGGCCATCCACGGCGTGAGCATCCGGCACGACGAGCTCGCAGAGCTCACTGCTCTCCCGGACGCCTCGTTGATCCCCGCGATCCACGCGGCTGTGGCGGCTGGGGCCTTGGTCGCCGGCGATGACGGCGACTACCGGCTCCGACACACGCTGGTCGGTGAAGCGGTGCGCGCGCAGATGCTGCCGGTCGAACGGCGCGAGCTGCACGCCGCCTGCGCGCATTCTTTGAGCGCTCGCGTGGACGCTGCGCAGTCCAAGGGTGCCGTCGTGCCGGCGCGGACATATGCCGCGCTCGCGATGCACTGGGAGGCCGCGGCGCAAGCGGGCCGGGCACTGACCGCCGCCCTCCGCGCAGCGGAAGCGGTAGCAACGGTGGCTCCGCTCGAGGCGAGTCGGCACTTCGCGCATGCGGCCGAGCTGTTCGTGCGGGTGGATGGGGCGCAGGAGCACGCCGCCGCGACCTTGGCCGAGATCCTCGAGTCCGCGGCGACGTATGCGGCATCCGCCGGCGAGGCTCGAGCCTGCGTCGAGTTCGCTGGCCGTGCGCTCGAAGCGGCCGACCCGGTTGATGCCGGCCGCCGATCGCGGCTGCATCGGCTGCGGGCCGTCCACGGCGAGGGCGTCCTGGACGAGGACGAGGTCGTGGCCGAGTTCGACCGTGCGGTCGCCGCCGCCGCTCAGGGACCCGAGTCCGCCGAGCTCGCCGATGCTCTGGCCGGCTTCGCGCGGCATTGGATGCTGCTGGACCGCAACTCCGCGGCCCTCCCGCTCGCGCAGCGTTCGCTCGAGACCGCCCGTCGCGTCGACGCCGCGGCAGAGACCGCGCTCGCCGAAGCCGTGCTGGGGGCGTCGCTGTGCTACCTCGGGCGCTACCCCGAAGGTTTGCCGGCACTGCAGGATGCCGTGACCGCCTTGCGCGCGGCGGGTCGCCGCTACGACGCCGCGCGCACCGCGCTCACCCGGGTGTGGGCGCTGTTCCACGCCGGGGATGTCGCGGCCGCGCTGGCCGCGGTGGAGCGCGAGCTCGGCGTGCTCGCGAGCAGCGCTGGGCCGAGCAGTATTGCCCAGTCACTGGTCGCTGCTCGGCAGGAGATGCTCATCTGGTTGGGACGCTGGGACGAGGTCGACGACGTCGCCGAGGAGGACGTCAACTCCGCCGCGCAGGCCACTGAGCGCAGCAACCGCGGTGAGCTTCGACTCCGGCGCGGCGAGCTGGAGGGGGCGCACGCGGACTTCAGCGCGGTCCACGCGTTCTGGGCTGACCTCGGGCTCGCCGACTACGACACCGGCTCGCTGACCCGGCTGGTCGAGATCGCGGTGCTGCGTTCCGACGACGACGAGGCGGCCCGGCTCGTCGCGCAGGGCCTGCCCACGGTCGAGGACACGGACACCTGGGTCGTCGTTGCCGCATACGCCCGGGCCGGGATCGCCGGCCAGGCGGCCGCCGCACGGGCCGGAGGTCGCGTCGATGACGGGCTCGTGCAGCGGCTGTCCGCGCTCATGGCCAAGGCGGCAGGCGGCGCACCGACCGGCAGCTTGGCTGCGGCCGAGCTGGCCACCGCGCGAGCCGAACACGCCCGGTTGAACGCCGGCGACGAATCCACGGCGTGGGAAGCGGCTGAGCAGGCCTGGTCCGCGCTCGGCTTCCCGTGGTGGGCGGCCGCAGCACGCCTCCGGCGCTTCGAGAGCGAGCTCACGCGGGGCCGCAGCCGGACATCGGTTGGTCCAGAGCTCGGCCAGCTGCGGGTGGCCGCCAGCGACCTGGGTGCCAATGCCCTGGTCGTCGCGGTCGAGGACCTGGCGAGACGAGCCGGGATCGATCTCGCGACGGCACCGACCGCACCTGCGGCCACGCTGCCGGCGCCGCGGCGAAGCGGGCCGTTGGCGACACTGAGCCGGCGCGAGCTCGAGGTTCTCGACCTGGTCTCTGAGGGCTTGTCGAACCGGCGGATCGCGGAGCGGCTGTTTATCACCGAGAAGACCGCCAGCGCACACGTCTCACACATCCTGGCGAAACTCGCCGTGGCCAACCGCCTGGAGGCCGCAGCACTGGTCCTTCGCGGTCAGCCGGCGAGCTGACGCAGCGTCGCTGCTGTGCTCAGCGCGGCCTGCGTCGCCTCCCGCCCCTTGTCCTCGCGCGAGCCCGGCAGGCCCGCCCGGTCCATCGCCTGCTGCTCGTCGTCGCACGTCAGCACCCCGAAACCGATCGGCGTGCCGGTGTCGAGGGCCACCCTGGTCAGGCCGTCGGTCGCAGCCCGGCAGACGTACTCGAAGTGCGGCGTCCCCCCGCGGATGACCACCCCGAGCGCGACCACGGCATCGTGCGAGGCCGCCAGCCGGGCCGCGACGACCGGCAGCTCGAAGGTGCCGGGCACCCTGACCAGCAGTGGCTCCAGGCCGAGCTCGGTGCAAGTGCCGACGGCCCCATCGATCAGCCCCGCCATGACGGTGTCGTGCCACGACGACGCGACGATCGCGACTCGCAGGCCGTCGACTCCGTCAACGGCAAGGTCGGGGCTGCCATGACCGGCCATGCCTAGGTCGCGCTCCGCTCGACGTTGAGGTCGATGTTCAGGTCCAGTGGCAATTCGTGACCCATGCGGTCCCGCTTGGTCTCGAGGTACCGCACGTTGTGCGAGGTCGGCGAGACCGGCAGCTGGACGCGGCCGACGACTCGAAGGCCGTACCCCTCGAGACCGGCCCGCTTGGCCGGGTTGTTCGTGAGCAGCCGCATCGACCGCACACCGAGGTCGGCGAGGATCTGGGCCCCGGTGCCATAGTCCCGAGCGTCCGCCGGCAGACCGAGCTCCAAGTTCGCGTCCACCGTGTCGTGCCCATCGTCCTGCAGCTGATAGGCCCGCAGCTTGTGCAGTAGGCCGATCCCCCGGCCCTCGTGGCCGCGCACATACACGACGACGCCGCGCCCCTCGTCGGCCACCGCTGCGAGCGCCGCGCCGAGCTGCGGCCCGCAGTCACACCGCAGCGACCCGAAGACATCGCCGGTCAGGCACTCCGAGTGCATCCGAACCAACACGTCCTCGCCGTCGCCGATATCACCGCGAACCAGCGCGACGTGCTCGATGTCGTCCAGGGTGGAGTGGTAGCCGACTGCCACGAAGTCGCCGTGCACGGTCGGCAGCCGGGTGGATGCGACCCGGCGCACCAGGCTCTCGCTGCGCCGGCGAAACGCGATCAGGTCCGCGATCGAGATCATCATCAGCCCGTGCTCGTCGGCGAAGGTCCGGCAGGCGGGCGCGCGCATCATCGAGCCGTCGTCGTGGACGAGCTCGCACAGCGCGCCGGCTGGGCTCAGCCCGGCCAGCCGCGCCAGGTCGACCGCGGCCTCGGTATGCCCGGCCCGGCGCAGCACGCCGCCGTCGACGGCCCGCAGCGGCAGGACGTGTCCCGGTCGGATAGGTCCCGCGGCTCGGTCGCCGAGTCGCTCAGCACCTTGATCGTCCGGGCCCGGTCCGCCGCCGAGATCCCGGTCGCCGCCACGTCGCGCGCGTCGACGGTGACCGCATACGCCGTGCCCCTGCGGTCCTCGTTGACCCGCGTCATCGGCGGCAGGTTGAGCCGGTCCAGGTCGTCGCCGGTCAGCGCCACGCAGACGTAGCCGGAGGTGTGCCGAATCATGAACCCGGTGAGCGCGGGGGTGGATTTGGCCGCCGCGAAGATGAGGTCCCCTTCGTTCTCGCGAGCCTCGTCGTCAACGACGACGACTGCTTCGCCGCGGGCGATTGCGGAGATCGCACTCTCGATCGTGTCCAGCCGGATGGCGGTCATGCCGGACGCCGTTCGCCCTCGCCGAGTAGCTTCTCGACGTACTTTGCGATGACGTCGACCTCCAGGTTCACCAGGTCGCCCACTGACTTGCTGCCGAGCGTGGTCACCGCCAGGGTCGTCGGGATGAGGCTCACTGTGAACGCGTCCGCCGTCACGTCGACCACAGTCAGCGACACCCCGTCGACGGTGATCGACCCCTTCTGAACGACGTAGCGAGCGAGCTCGGCGGGTAGCCCGATGGTGACGACCTCCCAGTGCTCGGCAGAGGCCCGCTCCTGGATCT
>CAWIIE010000005.1:0-652094 GCA_963836025.1 uncultured Actinomycetota bacterium
ATGCGCCGAGTGAACGGTGGCGGCGGTGACACGCCAGGCCGGGTTGAGCTGGCTCGGGCCAATCGGCCGGGCTGATTTGAAGGCGTCCGCCTATGCCGGATATCGATCGAACGCCGCTTCCGCCATACGGCTTTGGGATTGCTCGGACGTTGGCCCCCTCCACGGAACTGGCTGGGATCCCCGTGCCACCTAGGTCTGCCGACGGTGTCCGCTGCATCAGGTCATGACGGTCAATCTGGGGCCGGGCAAGTTCCCGTGGGAACAGCTCTGGGCTCCCGGAGGTACCTACATGTCCTGCCGTGTGCCTCGAGACTGACCAGGTCTGTGCATGCGATTGCGTTTGCGCAGGTCAGACCGGGTGCTTCGACTGGTTCAAGTCCCCCCTCGGACACTCAAGCCAAGGCCTCTGAACTGCGGAGACGCAGGAGGAGGCCCTGCTCCGTTTGTGGAGCGCCGAGATGCCCGCCGACGGGCGGCCTCGCGTGGAGATCGTTCATCGGACCGAGGGTGTCGGGACGACACCCAGCCGCGTGAGCGTTGTGTAGCCAGCGGCGTCCTCGCGACCGCTGCGTCGTCGTCGCCCATGGCCCGGTAGGCCTGCGCGAGCAGGAGGCGGGTGCGCGCCGCCTCGTACGGGACGTCGAGCTCCTGCCAGGCGGTGAAGGCACGTCGCAGCGCCGGCATCGCCTCCGCCGGGCGACCGCGAGCCAGCGCGACCGAGCCGACGCAGCGGTCGCCCTCGGCCCGGAGTGCGGTGCTGCCGAACGCGGTCGCGGTCTCGACGACTTCGGCGGCCGAGTCTCGGCGAGGGCCAGGTCGCCGCTCGCAAGCGCAATGGCCACCCGGGCGGCGTGCAGCGGCGCCTGCTCGAGTCGCGATCCGGATCCGGACGCGATCGCGGCCGCGATCGACGAGGTCGCGGCGTCGACCCGCCCCTGCGCGAGGCGGAGCAGGGCCAGCCCGGGCTGGGGGTCGCGGCCGTACTCGTGGGCTTGCAGGTATGCCTCCTCCGCCCCCGCGAGGTTGCCTCGGAGCCGTCGCACCTCCCCGACTTCGTAGTGCCCGTCCGCGACCACAAAGACGTCGACGCCGAGCATGTCTCGACACGCGCCGAGCGCTTCCTCTTCCGCCTGTTCCCACGATCCCTGCGTCTGCAGCACCTGGGCACGGTGCACCCGGCAGATGCCCGGGTAGAGCGATGTGAGCGGTAGCGGAGCGACCCAGCGGCGGGTCGCCTCGGTCCACTCGGCGGCCCGTCGCGTGTCGCGGAGCTCGTTGCACGCGTCCATGAGGCCGCAGTAGATGGCGCCCGTCCACATCGGCGGCAGCCGGTCGGACAGAGCCGCGACCATCGCTTCGTCGAGCAGCGTGAGCCCTTCGCGGACCCGGGCCTGCTTGATCCGTGCGCGTCCTTCGTAATACACAGCAAGCGCCATGAGCGTCGGGTCGGCGAAGCGGCGGCCGATGTCGTGCATCCGGCGAGCCGAAGCGACCGCGGCGTCCAGCTCGCCGCTGCCGAGCAGCCCGGAGATGTGCAGATACAGCGGGTACCCGTGCTCGAGGCCGTCGGGCACCGACTCGAGGACGCGTTCGCAGCGGCGCATCCACCCGACGCTTTGCGCCGCCTCGCCAATCAGCCGCGTCGCCATGGCCAGCTGGAAGGAGGTCCGGGCGGCGCCGGCCTGGTCTCCGTCGTCGCCGTGTGCGCGGAACGCCTCGGCATACAGGTCGATCGACTCCGTCATCCGACCCAACCACCAGGCCGCCTCGGCGAGCCCCTCGGTGTCCTCGCCGGTGCGCGCCGCCACGGCGGCGTATGCGTTGTAGGCGCTCGACCAGTCACGACGCATCGCGGCGGATATTGCGCGCTCGCGGGCCTCGGCGTCCCGGCCGGCCGCGACGTCGTGGGCGAACCAGCGTGGTCCGTGCGCGGCCTCGATCAGGGCGGACCGGCTGTCGACGCCGATCTTGCGACGCAGGGCAGCGACATGGGTCTCGACCGTGCGCACCGACACCACGAGCTCAGCCGCGATCTCGGCGTTGCTGAGCCGGCGCCCGATTGCAGCGAGCACAGTCTTCTCCCGCGAGGTGAGGCCCTCGGACCCGATCCGCCCCACGCGGCGGACCATAGCCGACACCGAGAGTCCGTCGCTCTCGCCTCCGTGCAAGGGCTTGATCATCGCTGCAGGTATGGGGCCACCGCTTCACTTCCACGCGTAGTACTGGCTCATACGTGATGCGGAGTTCCGCCGTCGGCCCGACTTGGCTTCAAACCAGCGCATGAAGGTGCGTGGTGCACGCGCTACGCAGATTTACCCAGGCGCAGCCCGCACGATGGGCAGCTTCCCCGAGGCGGTGCCATTCGCACGCGACCTACCGTCGGTTCCCGAAGAGGAGGCGACATGTCCAGCCCGATTCACCGCTAGCCCGGCGGACCATTCGCCGACACCGAGAATCCGTCGCTCTCGCCTCCGTGCAAGGACCCGTACATCGCACGGATGCCTCCTGACGGCGTTCTCGCACACTCTCCTACCAGCGTGGCACCGCCCAGGTCGCCACTGGACCGTCCGGGAGGACACAGATGAGCATCACCACCAAGGAAGCGGTCGACGGAACCGTCGTCGAGTCGCACCTCGCGCTCGGCCCGATCACCCACGTCGCGATCACGGTCCGGGACCTGTTGGTCAGCGTGCCCTGGTACCGGCGCCTGATCGACGCCGACCCCGTCCTCGACGAGGACACCGGCCCCTTCCGGCACGTCGTCTTCGCGCTGGGCGACACCCTTCTGGGGCTCCACGAGTTCCCCCAAAAGGTCGAGCACACTGCCGTCGACCCTCGACGCCCCGGGCTCGACCACATCTCGTTCGCGGCGCGGGACAGGGCCGAGCTGGACCGGTGGCGGGAGCACCTGGAGCGGCTTGGCGTCGTGGTCGGCGAGGTCAAGGACGCCCACTACGGGTCCGGGCTCTCGTTCAAGGACCCGGATGGCACGGCTCTCGAGCTGTTCTGCGCACCGGCCGCCTAGCCGCGCCCGGCTGCGGTCGCTCAGCCGGTCTCAAGCGAGTGAGTGGGGGCGAAGTGTCCCGTGGTTCAGTTCTTTCGTCGGATGCGGCCGAGCCGCTGGCCTCAACCAGCCCACGCCGATGGGGTTCATCCGCCCGGCACCGCCTACGTCGTCACCCTCGGCGGGGAGATCTCGGACGAGTTGACCACTACCGTGCGGTCTAGCGGCGACCGTCATGACGCCCACAGATCAAGCCGAACGGACGGGCGCGATTGGCTGCGGAGACGCCGTATCACGCGGCTCGGGATTGCGCCGGGCTGTTCCCGGGCGTCGAGTGGCGCTTCGCGGTCGTCGACCATGCACCGCGCGTCGTCCTCATCTGGCTGCGGACGGACGAGGGCCGCCCGAACAGCGACGACGCGATGGCCAGCCTGGACCAAATCCTGACCACCTGGCGCTGGACGGACTGACGAATTCGCGCGCCGACAGGCCGCTCCACTGCATCGATGGGGCGGCCTTGTCGTGGAGTCGCCGGTGCGACATGATCCGACCCCGCCCAGCGGAGCCCTCGGGCACGCTCCGCCAGAAGCTACAGAGGGAGGTTCGCATGCCCGATTTCCCACCGCTGCAGCACGTTGCGTTGACGGTCGCCGACCGCTCGGTCAGCGTCCCCTGGTACCAGCGACTGTTCGACGCCGAGCCGGTGCTCGACGAGGACACCGGCTTGTTCCACCACGTCGTCTTCAAGCTCGGCGACACGCTGTTCGGGGTGCACACGCACCCGGAGGCACCGCCCGCGGGTGATCGGTTCGACGAGCACCGACTTGGCCTCGACCACGTCAGCTTCGGCGTCGCGACCCGTGCCGAGCTCGAGACCTGGGCGAAGCGCCTCGACGAGCTGGGCATCAGCCACGGCGGCATCAAGGATGCGCCGTACGGATCCGGTGTGTCGTTCCGAGACCCAGACAACAACGCGCTCGAGTTCTTCTGCCCGCCAGGCACCTGACCGACGCTCTCGCCGCGTTGTCGGACCGGCCTCGTACCCTCGCGTTCGCGCTGCTGTCGACTGTGAGGGGGTGAGCCGCGGTGCTGGTCGTTCACCGGTCGTCGGATGCGGCGACGCTGGCGCGCGGCCTCGCCGAGGTGCTGTCGACGCCACCGGCGGACCCGTTTGCCCGGATATCGTCGCGGTCCCGGCAAAGGGCGTCGAACGCTGGCTGGCGCAGCGGCTCTCGCACGTGCTGGGCGCGCAGGACGGCGACGGCGTCTGCGCCAATGTCGTGTTCCCGAAGCCGGCTCGGCTGCTGGACGAGGTCATCCAGTCGGCCTCACCCGAGCAAGCCGTGGCAGTCGAGCGATGGTCCCCGCAGCGGACGCTCTGGCCACTGCTCGAGATCATCGACGCCTCGGTTCCGACCGAGCCCTGGTGCCGATCGCTCGCGCAGCACCTGGGCACAGGCGACAGACGACAAAGGCCGGCGGCTCACGGTTGCGAGTCGGCTGGCGCAGCTGTTCGACGACTACGGCCAGTCCCGTCCGGAGATGTTGCGGTCCTGGGCTGCCGGGGCTGACGAGAACGGCGACGGCACGCCGCTGCCCGAGGACCTGACGTGGCAGGCCGAGCTGTGGCGCCGACTGCGCGGGCACCTCGGCACGCCGAACCCCGCCGAGGGCTTGGCAGAGTGTGCGCAGCTCTCGTCGGGCAGCCGAACCTGAGTCGGTGCCGGGCCGGCTTTCGGTCTTCGGCGCCAGCCGGCTCTCCCCCGCGCGCCTGCAGGTGCTGGCAGCGCTGGCCGCCCATCGTGATGTGCACCTGTGGCTGCACCATGCCTCCCCGGCGCTCTGGGACACGGTCAAGGGGAGTCCACCGGCTCGGCGACGTCGGGACGACGTTACCGCCGGCGGCTGACCAACCCACTGCTCGGCTCGCTGTCGCGGGACATCCTCGAGTTGCAGCAGGTGTTGGCTCGCACGGCGCCGGATGCGACAGACGCGCTGCATCCGCCTGCACCGCCGCCGGACAACCTGTTGGGCTGGCTCAAGAACGACCTCGCAGCCGACCGGATGCCCACCGAGCCGCCAGTCCTCGACCCGGCGGACCGCTGCGTGCAAGTCCACGCCTGCCACGGCCGGACGCGACAGGTCGAGGTGCTGCGCGAGGTCATCGTCGGCCTGCTCGCCGACGACCCGACACTGGAACCCCGTGACGTGCTCGTGATGTGTCCTGATGTCGAGACGTTCGCGCCGATCATCGCGGCGACGTTCGCCCTCGGCTCGAAGATGACGGCGCGCATCCGGCGAGCCGGTTGCGAGTCCGGCTCGCGGACCGCGCGCTACGGCAGACCAACGCGCTCTCGCTGTGCTCGCGCAGCTGCTCGACCTGGGTACGGCGCGGCATCACCGCCACGCAGGTGCTCGACCTCGCCGGCAAACCCGCTGTCCGTCGGCGGTTTGGCTTCAGCGACGAGGAGATCGAACGGCTTCGGGACTGGACGGTCGGCACCGGTGTGCGTTGGGGCCTGGACAGCGATCATCGTCGTGGCTGGCGGCTGGACGTCGCTCGAGCAAGGCACCTGGCGCGCCGGGTTGGACCGGCTGCTGCTCGGAGCTGCGATGGAGGGCGTTGCCGCCGTGTACGGCGAGGTGGTGCCGCTCGACGACGTGGACAGCTGCCGACATCGACCTGGCCGGCCGGTTCGCGGAGCTGGTCGACCGGGTCGGTGCCGCGCAGGCACTCATGTCCGGTCGGCACCGCCCGGGCAGTGGATGGCCGGGCTCGAGCAGGCGGTGCTCGGCATCGCGGCCATGACGCCATGACACAGCCTGGCAGCAGGTCCAGCTGCGCGGCGAGCTGCACGACATCTCCGACGCGGCCGCCGGGAGCACGTGCCTCTCGTGCTGGCCGACGTTCGCGCCTTGCTCGCCGACGTGCTCGCCGGCCGTCCCACGCGGGCCAGCTTCCGCACGGGCACGCTCACGGTGTGCACGTTGGTGCCGATGCGCTCGGTGCCGCACCGCGTCGTATGCCTGCTCGGCCTGGACGACGGCGTTTTCCCTCGGCAGAGCATTCGGGACGGCGACGACGTACTCGCCCGGGACCCGTGGGTGGGCGAACGCGACCCCAGCAGCGAGGACCGGCAGCTGCTGCTCGACGCCATCTGCGCCCGGGATCGGCTCGTCATCACGTACACCGGCGCGGACGAACGCACCGGCGCTCCGGTCCCGCCCGCGGTACCCTTGGGCGAACTGCTGGACGCGCTCGACCGCACCGCGCCACGGCCGACGGTCGCGCGGTGCGTGACGCCGTGACCACGCGCCACCCGCTGCAGCCATTCGACCGCGCGCAACTTCATGCCACGGGCTGCGTCTCGGCCGGCCGTTCAGCTTCGACCAGCTCAGTCAGGCCGGCGCGATCGCCGCGGCCGGACCGCGGGCCGAACCGCGTCCTTTCCTCAGCGAACCGCTGCCTGCGGCGCCGCTCGACGGACGTGTCGCTGGCGGATCTGCACCGACTGCTCGCGCATCCGGCGCGTGGATTCCTCCGTCAGCGTCTCCAGGTAGCGCAGACCCGCAGCGAGGATGAGCCGGCGGACGCGCTGCCCGTGGAACTGGACAGCCTGGAGCAGTGGCAGATCGGCGACCGGTTGCTGGGCGAGCGGACTTGCCGGCCTTGACGCCGCCGCCTGCATCGCAATCGAGCAAGACCGCGGCGCGCTGCCGCCCGGCGCGCTTGGAAACGCGACCCTGCGCCGAGATCGGGCCGGTCGATGACGGCCTGCTGCGCGCTTCTGCGCCCGAACGCGCCCACGACCCGGAGCAGTACGACGTCGACATCCTGTTCGACGACGGCACGAGGTTGACCGGCACCGTGCCGGGGGTGCACGCGGGACGTGATCCTTTCCCTGACCTACTCAACGCTCGCGGCCGGTCACCGGCTTCGAGCCTGGATCGATCTCGTCGCGTTGACCGCCGCATACCCCGATCGAGGGTGGCGGGCCATCTCGTATGGCCGCGGCTCCAGGGACAGGCTCGCAACGTCAAACTCGCACGGAGCATCCTGGGCCCGATCTCCGTGACGGCCGCCGAACATCCTGGATGAATTGGTCGCGTTGTATCGCGCTGGACTGCGCTCGCCGCTGCCTCCCGGTCAAGACCGCGGCCGAGTATGCGACCCGGCGTCGCGGCGGCAGCCGCATACCTGCAGCCTTGGCCGGTGCCGAACACAAGTGGGCGGAGCCGGGACAGCGGCGGGACGACTACCCCGGCGAGCAGTCCGACGCCGAGCATGTGCTGCTGCACGGGGCGGGCGCGTCCCTGTCGGTGCTCACGGCGAGCCCACCACCCGTTGGCGAAGGGGGACCGGGCTGGCTCGCCGACGAGACCGACCGGTTTGGGTTGCTCGCGCGCACGACTTGGGACCCGCTGCTTGCGGCCGAGACGTTGGGCGTAACCGTGACGATGCCAGACCGCATTCGACGTGCTCGGACCGTTGCCCGAAGGCACGACCGTGCTCGAGGCCAGTGCCGGCACCGGCAAGACCTACACGATCGCCAGCCTGGTCGCGCGCTACGTCGCCGAGGACGTCGCGACGATGGACGAACTGCTCGTGGTGAGCTTCAGCCGCGAATCGACCCGCGAGCTGCGCGAGCGCGTGCGGGAGCAACTCGTCAGCGCCCGCGACGGCCTCGCCGACGGCGGCACTCCGTCCGCCGACGACCTCGTCGTCTACCTCGCGCGCGAGGATGTCGACGAGCGGCGACGCCGGCTGGCCGACGCGATCACGTTGTTCGACGCCGCCACGGTGACCACGACGCACGGGTTCTGCCAGCAGGTGCTGCTGGGACTGGGCACGGCGGGCGACTACGACCCCGGAGCCATCCTCGTCGAAAACATCGCCGACGTCGTGGCCGAGGTCGCCGACGACCTCTACCTGCGGAAGTGGGCGGCGCCCGACGCGGGTCCGCCCGAGTTGTCGCCGGGAGGACTTCCACGACTTGGCGCTCGCAGCGGCCACCGATCCGGCGACTGCGCTTGGTCCCGGACCCGACCAGCCCAGGCCTGCCCGGTCTCAGGGGCGCGCATCGCCGACGCTGTGCGGCGCGAGGTCCGCCGGCGAAAGCGTCGGCAACGACTCGTGGACTACGACGACATGCTGATCCGGCTGGCGGACACCCTGATGGACCCGGCGGCCGGGCCGGTCGCGCAGGGCGCGACTCCAAAACCGCTACCGCGTGGTGCTGGTCGACGAGTTCCAGGACACCGACCCGGTGCAGTGGAGCATCCTGCGCGAGGCCTTCCACGGGCACCGCACGCTGGTCCTCATCGGTGACCCGAAGCAGGCGATCTACGGCTTTCGCGGCGCCGACGTGCACGCCTACCTCGAGGCCCGGGCCGCGGCGTCATCGTCCAGACGCTGCCGACGAACTGGCGCAGCGATGCTCGCCTGCTCGAGGGGATGGACGCGGTGTTTCGCGGGGCATCGCTCGGTGACCCGCGGATTCGGGTCGTTCCGGTCGAGGCGCGCTAACGAGGCCGCTGGTCAACGTGCCGGTTCCGGTGCGGCTGCGGGTCTTGCCGCGTGAGGGCCTGGGCTGACCAGAAGGCCGTCGATGAGGCACGACGAGCGCGTCGGCCAGGATCTGGCCGCCAGGTCGTGTCGCTGCTCTCCGACGGCACCGTCGTGCGACCGCGTGACGGTGGTGCGCCCGCGGCCCTGCTCCCCCGCGACATCGCGGTCCTGGTCCGCACCAACGCGCAGGCGCAACTGGTGCAGTCTCACCTCGCGGCGGTCGGGGTGCCGGTCGTGCTGGCCGGCAAGACGAGCGTGTTCTCCACGCCGGCGGCGGCGGAGTGGCAGCTGTTGCTCGAGGCGCTCGAGCAGCCGCACCGGACCACTCGGGTGCGGCGGCTGGCGCTTGGCTGCTTCGTTGGGCTGGACGCCGCGGCGCTGGACGTGCGCGGCGATGCCTTCGCAGACGAGCTCGGCGCTGAAGCTGCGGATCTGGGGCCAGGTCCTGGAGCGAGCGAGGGGTGGCCGCGCTGTTCGAGACCGTCTCGATGTCCGAGCACGTGCAGGCCGAGTGCTCGCGACTGGTCGGCGGCGAGCGACTGCTCACCGACCTGCGGCACATCGCGCAGACCCTGCATGAGGCCGCGCTCGAGGGGCAGCTGGGTCTGACCGCGTTGCTGGTCTGGCTGCGCCGTCGGCGCGAGGAGTCCAGGCGCGAAGGTGGGCAGGAACGCAGCCGTCGGCTCGAGACCGATGCCGCAGCGGTGCAGGTCATCACCGTGCACACGAGCAAGGGTCTGGAGTTCCCGGTCGTGCTGGTGCCGTTCGGCTGGGACCGCTGGGACCCGAGCGAGCCCGGTGACCGCGGTCTTTCACGACGAAGACGGTCGCCGGATTCGCGACGTCGGCGGACCGGAAGGCGCAGACTGGTCGGCGCATGTGCGGCGGCAGCGCCAGGAGGAAACCGATGATGAGCTGCGCCTGACCTACGTCGCGCTGACCCGAGCGCAGTCGCACTTGTTGCTGTGGTGGGCACCGACGCACGAACACGCCCACGCGCCCACTGCACCGGTTGCTCCTGCATGACGATTCCGGCGGCCGTCGCGCCCGGTCCATCACCGTGCCCGACCGATGACGACGCGCTTGCGGCATTCCGAGCCCGGGCCGCGACGAGCAACGGCAGGCTCGTCGTGGAGACGATCAGCCCAGGCCCGCCGACGGCGTGGTCTCCGGCCGATCGCGGCCGATCGCCGGACTCTGAGCATCGCCGCCTTCGCCCGCCCACTCGACGTCGGGTGGACCCGCACGTCGTACAGCGCGCTGACCTCGGCTGCGCATGAGCAGGTCGGGCGGTTCGGCAGCGAGCCGGAGGTGGCGCAGAAGGACGACGAGACCGACGCCGAGGAGGTCGCGACCGCGTCCCTGACGGACGACCAGCTGCGACGGGTCGTCGTCCGCGTGGGACGCGCTTCCCGGCGGACCGGCCTTCGGCACCCTCGTGCACGCGGTCCTCGAAGAGCTCGATGATGCCGCCGACGACGATCAGTTGCGCTCCGTTGTCGACGGCCAGGTCGCGCGGTTCGCACCGGACACCGAAGTCGACCGCCTGACCACGGGCCTGCGGACGGCCCTGGCCACACCGCTCGGCCCGTTGGCCGGCGGTGCGGCGCTGCGGGACATCTCCGGTGCGGACCGACTTCGGGAGCTCGCCTTCGAGCTGCCGCTCACCGGCGGCGACGAGCCGCGACGCGCAGCAGGTGGCGCTCGCCGATCTGGTGCCGCTGTGGCGCGCGCACTGCCCGACCGGACCACTGTCGGCATACGGCGATGTGCTCGCGGAGCTGCCGCCCGCGTCGCTGCGCGGGTACCTGACCGGCAGCATCGACGCCGTGCTGCGGGTCGGCGACGGGCCGCGGCCCGGTTCGTCGTCGTCGACTACAAGACCAACCGCCTTGCCGGGCGCGACGAGCCACTGACCGCCTGGCACTACCGGCGCGGCCGCGATGGAGACGCGCGATGGTCGAGGCGCACTACCCCCTGCAGGCACTGCTGTACGCGGTGGCGCTGCATCGCTACCTGCGCTGGCGGCAGCCTGGGTATGACCCGCGCGATGCACCTCGGCGGCGTGCTGTACCTGTTCCTGCGCGGCATGTCCGGCCCGGGTGTGCGGATGCGGACGGCGATGCGCCCGGCGTGTTCGATTGGCAGCCGCCGGCCGAGCTGGTCACGGCGGTGTCCGACCTGCTTGCGGGTCAGCCATGACCGCGACGCTCGACAGCGGCACTCGCGCTGCGACGCCGAAGGACTGCTCGGCGACGTTCAACCGGGCCGGCATCCTTTCGGTGGCCGACGTGCAGGTGGCCCGCCGGCTCGGAGCGATCGGCGGCGAGACCGACGAGGCCGTGCTGCTGGCGGTCGCGCTGGTCGTGCGGTCGACCCGGCACGGGTCAGTCGTTCTCGATCTCGCGACCGCGCAGGCGACCACGAGCGCCGACGTCGAGGAGGACGCAGAGCCGCCGCGAGCCGACGTGCCGCTTGCCGTGGCCGGAGCCGACTGGGTGCGCGCTGCGCCGCCAGCCCGTTGGTCGGCGGCCCGCTGCGGATGGTCGGCTCGCGCCTGTGGCTCGCGCGGTACTGGGACCAGGAGGAGCTGGTCGCGGCCGAGCTGCTGCAGCGCTCGGCGTCGCCGCCCGACGACCTCGACCGCGGCGGTGTTGACCGCCGGGCTCGACCGGTTGTTCGTCGACCGGCGTGGACGACGACCAGCGCGCGGCCGCCGCGTGCAGCGCGCGCAACCGGATCAGCGTGATCGCGGGCGGGCCGGGAACCGGCAAGACCACGACGGTGAGCCGGCTGCTGGCCCTGCTGCGCGAGCAGCACCCGGCGTGGCGGATCGCGCTGGCCGCGCCGACCGGGAAGGCCGCCGCCCGGCTCGAGGAGGCGGTGCGGTCGTCGGCCGCGCTGCTGCCGGAGCCGGACCGGGCCCGGCTCGGCGAGCTCGTCGGCGACCACGCTGCACCGGCTGCTCGGCTGGCGGCCGGACGCCCGCAGCCGATTCCGGCACGACCGCACCAACCGGCTGCCGGTCGACGTCGTCGTGGTCGATGAGACCTCGATGGTGTCGCTCACGCTGATGGCGCGCCTGCTCGAGGCGCTGCGACCGGCCACCCGGCTGGTGCTGGTCGGCGACCCCGACCAGCTGGCGTCCGTCGAGGCCGGCGCGGTGCTCGGTGACCTGGTCGACACGGCGCCAGCGAGCTGCGCAACGTGCGGCACCGGCGTCGGGCCCTGCACGGCGCCTCGCGACGTCGTGCGCGCTGTCGACGAACCGGCGGTTCCCGGCGGACGAGCCGCATCGGGCAGCTGGCCGCGGCGGTGCAGGCAGGGCCGCGGTCGAGCGATGCACTGGCCGTCGCGCGCGCCGGTGGCGCGGAGATCGAGTTCATCGAGGTGCGCCGACGACGGCCGCCCGACCGTCGACCAGCTGGCCAGCCTGCGGGCCGAGTCGCAGACCAGCGGCGCCGCGCTGCTCGCAGCCGCGGAGGCGGCGACGCCGACACCGCGCTGCACGCGCTCGAACGGCATCGCCTGCTGTGCGCGCACCGCCACGGCCCGCGCGGCGTGGACCACTGGGGTCCGCTGGCCGCGCGCTGGGTCGCGGACGTGCATCCGGTCACGCCGCGCGCCGACGGCCGGTATGCCGGTGAGCCGCTGCTCGTGACGACGAACGACTACGACGTCGGCCTCTACAACGGCGACACGGGGGTCGTCGTCTCCGACGGCGACGGCGGGCTCGTGGCGGCCTTCGGCCGAGGCGGCCGACCGATCATGGTGCCGCTCGTGCGGCTCGGCGCCATCCGGCCCTTGAACGCGATGACCGTGCACCGCAGCCAGGGCAGCCAGTTCGCCCGGATCACGGTCGTGCTCCCGCCAGCCCGATCCGCCGTTGGCGACCCGACAGACCCTCTACACCGCGCTGACCCGAGCGACGACGCACGTCCGCATCATCGGGTCAGCGGACGCGATCGTCGCCGCTGTCGATCGCCCGGCTGCTCGGGCCAGGACGCGGGACTGTCGTGAGCGGTGTGGCGCGACGCTAGCCCGGCGTCGAGATGAGGATGCCGAGGCACATCTCGTCGGTGGTCCCCTCGCCCCACACGACGTAGCGCGGCTCCTGGCTCTGCAGCTCGGGGATCAGCTCCGACAAGCCGTTGTCGTGCGTGCAGGTGACCCGAACGGTGTCGTCCGGGTCGACCCGGACCGGCTCGGGCAGCGGCTGGGTGCCCTGGTTGTCGAAGTCGTAGACCGGCACGTTGAGCAGCACCTGCGCGTCCGGCTGACCCGGGTTGACCTCGATCGTGATGCTGCGTCCGCGCAGGTGCATGTGACCAGCGGCTGCTTGCGACGAGCATCGGCTCGTCGAAGCGTCGGTCGCAGGACTGGGTCGGCCCCGACACCGGGTTCAGCAGGCTGCCACCGCAGAGCAGCTGCAGCCCAGCGACCGTCGCACCGGCCTGCGTCCCGAAGCGGTTGACCACATCCAGGACCGCGTTGGTCCGGTTGCACAGCCCGTCGGTACTTCCGTCGGTGCACGGCAGCTCGACGGGCGCCGGCAGCAGCGTCGTGCGCAGCGGAGTCAGCGGCGTGCTCGCGTCGGCCACCCGCAGCCGGACCTGGCTGCTGGTCCACGCCCGCGAAGCCGCGCTCGACGTGGTAGTGCACCTGCAGCACGACCTTGCTGCCGGCCTCGATCGGCATCCCGGTGCCTTCGCGGAACGTCGACTCCCCGCCGCCCGGTGCCCAGGCGGACAGCCAGGCCGCGTCGTCGAGGGCGGCGATCGGGTCGCCGGTGGACTCGACACCCGGCCCGCCGAAGCAGCTCCATCCGGTGTCGTCGTCGGCATCGTCCTTGTCCTGGGCGTCGGCCACGCGCTCGGGGTCGACCCGGTAGACGATCGCGTGGTGCACGACCAGCTGGTTGTCGGCGAGGAAGCCGGAACCGGTCAGGTAGGAGTCGGCGTCGAGGTCCGGGTCGAGCAGGAAGCAGCGGTAGTCCTCCAGGCTGCCGGCCGCCGGCTCCGGGCGGTATGCGCCGCCGGGCAACTGCAAGGTGACGAAGCGTTCGCCCTCACGCAGCGCTGCCGGCGCGCGGTTCGCCCGATGCCGGCGCTCGCTGCTCGGCTCACTGGTCGACGCGCTGCTGGACGGGGTGCTGGCCGCCTCGTCGACCGCTCGCTCCCGGTCGGTGCCGCAGCCGGTCGCGACCAACGCCACGGCCGCGACGAGGGCGACGGTCGGACCAACGGATCGCATGTGGCCAGGGTACGTGCGCTCCGAGCGGGTCAGCGCCGCACGAGTTCATAGCAGGCGATCGCGGCCGCGGTCGCGACGTTGAGCGAGTCGACCTCCGCATGCATCGGTATGCGCGCCCGCACGTCACAGGCGGCCAAGCGCATGCCGGGACAGGCCGGCGCCCTCGGTGCCGAGCATGAGCGCGACCCGGTCGTCGGCGCCGCGGCCAACGTCGGTCAGCGGCACGGCGGACGGGTCGGGGGTGAGCGCGATGAGACGGAAGCCGTGCTCGCGCAGGACGTCGAGGTCGCCCGGCCAGCGCGCGCATCTGGTCCAGGGCAGCGCGAACACCGCACCCATCGACACCTTCACCGACCGTCGGTACAACGGGTCGGCGCAGCGCGGGTCGAGGACCAGCCCGTCGAAGCCGAGACCGGCGGCCGACCGGATGATCGCGCCGACATTGGTGTGGTCGACGATCCCTTCGAGTACGACCAGCCGGGTGGCGGTGGCGCATACGGCAGGCAACGACGGCAGCGGCAGCCGGTCGAGCGCCGCGAGCGCACCGCGGTGCACGTTGAACCCGGTGACCTGCTCGAGCACGTCGTCGGCGGCGACGTACACCGGGCCGGGCCAGGTCGGCGAGCACGTCGGCCAGCGCGTCGAGCCAGCGCGGCGCGGTGAGCACGCGCGCGCAGCGGGTAGCCCGCAGCGACAGCGCGGATGATGACCTTCTCACCCTCGGCGATGAACAGGCCGTGCTGCGCCTCCCGACGTCGGCGCAACGCGACGTCGGTGAGCCCGACGAAGTCCGCCAGCCGCGGGTCGTCGGCCGCCTCGACGTGGACGATCACGCCAGTGCTATGTCGGGTTGCGTTGGAACGCCTGCCCGAGGCTGTCCATCGCCTTGCTGAGCTCGGCCGGGATCACCCAGACCTTGTTGGCGGTGCCGTCTGCAATGGTCGGCAACGCGCGCAGGTACTGGTAGGCCAGCAACGCCTGGTCGGGATTGCCGTCGTGGATCGCCTGGAAGACGGTGCGGATCGCCTGGGCCTCACCCTCGGCGTTGATGACGGCGGCGCGCGCGGTCCCTTCGGCCCGCAGGATCGACGCCTGCCGCTCGCCCTCCGCAGTGAGGATTTGCGACTGCTTGAAGCCCTCAGCCGTCAGGATGACCGCGCGCTTCTCACGCTCGGCCTTCATCTGCTTCTCCATCGACTCCTGAACGGACGCAGGAGGATCGATGGCCTTGATCTCGACACGGTTGACCCGGATCCCCCACTTGCCGGTCGCCTCGTCGAGCACGCCGCGCAGCGCGCCATTGATCTGGTCGCGCGAGGTCAGGGTCATCTCGAGGTCCATCCCGCCGATGACGTTGCGCAGGGTCGTCACGGTGAGCTGCTCGATCGCTTGGATGTAGTTGGCGATCTCGTAGGTCGCAGCCTTGGGGTCGTTCACCTGGTGGTAGATGACCGTGTCGATCTCGACGACGAGGTTGTCCTCGGTGATGACCGGCTGCGGCGGGAAGCTCACCACCTGCTCACGCAGGTCGATCAACGGCTTCAGCCGGTCGACGAACGGGATCAGCAGGGACAGTCCGGCGTTGAGCGTGCGCTGGTAGCGGCCGAGCCGTTCGACGATCCCGGCGTGCGCCTGCGGGACGATGCGCACCGCGCGGGAGAGGATGACCGCGACCAGGAGCACGATGACCGCGACCACGAGGATCGTGGTGAGGTTTTCCATCAGGTCGTCTCCGCTCTCACGATGGCGGTCGCGCCGTCGATGCGGACGACCCCGACGGTGCGACCGGGCTCCAGCGGTGCGGTCTCGTCCTCGGTGCGCGCCGACCAGATCTCACCCTTGAGCTTGATCCGGCCGCGGGTGCGGTCGACCTGCTCAAGCACGACCGCCGACGCGCCGAGCAAGGCGTCGACGTTCGTCGGGACGTACACGTCCTTGCGCAAGTGCCGCAGAGCCACCGGCCGAACCAGAACCAGCATGAGCAGCGCGACCACTGCGGCGACCAGGCATTGAACGAGCAGGCTCTGGTCGGTCATCGCGGCGATCGCGCCCGCTACCGCACCGGCAGCAAGCATCGCGAAGATCAGGTCGAGGGTGGTGATCTCGATGACCACCAGCACGGCGGCGGCGATCGCCCACCAAAGCGCTGCGGTCACTCGATGATCATAAGGCGCGGGCTGACCAGCGTGCGCCCCAGCGACGCACGGACAGCGGGATGCCAAACGTGTCCGAGACCGAGGAGTCGGTGAGCGCCTCGTCGAGCGGGCCGGCCGCGACGACACGTCCTCGGGACAGCAGCATGATGTGGCTGTACGTGGCGGGGATCTCTTCGACGTGATGCGTCACCACCACCGGCAGCGGTGCGTTCTCCTGCATCGCGAGGTCGCCGAGCCGGCCGACCAGGTCTTCGCGGGCACCGAGGTCGAGGCCGGCGGCTGGCTCGTCGAGCAGCAGCAGCTCCGGGTCCGGCATGAGTGCGCGCGCAATCTGCACCCGCTTCCGCTCACCTTCGGACAACGTTCCGAACACCCGGTCGGCGAGGCCCTCGGCGCCGAGCTCGCGGAGCAGTCGCAGGGCGCGCGCCTGGTCGGTCTCCTCGTACCGCTCCCGCCAGCGACCGGTGATCGCATACGCGGCGGTCATGACCACGTCGACCGCAGTCTCGTCAGCGGGAATCTGCTCGGAGATCGACGACGATGCGAGCCCGATCCGCGGCCGTAGTTCGAAGACGTCGACCCGGCCGAGGGTCTCGCCGAGGAGTTCTACCGTCCCCTGGGTCGGGTGCAGCTGGGTAGCTGCGAGCCGCAGCAGCGTCGTCTTGCCCGCGCCGTTTGGTCCGAGGATCACCCAGCGCTCGTCGTCGAAGACCTCCCAGTCGATCCCGTCGAGCAGGGTGGCCGCGCCGCGGACGACTGACACTCCCTTCATGCGCAGCGCCGAGTCCACGACGCCTGAACCTACGGCAACGCGTCGTGAGGTCGCCGTGTCTACGCTGGTCGGATGCTCGGTCCGCAACGGCCAGCCCGGCTCACCGTCTGGGGCAACGCGCGTTGCTGCACGCGCACGTGTCACCGGACGTGGCGGCGGCCTCGATCTGCGGCGACGACGCGGTGCACCGCGTGCAGGTCGAGCCCGACGATGCGCCGGTCGCGCTCACAATGGCGTTCGGTTTGTGGCGTCGTGACGGCATCACCGGTCTGCGACTGAGCCTGCCGGTGCCGGGCGACCCGGCCGGCCTGCCGGCGGACCCGGACCTGCTCGCCGCTGCGGTCCATGGAGCCGGTGCGGTGGTCGCGTGGCGCAGCGAGCGGGCGGCGGTGCTCGCATACGTGCCGGAGACCGCGGGTCGCGGCGTGCTGTGGCGTCGCTTCGATCTCGCCGGGTCGGTATGCGCGCCGCCCGCGGGATCGTTGGCGGAGCACGACCGCGGGATGCGGGCTGCGTTGCGCGAGGCGACTTCGACGCTGCTCGAGCTTGAGGTCGCAAGCTGGCGGGAGGGCGTCGGTGATCACCTGACCGGCCTGCGCGATGCCACCGACGACGGCCTCGCGCCCGGCTATCCGGATCGGGCCAGAGCGGTTGCCGGCCAGGCGCGCCGGCTGCGAGCGGTTGTCGCGCTGGCCCTCGAGGATGACGGCGGTGCGGTGCATACGCACGCGATGAACGGACGTCACCAGGCCCTGGCCGGTCTCGACCGGGCTGCGCGGTATGCGGAGATGGCGGCATGTAACGCGATCCTGGAGTCGCAGCCCGGCGCCGTGCGCTGACCCGACGCTGGGTACCGTGTGCGGCGCCATGGCCGCCACCTTGCTCGTCACCTTGACCGGACTCGATCGGCCGGGCGTGACGTCGACATTGTTCACGGCGCTCTCAACCCTGCCGGTGACGGTGCTGGACGTAGAGCAGGTCGTTATCCGCGGCCGGCTGGTGCTCGGCGTGCTGCTCGAGGGCGACCTGACGAAGGTGCCGGAGGTTGTGCAGGACGTCGCGCGCACGCTCGAGATGGAGCTGGATCTGCTGCCCGGCGCCGACGAGAACGATCCACGTCGCCGTGGCCGAGTGGTGGTCACGGTGCTTGGCGCGCCACTCCTGCCCGGTGCGGTCGCCGCCGTCGCGCGGACGATCGCCGCCGCCGACGCGAACATCGACCGGATCGTGCGGTTGGCCTCGTATCCAGTCACCGGTCTCGAGCTCGAGGTCTCGGGCGCCGACCCGGATCGGCTGAGGTCGTCGCTCGCGGTCACCGCCTCGTCGGAACACGTCGATGTCGCGGTGCAGCCGGCCGGCCTGCACCATCGGGCCAAGCGACTCGTCTGCCTCGACGTCGACTCGACGCTGGTGCAGGGCGAGGTCATCGAGATGCTCGCCGAGCAGTGCGGGTGCGAAGCCGAGGTGGCAGCCATCACCGAGCAGGCCATGCACGGAGAGCTCGACTTCGAGCAGTCGCTGCGGGCCAGAGTCGAGCTGCTCGCCGGACTCCCGGTGTCCGCGCTGGACGCGGTGCGCGCTGAGGTCCAGCTGACCCCCGGTGCGGCCACGTTGGTGCGGACGCTCAAGCGGCTCGGCTACCGGCTGGCGATCGTGAGTGGCGGCTTCACACAGATGACCGACCCGCTCGCGGCCGACCTCGGACTGGACTACTCCGCCGCCAACACCCTCGACGTCGCAGACGGCCGGTTGACCGGCCAGCTCGTCGGCCCGGTCGTGGACCGGGCCGGCAAGGCCGACGCGTTGCGTCGCTTCGCCGCCGATGCGGGCATCCCGATGAGCCAGACGGTCGCCATCGGCGATGGTGCCAACGACCTTGACATGCTGAACGCCGCCGGGTTGGGCATCGCCTTCAACGCAAAGCCAGTGGTGCGCGAAGCGGCGCATACGGCGGTGAACGTGCCCTATCTCGACGCGATCCTGTATCTGCTCGGGATCACCCGCGAGGACGTCGAGGCGGGCGACGCGGCCGATCGGCGGTGAGAATGGGCCCATGTGCGCGGCGGTGCGGCTGAGGGTCGCAAGCGCACGCATGGTAGGGCGCGAGGAGGAGCGGCACGCCCTCGACGAGTTCGTTGCCGGGCTTCGGGCCGGCGTTCCCGGTGTCGCGCTGGTGTCCGGCCGCGCCGGCATGGGGAAGACCCGGCTGGTGATCGAGGGTGCCGCGCAATGGCGTGCGGCCGGCGTCCAAGTGCTGCGCGGCGCTTGCCTGCCGCTGAGTACGGCCGGCCCGCCATACGTCGCTCTCACCGCCGCGTTCCGCGACGTGCTGCCGCCGTCCTCGCCGGTCATGCAGGCGCTTGGGGGCACCCGTCCGGTCAAGCGGTTGCAGGTCCTGGAGTTGCTGCGGTCCGCAGTGGAGGGACTCGCTGGTATCAGTCGATTGGTGATCGTGGTCGAGGACCTGCATTGGGCCGACCGGGCAACTCGCGATGCCCTGCTCTACCTGGTCGAGCTGGCAACGAGCGGAACATGGGGCCTGGTCGTCACGCAGCGCTTTGACGATGCATCAGCCAGCCTGGCCGACTTCACAGCCAAGTTGTCACGACGGGAGGCGCTGCACCTGTCGCTTCGAAGTCTCAGCGAAGCCGATGTGGCCGAGCAGATCGCCGCGATCACCGGTGAACCGCCGAGCGCGGACGACGCGGAACTTGTGCACCGGCGCACCGGAGGCATCCCGCTGCTGGTGGAGGAGGTGATCGCCGCTGGACCCCGGGAGGTGCCGGATCATCTGCGTTCCCTGTTCATGGCCCGGGTGAGCGGCCTCGGTACGTCCGTGAGCGACGTCGTCAGCGTGGCCGCGGTTGTCGATCGTGCGTGTGACGAGCAACTGATCGCGCAGATCCTGGACGCCGCTGCTGACCGAGTGCTGGCGGCGGCTCGGGCGGGCGTCGACGCGGACCTGCTGACTGTCGAAAGCGACGGCTTCCGGATCAGGCACGACCTGCTGCGCGAGGCGGTGTACGACGCGCTGCCTCCGGGCCGTCGCAGGGAGCTGCATGCCCGGGCCGCCCGTGTGCTGTCCGGAACCGCGGATGTGGACGCGGCGGAGCTTGCCCATCACTGGTACCGCGCGGGAGTCCCCGAACAAGCAGCCCGGCTTTCCATGGCGGCCGCCGAGGTTTCCGAGCGGCGCCATGCGCCGGCGGCCGCGCACCATCACCTGGAGCACGCACTTGAGCTGTGGCCGCGGCTCAGTGACGACGTGCAGGCTCAGTCAGGCGGGCTGGACGAGCTGTTGCGACGAACGGCCGTGGCCGCGGAACGCGCCGGTTCGTTCGAGCGTGCCGCGGCCCTTGGTTGGGAACGCATCCGGCTGGCAGCCACCGGCCCCGCCGAGCGGGCGTTGCAGTGGGAGCGGCTCGCGCGCTACCGCTGGGAGGCCGGAGATGGGCCGGGATCACAGGCCGCCTACGAGCAGTCGGTGCGGGTGCTCCCTTCGGACGCGCCACCGCAGGTGCGGGCGGCCGTCCTCTCGGGTTACTCCTGGTTCCTGGGGGCGTCCTTCACGATGGAACGGGCGCGAGCCTTCGCTGACCAGGCCGTGGCCGCGGTCGCTGGTGTGAGCGATCCGTTGGTCCGCTGGCAAGTGCTGCTGGCATCCGGCATCGCGCGGTCTGGCACCACCGCTGGCGACCGGGCGCTGGAAGAGTCCGTTGACCTGGCGACGTCGATCGACGCTGGCTACGAGGTGGCCATCTCGCGGTGCTGGCTGAACCTGAGCCTGGGCCGGCGCGGTCAGACCGGGGAGCGAGAGGCAAACCTGAAGGCAGGTCTGCGTTACGTGGCCGCGCACGGCCTCGGGCGCAGCATCGAGGCGGCGCTGAACTACATGCTGACCGAGCTGTTGCTCGAAGTCGGCCGATGGGCCGAAGCGGCTCAGACGATCGAGACGAGCCGCACGCTCGGCGTGACGGGAATGCCCGCCTTCTTCACCAGCGCGTACCGAGCCCGCCTCGCCGCGTACCGCGGTGATGACGACATGCTCGCGGATTCCGTCAGCCAGACGCTCGCGCTCGCCGAAGGCGTGCCGCAACAGCCGCTCCCACATGCCATCGCGCTGCTCGCTCGGGCCGAGCAGGCGCTGTGGTCCGGCCAGCACGAGCAGGCAGTCTCAATCCTCGACGATGCCCTGGTGCTGGCCGACGTTGACGGGTACTACCGCGCCGATGCGCTCTCGATGCTCATCCGAGCTGAAGCAGATGCCACCATCCAGCAACGAACGCGTGGCCAGGCGATCTCGTCGCCGGAGCGCCAGGAGAGCTTCGTCCGACGCATCCGCGACTGGGACGTTCCGAGCCACGGCCAGATTCACGCGTTCATGGCCACCGCGCAGGCGGAGGTCGACCGGATGGCTGGGGCACGTGACCCACTGCCGTGGCGGTTGGCGGTCGACGCGTGGGCCGCGGCCGATGACCCCTATCGGCTGGCCTACGCGCGATGGCGGTTGGCCTGGGCCTTGCTCGGCTCGCGGTCGGGTCGAACGGAGGCGACGGCGCAGCTGCGGCTGGCGGCGCAGTCAGCGGTCGCGTTGGGTGCCCGGCCGCTCTCCGCAGCGATCTCGGAGCTGGCGGCCGGGGCGAGGCTGCACGTCGCCCCGGACGTCGACCCCGGCGTCAATGCGGCGGTCGAGCTCGGCCTGACCAGCCGCGAGCTCGAAGTGCTCCCGCTGCTCGTCGCGGGGCGGACGAACAGGGAGATCGCGGAGATCCTGGTGATCAGCCCGCGCACGGTAGGGGTGCACGTATCCCGAATCCTGCGCAAGCTGGGCGCCAGCCGTCGAACCGAGGCAGCTGCCGTCGCCCGGCGCGCGGGGCTCGTCGACTAGGAGCTCGTCCCGTTGCTGACTCGCCGACGTCAATGACTCCGCGTCGCTGCACGTATTGGGCCTCCGCTTCACGCATGAGTGAAGCGAAGGCCCCACAACCGAAGCGATGATCATCGTTGGCCAGCCAATACCGCGATGACGGGCGCGACGCATGCTCGCGCGGATACGTCGTACGACGGATGTCTCGGACCGCCATGTCGCTTAACGTCGACATCGCCTGGGAAGCCAGAGATCGAGGAGTGGGACCATGAGCGCGCCATTCATCGTCGTGAGCAAGTCGCGGATCAAGCCAGGGCAGGCGCAGGCATACGCGCTTTGGTGCGAGGAGTTCTGCCGTTTCGTCGAGGAGAACGAGCCACGGCTGCTGGCGTTCAACATCTACGAGTCGCAGGATCGCGGCACATCGGTGGTCGTTCAGGTCCATCCCGATGCCGAGTCGATGGAGTTCCACCTGAAGCTGTACAGCGAGCAAGTGCGCGAGTCGCTGGAGCAGCACGACGTGGAGGTTGAAGACCTGACGATCTGCGGAGCCCCCAGCGACGGGCTGACCGAATGGCTGCACCACGGCCTGGCGGACCTGCCGCTCGCGCTGGTCCCAGCCCACCTCGCCGGCTTCACCCGACTGTCCGCGTGATCCAGCGCGGCCGATCGGCGGTGAGCCAAAGATCCTTACGTCGCGTCGGCGCTCGAATCTCGGCCGCGCGTATGCCGAATCGACGTATCCACGGTCAGCCGCGCGGCACGATGAACCTGCGCAAGACCGCGCTGCCCGGCACGAACTTCCCCGACCCGTTCGGGAAGTCGAGAACGGCGATCGCCGAGGTCTTGTAGCGCCGCCGCATCGTTTCGAGCAACTGGGGATCGCCTGAGCCGACAAGCAGCGACGCGAGGTCCGCGCAGCCCGGGTTGTGCCCGACCAGCGCGACCGTGCCGGCATTGGCCGGTACTTCGTGCAGCACCTGCAGCAGCCGCAGCACCGACGCGTCGTAGATCCGGGGGTCGTAGCGGATCTCTGGACGGTTATCGAAGAACGCGACGTCGACGAAGGTCGCGGTCTGCCGGGCCCGCAGGGCGGTCGAGCACAGCACCAGGTCGGGACGGCCGACATCCGTGCGCATGGCGGTGGCGATCGCGTCCGCGTCCCGGAACCCGCGATCCGACAACGGCCGGTCGTGGTCGACCTCGGGACCCTCCCAGGACGACTTCGAGTGCCGGATGACGACGAGGGTGTTCATGCGCCGATCGCGTGCACGCCGCCGTCGACGTGCACGATCTCAGCCGTAGTCCGAGGGAACCAGTCGGACAGCAACGCGATGCAGGCCTGGGCAGCCGGCTCGGGATCGGTGACGTCCCAGCCCAAGCGGGGCGCGGGTCGCCCAGGTGTTCTCGAGTTCCTCGAAGCCGGGGATGCTCTTGGCCGCCATCGTCTTGATCGGCCCGGCGGCCACCAGGTTGACCCGCACGCCGGCCGGCCCGAGGTCGCGCGCGAGGTAGCGCGCGGTCGACTCGAACGCCGCCTTCGCGACCCCCATCCAGTCGTACTTCGGCCACGCCAGCCGGGCGTCGAAGTCGAGGCCGACCACGGACAGTCCGGAGTCGGCCGGCTTCAGCGGCAGCGTCGCCATCGTCAGCGCTTTCAAGCTGTATGCGGACACGTGCACCGCCGTGGCGACGTCCTCCCACTCGGTGTTGAGGAAGTTGCCGCCCAGCGCCGACTGCGGCGCGAACCCGATCGAGTGCAGCACGCCGTCGATGCCGTCGACGTGCTCCCGCACCCGGTCGGGCAGCGCCGCCAGGTCGGCCGGCGAGGTCACGTCGAGCTCGACCACCGGGGCCGGCGTCGGCAGCCGCTTGGCGATCCGCTGGACGAGGGTCAGCCGGCCAAAGCCGGTGAGCACCACCGACGCGCCCTGCTCCTGCGCCAGCCGGGCCACGCTGAACGCGATCGACGCGTCGGTCAGCACGCCGGTCACCAGCACCCGCTTGCCGTCGAGCAGTCCCATCAGTGCCCCATCCTCTAGTGCCCCATGCCGAGGCCGCCGTCCACGGGCATCAGCGCCCCGGTCACGTACGACGCGTCGTCGCTCGCGAGGAACGCCACGACAGCGGCCACCTCGTCCGGCGCGGCATACCGACCCAACGGAATCTGCCCAAGGATCTCAGTCTTGCGCTCCTCGCCGAGCACGGCCGTCATGTCGGTGTCCACAAAGCCGGGAGCGACCACGTTCGCCGTGATGCCGCGCGACCCGAGCTCACGGGCCAGCGAGCGGGCCAGCCCGACGAGCCCGGCCTTGGACGCGGCGTAGTTGGCCTGGCCGGCGGATCCGGCCATGCCCACGACCGACGACACGAAGAGCAGGCGCCCGAACCGGGCCCGCAGCATGGTCTTCGACGCGCGCCGGGCGAGCCGAAATGCGCCGGTGAGGTTGGTGTCGAGCACCGTGGCCCAGTCGTCGTCGGACATGCGCAGGAGGAGCGTGTCCGCGGTGATGCCCGCGTTCGCCACCAGCACTTCGACGGGCCCCTGCGCCTGCTCGACCGACGCGAACGCGGCGTCGATCGACGCCTGGTCGGTCACGTCGCACGCAACTGCGGCGAGCCCCTCGGGTGCGGCGCCGGACCGAGATGCCACCGTCACATGGTGGCCGTCGTCGCTGAGCCGGCGGGCGATCGCCAGCCCGATTCCGCGGTTCCCGCCGGTCACGAGCACCGAACGTTGAGTCACGCCGGGCGACGCTAGCAGCCGGCGACGGATGGGTCGCCTAGGGTTCGAGGATGCCTCGCGACGTTGACGACGACTTCACCGCGCTGCCGTTGCACGCGCTGGCCGACGCCGCTTTCGACCGCGCGCGCGAGCTGGGTGCCAGCCATGCCGACGTCCGAGTCGAGCGCGGCCGCAGCCTGATGGTTCGGATGCGCGACGGTGCCCTCGAGGGCGCGAACGACACGACCGACCTGGGCCTGTCGGTCCGGGTGGTTGTCGACGGGACCTGGGGGTTCGCCGCTCGGGTCGACCTCGACGTCGACGCGGCGGTCGCGGCCGCGGGCTCGGCCGTCGAGCTGGCGAGGGTCAGCCGGCCGGTGAACTCCGAACCGGTCGAGCTGGCCCCCGAGCCGGTGCACGCCAACGCCACCTGGGTGTCCGCATACGACATCGACCCGTTCACGGTCGGCGACACCGAGATCGTCGAGCTGCTGGGTGCGCGCAGCCGTGCCGTGCTCGACGTCGAGGGAATCGACCACGTGGACGCCGCGATGCTGGCGGTCAAGGAGCAGAAGTTCTATGCCGACCTGGCCGGTTCCTCGACGACCCAGCAGCGGGTCCGGTTGCACCCAGATGTCACCGCCGTCGCGATCGACCCGGAATCCGGTGCCTTCGAGACGATGCGCACGGTTGCGCCGCCGGTCGGCCGCGGCTGGGAGTACGTGCTCGGTGTCAGCCACGGCGGCTGGGATTGGGACACCGAGCTCGCCGAGCTGCCCGAGCGGCTGCTCGAACGGCTGCGTGCCCCGTCGGTCGAGCCCGGCACGTACGACCTGGTCATCCATCCGAGCAACCTGTGGCTCACGATCCACGAGTCCGTCGGGCACGCCACCGAGCTCGACCGCGCACTGGGGTATGAGGCCAACTACGCGGGCACCACGTTCGCGACGTTCGACCAGCTCGGCAGTCTGCGCTACGGCTCGGAGGCGATGACCGTCACCGGCGACCGAATCGTTGAGCACGGCCTGGCGACGGTCGGGTTCGACGACGAAGGCGTCGCCGCCCAGCAATGGGACCTGGTGCGCGATGGCACCTTGGTCGGCTATCAGCTGGATCGCCGGATGGCGGCGCTCAAGGGCTTCGGCCGCTCCAACGGCTGCGCGTATGCGGACTCCGCCGGGCACGTTCCCGTGCAGCGGATGCCGAACGTGTCCCTGGCGGCGGCGGAGGACGGCCCGAGCACCGAAGAGCTGATCGGGCGGGTGGACCGCGGACTGTTCGTGGTCGGCGACAAGAGCTGGTCGATCGACATGCAGCGGTTCAACTTCCAGTTCACGGCCCAGCGGTTCTACCGCATCGAGGACGGCCAGCTGGCCGGGCAGGTGAAGGACGCGGCCTACCAGGCGAACACGCTGAAGTTCTGGAACTCACTCGAGGCAGTCGGCGGCCCGCAGACCTACGTGCTCGGTGGCGCGTTCAACTGCGGCAAGGCGCAGCCCGGGCAGGTCGCGGCGGTGTCGCACGGCTGCCCGACCTCGCTGTTCCGCCAGATCAACGTGCTCAACACCGTGCAGGAGAGCGGGCGATGACCGCGCAGGAGATCGTCGAGCGCGGCCTCGCGGCATCGACGAGCGAGGGCTGCATCGTGCTCGTGCACGAGACCAGCAGCGTCAACCTGCGCTGGGCCGTCAACACGTTGACGACCAACGGGTTCATGGCCGGTCGCGACGTCACGGTCGTGGCGGTGGTCGGCGAGGGGCAGCAGGCGTCGGCCGGTGTCGTCACCCGCACTGGCGTGACGGTCGACACCGTTGCGGACCTGGTCGCCGCCGCTCGAGTCGCGGCGGTCGAGAACGGCATCGAGGAGGACGCCAACCCGCTGATCGAGGGCGTCCCGGTGTCGCCCGACTGGGACGAGCCACCCGAGGTGACCAGCGCGGCGGTGTTCAAGACGATCGCCCTCGGCCTCGGTGAGGCTTTCGGGAGGGCGCGCGGCGAGCAGCGCGAGCTGTTCGGGTATGCCGAGCACGACCTGGTGACGACCTACCTGGGCACGAGCACCGGCCTGCGGCTTCGACATGCCCAGCCAACCGCCCGCTTCGAGCTGACCGGAAAGAGCGACGCCCGCAGCCGGTCGGCCTGGGTCGGCGCCGGTGGCCGCGACTTCGATGGAACGGACGTCGTCGCGATGGACGAGGACGTGCGCACCCGGCTGTCCTGGCAGTCGCGGCGGCTGGAGGTCGAGCCCGGCCGACACACCACGGTGCTGTCGGCGTCCGCCCTGGCCGACCTGATGGTGTACCTGTACTGGACGGCCGACGCCCGGGATGCCGCCGAGGGCCGCACGGTGTTCAGCCGGCCCGGCGGTCGAACCAGGGTCGGCGAGACCCTGACCCCGCGGGCGCTGCGGCTGTTCTCCGACCCCGCATACCCCGGGCTGGAGTGCGAGCCGTTCGTGGCGACCACGACGTCGTCGTCGGCCGCATCCGTGTTCGACAACGGGCTGCCGGTCGCCGCGACCGAGTGGCTGCACGACGGCCGGCTCGCGAACCTGTACAGCAGCCGGCACACGGCGGGACTCACCGGGCTGCCCGTGAAGCCACCGCAGGACAACCTCATTTTGGAGGACCGCGCCGCGGCCGGCTCACTGCAGGATCTGGTCGCCACGACCGACGACGGGTTGCTGCTGACCTGCTTGTGGTACATCCGCGAGGTCGACCCGCAGACCCTGCTGCTGACCGGGCTGACCCGGGACGGGGTCTACGTCGTTCGCGGCGGCGAGGTCGTCGGCGCCACCACGAACTTTCGCTTCAACGAGAGCCCGGTCGACCTGCTCGGCCGGATCGACGAGGTCGGCGTCACCCGGCCCTGCCTGCCGCGCGAATGGGCGGACTTCTTCAACCGGGCGGCGATGCCGCCGGTGCGGATCGACGGCTTCAACATGAGCACGGTCAGCGAGGGGACCTAGGCGCTCGAACCGCGGGGTGGACGGCTCAGAGCAGCTGGTTGATGCGGACCTGGTTGCCGGCCGGGTCGCGGAAGGCGCAGTCGCGAACTCCGTACGGCTGGTCGGTCGGCTCCTGGACGACCTCGGCGCCGCTGGCCTGCACCCGCTCGAAGGTGCCGTCGAGGTCCTTCGTGGCCAGGACGATGCTGGCGTAGGTTCCCTTGGCCATCATCTCGGCGATTGTGCGGCGCTCGTCGTCGGTGATGCCCGGATCAGCAGCCGGCGGATGCAGGACGATGGACGTGCCGGGCTGGTCTGGCGGGCCGACCGTGATCCAGCGCATCCCGCCGTACCCGACGTCGTTGCGGACCTCGAATCCGAGGGTGTCGCGATAGAAGGCCAGGGCGGCGTCCGGGTCGTCGTGCGGGAGGAACGTGTAGTGAATGGTGATGTCCATGGCGGTCACGCTAGGTGCGGCTCCGCGACCCGCGCTTCTCGATTCCTGACCGGTCTGGTCACCTGCTTCGCCACGCACGACGGCATCCCCGCCGTCGCCCCCGCCGCGCGGCGCCGGTAGGTGCTGGGCGGCATACCGACCAGCTCGGTGAAGCGGGTGCTGAAGGTGCCCAGCGACGAGCAGCCGACGGCGAAACAGACCTCTGTGACGCTGAGGTCGCCACGACGCAGCATCGCCATCGCGCGCTCGATGCGCCGGGTCATCAGGTAGCCGTACGGCGACTCGCCGTAGGCGAGCCGGAACTCGCGGCTGAGGTGCCCGGCCGACATGTGCGCGCCGCGGGCGAGGGCCTCGACGTCCAGCGGCTGCGCGTACTCCCGGTCGATCCGGTCACGGACGCGCCGCAGCCGCGCGAGGTCGCGCAGGTTCTGCGCCTCGGCGGGTCTGCTGGTCACATCCGAGATCGTACGGCGCGCCGCAGGTGCCTCGGGCCGCCCGGTTTCCGCGACCCACTAGGAGTCCTCGAGTCGGAAGCCCAGCTTGATCCCGACCTGCCAGTGCTCGACGCGGCCGTCGACGATCTGGCCGCGGATCTCGCTGACCTCGAACCAGTCGAGGTGACGCAGCGTCTCCGAGGCTCGCGCGATGCCGTTGGTCACGGCGTCGTCGATGCTGGTGCTCGAGGTGCCGACGATCTCGGTCAGGCGGTACGTCCGGTTGGCCATGCCGCACATGATGCCGTCGCGGTGCCGCGGACGTACGGTGGACACGTGAGCACGAATCGCCCAGGCGGACCGGTGTACCGGATCACCGGGGCGGCGCCGTCGCTCACCGCGGACGTCAACCAGCGGATGAAGCGCTACCTGTGGTCGATGGGGATCCGCACCGTCTGCTTCGTGCTCGCCGTGCTCGTGTTCACCGGGTGGATGCGATGGCTGTTCATGGTGCTGGCCATCGTCCTGCCCTACATCAGCGTGGTCTTCGCGAACGCCGGGCGGGAGACGACGGTGGCCTCTCCGGTGATCCCGCCGCATCCGACTGGTGACGCTGCGCGACCCGAGCTCGAGCCCCCGCGGTCCTGACTTCCCAGCTGGCGGGTGGCGACACCCGAGCGGTACTCGGCCGGCCCACGGCCATGGCATACTCACCGCACGCGATGCCGGATGGCTTCCCCCGTGGCCGTCCGGCATCGCTTCTTTGTGGCTCCTGCCTGGCGCAAGCCAGCGGGTAGCGTCGACGGCGTGTACGGCTTCCTGCGCCGCCCACGATGGATCGCTTTCCTGCTGCTGGTGGTCGTCCTCGTGGTCGCCTTCGTGCAGCTCGCCGCCTGGCAGGATCGTCGCCACGACGAGCGGGCAGCGCGCAACGCCATCATCGAGGCCAACGCCGACGCCGCCGCGGTCCCCGTCACCGACGTGCTCGCCCCGGGCGAATCGGTCGGCGCGGACGTGGAGTGGCGACCGGTCACCGTCGAGGGCCGGTGGGACGCCGACGGCCAGGTGCTGGTGCGCAACCGTCCACGGGAGGGCCGCCCCGGCTATCAGGTGGTCACGCCATTGGTCGCAGATGCCGGACCCGCGCTGCTGGTCGAACGCGGCTGGGTCCCCGTCGGTGCGACCGCCGAGGCCCAGCCCGACGTGCCGGAACCGACCGCCGGCGACGTCACCGTTGTGGCGCGGCTGCGACCCGCCGAGGACCCGAGGTCGGCCGGCGACCTGCCGGCCGGCCACGTGCTGCGCATCGACCCGGAGCTCATCGGCGAGAACCTGAGCTACCCCGTCTACGACGGGTACGGCGAGCTCGTCTCGCAAGCGCCGGAATCGACCGACCCACTGCCGCTGCCGGCGGAGCCGACGCTGTCCGCCGGCCCGCATCTGGGGTATGCCGTCCAGTGGGTGCTCTTCGCCTGCGTGGCGATCGGCGGCGTGGTCGTGCTGGTGCGACGCGAGGCTCAGTTCCAGGACGCGGAGACCAGCTCCGGCAGCGCCTGACCCACCGGGTCCCGGATCACAGCATCCGCGAGATCGTCGTACGGCGTCGGCTCCGCGTTGCAGATGACCAGCCGGGCGCCGTTCGCCACGGCGACCTCACACAAGCTGGCCGCCGGCTGCACTTGCAGCGATGTCCCGGCGGCAAGGAAGACGTCGCAGTCGCGCGCCGCCGCCACACTCGCGCGGTGCACGCTGACGTCGAGGCTCTGCCCGAAGGCGATCGTTGCCGACTTGAGCAGGCCGCCGCAGACGAGGCAGGGCGGGTCGGGCTCGCCATCCGCGACCCGCTGCAGCGCGGATCGCATGCTGGTTCGGTCACCGCACGCGAGGCACACCACCTCGTGGATGGTGCCGTGGATCTCGAGCACGAGATCCGGCGACGAGCCGGCGCGCTGGTGCAGGCCGTCGATGTTCTGCGTCACGATCGCCCGGAGCCGACCGGCCCGTTCGAGGTCGACGAGTGCCCGGTGGGCGGGATTCGGCTCGGCCGTCCAAGCCGCGTGCTCCCGCCGGGCCCGCCACGCCTGAATGCGCAGCTGCGGGTCGGCGACGTAATCGTCGATGCTGAACATGCGTTGCGCCGCAGGGTTCTTCGTCCACAGACCGTTGGGTCCGCGGAAGTCGGGGATGCCGGACTCGGTCGAGATGCCTGCGCCGGTGAGCACGGAGACCCGGCTCGCCCGCGCCACCCACTGTGCGACGGTGCCGGCGGTCACCCGTCGAACCCTAGCTCTGCCGAGGGTTGGCAGGGCGGGCGCTGAACGGTGCGTGAACCATCGGTGGCGACCCCGCGAACGAACACCGTCGCTGGCCGCGCCCTGCCATGCTGCGCGGATGACGGACACGAAGTTCGGCTTCATCGAACACTCAACCGACCCGGTGTCCTACTCGGCCGGGCAAACCATCTTCCAGGAAGGCGAACTGGGCGAGCACCTCTACTTCGTGAAGTCCGGCGAGGTGACCATCACCGTGCACGACACGGTGGTCAACCGCATCGGAGCTGGCGACATCTTCGGTGAGATGGCGTTGATCGACCACAAGGTGCGCAGCGCCACTGCGACGGCCGTGTCCGACACCGAGGTCGTGCCCGTGGACGAGCGGCGGTTCCTCTTCCTCGTCCAGCAGCACCCGTACTTCTCGATCAATCTGATGAGCGTGCTCGCGGACCGAATCCGGCGGCGGTCGGAGTCCTAGCGCCTTCGACAATCAGACTTCGACCGGCCGGTCCTGGCTCATGAACTGGGTCCGGTAGAGCTCGGCATACAACCCGCCGTGGAGCAGCAGGTCCTCGTGCTGGCCGCGTTCGACGATCCGCCCGTCGTCGACCACCAGGATCTGGTCGGCCTCACGGATCGTGGACAGCCGATGCGCGATGACCAGCGACGTGCGGCCTTCGAGCGCCCGGGCGAGCGCGCGCTGCACCGCGACCTCGGACTCGGAGTCCAGGTGCGCGGTGGCTTCGTCGAGCACGACGACGCTGGGTGCCTTGAGCAGCAGCCGGGCGATGGCCAGCCGCTGCTTCTCCCCGCCCGAGAGGCGGTAGCCACGGTCACCGACGACGGTGTCGAGGCCGTCGGGCAACGAGTCGATGAGGTCCCCGATCTGCGCGTCTCGGACGGCCGCCAGCAGCTCGGCCTCGGTCGCGTCCGGCCGCGCATACAGCAGGTTGGACCGGATCGTCTCGTGGAACATGTGCGCGTCCTGCGTCACGACGCCGACCACGTCGTGCAGCGACTGCAACGTGAGGTCGCGGATGTCGTGACCGGCCAGGCGCACCGCTCCCCCGGTCACGTCGTAGAGCCGGGACACCAGCGCGGTCATCGTGGTCTTGCCGGCGCCGGACGGTCCGACCAGCGCCACCATCTGGCCGGGCTCGGCGACGAACGACAGGTGGTTGAGAACCGTGCCGGTCGGGGCGGTGTCGAGTACAGCGACGCTCTCGAGCGAGGCGAGCGAGACCTCGCCTGCGGTCGGGTAGCGGAACGTCACGTCGTCGAACTCGATGTCGATCGGGCCACGATGCAGCTGCACCGCGTCCGGCTTCTCGGCGATCATCGGCGGCAGGTCGAGCACCTCGAAGACCCGCTCGAAGGACACCAGCGCGGTCATCACGTCGACCCGCACATTGGACAGCGCCGTCAGCGGTCCGTACAGCCGGGACAGCAAGCCAGCCAGCGCGACCAGCGTGCCGACGGTGAGCGTGCCCTGGACCGCGAGGTTGCCGCCGACGCCGTACACCAGCGCGGTCGCAAGCGCCGCGACCAGGGTCAGGGCGGTGAAGAACACCCGGCTCTGCATGGCGATCTTGATGCCGATGTCGCGCACCCGAGCGGCTCGGCCGGCGAAGTTCGCGTCCTCCTCCGGCGGCCGGCCGAACAGCTTGGCGAGCAGTGCACCGGAGACGTTGAACCGCTCCGTCATCACCGTCGACATCTGGGCGTTGAGCTCCATCGACTCCCGGGCCAGCACCTGAAGCCGGCGACCGATCCACTTGGCCGGCAACAAGAACAGCGGCAACAGCAGGAGCGAGCCGAGCGTGATCTGCCACGACAGCACGAACATCGCGACCAGGACCAACACCAGGCTGATCAGGTTGGACACCACGCCGGACAGCGTCGAGGTGAACGCCTGCTGCGCACCGATGACGTCGCTGTTGAGCCGGGAGATCAGCGCACCGGTCTGAGTCCTGGTGAAGAACGCGATCGGCATCCGCTGCACGTGCCCGAACACCTGTGATCGCAGGTCATAGATCAGACCCTCTCCGATGCGCGCGGAGTACCACCGCTGCACGAGACCGAGAGCGGCCTCCAGCAACGCGATGCCGGCCACGATCAGCGCGAGCTTGGTGACCAGTGGGCCGTTCTGCTTCGCGACGCCGTCGTCGATGATCCGTTGGAACAGCAGCGGCGTGGCCACGACCGTGACCGCCGAGATGACCACGAGCACCAGGAAGGCCGCGATCTGCGGCTTGTACGGGCGCGCGAACGACCAGATGCGGCGCAACGTCCCGGGTGCCAGCTTGGTTTCGGTCACCGACTCGTCCCGGCGGTACGACGCGAGGGTGTGCCACGGATTGTGACCGCTCACCCGCACCTCACCTACTCAGAGCCCTGGATCAACTGCCGACTTTGTGCATGATCACGGGGGGTGGGGTCACCACCTTTGGTCGTGATCATGCAGAAACTCACGCAGGAACGTACCCCCGACAACCGACAAACCGGTCAGGTTGTTCCGGCGAGGTCCTTCAGCCGCAGCACCTGCGCGGCTCGCTCGGCGGCGCGCTGCTCTTCCGGTGTTCGTATGCCGGCGCCGCGCAGCAGGCCCTTGAGGGCAACGACGGCCGCCGGTGGTGCGGCCAAGATCGGCGCCAGCAGCTGGTCGACGGTCGAGGCCAGGTCGTCGCGGCCGCATACGGACACCGCGATGCCGAGCCGAACCGCCTCGTCGGCGCCGACCCACCGGCCGCTGGCGCAGATCTCGAGAGCGCGCGACTCCCCCACCCGCGAAACCAGTCGATGCGTGCCGGTGAGGTCCGGCACCAGCCCGAGCGAGGTCTCGCGCATCGACAGCTGCGCGTCGTCGGCGACCACCATCAGGTCGCAGGCCAGCGCCAGCTGGAAGCCGGCACCGACCGCATGCCCCTGCACGGCCGCGACCGAGATGAACGGACCGTCGCTGAGCCAGCGAGAAGCCGCGCTGGAACTCGGCGATGGCCGCATCGAGGTCGGCCGGCGAGAGCGCGGCCATCGCGACCAGTCCGGGCTCGCCCGGGACTCCCTCGGGGCTGAACATCCGCCGGTCGAGGCCGGCGCTGAAGGACTGGCCGGCACCGGCGACGACGACCGCGCGCACGCTGCTCCCCAGCGAGTCACCGATCGCGGCGAGGGCGCGCCAGGTCGCCGGGGTCTGCGCGTTGCGTTTGTCCGGTCGGTCGAGGAGGACGTGCGCGACGTCGGGGCGGTCGTCGGCGGACGCCAGCCGGACGCCGCCGTCGGCGGGCGCCGCGGCGGGATCGCTCAGGGCGTCACTTCTTCTTGCCGCGGGTCGCCCCGCCCCGCCCGCGCAGGGTCGTTCCCGACTCGGTCAGGATGCGATGGACGAAGCCGTAGGAACGTCCGGTCGACTCCGCCAATGCGCGAATGCTCGTGCCGCCTTCGTACTTCTTCTTGAGGTCCCCGGCGAGCTTGTCTCGTTCGGTGCCGGTCACCCGGCGGCCCTTCGTCAGGTCGGCCACGCCTGCCTCCTCCGAGTGTCTGCTGCCACTTGCATGATCACGCACTCGCGGCGGTTATGCCACTGATCCGGCAGATCAAGCCAGCGCGACCAGGTCCAGGTAGTCGGCGCCCCACAGGTCCTCCACGCCATCCGGCAGCAGCACCACGCGCTCCGGGTTGAGCGCCTCGACCGCGCCCTCGTCATGGGTCACCAGCACGACCGCCCCGCGGTACCCGTGCAGGGCCCCGAGCACCTCAGCTCGACTGGCCGGGTCGAGGTTGTTCGTCGGCTCGTCGAGCAGCAGCACGTTGGCGCTGGACACGACCAGCGTGGCGAGCGCGAGCCGCGTCTTCTCCCCGCCGGACAGCACCCGAGCCGGCTTGTCGACGTCGTCGCCGCTGAACAGGAAGCTGCCGAGGATCCGGCGCAGCTCGACGTCCGCGGCATCCGGCGCGGCGGTGCGCATGTTCTCCAGGACGCGTGCGCTGCGGGTCCAGCGTCTCGTGCTCCTGGGCGTAGTAGCCGAGCTTGAGCCCGTGACCGGGCTCGACCGTCCCGGTGTCCGCCGGCTCGATGCCGCCGAGCAGCCGGAGCAACGTGGTCTTGCCGGCGCCGTTGAGGCCGAGCACCACGACCCTGGACCCGCGGTCGATCGCGAGGTCCACGTCGGTGAACACCTCGAGCGAGCCGTAGGACTTGGACAGCCCGGTCGCGCGCAGCGGCGTCTTGCCGCACGGGCTCGGCTCGGGGAAGCGCAGCCGGGCGACCCGGTCCGACCGGCGCTGCTCGGACAGCCCGGCCAGCAGCCGCTGGGCGCGCCGCTCCATGTTCTGGGCCGCGGTCGCCTTCGTCGCCTTGTAGCGCATCCGGTCGGCCTGCGCCTTCAGCGCCTCGGCCTTCTTCTCGGCGTTCGCCCGTTCGCGGTGCCGGCGGCGTTCGTCGACCTCGCGTTGCTGCAGGTATGCGGCCCAGCCGACGTTGTAGACGTCGAGGACAGCTCGGTTGGCGTCGAGGTGCATCACCCGGTTGACCGTCGTCTCGAGCAGGGCGACGTCGTGGCTGATGACGACCAGGCCGCCCTTGTGCGTGGCCAGGAACCCGCGCAGCCAGACGATCGAGTCGGCGTCGAGATGGTTCGTGGGCTCGTCGAGCAGCAACGTCTCCGCACCGCCGAACAGGATTCGGGCCAGCTCGACGCGCCGGCGCTGACCACCGGAGAGCGTCCGGATCGGCTGCTCCAGCACGCGCGCCGGCAGGCCCAGGCTGGAGGCCAACGACTCCGCCTCGGACTCGGCGGCATACCCGCCCCGGCTGAGGAACTCCTCCTCGGCGCGGGCGTACGAGCGCATCGCCGACGCCGCGGTGTCCTCGTCGGCGCTGGCCATCCGGCCCTGGGTCTCCTTCATCCGCCGGCCGACGTCGTCGAGCCCGCGGGCGGACAGGATCCGGTCCCGGGCAAGGACGTCGAGGTCGCCGGTGCGCGGGTCCTGCGGGAGGTATCCGACGCTGCCGATGCGCTGCACGCTGCCCGATGCGGGCAGCGCCTCGCCGCTGAGCACCTTGGTCAGGGTCGTCTTGCCTGCGCCATTGCGGCCGACCAGCCCGATCCGGTCGCCTGGCGCGACCCTCAGCGTGGCCCCCGCCAACAGGATGCGTGAGCCCGCGCGCAGCTCCACGTCGGTCGCGGTGATCACGAAAGGTTCTCCTGGGGGCGCGCGGTTGCGGGCGCGCGAGATGGGGATCGGTGGGAGAGTCTAGGCGACCCGTGAGGAGGCGATTACTCATGGAGTTCGACGACGATTCCGTCGACGTCAGCGGTGTTCAGGACCGACGCGGGACACCGGGCGGCGGGGGCGTGCGCGGCGGCCGGGGCATGGCCATCGGCGGCGGTGGCGGTCTGATCGCAGTCATCGTGGCGCTGCTGTTCGGCACCGGCGTCCTCGGCGGCGGGGGTGGCGGCGGCGCGGGGCTGGGGGCCCTCGATCTCGGCGGCGTCGACACCGGCACCACCGGATCGGGAGAGGACACCGCGCAGCTGGCTGAGCGCTGCAACCAGGAGGGGGCACTGGACGAGTTCACCGACTGCCGGCTGATCAAGACCTACCAGATCATCAACGACACCTGGAACGAAGAGCTGTCGGCCCGCGACCTCGAGTACCGCCGGCCGTCGTTGGTGTTCTTCAGCGGCGGTGTGCAGACCGCCTGTGGTCGCCGGCCTCCTCGCAGGTCGGACCGTTCTACTGCCCGGGGGACGAGGGGATCTACCTCGACCTGGACTTCCTGGACCAGCTGCAGTCGCAGTTCGGCGCACCCGGCGAGTTCGCGCAGGCATACATCCTGGCGCACGAGGCTGGGCATCATCTGCAGACCGTGCTCGGCATCGAGCCGCAGGTGCGGCAGCAGCAGCAGCAGAACCCAGCGCAGCGCAACGACCTGTCGGTCCGGCTCGAGCTGCAGGCGGACTGTATGGCCGGGGTGTGGTCCGCGCTCGCCGACGCCAACGAGGGCGAGGGCATCGTGCTGACCGAAGCCGACGTGGCCGAGGCGATGAACGCGGCGGCCGCGGTCGGCGACGACCGGATCCAGGCGGCGTCCGGCGCCCAGGTCAACCCGGAGTCGTTCACGCATGGCTCGGCCGACCAGCGGCAGCAGTGGTTCAGGACCGGTCTGCAGTCGGGCGATGTGGCCCGCTGCGACACCTTCGCCAACTAGCCCTGATGGTTGAGCCCAGCGTGCAGGCCGCGCACGATGCGTATGCGCGGCGGGACTGGGTGGTGGCGCGGGCCGGCTTCGTTCATGCCCGCGACAGCGGGTACGGCGCTCGACGCGGACGACCTGGACGCGCTCGGCGACTGTGCCTGGTGGCTCGGCTTGGGCGACGAGTCGGTCGCCGCATACGAACAGGCCTACCGGCTTCACGTTCGGCAGAACGAGCCACGCAAGGCCGCGATGTCGGCGGGCGGCGCGGCGGTGACCCTTGTTCCTGCGCGGGGACGAGACGCTGGGGTCGGGCTGGATGAGCCGCGCGCAGCGACTGCTCGCCGACGAGCCCGAGTGCGCGGAGCACGGCTACCTGCTCTACGGGGAGGTCGAGGGCGCGCTGGATCGGCCCGACCTCGAGCCGGCGATCGAGGGTGCGCGCAGAGCTGCAGGACCTGGGCCGCCGACACCAGGATCCGGTGCTGGTTGCGGTCGGCGTTCTCATGGAGGGTCGAGCCAGGGTCCGCGCGGGACAGACCCCTCAGGGCACGCAGTTGCTGGACGAGGCGATGCTCGCGGCGCTCTCCGACGAGCTGCCGCCCGCGTTCACCGGCAACATCTACTGCCACCTGGTCGCGGCCTGCTGGGAGCTGGGTGACCTCCGACGGGCGCGGGAGTGGACGGCTGCGCTCGAACGTTGGCTGGCCGCGGCTGCCAGTACCGGTGGTTTTCGGCGGCATCTGCCGGGTCCATCGCGCGCAGCTCATGCAGGTTGAGGGCGACTGGGCGGGCGCGGAGCGGGAAGCGCGACTCGCCAGCGCGGAAATGGCCGCGGTGTATCTCGCACCGGCCGCCGAAGGCTGGTACACGCTGGGCGACCTCCACCGGCTGCGCGGCGACCTCACCGCGGCCGACGAGGCATACGACCGGTCGCATCGACTGGGCCGGGACCCGCAGCCCGGCCGGGCACTGCTCCACCTCGCGCGCGGGCAGGTCGCGGCGGCCGCCACCTCGATCCAGGCGGCGCTTGCGGCCGAGTCCCGCGGACCGCTGAACCGGGTGCGGCTTTGGGCGCGCGCAGGTGGAGATCGCGCTCGCGAACGCGGATGTGGCGACCGCGCAGGCAGCCAGTGTCGAACTCGATGCGGCCGCGGCGACGTTCGCCGGTCCTGGTCTGGTCGCCGCAGCCGAGCAGGCGCGCGGCGCGTTGCTGCTCGCGCAGGGGAACGACGCGGCGGCGCTGCGCGTGCTTCGAGTCGCGTGCGGACTGTGGAGCGAGCTGGCCGCGCCGTATGACGTGGCCCGCACCCGACTGCTGCTCGCCCGCGCGTACCGCGGGCTCGGTGACGAGGACGCGGCGGAGTTGGAGCTGGACGCCGCCGAGGACACGTTCGCTCAGCTGGGAGCCGCCCTCGACGCGGCCGCGGTCTCGCGGCTGCGCAGCCGCCCGGCGCTGCCGGACGGGCTCACTCCCCGCCAGGCGGAGGTGCTGGTGCTGATTGCCGAAGGCCGGAGCAACCGGGAGGTGGCCGAGGCGCTGGTGCTCAGCGAGAAGACCGTCGAGCGTCACCTATCGAACATCTTCGTGAAGCTGGGGCTGACCTCGCGCACTGCCGCGACGGCGTATGCCTTCGAGCACGGCCTGGTCGCCGTGCGGGGCATCCCGCGGCCCTAGCACGACAGGTTGGGTGTTCTCCCCGACGTCGTCGTGGCTCGGTCATCCCTAGCGTCGAGCGCAACGCCGTCGAAGGGATGCGCACGATGACCGAGACACTCGACCGGGTGGACGAGCAGCAGATCGAGCAGGCCGCCGGCCGGCTGTTCGGCCTCTACACCTCGGGCCTGCTCACGTACATGGTGGACATCGGCCACCGCACCGGCCTGCTCGAGGCCGCCGCCGTCGGCCCGGCGACATCGGAGGAGCTCGCGGCCCGCGCCGGCCTGCAGGAACGCTACGTGCGCGAGTGGGCAGCGGCGCTGGCGACCGGCGAGATCCTCGACTACGACGCCGCCACCCGGCGGTACCGGCTGCCAGCCGAGTATGCCGCCTGCCTGACCGGGACCGGCGCCGCGAACCTCGCCCCAGTCAGCCAGATCTGCACGTTGCTCGCGCCGCACGTGGCCGCGGTGGCGCGCGCGTTTCGCGAAGGCGGGGGCGTGCCGTACGCCGCATACCGCCCGGAGTTCACATCGGTGATGGACGCGCTCGGCCGGGGCATGTACGACGAGCTGCTGATCGACGGCTTCCTCCCGCTGACCGGCGACCTGCCTACGCGCTTGGCCGCGGGCATCCGGGTAGCGGACATCGGGTGCGGCACGGGGCACTGCGTCAACCTGATGGCTGCGGCGTACCCGGCGTCGCAGTTCGTGGGCTACGACCAGTCCGAGGATGCCATCGCCCGCGCGCGCGAGGAGGCGGCCGCATACGGCCTGACGAACGCGACCTTCGACGTGCTCGACGTCGCCGAGCTGCCGGTGGAGCCGGGCTACGGCGCGGTGTTCGCCTTCGACGCCATCCACGACCTGGCCGACCCGGCGGGTGTGCTCCGCCGAGTGCAGGACGCGCTGGTGCCCGGCGGCTGGTTCGTGATGGTCGACCCGAAGGCGTCGAGCAACGTCGAGGACAACATCGGCAACCCGTTGGCGCCGCTGCTGTACAGCGTCAGCACGCTGTACTGCATGACGGTGTCGCTGTCCGCGGGCGGCGCGGGGCTCGGGACGGCGTGGGGCGAGCAGTTGGCCCGGCAGATGCTCGCGGACGCCGGCTTCGTCGACGTCACCGTGTGGGATGCGCCGGGCGACCCGCTGGACTCGGTCTACGTCTGCCGCACTAACGCCGGCCGCGCCTGATCAGACGTTGAAGCCGAGGGCGCGCAGCTGCTCGCGGCCATCGTCGGTGATCTTGTCCGGGCCCCACGGCGGCATCCAGACCCAGTTGATCCGGATCTCGGAGGCGTAGTCCTTCAGGGCGACGTTGGTCTGGTCTTCGATCACGTCGGTGAGCGGACAGGCCGCCGAGGTCAACGTCATGTCGAGAGTGACCTTGCGGTCGTCGTCGACGTGGATGCCGTACACCAGGCCGAGGTCGACCACGTTGATCCCGAGCTCCGGGTCGACAACGTCGCGCATCGCCTCGGTCACGTCGTCGATGACGGTCGTGTCACTCATGGCTGTCCCTCATGATCGGAAGAAAGGTCGACTGGCTCTGTCGATCTGCTGCCGTCGGCAGCGCGAGCCGCCGCGTCCTTGAACGCCATCCACCCCAGCAGCGCACACTTCACGCGGGCCGGGAACTTCGAAACGCCGGCGAACGCCACGGCATCCTCGAGCACGTCCTCATCCGGTTCCACCGAACCGCGGGACTGCATCAGTTCGCGGAACACCTCGCCGGTCTTGAGCGCCTCCCCCAGCGGCTTGTCGACGACCAGGTCGGTCATCACCGACGTCGACGCTTGGCTGATCGAACACCCGACGCCTTCGTGGGAGACGTCGACCACAAGGTCATCCACGATGCGCACCCGCAAGGTCACCTCGTCGCCGCAGGTCGGGTTGACGTGGTGCACCTCGACGTCGTACGGCTCGCGCAGCCCACGCCGGTGCGGGCTGCGGTAGTGGTCCAGGATAATTTCCTGGTACATCGACTGGAGTTGCATCACGCGACCCCGAAGAACCGCTGCGCGTACCGCACGCCGGCGGCAAGTGCTTCGACATCCGACGCCGTGTTGTACAGGTAGAACGTGGCGCGGGTGGTAGCCGGCACCTGGAAGCGACGCATCAGCGGCCACGCACAGTGATGCCCGACCCGGACCGCGATGCCCTGGTCGTCCAGCACCTGGCCCACGTCGTGCGGGTGGATGCCGTCGACCACGAAAGAAACCGCTCCGCCACGCATCTGCCCGTCGGCCGGCCCAATGATCCGCACGCCCTGGATCTCCGACAGCGCGTCGAGGGTCGCGACGGTCAGCACGTGCTCGTGCTCATGCACCGCGGTCATGCCCACGGCGGACAGGTAGTCGACGGCCGCCGCCAGACCGACGGCCTGCGCGACCATCGGGGTACCGGCCTCGAAGCGCTGCGGCGGCGGCGCATACGTGGCGTGGTCGAGGTAGACCATCTCGATCATCGACCCGCCGGTGATGAACGGCGGCATCGCCTCGAGCAGCTCGCGCCGACCCCAGAGCACCCCGATGCCGGTCGGGCCGAGCATCTTGTGCCCGGAGAACACCAGGAAGTCGACGCCAAGCGCACCCACCGTCACCGGCATGTGCGGCACGGACTGGCAGGCGTCGAGCACGCTGAGCGCGCCGACCTCGCGGGCGCGGGCGACCAGCAAGTCGAGCGGGTTGATCGTGCCGAGCACGTTGGACTGGTGCGCCACCGCGACGACCTTCGTGGTCTCGTCGATGACGGTGTGCAGGTCGGACAGGTCGAGCCGACCGTCGTCGGTCACGCCGAACCAACGCAGCGTCGCCCCGGTGCGACGACACAGCTCCTGCCACGGAACCAGGTTCGCGTGGTGCTCCATCTCGGTGACGACCACGGAGTCGCCGGGGCCGACCCGGAACCGGGCCGCTTCCTCGCCGGCGGTCGCCGCGTTGCTCATCGCATACGCGATGAGGTTGAGTCCCTCGGTCGCGTTCTTGGTGAAGACGATCTCGTCGGCGGGGACGCCGATGAACGCCGCGATCCGCGCCCGGGCCGCCTCGTATGCGTCCGTCGCCTCCTCAGCGAGCTGGTGCGCCCCGCGGTGGACGGCCGCGTAGTGCTGCTCGTAGAAGGCCCGCTCGGCGTCGAGCACCTGGCGCGGCTTCTGCGACGTGGCACCGCTGTCCAGATAGACCAGCGGCCGATCGCCGCGCACCGTGCGCGACAGGATCGGGAAGTCGGCCTTGAGCCGCTCGGCGTCGAGCGGCGTGGCCAGCGTCAGGGCGGGAGCGGTCATGACGTCTCGGCGCCTGCCTTCGCGTAGCGCTCGTACCCCTCGGACTCCAGCCGGTCGGCGAGCTCGGGCCCGCCCTCCTCGACGATCCGGCCGTCGATGAAGACGTGCACGAAGTCGGGGTGGATGTAGCGCAGGATGCGGGTGTAGTGCGTGATGAGCAGCACGCCGACCTCGCCGGTGGCGCGGACCCGGTTGACGCCCTCCGACACGACGCGCAGGGCGTCGATATCGAGGCCAGAGTCGGTCTCGTCGAGGATCGCCATCCGGGGCATGAGCAGCTCGAGCTGCAGGATCTCGTGCCGCTTCTTCTCCCCGCCGGAGAAGCCCTCATTCACGTTTCGCTCAGCGAAGGTCGAGTCGATCTGCAGCTCGCTCATCGCGGTGCGGACCTCCTTGACCCACTCCCGTAGCTTCGGCGCCTCGCCGCGGATCGCGGTGGCCGCAGTGCGCAGGAAGTTCGACACCGAGACGCCGGGCACCTCGACCGGGTACTGCATCGCGAGGAACAGCCCGGCACGGGCCCGCTGGTCGACGCTCATCGCGAGCACGTTCTCGCCGTCCAGAGTCACGCTGCCCTGGGTGACGCGGTACTTCGGGTGACCGGCGACCGAGTACGCAAGCGTGGACTTGCCGGAGCCGTTGGGACCCATGAGTGCGTGCGTCTCGCCCTGCCGCACGGTGAGGTCGACGCCGCGCAGGATCTCCCGCACACCACCGTCGGCGTCGCCGGTGTCGACGGCAACGTGCAGGTCGCGGATCTCGAGGGTGCTCAACATGAACCTTTCAGTGCGTGAGTGAGTCGGCGGTGACGTCGACGTGGACGTCGTCGCCGTCGACGCGGACGGGGTAGACGGGGACGGGCTGGGTCGCCGGCAGGCCGGTGGGCTTGCCGGTGCGCAGGTCGAAGCGCGAGCCGTGCAGCCAGCACTCGAGGGTGTGGTCGTCGACCTCGCCCTCGGACAGCGGCACGTCGGCGTGCGAGCACACGTCGCGGATGGCGTGCACCTCACCGTCGGAGCTGCGGGTCACCGCGATCGCGACCCCGTCGACCAGCACGCGGATCGCCCCGACCTCGGGCAGGTCCGCGAGCGAGCAGGCCTTCTCGTAGCTCACGCCCGCGTCACCGCCAGCTCACGCTCGATCGCGTCGATCAATCGGTTCTCCAAGTCCGGGATGCCGATCCGCTGCACCAGGTCGGCGAAGAAACCGCGGACCACGAGCCGGCGGGCCTCGTCCTCCGGGATGCCGCGCGACTGCAGATAGAACAGCTGCTCGTCATCGAACCTTCCGGTCGCGCTGGCGTGCCCGGCGCCGATGATCTCGCCGGTCTCGATCTCGAGGTTCGGCACCGAGTCGGCGCGCGCGCCGTCGGTGAGCACCAGGTTGCGGTTGACCTCGTAGGTGTCGGTGCCTTCGGCGGCGGCGCGGATGAGCACGTCGCCGATCCAGACCGTATGCGCCCCCTCGCCCTGCAGCGCGCCCTTGTAGGTGACCCGCGACTTGCAGCGCGGCACGGAGTGGTCGGCGAACAGCCGGTGCTCGAGATGCTGGTGCGCGTCGGCGAAGTAGATGCCGAGCAGGTCGGCGTCGCCGCCGGGGCCTTCGAAGTCGACGGTCTGCTCCAGCCGCACCGTCTCGCCGCCGAGTGTGACGACGAACGAGCGCAACGCGGCATCCCGACCGAGCCGCGCCGCGGTGTGCCCGACGTGGACGGCGTCGTCCGCCCAGGTCTGCACGCTGACGTAGTCGAGCCGGGCTGCGTCGTCGACCCGCAGCGACACCTGGGCCGCATACTGCGCGCTGCCGGTGTGCTCGATGACCAGCGTGGCTTTGGCGTGGTGGCCGACCTCGACCAGCACGTGCCCCCATACGACGTCGTCGCGTGCGCCGCCGTGCAGCCGCAGCACGATCGGCTCGGCCAGCTCGAGCTCGGCCGGCACCCGCAGGAGCACGGCCCCGCCGGAGTGCGCGACCGCGAGCGCCGATGGCCGGTCAACCGGTGCCGAGACGGTGCGCTCGCGCGCGTCGGCCGCCGAGAGCTCGGTCAGTTCGACGCCGTCGGGCAGCGTGGTGTCCCAGGTCAGGTGCGCGGCGGACGGCGCGTCGTCGAGCACCGCCTTGAGCCGCTCGAGCGGCGTGAAGCGCCACTCCTCCTCGCGACCGTGCGGCATCGGGAAGTCGGCGACGTCGAAGGACGTGACCCGCTCCCCGCGCTCGGTGACCGCGTTGTGAGAGATGCCCATCGGTCAGCCCACGGCCCCTTCCATCTGCATCTCGATGAGCCGGTTCAGCTCGAGCGCATACTCCATCGGCAGCTCACGCGCGATCGGCTCGATGAAGCCGCGCACGATCATCGCCATGGCCTCCTCCTCGGACATGCCACGGCTCATCAGGTAGAAGAGCTGGTCGTCGCTGACCTTCGAGACCGTCGCCTCGTGGCCGAGCTGGACGTCGTCCTCGCGGATGTCGTTGTAGGGGTAGGTGTCGGAGCGGCTGATCGTGTCGACGAGCAGCGCGTCGCAGCGCACGTTCGACTTCGAGCCGTATGCGCCCTCCTGCACCTGGACCAGGCCGCGGTAGGACGTGCGGCCGCCGCCGCGAGCCACCGACTTCGACACGATCGTCGAGGAGGTGTTCGGCGCGCAGTGCACCATCTTCGAGCCGGCGTCCTGGTGCTGACCCTCCCCCGCGAACGCGACCGACAACGTCTCGCCCTTGGCCCGCTCCCCCATCAGGTAGACGGACGGGTACTTCATCGTGACCTTGGAGCCGAGGTTGCCGTCGATCCACTCCATGGTGGCGCCCTCCTGCGCCACTGCCCGCTTGGTGACCAGGTTGTAGACGTTGTTCGACCAGTTCTGGATCGTTGTGTACCGGACGCGCGCGTCCTTCTTCACCACGATCTCGACCACCGCGGAGTGCAGCGAGTCGGAGGAGTAGATCGGCGCCGTGCAGCCCTCGACGTAGTGCACGTACGAGCCCTCGTCGGCGATGATCAGCGTCCGCTCGAACTGGCCCATGTTCTCGGTGTTGATCCGGAAGTAGGCCTGCAGCGGGATTTCGACGTGCACTCCCGGCGGCACGTAGATGAACGAGCCGCCCGACCACACGGCCGTGTTCAGTGAGGCGAACTTGTTGTCGCCAGGCGGGATCACCGTGCCGAAGTACTCCTGGAACAGCTCCGGGTGCTCGCGCAGCCCGAGTCGGTGTCGAGGAAGATGACGCCCTCTTCCTCCAGATCTGCCCGAATTGCGTGGTATACAACTTCTGACTCATATTGTGCCGCGACGCCGGCGACCAGCCGCTGCTTCTCCGCCTCGGGGATGCCGAGCCGGTCGTAGGTGTTCTTGATGTCGTCCGGCAGGTCCTCCCAGGAGGCGGCCTGCTTCTCTGTTGAGCGCACGAAGTACTTGATGTTGTCGAAGTCGATGCCGGACAGGTCTGCTCCCCAGACGGGCATCGGCTTCTTGTCGAACAGCCGCAGGCCCTTGAGCCGCATCTTGAGCATCCACTCGGGTTCGGACTTCAGCGCCGAGATGTTGCGCACCACGGCCTCCGACAGCCCGCGCTGGGCGAGGGCGCCGGCATCGTCCGCGTCGGCCCAGCCGAACTTGTAGCGGCCGAGGCCCTCGATCTCGCGCTGGGTCGCCTCGGGGATGCCGATCGTGTCGGTCACGGGGTGGTCCCTTCTCGGAGTTCGGGGCTGTGCTGGGCAGGTGCTGCGTGCTGTGCTCGGGGATGTACGTGGTGCAGACGTGGTCGCCGTGGCCGATGGTGGCCAGCCGCTGAACGTGCGTGCCGAGCAGTCGGGCGAACACCTCGGTCTCCGCCTCGCACAGCTCGGGGAACTCGGCGGCGACGTGCGCAACCGGGCAGTGGTGCTGGCACAGCTGCTGCCCGTTCCCCCACGGCGCGCGATCGACGGCGGCGGCAAAGCCGTCGACCGACAGTGCCTGCGCGAGCGTACGCGCCTTGTCCTGCGGCGCGGCCGCCGCCATCGCGGGCTGATACCGCTGCTCGAGGTCGGACAGCCGGCTGCGCGCGAACTCCATGACGGCGTCCTGGCCGCCGACCACTGCGAGCTGTCGCATCGCCTGGACGGCGAGGTCGTCGTAGGCCTGCGGGAACGCAGCCCGGCCGGTCTCGGTCAGGGCGAAGACCTTGGCTGGTCGACCCCGGCCGCGTGAGCCGGCCGGACCGTACGGCGGGCGCTCTCGCGCCTCGACCTCGCCGTCCAGGACGAGCGCGTCGAGGTGGCGGCGCACCGCCGCCGAGGTGAGACGCAGTCGTCCGGCGAGGACCGCGGCCGTGGCCGGACCGTCCTCGAGCAGGCTGCGCGTCACCCGCGACCGGGTGTCTCGCTCGACCTGGATTTTCACAACATCTATCTTGCGTTATTCGGGCCTGGATCGCCAACACCGCGGGCGTCTCACTACCAAGATCATGGTTTCTCGAGCGAAATCGTGCGCCAACGCGCGATTTTGCTCGGGAGATGGTGATCAAGGTAGAGCTTGAGCAGGTTGTGTGTGGCGCAGATCAGCTTCCACTCGCTGTCGGCGGCGGCGAGGCCTCGACGGGAGAGGGTGCGGATGCGGCGGTTGTGCTTGATCTGGGCGAAGACGGGCTCGATCGTCGCCGCCCGTTTCTTGTAGAGCCGCTTGCCTCGCGGGGTGTCGAGCTGTGGCGATCATCGTGGTGGTCAGTGACTCGGCAACACCGGTGCGTCGTCGACGCAGCAACTGATTGACACGGGTGCGGGTGACGCCGAGCTGGGCGGCGGCCGTCGGCTTGTCGATCTCACCGGCTTCGACACCGGCGAGCACGGCTGAGCGTTCGTGGTCGGCGTCGGCGATCTGGTTCAGCTTGCGGGCCTTGCCCGGGGCGATGATCGACTCGACGCCGGCGAGGTTGACGTTGTCGTCGCTCCAGTAGCCGGCATCAGCAACGACCCGTCGGACACGCCGGTTCTCGCCGGCGCGGCGCAGGTTGCGTTTCGTGGCGGTGATCATCGGCGCGAACGATGGCGCGTCATGGGACTGGTTGGTCGCTTCGGCAGCGACCACGAACTGGTCTTCGGTGGCCACTGCCTGCGCGTTGTAGCCCTGCACGTAGCCGGATCGGGTCTTCAACAGTCGGCTGTCCGGATCGGTCATATTGGCCACGGCTCGTGACTTGTGCGTTCGCCGAGTCAGGTGTCGGACGGCGGCCCCGGATCGGTCGGCCGGTCGCCGCTTCGATCTCGGCCCGCCGAGCCATGTGCGCCTCATAGGACTTGTCGCTCGGCCTCCGACTCGAGCTCAGTCGAGCAGCTCTCGCAGACGGGTTCGACGTCGTCCACCGCGGGAGCGCAACTCCTCGGGACAGCTCGCCGGCCTCGGCGACCGCCTGCGTTCGCCGCAGCGTCCTCGGCGGCATCCACCTCGGCGGCCTCGGCCACGATCTGCTCGGCGAGCTGGGCCGCCGTGCGGTTGGCGTCCCGCGACGCGTTCGCCGCCAGCTTCGTGCCGTCGATCGCCACCAGGCCCGGACGCAGCACCCCGGCACGGGCGCACAGCGCCAGCACCTGGCCGAACAGTCCCGCCACTGCCTCGTTGTGGGCGGCGCGGAACCGGGCGATCGTGGCGTGGTCCGGTCGCTGGTTGGCGGCCACCACCCGGAACGCCACATCCTCGACGCAGCGCCGCTCGATGCGGCGGCTGGAACGCTCCCCGATCGAGTAGGCGTACACCAGCAACGCCAGCATCATCGCCGGGTGATAGGCCGCTCCGCCACGACCGTCGACGCGGTAGCCGGCGAGGAACGCCGACAGGTCCAACTCGTCGACCACGTCGAGCACGAACCACGCCAGATGATCCTCCGGCAACCACTCCGCCACCGACGGCGGCATCAACATCAGCTGGTCACGATCGACCGCACGAAGTTGTAATATATGCGCCAACGCGCGATTTTGCTCGGGAGATGGTGATCAAGGGGTGAACCTAGGATCAGGCCTCGTGACGGGGCCAGCTGTGGAGGTGCGGGGCCTCGTCAAGCGATACGGGGCCCTCGTCGCGGTCGACGACCTGAGCCTGCGCGCCGAGACCGGCGCGGTCACCGCGGTGCTCGGCCCGAACGGCGCCGGCAAGACCACAACCCTCGAAATCGTCGAGGGCTTCCGCCGGGCGGACAGCGGCAGCGTCCGGGTCCTCGGCCTGGACCCGGCGCGCGACGGCGCGGCGCTGCGTCCGCGGGTCGGCGTGATGCTCCAGCGCGGCGGCGTGTACCCAGCCGCAAAGGTCGAGGAGATGGTCCGACACGTCGCCCGGCTGTATGCGCATCCGCTCGACCCGGCCGCCCTGATGGACCGGCTGGGGCTGACCGCGAGCGCGCGGACCGCATACCGCAGGCTGTCGGGTGGGCAGCAGCAGCGGCTCGGGGTCGCGCTCGCGGTGATCGGCCGCCCGGAGCTGGTCGTCCTCGACGAGCCGACCACCGGCCTCGACCCGCAGGCCCGGCACGCCACGTGGGACCTGGTCCGGCAGCTGCGGGCGGACGGCACGACCGTGCTGCTGACCACGCACTCGATGGATGAGGCCGAGCGGCTGGCCGACCACGTCGTCATCGTCGACCACGGCAAGGTCGTGACCGCCGGCGCGCCGGCCGACCTGACCTCGCTCGACGAGACCGTGGTCCGGTTCCACGGACCCGCCGGCCTCGACCTGGTCGGCCTGCTCACCGCTCTGCCCGTGGGCAGCTCGGCGCATGAGGACGCGCCGGGCGCATACCGGGTCGAGGGTGAGATCGGGCCGCAGCTGCTCGCGACGCTGACCGCGTGGTGCGCGGCCAACGGCGTCATGCCGCGTGGACTGGTGACCGGGCACCGCAGCCTCGAGGACGTGTTCCTCGACCTCACCGGACGCGAGCTGCGATGACGGGCATGCGGCTCGAGCCTCGACCCGGTGCCGCCAGCCGGCCGAGCCGGATCGGGGCGCAGACCGTGACCGAGGTGCGGCTCACGCTGCGCAACGGGGAGCAGCTGCTGCTGACGATCCTGATCCCGCTGCTGCTCCTGGTCGGACTCACGCTGGTACCGGTCGACGTGGTGACCGAGGCCGACGGCCGGGCCGAGCGGCTCGCCACGGTGCTGCCCGGCGTCGTCGCCCTCGCCGTGATGTCGACCGCGTTCACCGGCCTGGCGATCGGTACCGGGTTCGAGCGGCGGTACGGCGTGCTGAAGTACCTCGGCTCGACGCCGCTGTCGCGCGGCGGGCTGGTCGCCGCCAAGACGATGGCGGTGCTCGCGATCGAGGCACTGCAGGTGCTGCTGCTTCTGCTCGTCGCCGCCCTGCTGGGCTGGTCGCCGACCGGCGCACCGCTCGCGGTCCTGGTCGTCGTCCTCGCCGGCACCGCAGCCTTCGCCGGCCTGGCGTTGCTGATGGCCGGCACGCTCCGCGCGGAGGCCACGCTGGCGGCCGCGAACTTCGTGTACCTGCTGCTGCTCCTTGGCGGCGGGGTCGTGGTCCCACTCGACCGTTATCCCGATGGGGCGCAGCGGTTCATCGAGCTGTTGCCCTCCGGCGCTCTCGGCGAAGGGCTGCGCGCCGCGATGACCGGCGGCGGGCTGGTCTGGTCGCACGTGCTCGTCCTGGTCGTCTGGGCGGTGGCCGGGCTCGGGCTGGCCGCCCGGACGTTCCGCTGGGAGTGAGCGCCGGTGTCGCGACCGTACGATCAATGCGTGCCGTTCGCGCGGCGCATCTTCTGGGCCAACCTCGTCACCCAGACCGGCATCGTGATCACCGGCGGCCTGGTCCGGCTGACCGGCTCCGGGCTTGGCTGCCCGTCCTGGCCCGAGTGCTCGCCCGGCTCGTACACGCCGGTCCAGGAGCAGCCCGAGGGCTACCACGTCTACGTCGAGTTCGGGAACCGGCTGCTTACCTTCCTGGTGACGGCCGTCGCGATCGTCACGGTCGTCGCGGCCTGGCGGCAGGTGCCGCGCCGCCGGCCCCTTGTGCTGCTCGCGTCTGCCGGTCTGCTCGGGGTCTTCGGCCAGGCCGTGCTTGGCGGGATCACCGTGCTCACCGATCTGCACCCGGCAACGGTGGCCGCGCACTTCCTGCTGTCCATGGTGCTGATCGCGGCCGCGGTCGCGCTCGTCGAGCGCAGCGCCGAGTCCGGGGACGGCCCGGCTCGATCGCTGGTCCGATCCGAGGTTCGCTGGCTCGGTCGGGCGCTGCTTGTCGTCGCCGCCGTCGTCCTCGTGCTCGGCACGATCGTGACCGGCAGTGGGCCGCATTCCGGGGACGCCGACGACCCGGCGCGGTTCGGCTTCGATCCGCGCACGGTCAGCTGGCTGCACGCGGACGTCGTCATCGTCTTCGTCGGCCTGGTGCTGGCCATGGTGCTGGCGCTGCGACTCACCGACGCTCCGGCGCGCGCGCGGCGCCGCTCGCTCGAGCTGCTCGCGGTGACGCTTGCGCAGGGGCTGGTCGGCTACACGCAGTACTTCACGGACCTCCCCGAGCTGCTGGTCGCGGTGCACCTGCTCGGCGCCTGCCTGGTCTGGATCGCGACGTGGCGGCTGCTGTATGCGCTGCGCGTCCGCGACGCAGGCGGTGATGAGGCTCAGGGCAGCGCCGCGACCACGGCGTCGGCGAACCGAGCGGGCGCGCCCGCGTCGTAGCCGAGGAACAGCAGCGGCTCGGTCAGCTCCAGCTCCATCAGCACGAGCTGGCCGTTGTCGTCCCGGACGACGTCGACCCGCGCATACACCAGCTCGTCGCGGTCGGGCACCGCGAGAGCACCCGTTCTGCGAACCCGCGCAGCTCGTCATCCAGCACGACCGGGCGGGACGGGTCTCCGTGTCCACCCTCGGTCAACGGGGGCACCTTGCGGACTGCGTGGCTGACTTCGTTGCCGAGCACGATCACGGCGACTTCGCCCTCGTGCTCGACGGCGGCCAGGTACGGCTGGACCATCGCCGGTTTGCCCAGCGTGAGGATGTGCTCGGCCTGCGAGTGGATCGCCGTCTCGTCGACCGCGAGGACCGTGTCGCGTGCACCCGCGGACACGGCCGGCTTCACGACCGACGGGATCCGGGCGAGCCTGGCGGCAGCCAAGTCGGCGGTGGACTCGACCCACGACGTCGGAACGATCGGGACGCCCGCCTGTTCGAGCTCGCGCAGGTAGCGCTTGTCCGTGTTCGTCTCGAGCGTCGCCAGCGGGTTGCGGATGCGGGTTGCGGCGTCGACCCGTCGGATCCAGGTCAGGAAGTCGGCGTAGTGCTCGGTGTAGTCCCAGGTCGAACGCACCAGCACGAGGCGGTAGTCGGCCCACTCGACATCGGCGTCGTCCCAGCGGACCGCATCAACGGTCACGCCGCGCTCCCGGAGCGCAGGCAGGGCGATCGGCAAGTCGATGTCGGGGTCTTCCGTTCCATCGACCCCGGCATAGGTCACGTACGCGACGTCAGGCACCCGCCTGACGCTACCGATCTCCACGCGAATGTGGACGTTGGCGGGGTTGGGACCCGGTCCCCAACCCCGCCAACGTTCACATTCGCGGAGGGAGAGGAATCAGTCGTCGTCGCTGCCGCCGCTGTGGCTGGAGCCGGAACTGTCGTCGTCGCCACCGCCGGGACCGGAGTTGTCGTCACCGTCGTCGTCGCCACCGCCGGGACCGGAGTTGTCGTCACCGTCGTCGTCGCCACCACCGGGGCCGCGGTTGTCGTCGGTGTCGATGCTTCTCACCTCGACCCGGCTGGTCGGCGACCCGTCATTGCAGGATGCATACAACTCGGCCTTGGTCGTGGCGGAGCGGAACTCGATCTCGATCTCGCGAGCCGGGCCGCGCACCAGGCTGTCGTCCACCTCGAACCCAGGCGCCGGCGCCCAGGACACGAGCACGACGCCTGCATCCGTGCAAGCCACGACCGCGCTGCCACCGCTCGAGGTGAGCACTGCGGTGCCTTCCTCGCCCACGCTGGTGGGGAACGCGGAGCTCGTCGGGCTCGCCGACGGACTGTCGTCCGGGCTGCTGGACGGCGACGATGACGGGCTCGGTGTCGACTCGGCTGACGGCGACGCGCTGGACGAAGCCGCGAGGTCATCGACTTGGTCGCTGCTCAGGACATTGGGGCCACTGCTGCTGACTTCGGCGCGGACGAAGCTGATCGCCCCAATGCCGAGCATGATGGCCGCAACTGTGATGACTGCGCCGATGGCGGCGGTGGTGAGGTTCTTTCTCATGTCCAGCATCATTCGTGGGGCAAGCACCCGTCGGGGCTAAGCGCTGGCTAAGGCTCCCCCAAGTTCCACCCGGACCCATCCCACCCGCAGTTAGCGTCATGGGCGTGACGCGCATCCTGGTTGTCGAGGACGACCCGACGATCCGGACCGCGTTGCTGCGTGCATTGACTCGGACCGGTCACGTCGCGACCTCGGTGCCGGATGCCGCGAGCGCGCTCCGCGCCGTCGTCGACGAAGTGCCCGAGGTCGTGCTGCTCGACCTCGGGCTGCCGGACCTCGACGGCATCGAGGTGCTGCGGATGCTGCGTGGGGTCACTCAAGCGCCGGTGATCGTCGTCACGGCGCGAACGGCGGACGAGGACGTGGTGCGCGCGCTGGACGCAGGCGCCGACGACTTCGTGGCCAAGCCGTTCCGTGCCGCGACCCTGGAGGCGCGCATCCGCGCGGTGCTGCGTCGCAGCGCAACCGGCGAGGATCAGGCCGGCCCGATCAGCGTCGGCGACCTGGTCGTCGATGTGCGCACCCGCGAAGCGAGCTGGGCCGGCAACGTGCTCGAGCTGGCGCCGAAGGAGTTCGAGCTGCTCGCCCACCTGGCCGCGCGCGCGGGGACCGTCGTGTCCAAGCGCGAGATCATGGCGGAGGTGTGGCGGCAGCCATACGGCGGCGCCGAGAAGACCGTCGACGTGCATCTGGCCTGGCTGCGCAAGAAGATCGCCGCGGTCGGTGGACCGCCGTCGATGCTGGTCACCCTGCGCGGGGTGGGCGTCAAGCTGGTCGCGGTTGATCCTCAAGGGTCCGCCGCCGTGACCCGACGCATCCTGCTCACGCTGGCCGCGACCACGGCCGTCGTGCTCATCGCGTTCCTGGTCCCGTTGTTCGTCCTCGTTCGGGACGTGGCCGCCGACCGGGCGACGAACGCGGCGCTGCTGGTGGCCCAGCCGCTCGTACCCGTGGTCGGCACGCTCGCGCCGGACGGGATCGACGCGGCGGCGAATCAGGCCGCTGCGGCCGCCGATCTACCGGTCACGGTGTACCTGGCCGACGGAACCGTGCTCGGCAGCCGGGTCGAGCGGACGACTGCGGTGGACCTGGCCGCGTCCGGCCGCTCGTTCGTCGAGGAGAACGACGACGGCCGGTCGGTGCTGGTGCCGGTCGCCGGTCGTCCCGAAGGCACGGCCGTGCTCCGGGTCGACGTCCCGACGAGCGCGCTGCGCAGCGGGGTCCTGTCCGCGCAACTCGCGCTGCTTGGGCTCGCCCTCGGACTGTTCGCCGTTGCCCTTGTGGTCGGCGCTTTGCTCAGCCGCTCATTCCTCCGTCCACTCGACGAGCTCACCTCGGTCGCGGCCCGGTTGGAGTCCGGCGACCTCTCCGCGCGGGTCGAGCCGGCCGGCCCACCCGAACTGCGCACCCTGGGCGGCACGCTCAACCGGCTGGCTGATCGGGTCCGCGGGCTGTTGCAGGCCGAGCGAGAGTCCGTGGCGGACCTGTCGCACCGGCTGCGGACGCCCAGCACCGCGCTCCGGCTCGACGCCGAGCTGATCGACGACCCCGACGACCGGCAGCGCATGCTCACCGATGTCGACGCCCTCGACCGGCAAATCGACGAAGTCATCCGCGAGGCCCGTCGACCGAGTGCAGAACCGGGCGTCGTGGGCTGCGACGCGGTCGCAGTCGTGCGCGAACGCGTCCAGTTCTGGTCTGCGCTCGCGGACGAGCAAGGCCGTTCGGTCACGGTCGACCTGCCGACCGGGTCGCTCATGGTCGCCTGCGGCGCCCGGGAGCTCGGCGACGCATTGGACGCGTTGCTGGACAACGTCTTCGTGCATACCCCCGACGGCTCGCGGATGGCAGTGACCGTTGAACCGCGCGAGACCACCGGTGGATCTGGTGGTCGAGGACGCGGGCCCCGGCCTCGCCGACACCGCGGTGCTCGAGCGCGGCGTGTCTGGGATCGGGTCGACCGGACTCGGCCTCGACGTGGCTCGCCGGACCGCTGCGGCGTCCGGTGGCTCGCTGGTGATCGACCGCTCGCCGCGACTCGGCGGCGCGTCGGTTCGAATGCGCCTCGGCCGACTGACCAGGTGACTTTGTGCATGATCACGGCGGAAGCCCCCCTCCCCGTGATCATGCAAGAACTACGGAGCGTTAGCGCAGCAGGGCGTGCGCCCACGTGTCCGTGCAGTACCGAGCAGCCGTGAAGATCGAAAGGTCACTCATCCACGTCCGAGCGGCGTCCGAACCTGGATCAGTGACCTCGATGCACGCCTCCGCTTGAGCACCGCCCCTCGGTGCTCTTGCGGAAAGTTAGTTTGCGGTCAGCCGAGGACGAGCGGGTCGATCGCGACGGCGAGGAAGAGCAGCGCCAGGTAGGTGATCGAGCCGTGGAACAGCCGCATCGCGCCGAGCGCGGTGCCCGGTACTCCCCCGCCGCGCCCGGCGCCGCAGACCAGTGCGCTTCAACGAGGAACCACGCACCGAGCACCAGTGCGCTGCCGCCGTAGATCCAACCCATCGGCGCAACCGGCCACAGCAGCAGCGAGGTCGCGACCATCACCCACGAGTAGGCGACGATCTGCTGGCCGACGACCTCGGGCTCGGCGACCACCGGCAGCATCGGGACGCCGGCCGTCGCGTAGTCGTCGCGGAAGCGCATCGACAGCGGCCAGTAGTGCGGCGGCGTCCAGAAGAAGATGACCCCGAACAGAATCACCGGCGTCCACGCCAGCGACCCGGTGACCGCCGCCCAGCCGATCAGCACCGGCATGCAGCCGGCGATGCCACCCCAGACGATGTTCTGCGGGGTCCGGCGCTTCAGCAGCAGGGTGTAGACGAGGACGTAGAACAGGATCGCGATCGAGCGCCAGGACCGCGGCGAGCCAGTTGGTGGTCAGGCCGAGGAAGACCACCGACGCCACGCCCAGCACGATGCCCAGCACCAGCGCCTCGCGCGGCGAGACCGCGCCGGTCACCAACGGCCGGTGCGCCGGTGCGGACCATCACCCGGTCGATGTCCCGGTCGAGGTAGCAGTTCAGCGTGTTGGCGCTGCCCGCGGCCAGCGTGCCGCCGACCAGGGTGGCCAGCCACCAGTCCGAGCGACGGCAGCCCGCGCTCGGCCAGGATCATCGTCGGCACGGTCGTGACGAGCAGGAGCTCGATGATCCGCGGCTTGGTCAGCGCGACGTAGGCCCGCACCCGCGACCGGACCGACGCCGCCCAGGCTGCCGACTCACCGACGCCACGACCGAGGTCGGACGCGCGTCGAGTGTCGTCACCAGCACTCCGGGTATGGGTCGTCAGTCGGATCGTTGCCGCGCCGCCACTCTAGCCAATGGCTAGGCTCGCAAGCGGTGCCAGACCGCTCGCCCGGAAGGAGCACCACCGCCGATGTCTCTGGACTGGACCGATCTCGACCGCAAGGTCGTGGACACGATTCGGGTGCTGGCCATGGACGCCGTCCAGAAGGTGGGCAACGGCCACCCCGGGACGGCGATGAGCCTCGCGCCGGCGACCTACCTGCTGTGGCAGCGCTACCTGCGGCACGACCCGACCGACCCGGACTGGGCCGGGCGGGACCGCTTCGTGCTCTCCTGCGGGCACTCGAGCCTGACGCTGTACATCCAGCTGTACCTGTCCGGCTACGGCCTCGAGCTGTCCGACCTGGAGTCGCTGCGCACGTGGGGATCGAAGACGCCCGGCCACCCGGAGCACGGCCACACGATCGGGGTCGAGACCACCACCGGTCCGCTCGGTCAGGGCGTCGGCAACGCGGTCGGCATGGCCATGGCCGCCCGCCGCGAGCGCGGGCTGCTCGACCCCGACGCCGACGCCGGGCGCCAGCCCGTTCGACCACACCATCTGGTGCATCGCCTCCGACGGTGACCTCGAGGAGGGGATCAGCTCGCGAGGCGTCCTCGCTCGCCGCCACCCAACGGCTGGGCAACCTGGTGCTGGTCTGGGACGACAACCACATCTCCATCGAGGACGACACCAACATCGCGTTCACCGAGGACCCGAGCGCCCGGTATGCCGCCTACGGCTGGCACACCCAGCGGGTCGACTGGCTCGCCGACGACGGCAAGTACGAAGAGAACGTGCAAGCCCTGGCGGACGCGTTCGACGCCGCGCTGGCCGTGACCGACCAACCGTCGTTCATCGCGCTGCGCACGATCATCGGCTGGCCCGCGCCGACGCTGCAGAACACCGTACAAGGCGCACGGCAGCGCGCTCGGTGAGGACGAGGTCCGCGCGACCAAGCAGATCCTGGGCTGGAACCCGGAGCAGCATTTCGAGGTGCCGGCCGACGCGCTGGCGCACGCGCGCCACGTCATCGAGCGCGGACGAGCGCTGCACGCGCGAGTGGGACAAGGGGTTCCACGTCTGGCGCGAGGCGAACCCCGAGCGGGCCGCGCTGTTCGACCGGCTGCGCGAGCGCCGGCTGCCGGACGGCTGGCAGGACTGGTTCCCGACCTTCGACGCCGACCCGAAGGGGATGGCGACCCGCAAGGCGTCCGGCGCGGTGCTCAACGCGATCGCGCCCGCGGCTGCCCGAGCTGTGGGGCGGCTCGGCCGACCTCGCCGAGTCGACGAACACCACCCCGAAGGGCGAGCCGTCCTTCCTGCCGGCGGACCGGCAGAGCAAGGAGTTCGAGGGCGGGCCGTACGGCCGGGTGCTGCACTTCGGGATCCGCGAGCACGGGATGGGCTCGATCCTCAACGGCATCGCGCTGCACGGCGGCACCCGGCCGTACGGCGCGACGTTCCTGGTGTTCAGCGACTACATGCGGCCGGCGGTCCGGCTGGCGGCGCTGATGAAGCTGCCGGTGACCTACGTCTGGACGCACGACTCGATCGGGCTCGGCGAGGACGGCCCGACCCACCAGCCGATCGAACAGGTCGCGGCCCTGCGAGGCATCCCCGGGCTCGACCTGGTCCGCCCGGCCGACGCGAACGAGACCGTCGTCGCGTGGCGCACCGTGCTCGGGCACACCGACCGCCCGGCCGGGATCGCGCTGACCCGGCAGAACGTGCCGGTGTTCGACCGCACCGAGCTGGCGTCGGCCGACGGGGTGGCCAAGGGCGGCTACGTCCTGGCCGATGCCACCGACGGCGCCCGACCGCAGGTGATCATCATCGGCACCGGGTCGGAGGTGCAGGTCGCGCTCGCCGCCCGCGAGCGGCTGCAGGCCGAGGGCGTGCCCACCCGGGTGGTGTCGATGCCGTGCGTCGAGTGGTTCCGCGAGCAGACCCAGGCCTACCGCGACTCGGTGCTCATCCCGGACGTCAAGGCACGGGTGTCGGTCGAGGCCGGCATCGCCCAGCCGTGGTGGGAGTGGGTGGGCAGCGCCGGGCGCTGCGTGTCCATCGAGCACTTCGGCGCGTCCGCCGACTACCAGACGGTGTTCTACGAGTTCGGCTTCACCGCCGAGAACGTCGTCGTCAAGGCGCACGAGAGCCTGGCGGCGGCCGGCGAGCGCATCCAACCGCACCTAAGACCTGCCGGGGAGAGCCACCGATGACCGAGGCACTGCGTCAGCTCTCCGCGGAGGGCGTCTCCATCTGGCTCGACGACATGTCGCGCGAACGCCTGCGCACCGGCGACCTCGCCGAACTGATCGCCGACAAGCACGTCGTCGGGGTCACCACGAACCCGACCATCTTCAGCAAGGCGGTCTCGCGACGGCGAGGAGTATGCGGACCAGGTGCACGACCTCGCGGTCCGCAAGGTGACCGTCGAGGAAGCCGTCCGCATGATCACCACGTACGACGTGCGGTGGGCCTGCGACGTGCTGCGCGACACCTACGAGCGGTCCGGCCACCTTGACGGCCGGGTGTCCATCGAGGTGGACCCACGGCTGGCCAACGACGACGACCCGACCCGGGCCGAGGCCGGCGCGCTGTGGTGGCTGGTCGACCGGCCCAACCTGTTCATCAAGATCCCGGCGACGCTGGCCGGCGTGCCCGCCATCGCGCACACCCTCGCGCAGGGAGTCAACGTCAACGTCACGCTGATCTTCGGCATCGAGCGGTACCGCGCCGTCATGGACGCCTACCTGACCGGTCTGGAGGAGGCGCTCGAGAACGGGCACGACATCTCGGAGATCGCCTCCGTCGCGTCGTTCTTCGTCAGCCGGGTCGACACCGAGATCGACAAGCGACTGGACAAGCTCGGCAGCGAGGAAGCGAAGGCGCTGCGCGGCAAGGCCGCGATCGCGAACGCACGGCTCGCCTACGAGGCGTACGAAGAGGTGTTCTCCAGCGAGCGCTGGCAAGCATTGGAGAGCCGCGGCGCGAAGCCGCAGCGGCCGCTGTGGGCCTCGACCGGGGTGAAGGACCCGGCCTACGACGACACGCAGTACGTCGTCGAGCTGGTCGCCCCCGGCACGGTCAACACCATGCCCGAGCCGACGCTGAACGCGGTCGCGGACCACGGCGTGATCCGCGGCGACCAGGTCAGCACGATGTATGCGGACGCGCGACAGGTGATGGCCGACCTCGCCGCGCTCGGCATCGACATGGACGACGTGGTCGAGGTGCTCGAAGTGGAGGGCGTGCAGAAGTTCATCGACTCCTGGCGGGAGCTGCTGCAGACGGTCGAGACCGCGCTCCGCGACGCGGGCTGACGGCGGTGCGAGCGAACCCGCTGCGCGACCCGCGCGACCGACGGCTGCCCCGCATCGCCGGTCCGTGCGGGCTGGTCATCTTCGGGGTGACCGGCGACCTGTCCCGCAGAAAGCTGATGCCGGCCATCTACGACCTGGCCAACCGGGGCCTGCTGCCACCGGGCTTCTCGCTGGTCGGCTTCGCTCGCCGGGACTGGGCCGACCAGGACTTCGCCCAGGTCATCTACGAGTCGGTGAAGCAGCACTCGCGCACCCCGTTCCGCGAAGAGGTCTGGGACCAGCTGGCGGAAGGGTTCCGCTTCGTGCCGGGCGACTTCGCCGACGACGTGGCCTTCGACCAGCTGCGCCAGACCATCGACCACCTGGACGCCGTCGCAGGGCACCGGCGGCAACTACGCGTTCTACCTCTCAGTGCCGCCGAAGTTCTTCCCCGACGTGCTGCAGCAGCTGAAGGAGCACGCCCTCGCCGACGGCCCGACCCGGGTCATGGCGCCGGGTCGTCATCGAGAAGCCGTTCGGGCACGACCTGGAGAGCGCGCAGGAGCTCAACCGGATCGTGGGCGAGGTGTTCCCGAGCGGCAGCGTCTTCCGGATCGACCACTACCTCGGCAAGGAAACGGTCCAGAACATCCTCGCGCTCCGGTTCGCGAACGCCGCTGTACGAGCCGATCTGGAACGGCAACTACGTCGACCACGTCCAGATCACGATGGCCGAGGACATCGGCATCGGCGGTCGAGCCGGCTACTACGACGGCATCGGTGCCGCACGAGACGTCATCCAGAACCACCTGCTCCAGCTGCTCGCGCTGACGGCCATGGAGGAGCCGGTGTCGTTCGACGCCGAGTCGCTGCGCGCGGAGAAGGAGAAGGTGCTCTCGGCGGTGCGGCTGCCGGCCGACCTGGGCAAGCACACCGCCCGCGGCCAGTACGCCGCCGGCTGGCAGGGCGGCAGTCCAGGTGCCCGGGTACCTGCAGGAGGAGGGCATCGTCGCCGACCTCGACGACCGAGACGTACGCGGCCATCCGGCTGGACATCGACACCCGCCGCTGGGCCGGGCGTGCCGTTCTACCTGCGGACCGGCAAGCGGCTCGGCGCGGCGGGTGACCGAGATCGCCGTGGTGTTCAAGCGGGCGCCGCACCTGCCGTTCGACGCGACCGCGACCGAGGAGCTCGGGCAGAACGCGCTGGTGATCCGGGTGCAGCCGGACGAGGGCGTGACGGTGCGGTTCGGCTCCAAGGTGCCGGGCACGCCGATGGAGGTCCGGGACGTCACGATGGACTTCGCGTACGGCGAGTCGTTCACGGAGTCCAGCCCGGAGGCGTACGAGCGGCTGATCCTGGACGTGCTGCTCGGCGACGCACCGCTGTTCCCGCGGCACCAGGAGGTCGAGCTGTCCTGGCAGATCCTCGACCCGATCGAGGAGCTACTGGGCCAAGCAGGGCAAGCCCGAGCCCTACGCCTCCGGCACCTGGGGCCCGCCGAGGCCGACGAGATGCTCGCGCGCGACGGACGGGGCTGGCGGCGGCCGTGACGATCGACCTCACCGACACCAACGCGAGCAAGATCGCCTCGGCCCTGGTGCAGCTGCGGCGACCAGGCGGGCGCGCCGACCGTCGGCATGGTGCTGACGCTGGTCATCGTGGCCGACGAGGACGAGCACTACGACGCGCATGAAGGCCGCGCTCGAGGCGGCGCACGAGCACCCGTCGCGGATCCTGGTCGTGATCACCGCGGCCCGGCGCGGGGCGAAGCCGCGGCTGGACGCCGAGGTCCGCGTCGGCGGCGACGCCGGCCCCGGCGAGACGGTCGTGCTGCGGCTGCACGGCGAGCTCGCGGACCACGCCGACTCCGTGGTGCTGCCGCTGCTGCTGCCGGACGCGCCGGTCGTGGTGTGGTGGCCGGGGAAGGCGCCGGACATCCCCGGCCGACCCGCTCGGCGCGCTGGCGCAGCGGCGGATCACCGACGCGTCCGCGCGTCGAGCACCCGGATCAGGCGCTGGCCATCCGCGCCGACGGTCTACCAGCGCCGGCGACACCGACCTGTCCTGGACGCGGCATCACCCGTGGCGCACGATGCTGGCGGCGCGCTCGACCAGCCGTATGCGCGGATCACCGCCGGCGAGATCCTGGCCGAACGCGTCCTACCCCAGCGGCGAGCTGCTCGCGCGCTGGCTGGCAGATGAAGCTCAAGGTGCCGGTCGAGCGGAAGACCTCGCGCGGTCCCGGCATCAGCGGCGTCCGGCTGCACACCGTCGACGGCGCCATGTCGGTGCTGCGGCCGGATGGCCGGACCGGCCGTGCTCGAGCAGCCCGGGGCAGCCGGACCGGCACATCGCGCTGTTCCGGCGGACGACCAGCGAGCGATCGCCGAGGAGATGCGGCGGCTGGACGCGGACGAGGTCTACGGCGAGGTGCTCCGGCACACCAACGCACCGCCGCCCGTCCCGAAGCCGCAGCTGCGGTCGATCCGCGCGACCAGGGCCAAGGCGACCAAGAAGACTGCCACCAAGGAGAAAGCCGCCCCGCGCAAGGCGGCCACCGGAAGCGGGCGTCGAAGGGATGAGCGCCCCCGAGGTGGTCGTCCATCGCGACGAGGGCGTGCTCGCGCAGGCCGTCGCCGCCCGGCTGATCACCCGACTGGTCGACCGGCAGGCCGCCACGGGTTCGGCGAGCGTCGTGCTCACCGGCGGGACGATCGGCATCGCGGTGCTGGCCGCGGTCGCCGACTCGCCGGCGCGTGACGCCATCGACTGGCCGCGGCTCGACATCTGGTGGGGCGACGAGCGGTTCCTGCCGACCGGGCACGCCGAACGCAACGAGACCCAGGCCCGGGAGGCGCTGCTCGACTCGCGTCACCGCTCGACCCGGCCCGGGTCCACCCGATGCCGCCAGACGAGGGCGCGTTCGGACGACCCGGAGGCGGCCGCGGAGGCATACGCGGCCGCGCTGAAGCGGGCGTCCCGGCCGGAGGACCACGGCCGACGTCCCCTCGTTCGACGTGCTGATGCTCGGCGTCGGCCCGGACGCGCACGTCGCCTCGCTGTTCCCGGAGCATGCCGGCGCTCTACGAGACGGAGCGGACCTGCGTCGGCCGTGCGCGGGCGCACCGAAGCCGCCGCCGACCCGGATCACCCTGACGATGCCCGCGATCCACGCCGCGCAGGAGGTCTGGGTGATCGCGGCCGGCAAGTCGAAGGCGGGGCCGATCCGGATGGCCCTGGAGGACAGCGGGGTGGTGCAGGTGCCGGTCGCGGGCGCGCGCGGCCGCTCCCGCACCCTGTTCCTGCTGGACTCAGCAGCGGCCAGCAAGCTGCCGCATACCTTGGAGCGGGTCAGCACCCACCGCTGAGCTCAGTCAAGTCCCATGACCAGGCGCAGCGCCGTATCGATGTCCGCCAGCTCGCGATGGCTGACGCGGGCCACGAGCTGTCCCAGCCGCTCCGGGCTGACGGCCGCGGTCTGTTCGACAAGGACCTGCGTGCGCTCCTCCCCGATGCTGATCGTCGGACGAAAGCTCCGGGCGGCGGCTGATCCCGAGGTGGGGGCGACGAGGACTGTCGACAGCAGCAGATCGTCGGCTTGAACAACGACTGCATATCGAGCGCCCGCCTGCTCACGGCCTCGCGGGGCCTTCGGCGCTCTCAGCCGATAGACGTCACCACGCACGCAACGCGTCCATCTGCTTGAGGACTTCTCGACTCTCCGCCAGGTCCTCGTCGTCAGTGAGAAGGGCGAGCGACTCCTGCCGCATCCTTTCCCGACGTCGAAGGCGCGCGGCCTCGACGAGCGCCTGCCTGATGGCCTCGGAGGTTGAGGATCCGTCTTCGGTCAGTTCCGCGAGTGCGCGCTCAGCCTCTGGGTCAGTTCGAAAGTTGACGATCGCCACATCGGAAAGCATGACAGATCGTAAGACGACCCGCCATACACCGATGCTCGACCGAGAAAGTCACCACTCGCGGCGAAAATCCGCCCGATTTGAGGTGAAATTGGGCTTTCGGGTTTCGCCGAGTGGTGACTTCCTTGATGGGCCGGCACCGGGGCGGTGATCACGCACGACGTGCAGGCGGTCCCTGTCAGTCGCCGCGGAGCTTGTTCAGCGCTTCGTCGAGGATGGCCGCGCCGTCGGTGTCGGTGCGCCGCTCGCGCACGTAGGCCAGGTGGGTCTTGTAGGGCTCGTTCTTGGGTGGCGCCGGGGGCTCGTTCTTGTCCCGTCCGGCGGGCCAGCCGCATCGGGGGCAGTCCCACGTGTCCGGCACGGCGGCCTCGTCCGAGAACGACGGTCGGGTCTCGTGGCCCTTCGCGCACCAGAAGGCCACCCGATGCCGCGGGGCGGAGTCACCTCGCTCCGCCTCTCCCATCGGCCCGGCTCCGACGCGGGTCCCTCGAATTGCGTTGCCGCTGGCCACAGGCGGTTCCTTTCGGGGACGAGACGAAAGCGCGAAGCGTACAGAGCGTGGTCAGGCCTGCAGGACCAAGCCCAACCCGACGACGCAGGCGAACCAGACGAGCCCAATCGCGATCGTGATCCGGTCGAGGTTGCGCTCGGCGACCGAGCTACCACCGAGGGAGCTGGAGACGCCGCCGCCGAACATGTCCGAGAGACCGCCGCCCTTTCCCTTGTGCAGCAGCACCAGCAGGATCAGCAGCAGGCTCGCGGCCACGAGCAGGACCGCGAGGGTCACGGTGACGATGGTCATGGGTGTGAAGGCTCCAGAAGATCGGTGGGCAGCCCTGAGGATACCCCGGGTGCCGCGTCAGACGATCGCCGGCGCCTCGCGGTAGCGCACGATGCGGGCGAAGCCGTCCCCGTCGAGGCTCGCGCCGCCGACCAGCCCGCCGTCGATGTCCGGCTGCGCCATGATGCCGGGCGGCGTTGTCCGCCTTCATCGACCCGCCGTAGAGGATGCGCAGGTTCTCGGCCACCGCGGGCGAGACCGACTCGCCGATCCGGGCCCGGATCGCGCCACAGACCTCCTGCGCGTCCTCCGGGGTCGCGACCTCGCCGGTGCCGATCGCCCAGACCGGCTCGTATGCGATCACGACGGCGGCCACCTGCTCCTCGGACAGCCCGGCGAGAGCCCCGTCGAGCTGAGCCAGCGTGTGCTCCAGGTGCCGGCCCTCCTGCCGCACGTCGAGCCGTTCACCGATGCACACGATCGGGGTCAGGCCGTGCCGCAGCGCCGCCTGGGTTTTGGCAGCGACCAACGCGTCGTCCTCGTCGTGGTACTCCCGTCGTTCGCTGTGCCCGACGACCACATACGTGCAGCCGAGCCGGGCGAGCATCGCCCCCGAGATGTCGCCGGTGTACGCGCCGCCGTCGTTCGGCGACAGGTCCTGCGCGCCGTACAGGATCTTCAGCTTGTCCGCGCTCACGAGGGTCTGCACGCCGCGCAAGTCGGTGAACGGCGGCAGCACCGCGACGTCGACCGCGTCGTAGTCCTGTGGCCGCAGCGAGTACTCGATCTTCTGCACCAGATGGATGGCTTCGAGGTGGTCGATGTTCATCTTCCAGTTGCCAGCCATCAGCGGTTTGCGCGCCATCAGCTCTCCTGTTCCTCTGGTCGCACTCCCCTCGTCGCAGAACCCCGCTGCTCCTCGGCTCGTTGCTCCAATGCAAGAAGGCCCGGCAGTTGCTTGCCCTCGAGGTACTCGAGGCTGGCTCCCCCGCCGGTCGAGATGTGGCCGAACGCGCGCTCGTCGAAGCCGAGCAGACGCACGGCTGCGGCCGAGTCGCCGCCGCCGACCACGGTGAGCCCGTCAACCTCGATGATGGCCTGCGCGATGGCTCGCGTGCCGGCTGCGAAGGCCGGAAACTCGAACACCCCCATCGGCCCGTTCCAGAACACCGTGTGCACGTCGGTGAGGGCGGCCGCGAAGCGTTGACCGGACTCGGGCCCGATGTCTAGGCCGATCCGGTCGTCGGGGATCGCATCGGCCGCGACGACGTCGTGCGGGGCGTCGGCGGCAAAGGAGGTTGCGGCGACGATGTCGACCGGCAGCACGACGTCGACGCCGCGCTTGTCCGCGTCGGCGAGCAGCGCACGCACCGAGTCGATCTGGTCCGCTTCGAGCAGCGACGACCCGACACCGTGGCCCTGGGCGGCCAGGAACGTGTAGACCATGCCGCCACCGACCAGCAGCTTGTCGACCTGGGTCACCAGGTTCGTCAGCACCGCCAGCTTGTCCGACACCTTGGAGCCGCCGAGCACGACTGCATACGGCCGCTGCGGTGACTCAGTGAGCCGGCGCAGCACCTCGACCTCCGCGAGCACGAGCCCGCCGGCCGCGTGCGGCAACAGCATCGGCACGTCGTACACGCTGGCGTGCTTGCGATGCACCGCACCAAAGCCGTCGCCGACGTATGCCTCGGCGAGCGCGGCCAGCTGCTTGGCGAACGCGCCGCGCTCGGTGTCGTCCTTGCTGGTCTCCGCGGCCTCGAAGCGCAGGTTCTCAAGCAGCGCCACGGCACCGTCGGTCAGGCCGTCGACGACCGACCGGGCGCTGTCGCCGACCACGTCGGAGGCGAATGCGACCGGCCGGTCCAGCAGCTCGCCGAGCCGCTGCGCAACCGGTTCCAGGCTCAGCTCCGGCTTGACCTCGCCCTTGGGGCGACCGAGATGCGCGCAGACGACGACCCGGGCGCCGCGCTCCGCCAGCCGCTGGATCGTTGGTAGCGACGCGCGGATCCGACCGTCGTCGGTGATCGCGCGCCCCTCGAGCGGGACGTTGAGGTCGCTGCGGACCAGCACGCGCCGGCCGGCGACGTCAAGGTCGTCAGCGGTGAGCACGGGGGCGGACCGGGCTCAGAGCGAGGCGCCGACGTACACGACGAGGTCGGCGAGCCGGTTCGAGTAGCCCCACTCGTTGTCGTACCAGCCGACGACCTTCACCTGGTCACCGATCACCTTGGTGAGCCCGGCATCGAAGATGCACGAGGCCGGGTCGGTGACGATGTCGGCGGACACGATCTCGTCCTCGGTGTAGCGCAGGATGCCCTTGAGCGGCCCATCGGCGGCCGCCTTGACCGCGCCGTTGACCTCGTCGACGGTGGTTTCCCGGCTCACGGTCACCGTCAGGTCGGTGGCGCTGCCGGTCGGGATCGGCACCCGGAGCGCATACCCGTCGAGCTTGCCCTTGAGGTCCGGCAGCACCAGGCCGATCGCCTTCGCCGCCCCGGTGCTGGTCGGCACGATGTTGATCGCCGCCGATCGGGCGCGGCGCAGGTCCCGGTGCGGCCCGTCCAGCAGGTTCTGGTCCTGGGTGTAGGCGTGAATCGTGGTCATCAGGCCGCGCTGAATCTCGAACTCGTCGTGGATCGCCTTGGCCATCGGTGCCAGGCAGTTGGTGGTGCACGAGGCGTTCGAGATCACGGTATGCGCGTCCGGGTCGTAGTCCTCGTGGTTGACGCCCATCACCACGGTGACGTCCTCGTTCTTCGCGGGCGCCGAGATGATGACCTTCTTCGCGCCGTTCTTGGCGTGCACGACCGCCTTGGTGGCATCGGTGAAGAGGCCGGTCGACTCGAGGACGACGTCGACTCCGAGGTCGCCCCAGGGCAGGGCGCCGGGGTCGCGCTCCTCGAAGACCAGCACCGAACTGTCCGCCGACGACGATGTGCTTCTCGTCGTAGGTCACCTCGGCCGGGTAGCGACCCAAGATGCTGTCGTACTTGAGCAGGTGGGCGAGGGTCTTGTTGTCGGTGAGGTCGTTGGCGGCGACCACCTCGATGTCGGCGCCGGAGACGTGGATCGCGCGGTACAAGCTGCGCCCGATCCGGCCGAAGCCGTTGATGCCGAGTCGAACAGTCACGGTGCGCTCCTCGGAACTGGTTCCTGAACGAAACCCCGACCCTAGTAGACCCAGGGCGGGTGCTAGCCGGGCAGCATCTCCGCCGAGACGGCGGCCTCGGTGTTGGGGACGCCGGTGTCCTCGGCCAGCTTGTCGGCCATGGCAAGCAGTCGGCGGATGCGTCCCGCGACCGCGTCCTTGGTGAGCGGCGGGTCGGCGAGCGCACCCAGCTCCTCGAGGCTGGCCTGCTTGTGCTCCAGGCGCAGCCGACCGGCCGCGGCCAGGTGCTCGGGCACGTCGTCGCCGAGGATCTCCAGCGCACGCTCGACCCTGGCCCCGGCAGCCACCGCCGCCCGCGCGGAGCGGCGCAGGTTGGCGTCGTCGAAGTTCGCCAGCCGGTTGGCCGTGGCCCGGACCTCGCGCCGCATCCGCCGCTCCTCCCAGGCCAGCACGCTGTCGTGGGCGCCGAGCCGGGTGAGCAGCACCCCGATCGAGTCCCCGTCGCGGACCACGACGCGGTCGACGCCGCGGACCTCGCGGGCCTTGGCCTGCACGCCGAGCCGGCGGGCCGCGCCGACCAGCGCGAGCGCCGCTTCCGGACCGGGGCAGGTGATCTCCAGCGCCGACGAACGGCCGGGCTCGGTGAGCGAGCCGTGCGCGAGGAACGCCCCGCGCCAGGCCGCCTCGGCGTCGCACAGCGCGCCGTTGACCACCTGTGGCGGCAGCCCACGAACCGGGCGGCCCCGGCCGTCGAGCAGGCCGGTCTGCAGGGCCAGCGCCTCGCCGTCCTTGGCCACCCGAACGACGTACCGGTTGCCGCGGCGCAAGCCCACCCGCCGAGATCACCGCGACGTCGCTGCCGTGGCCGTAGACCTCGGCGACGTCCTTGCGCAGTCGGCGGGCGGCGGACCCGGTGTCCAGCTCGGCCTCGATGACGATCCGGCCGGCGACGATGTGGATGCCGCCGGCGAAGCGCAGCATGGCGGAGACCTCGGACTTGCGGCAGCAGGTTCTTGTGACCGGGACGCGGGAGAGCTCGTCCTTCACGGCCGCCGTCATCGCCATGGTGCGATCCTGCCACGGCCCATCACGGTGGCGTATGCGTCCGCGAGCCGCTTCGGGTCGTGCGCCGCCGGATTGCTGTCGTCCGCGACGTCGACGATCACCAGTTCGCCGCCGAGGGATGCCGTGACCTCACGCAGCGTGTCCTCCTGCTCGACGGCGCGCTTGTCGGCGATCACCACGTCGATGGCCAGGTCGGGGGCGTGCGCCGACAGCACCTCCAGGTGCGCCTCCGCGGTGTAGCCCTCGGTCTCGCCCGGCTGGGCGATCAGGTTGAGTACGACGCAGCGCCGGGCGGTGGTCTCCAGCAACGCGGTGGCGAGCTCGGGCACCAGCAGGTGCGGCAGCACGCTGGTGAACCACGACCCCGGGCCGAGGACGACCCAGTCGGCGGCCCGGACCGCGTCGAGCGTCTCCGGGCACGGTCGGGGTCTGCTCGGGACGAGCTCGATGCCCACGACCCGACCGGTCGTGGTCGCGACCTCGACCTGTCCGTGCACTTGGGTGATGGCGGGCGGGTCATGCGGGTCGAGCCCGGCGACGTTGGCGACGATGTCCAGCGGGTCGAGCGACATCGGCAGGACCTGACCGGTGCGCGCCGAGCAGCCGGCCCATCCAGGCCAACCCGCGGACCGGGTCGTCGAGCAGCTCCCACAGGGCGACGATCAGCAGGTTGCCGACCGCGTGCCCCTCGAGCGGTCCACCGGATCGGAACCGGTGCTGCACGACCCGGGCCCAGGTCTGACCCCACTCGTCGTCACCGCACAGCGCGGCCAGCGCCATCCGCAGGTCGCCGGGCGGCAGCACGCCCAGCTCGTCGCGCAGTCGCCCACTGGAGCCGCCATCGTCCGCGACCGTCACCACAGCGGTCACCTCGTCGGTGACCCGGCGCAGCGCGGACAGCGACGCGGCCAGCCCGTGTCCGCCGCCGAGCGCCACCACTCGTGGGGACGCGCTCACTCTCGTCCCAGGTCGCGGTGGACCACGTGCACGTCGACGCCGGCGCCGGCCAGCCGCTTGGCGACCTCCTCGGTGATGGCGACGCTGCGGTGCTTGCCGCCGGTGCAGCCGACCGCGAGCGTGACGTACCGCTTGCCCTCGCGCAGGAAGCCGGGGGTCACGACGCTCAGCATCTCGGTGAGCCGGTCGAGGAAGGACTCGGCGTCCGGCTGGGTGAGCACGTAGTCGGCCACCGCCTCGTCGAGCCCGGTCTTCGGCCGCAGCTCGGGGTTCCAGTGCGGGTTCGGCAGGAAGCGGCAGTCGACGACGAGGTCGGCGTCGACCGGCAGGCCGTACTTGTAGCCGAACGACATCACCGTCGCGTGCAGCGCCGGCAGCTGGTCGTCGGCGAAAGCCTGCTCGAGCTTGTGCCGCAGCTCGTGCACGTTCAGGTCGCTGGTGTCGATGACCAGGTCGGCGGACCCGCGCAGGTCCGACAGCAGCTGGCGCTCGCGGGAGATGCCGTCGACGAGCCGGCCGTCGCCCTGCAGCGGGTGCAGCCGTCGAACGTTCTCGAACCGGCGGACCAGCGCCTGCTGCGACGCCTCCAGGAACAGCACCCGCGGCGGCATACCGCGCTGCCGCAACGTGTCCATGGCGTCGGCGAGCTCGGCGAAGAACGTCCGGCTGCGGACGTCGACGACCACCGCGATGCGCGGCACCGAGCCGTGCGCCCGCGCACCCAGGTCGGCCATGATCGGGATCAGCGACGGCGGCAGGTTGTCGACGACGTACCAGTCGAGGTCCTCGAGCACCTTCGCCGCGGCGCTGCGGCCCGCGCCGGACAGCCCGGTGATGAGCAACAGCTCCGGCGCGGTCCCAGCGTTCACCCGCTCAGGATCTCACCGGTCGCGGTGTTCACCGCGGATTCGGCAGGTTCGCGCAGCGCCAGCTCGATCGCCTGCGCGGTGCGCGGACCGATTCCCGGTACCGCCGCGATCTCGTCGGCCGTGGCCGCGCGCAGCCGCTTGAGCGACCCGAAGTGGCGCAGCAGCGCCTTGCGGCGCACCTCCCCCAGACCGGGCACGTCGTCCAGGGCGCTCGTGGTCATCGACCTCGATCGCTTCTGCCGGTGGTAGGTGATCGCGAACCGGTGCGCCTCGTCGCGGACCCGCTGCAGCAGGTACAGCCCCTGGCTGGTCCGCGGCAGGATCACCGGGTCGTCGCGGTCGGGCAGCCAGACCTCCTCCAGCCGTTTCGCCAGCCCGCACAGCGCGACGTCGTCGATGCCGAGCTCCGCCATCGCGCGCGCGGCCGCGGCGACCTGCGGCGGGCCGCCGTCCACGACGACGAGGTTGGGCGGGTAGGCGAACCGCCGGCGTTGTCCGACCTCGACCCGCAGGTCCGACTCGTCGGCGTCGGCGCCCACCTCGATGTCCGCGCTGTCGACCCGCTCCTCGAGGTAGCGCCGGAACCGGCGGGAGATGACCTCGTGCATCGCGGCGACATCATCGGCGCTGCCATCGGCGGCGGCACCGACGCTGCGCACGGCGAACCGGCGGTACTCGCTGCGCCGGGCGAGGCCGTCCTCGAACACCACCATCGACGCGACGGTGTCGCTCCCCTGCAGGTTCGAGACGTCGAAGCACTCGATGCGCAGCGGTGCCTGGTCGAGCCCGAGCGCGTCCTGGATCTCCTGCATGGCGACGCTTCGGGTCGTCAGGTCGCCAGCCCGCCTGGTCTTGTGCAGGTTCAACGCCTGCTCGGCGTTGCGCCGGACGGTCTCCATCAGGGCGCGCTTGTCCCCCCGCTGCGGTATGCGCAGCTCCACGCGGCTGCCCCGCATACCGGACAGCCAGGTGGTGAGCGCCTCGTGGTCGGGCGGCATCGCCGGCACCAGCATCTCGCGCGGCACGTCGTCCGGTTCGATGCCGCCGTATGCCTGCACCAGGAACTGCCCGACCACCTCGCCCGGGCTCAGGTCCTCGATGACGTCGACGACGAAGCCGCGCTGACCGCGGACCCGGCCGCCGCGGACGTAGAAGACCTGGATGGCGGCCTCGAGCTGGTCCTGCGCGAGCGCGACGACGTCCGCGTCGGTGCCGTCACCGAGCACCACCGCGTTCTTCTCCAGCGCCTTTCGCAGCGCGCTGAGGTCGTCACGCAGCCGGGCCGCGCGCTCGTAGTCCTGCTCGTCGGATGCCTGCTTCATCTCGCGCTCGACCCGGCGCATGTACGGCGTCGTTTGCCCGGCCATGAACGCGCAGAAGTCCTCGACGATCGCGCGGTGCTCCGCCGCGCTGACCCGGCCGACGCACGGCGCGGAGCACTTGCCGATGTAGCCGAGCAGGCACGGCCGGCCGACCTGCCCGGCGCGCTTGAACACACCGTTGCTGCAGGTGCGCGCCGGGAACACCCGCAGCAGCAGGTCGAGGGTCTCGCGGATCGCCCAGGCGTGGGAGTACGGGCCGAAGTAGCGCACCCCCTTGCGCTTCGGGTCCGCGCATCACCATGAGTCGCGGGTACTCGTCGGACAGGGTCACCGCGAGGCTCGGGTAGCTCTTGTCGTCGCGGTACTTGACGTTGAACCGCGGGTCGAACTCCTTGATCCAGGAGTACTCCAGCTGCAACGCCTCGACCTCGTTGGCGACCGTGACCCAGTCGACGGCCGCCGCCGTGGTCACCATGGTCCGGGTCCGCGGATGCAGCGCCCACTGGTCGGCGAAGTAGGAGTTCAGCCGCTGCCGCAGGCTCTTCGCCTTGCCGACGTAGACGACCCGGCCGTGCTCGTCCCGGAATCGGTAGACACCCGGCGCGTCCGGCACCTCCCCCGTTGCCGGGCGGTACGTCGACGGGTCGGCCACCCGTCAACCCTAAGTCGCAGGTTTAGGCGACGACGACGTCCGAGCCGTCGACGGTGGCGGTGAGCGCGGACAGGCCGCGGGGCGCCGGGCCCTGCTCGACCGAGCCATCCTCCGCGGAGTACCGGCTGCCGTGGCACGGGCAGCTGATGATGTTGTCCTCGACCCGGCTCACTTCGCAGGCCTGGTGCGTGCAGGTCGCGTCGAAGGCCTTGAACGTGCCCTCGCTGGGCTGGGTGACGACGATCCCGTCCTCGATGATGCCGCCCTCGACCGGGATGTCGGCGGTGGCGAACCGGGTGCCCTCGAGCGACGGGCTCGCCGATCGGTGGGGCTCGCCGATGCCGTGGGGCTCTGCGTCGGGCTCGACGCCGGGCTGGAGGACGACTCGCTCGGCGAGCTCCCTCCGGTGGCGGCGTCGTCACCGTCGTCACCGCTGCCGCAGGCAGCGAGCACGGGGATCGCGGCGGCACCGGCCAGGACGGCGCGGCGGCGGAGCATGGGGGTCTGCTCATCCGTCATGGGTCCAGCCTTCCGTAGTCCTCAACAGCTCTCGTCACCGCAGGCAAGCGCCAGCGGCCCATAATGCGACAACGACGCCGTCCGGTGCCCGGTTCAACCACTGCGCCACTCGACCTCGCCGTCCACGACCCGGTCCGTGGGCGCCAGGCCGATCGCGCGGGCGACGGCCATCGAGGCGCCGTGCTCCGGGTGCGACGTATGCGGCCACGTGCTCGACGCCGCGCTGCCGGAGCCAGTCGACCATCGCCGCCGCGGCCTCCCGGGCCACGCCCTGCCCCTGGTGTTCGGTGCCGACGACCCAGGCCACGAGGGCGACCGGCGCGGCGGCTTCGGCTTGGACCGTGGCCTGCACGCTGCCGAGCGGGCGGGCGGTCGCCCGGTCGCGGATCACCCAGTTCAACCACGACTCGGTGCCGTCGGGTGAGCGCCCGACGACCTGACGCGCATACCGCGCCCGCAGCTCCGCAGGGCTGTCCGGTCGGCCGCCGGTGAAGCGGTGCAGCGCCTCGTCGGCCAGCAGCGGCGCCATCTCTGCGGCGTGCTCGACGCGCAGCGGCTCCAGGTCGAACCGGTCGGTGCGGATGCGCTCAGCGCGCACGCCGCCTCTTCGGGGCGGCGGCCGGCTCGAGTCGGTCGGCGAGCAACGGTCGCAGGAACGTGCCGGTGTAGCTGCGCTCGGTCAGCGCGACGTCCTCCGGCGTGCCCTCGACGACGAGCGCACCGCCGCCGGTACCGCCCTCGGGTCCCATGTCGATGACCCAGTCGGCGGTCTTGATGACGTCCATGTTGTGCTCGATGACGATCACCGTGTTGCCCTGGTCGACCAGCCGGCCGAGGACGCCGAGCAGCTTGCGGATGTCCTCGAAGTGCAGGCCGGTCGTCGGCTCGTCCAGCACGTACACCGTGCGTCCGGTCGAGCGCTTCTGCAGCTCCGAGGCCAGCTTGACCCGCTGCGCCTCGCCGCCGGACAGGGTCGGCGCGGGCTGCCCGAGCCGGACGTAGCCCAGGCCGACGTCGTTCAGCGTGGTGAGGTGCCGCGAGATCGCGGGCACGGCCTCGAAGAACGCGGCCGCCTCCTCGATCGGCATGTCGAGGATCTCCGCGATCGTCTTGCCCTTGAAGTGCACCTCGAGCGTCTCCCGGTTGTACCGCGCGCCGTGGCACACCTCGCACGGGCACGTAGACGTCCGGCAGGAAGTTCATCTCGATCTTGATCGTGCCGTCGCCGGCGCACGCCTCGCAGCGGCCGCCCTTGACGTTGAACGAGAACCGTCCCGGCTGGTACCCGCGGACCTTCGCCTCGGTGGTCGCCGCGAACAGCTTGCGCATGTGGTCGAACACCCCGGTGTAGGTCGCCGGGTTGGACCGTGGGGTGCGCCCGATCGGGCTCTGGTCGACGTGCACCACCTTGTCGACGTACTTCAGCCCGGTCACTCGCCTGTGCCGACCCGGGATCGTCCGCGCGTTGTAGATCTCGCGGGCCAGCGCGTTGTAGAGGATGTCGTTGACCAGCGTCGACTTGCCCGAGCCGGACACCCCGGTCACCGCGACGAAGCAGCCGAGCGGGAAGTCGACGGTGACGTTCTTCAGGTTGTGTTCGCGCGCCCCCTCCACGACGAGCGAGCGCCCAGGGGTGCGGGGTCGGCGCACGGCCGGGATCTCGATCGAACGCCGCCGGCTGAGGTACTGCCCGGTCAGCGAGTGCGGTGAGGCCAGCAGCTCCTCGACGGTGCCGGACACGACGATCTGCCCGCCGTGCTCGCCCGCGCCGGGGCCGATGTCGACCACCCAGTCGGCGACCCTGATCGTGTCCTCGTCGTGCTCGACGACGATCAGCGTGTTCCCGAGCTCGCGCAGCCGGACCAGGGTCTCGATCAGCCGGTGGTTGTCCCGCTGGTGCAGGCCGATCGACGGCTCGTCGAGCACGTACAGCACCCCGACCAATCCCGAGCCGATCTGGGTCGCGAGCCGGATCCGCTGCGCCTCGCCGCCAGCCAGGGTGCCCGCGGCCCGGTCGAGGGTGAGGTAGTCGAGCCCGACATCGAGCAGGAAGCGCAGCCGCTCGTTGACCTCCTTGAGCACCCGCTCGGCGATCTGCGCCTCGCGGGCGCTCAGCTCCAGGGTCTGCAGGAACTCCGCGCAGTCCACGATCGGCAGCGCGGCCACGTCGGCGATCGACCGGCCGCCGACGGTGACGGCCAGCGACACCGGCTTCAGCCGGCGCCCCTGGCAGGCCGGGCACGGCACCTCGCGCATGAAGCCCTCGTAGCGCTCCCGGCTCGCGTCCGACTCCGCCTCGGCGTGCCGGCGCTGCACGTACGGGATCACGCCCTCGTAGGAGGTGTAGTAGGACCGCTCGCGACCGAACCGGTTCTTGTAGCGGACGTGCACCTGGTCGTCGTAGCCCTGGAGGATGGCCCGCCGGGCCTTCGCCGGCAGCCGACTCGAACGGCACGTCGGTGCGGAAGCCGACCGCGTCGGCGAGCGCCCCCAGCAGCCGGTGGAAGTAGTCGGACACCGACGCCGCACCGGTCCACGGCGCGATCGCGCCCTCGTCGATCGAGGCCGACGGGTCGGGCACGACGAGCTCGGGGTCGACCTCCATCCGGGTCCCGAGGCCGGTGCACTCGGGGCAGGCGCCGAACGGGCTGTTGAACGAGAACGACCGCGGCTCCAGCTCCTCGAAGCTCAGGTCGTCATACGGGCAGTACAGGTGCTCGGAGTACGACCGCTCGCGGTGCGGGTCGTCCTCGGGCAGGTCGACGAACTCCAGCGTCACCAGCCCGCCGCCGAGGGTCAGCGCGGTCTCGATCGAGTCGGTCAGCCGGCGCTTCGCGGACGCCTTGACCGTGAGCCGGTCGACGACCACCTCGATCGTGTGCTTCTCCTGCTTCTTCAGGGTCGGCGGCTCGGTGAGCTGGACCACCACGCCGTCGACCCTGGCCCGGCTGTAGCCCTTGGACTGCAGCTCGCGGAACAGCTCGCCGTACTCCCCCTTGCGGCCGCGGACGACCGGCGCAAGCACCTGGAACCGGGTGCCCTCCTCCAGCTCGAGCACCCGGTCCACGATCGCCTGCGGCGTCTGCCGGCCGATCGGGCGGCCGCATACCGGGCAGTGCGGCCGGCCGGCCCGCGCATACAGCAGCCGGAGGTAGTCGTAGACCTCGGTGATCGTGCCGACCGTCGAGCGCGGGTTGCGGGAGGTCGACTTCTGGTCGATCGAGACCGCCGGCGACAGGCCCTCGATGAAGTCGACGTCCGGCTTGTCCATCTGGCCGAGGAACTGCCGCGCATACGCGGACAGCGACTCGACGTAGCGGCGCTGCCCCTCGGCGAAGATCGTGTCGAAGGCGAGGCTGGACTTGCCCGAGCCGGACAGGCCGGTGAAGACGATGATCGCGTCGCGCGGGAGGTCGAGCGAGACGTCCTTGAGGTTGTGCTCGCGCGCGCCTCGGACGATCAGGCGGTCGGCCACTCGGGGATCCCCTCGGTATGCGAACGGGCGCGACCAGGCTAGCCGCGGGCTCCGACACCAAGCGTGCCCGCTACGGTGCGGCTGTGAGCGAGCCGGAAGCCCTGGAAGCTTTGGCCGCATCGACTCAGCGCCTGCTGGCCGCCGCGCATTCCCTGGACGAGACGCGGCTGCGCGAGCCGTCGCGGCTGCCGGGCTGGACCCGTGCCCACGTGCTGTCGCATGTGGCGGGCAACGCGGTCGGGCTGACCAACCTCGCGACCTGGGCGGCAACCGGAGTCGAGACGCCGCAGTACGCCTCTCGCGAGGAGCGCGGGCGGGAGATCAACGAGGGGGCGGCGGAAAGCCAGGACGTGCTCGTCGCCCGGATGAGGGCCACGGCCGACCGGTTGGCCGAGGCGCTGGCCGCCATCCCGGCGGACCGGATGGACTTCGAGGTCCGTTTCCTCTCGGGCGCGACCACCAAGGCCAAGCGGATCGTCGCGGCGCGCATGCGGGAGGTCGAGATCCACCATGTCGACCTGGACGTGGGGTACGAGCCGTCGGACTGGCCGCCGGCCTTTGTGAACGACGCGCTGCACAACGTGGTGCGCACCTTCGACGGGAAGACCGGGGTCTCGGGGCATGACGCTGGAGGGCCGCGACACCGGTTCGGTGTTCACGATCCACGAAGGCGGCCCACCGACCCTGGCCGGCCCCGACTGGCGGTTGCTCGCCTGGCTCACCGGGCGGCAGGACGGCCGCTACCTCGTGGTCTCCCCCGCCGGCCCGCCGCCGACCCTGCCGCCCTGGAGCTGAGGAGTCCCGCATGACCTACACCGGCCACGTCACCCCGGGCGGTCCGGCCGCCGTGCACGAGCTGCCCCGCTTGGTGATCACCAAGGTTTCCGTGGGGCCGATGGACAACAACGCGTACCTGCTCCGATGCCGGCAGACCGACGAGCAGGTGCTGATCGACGCCGCCAACGAGGCGGACCGGCTGGTGTCGCTGGTCGGCGAGGACGGGTTGGGCGCGATCGTCACCACGCACCAGCACGCGGACCACTGGCAGGCGCTGGCCGCGGTGCGCGCGGACACCGGCGGCGCGCACGTATGCCCACGCACTGGACGCCGACGGCATCCCGGTCGAGACCGACGTGTTCCTCGAGGACGGCGACGTGCTCCGGTTCGGCGCCTGTGAGGTGTCGCTGATCCACCTCGCCGGGCATACGCCGGGCGGGCTGGCGATCCTCTACGACGACCCGGAGGGCGCGCCACACCTGTTCACCGGCGACTCGCTGTTCCCCGGCGGGGTCGGGAAGACGACGCCGGAGACCTTCCCGCAGCTGTTCGCCGACGTGACCAAGAAGATCTTCGACCGGCTGCCGGATGAGACCTGGGTGTATCCCGGCCACGGCAACGACACCACGCTCGGCGTCGAACGGCCACACCTCGCGGAGTGGCAGGCGCGCGGCTGGTAGGCCGCATACGGATCAGTCGACGGCGTCCTCGCGCTCCTGCTCGCGTTCCGGAGTGGGCAGCCGCTCGCCGTGCTTGCGGGTATGCAGCAGGGAGGCGACCGTCGTGACCAGCAGCGTCCCGATGATCACCCCGAGGGACACATAGATCGGGATCTCTGGCGCCCACTCGACCGGCTCGCCGCCGTTGATGAACGGCAACTCGTTCGTATGCAGCGCCTCGAGGATGAGCTTGACGCCGATGAAGGCCAGGATGAACGCCAGCCCGTAGCCGAGGTAGACCAGCCGGTTGAGCAGGCCACCCAGCAGGAAGAACAGCTGGACCAGGCCCATCAGCGCGAACGCGTTGGCGGTGAAGACCAGGTACGGCTCCTTGGTGAGCCCGAAGATGGCCGGGATCGAGTCGAGGGCGAACAGCAGGTCGGTCGACCCGATGGCGACCATCACCACGATCATCGGCGTCCACAATTTCTTGCCGTCGATCGTGACCCGCAGCTTCATCCCGTGGTAGTCGGGCGTGCTCGGCAGCACGCGCTGCACGGTCCGCAGCAGGAAGTTCTCCTTGAACTCTTCGGTCTCGTCGTGCCGGGCCAGCGTGTACGCCGTGTAGATCAGGAACGCGCCGAAGAGGTAGAAGACCCACGAGAAGTTGGCGATCACCGCGGCGCCGAGCGCGATGAAGATGCCGCGCAGCACGAGCGCGATCAGGATGCCGACGATCAGCACGGTCTGCTGGTACTGCGCCGGGACCCGGAACCGCGACATGATGATCACGAACACGAACAGGTTGTCGAGGCTGAGGCTGTACTCGGTCAGCCAGCCCGCGTAGAACTCCCCGGCGAACTGCTGGCCCCACACCTGGTAGACGACGATGCCGAAAGCGATCGCCAGGGCGATGTAGCACAGCACCCAGATCGTCGACTCTTTAACGCTGGGCGCGTGCGGCCGGCGCCCAACGACGAGCAGGTCGACCAGAATCAAGCCGAAAACGAGGGCGATCGTGCCGATCCAGACGCCGGCACTGACGTCCATGCGGGCTGGTCCTTCCGTCGGGGGCGCTCGGACACTCAGGCTATCGAGCCCGCGGTCGGGTCCCATCCGGGCGGGCGACGGCTCACCGGCAGCCGACGCACGACTGAGTCGTAGGACTCATCGACCATCTCGAACAGCTCATCCCGGGGCACCGGGCCGTCGAAGCGGACGAAGTTCCACGGCTTGGCGCCCATGTATGGCGCCGGCCCGATGTGCTCGGGATAACGCTCGCGCCAGTGCGCGACCCCGTCCGGCTCGTTCCGCAGGCTGGCGCCCGGCGGATCCTGGACCTCACCCGTGATCACGAAGATGCGCTCGTCCACTTTGGCGGCCAGGCTCTCCGGGCCGAACGGGCGGTCCAGCCACGCGCCCGGCTTCGCGAGCGCATGAGCGAGAACAGCGTCCCTGGTGGCGTTGCCGGTGCGCGGGGGTGCCTGTTTGCGCGGCCCTGCTGCCGCCATGCCGTTAGACGCCGGTAACCGGCTCGCCGGGATGCATTCCGACCGCGTCGGCCAACCCGTGCTCGCCCTCCGCGGAGGCGCAGTGCGCGCAACAGAAGAACCGGCCGTCCGCCTCGACCCCGTGGCCGATGATTCGGCAGCGGCAGTGCTCGCAGATCGGCGCCAGCCGATGGATCGCGCACTCGAAGGAGTCGAACGTGTGCACCGCGCCGGCGGTTCGCACCTCGAAACTCATCCAGTAGTCGTTGCCGCAGACCTCGCACACCGCCATGGCGCACCTCCCGAGTCGGTGCGTGCCATCTTGCCGACCGTCGGGGTTCAGGACTAGACCGTCGGTATGCGCCGACCTGTGCACTTCGAGATCCACGCCACTGACCCGGACAAGCTCCGGGCCTTCTACGAGACGGTCTTCGGCTGGACCTTCCAACAATGGGGCGAGCAGGACTACTGGCTTGCGATGACTGGCGACGACGGTCCGGGCATCAACGGCGGCCTGCTCCGGCGGCAGGGCTCCGCCCCGGCCGCGGACGCCGCCGTCAGCGGGTTCGTCTGCACGATGGACGTGCCGGACTGCGCAGAGTACGTCGACAAGGTGGTTGCGGCCGGCGGCTCGGTGGCGCTGCCGCGGCACGCGATGCCCGGGATGGGCTGGCTCGCCTACGCCAAGGACCCGGATGGCAACCTGTTCGGCCTGATGCAGGAGGACCCGAGCGCGGCCTAGGCGGTCGCGGCCCGCTCCGCCGCGCTCCGCTCGACGCAGAACTCGTTGCCCTCCGGGTCCGCCAGCACCACCCAGCCGGTGCCGTCGTCGCGCCGCCGGTCGTCGACCAGTGTGGCGCCCAGGCCGACGAGTCGGCCGACCTCCTCGTCGCGGGTGCGGCCGTCGGGCTGCAGGTCGACGTGCACGCGGTTCTTGACGGTCTTCGGCTCGGGAACCGCCTGGAACAGCAGGTTCGGGCCTTCCTTGGCCAGCACGACGGCCTCGGGGTCGCCGGGCTGGTCGTCGTCGGAGAGCGGTCGATCCAGCGCCTGGCTCCACCACTGCGCGAGCGCATACGGGTCGCGGGCGTCAACGGTGATGTTGTGGAAGATCGTCGGCATGGTGGTCATCCCACCCCGGCCGCCTCCATGCCGCGCAACTCCTTCTTCAGCTCGCCGATCTCGTCGCGCAGCCGGGCCGCGAGCTCGAACTGCAGCTCGGCCGCGGCGCCGTGCATCTGGTCGGTGAGCTGCTGGATCAGGTCGGCGAGGTCGGCCCGGGGCAGGCCGACGAGCTCCTTGGTATGCCGCCCCACGCCGCCGCGCGCCGAGGCCAGGCACCGGCGCCTTGCCGCGGCTCTGGGACCGGCCGGACCCGATGAGCTGCTCGGTGTCGGCGTCCTCGCGGGCGAGCATGTCGGTGATGTCGGCGATCCTCTTGCGCAGCGGCTGCGGGTCGATGCCCCGCTCGACGTTGTAGGCCACCTGCTTCTCCCGGCGGCGGTTGGTCTCCTCGATCGCCTGCGCCATCGACGGGGTGATCGTGTCGGCGTACATGTGCACCTGGCCGGAGACGTTGCGCGCCGCGCGGCCGATGGTCTGGATCAGCGAGGTCGCGGACCGGAGGAAGCCCTCCTTGTCGGCGTCGAGGATCGACACCAGCGACACCTCGGGCAGGTCGAGGCCCTCGCGCAGCAGGTTGATGCCGACCAGCACGTCGAACTCGCCGAGCCGCAGCTCGCGCAGCAGCTCGACCCGGCGCAGCGTGTCGACCTCGCTGTGCAGGTAGCGCACCCGGATGCCGAGCTCGAGCAGGTAGTCGGTGAGGTCCTCGGCCATCTTCTTGGTCAGCGTGGTGACCAGGACCCGCTCGTCCTTCTCGGCGCGCAGCTTGATCTCGTGCACCAGGTCGTCGATCTGGCCCTTGGTCGGCTTGACCACGACCTGCGGGTCGACCAGGCCGGTGGGCCGGATGATCTGCTCGACCACGCCGTCGACGCGGCCGAGCTCGTACGGGCCGGGGGTGGCGGAGAGGTAGACGGTCTGGCCGATCCGCTCGAGGAACTCCTCCCAGCGCAGCGGCCGGTTGTCCATCGCGCTGGGCAGCCGGAAGCCGTGGTCGACCAGGGTCCGCTTGCGCGACATGTCGCCCTCGTACATGCCGCCGATCTGCGGCACCGTGACGTGCGACTCGTCGATGACGAGCAGGAAGTCCTCGGGGAAGTAGTCGAGCAGGCGTGTTCGGCGCGGTGCCCTGGGCCCGGCCGTCGATGTGCCGGCAGTAGTTCTCGATGCCGGAGCAGGAGCCGACCTGGCGCATCATCTCGATGTCGTACGTGGTGCGCATCCGCAGCCGCTGCGCCTCGAGCAGCTTGCCCTGCTGCTCGAGCTCGGCCAGCCGCTCGCGCGAGCTCGGGCTCGATGCCGCTGATCGCGCGCTCCATGCGCTCGGGGCCGGCGACGTAGTGCGAGGCCGGGAAGACGTACAGCTCGATGTCCTCGGTGACGACCTCGCCGGTGAGCGGGTGCAGCGTCATCAGGCGCTCGATCTCGTCGCCGAACATCTCGATCCGGACCGCGAGCTCCTCGTACATCGGGAAGATCTCGATGGTGTCGCCGCGGACCCGGAACGTGCCGCGGGTGAACGCCAGGTCGTTGCGGGTGTACTGGATGTCGACGAACTTGCGCAGCAGCTGGTCGCGCTCGATCTCGTCGCCGACCTTGAGCCGGACCATCCGGTCGACGTACTCCTGCGGGGTGCCGAGGCCGTAGATGCAGGACACGGTGGCGACCACGATCACGTCGCGCCGGGTGAGCAGGCTGTTGGTCGCCGAGTGCCGCAGCCGCTCGACCTCGTCGTTGATCGAGGAGTCCTTCTCGATGTAGGTGTCGGTCTGCGGGACGTACGCCTCGGGCTGGTAGTAGTCGTAGTAGGAGACGAAGTACTCGACCGCGTTGTTCGGCAGCAGCTCGCGGAACTCGTTGGCCAGCTGCGCGGCCAGCGTCTTGTTCGGGGCCATCACCAGCGTCGGGCGCTGCAGCCGCTCGACCAGCCAGGCCGTGGTCGCCGACTTGCCGGTGCCGGTGGCGCCGAGCAGCACCGTGTTGGTCTCGCCCGCTCGGACCCGGCGCTCCAGGTCGTCGATCGCCGTCGGCTGGTCGCCGGAGGGCTGGAAGTCCGAGACCACCCGGAACGGCGCGACCGTGCGCTCGAGGTCGGTGACGGGACGCATGGGGTCACCGTATGTCGGCGGTCCGACAGGCTCACTTCTCTGATCGCGAAGTGCGGCCGAATCGTGCCGTTTCCGTCACGATTCGGAACTTAGAAGCGATCACTCAGGCCAGCCGGTCGTGCAGCTCCTCCCAGAGCTCGGCGACCTGGGCCTTGAGGTCGTCCATGTCGCCGTCGTTGCCGATCACGACGTCGGCCGCCGCCAGTCGCTGCTCGCGGGTGGACTGGCTGGCCATCCGGGCCCGGGCGTCGTCGTGTGACATGCCTCGGCTCTCGGACAGCCGCCGGAGCCGGGTGTCGTCTTCGGCGTCCACCACGACCACGAGGTCGAAGTCCTTCTGCATGTCCTTCTCCACCAGCAGCGGCACGTCGTAGACCAGGACCGCGTCGTCGGGCGCTGCGGCCATGAGCTGGTGCACGCGCTCCTCGACCAGCGGATGCGTGATCGCCTCGAGCCGCATACGAGATGCAGGGTCGTTGAACACCAAGTTCGCCATTGCGTCGCGGTCCAGCGCGCCCTGCTCGTCGAGCAGGGCCGGTCCGAACTCGGCGACGACCGCGTCGAGCCCGGGCGTCCCCGGCGCCACGACCTCACGCGCGATCTCGTCGGCGCGGATCACGATCGCCCCGTGCCCCTCCAGCAGCCGGCTGACCTCGGACTTCCCGGCCCCGATGCCCCCGGTCAGCCCCACGCGGATCATGGACGCACCCTAGTGGCCGCCGCGACGCGAACGACCCCGGTCCGGGCTGTTCGCCTGGCGGGGCCGTTCGGGTGCTCGTATGCGCTGCGGGTGGCTCAGCCCTCGGACGAACCCGAGAGCTTCTCGCGCAGGGCGGCCAGCGCCTCGTCGGAGGCGAGCGTGCCCTCCTTGGCCGCCTCGGAGGAGTAGGACGACGCCTCGCCGGACTCGACCGCAGCCTCCTGGTCGGCCTTGCGGGCCTCGGCGACCTGCTTCTGGTGCGCCTCGAAGCGGGCGTGCGCCTCGGCGTACTGCTTCTCCCACTCGGCCTGTGCGTCTCGTGGCCGGGCAGCCACTCGCCGGTCTCCGGGTCGAAGCCGTCCGGGTAGACGTAGTTGCCGGACTCGTCGTACGTGGCCGCCATGCCGTAGAGCGCCGGGTCGAAGTGCTCGCTCTCGGCGTCGCCGGACTGACCCTCGTTGGCCTGCTTCAGCGACAGGCTGATGCGGCGCCGCTCGAGGTCGATGTCGATGACCTTGACGAAGATCTCGTCGCTGACCTGGACGACCTGCTCGGGGATCTCGACGTGGCGCTCGGCCAGCTCGGAGATGTGCACCAGGCCCTCGATGCCCTCGTCCACGCGGACGAACGCGCCGAACGGCACCAGCTTGGTGACCTTGCCGGGGACGACCTGGCCGATCTGGTGCGTACGGGCGAACTGCTGCCACGGGTCTTCCTGCGTCGCCTTGAGCGACAGCGAGACCCGCTCGCGGTCCATGTCGACGTCGAGCACCTCGACCGTGACCTCCTGGCCGACCTCGACGACCTCGGACGGGTGGTCGATGTGCTTCCAGGACAGCTCGGAGACGTGCACCAGACCGTCGACGCCGCCGAGGTCCACGAACGCGCCGAAGTTGACGATCGAGGAGACGACACCGGAGCGGACCTGACCCTTCTGCAGGGTCGTGAGGAACGTCTGGCGCACCTCGGACTGGGTCTGCTCGAGCCAGGCCCGGCGGGACAGCACGACGTTGTTGCGGTTCTTGTCCAGCTCGATGATCTTCGCCTCGAGCTCCTTGCCCACGTACGGCTGCAGGTCGCGGACGCGGCGCATCTCCACCAGGGAGGCGGGCAGGAAGCCGCGCAGGCCGATGTCGAGGATCAGGCCACCCTTGACGACCTCGATGACCGAGCCGGTGACGACGCCGTCCTCTTCCTTGATCTTCTCGATCGTGCCCCAGGCGCGCTCGTACTGGGCGCGCTTCTTGGACAGGATCAGGCGACCCTCCTTGTCCTCCTTCTGGAGGACGAGCGCCTCGACCTGGTCGCCGACCTTGACGACCTCGTTGGGGTCGACGTCGTGCTTGATCGACAGCTCGCGGGAGGGGATGACGCCCTCGGTCTTGTAGCCGATGTCGAGCAGGACCTCGTCGCGGTCAACCTTGACGATCGTGCCTTCGACGATGTCGCCGTCGTTGAAGTACTTGATGGTCAAGTCGATGGCGGCCATGAAGTCGTCGGCGCTGCCGATGTCGTTGACGGCGACCTGTGGGGTCGCGGGCGCGCTGATCAGTGTGGGGTCAGCGGCGGTGGTGCCGGCGGTGCTGGAGGGTGCCTCGGTGGTGGACGTCATGTAGGTCGGGGTCTCCGGTGCGGACGGTTTGTCGGCGTGCAGCGCGGAGGGCCCTTGGAAGTTCACAGGTCGACGTGCCGGGACCCCTTCGAGTGTGATCGGGGAAGAGACTGTCGAGTATGCGGTTCCAGCGCGAGCCTGCTCGGTCCGAGGACGCGCGGGCCCACAGCGCAGCGATCACCTTACGCTGGCCCGCGTGACAGGGTCAATTGACTCCGATTCGTCCCTTGTTGCCGCCCGGGTGGTTCGCCGACCGGTCGATGGCGCGGCGACCCGGCGAGCGCAGCGCAGCTTCTGGGACAGGGACGCCGCCGCATACCAGGCGGAGCACGGCGACTACCTGGGCGACGCCCGGTTCATCTGGTCGCCGGAGAACGTCGACGAAGCCGTCGTCGGGCTGCTCGGACCGGTGCGCGGCCGGCGGGTGCTCGAGGTCGGCTGCGGGGCGGCGCAATGCTCCCGGTGGCTGGTCTCGCAGGGAGCCGTCGCCGTTGGCCTTCGACCTCTCGATCGCGCAGCTGCGGTATGCGGCCGCGCTGGACGAGCGCACCCGTATGCGAGTCCCCGTCGTGCAGGCCGATGCGGTCACGCTGCCCTTCGCGTCGTCGTCGTTCGACCTGGCGTGCTCCGCATACGGGGCGGTGCCCTTCGTGGCCGACAGCGCGGCCGTGATGCGCGAGGTGGCGCGGGTCCTGCGGCCGGGCGGCCGCTGGGTGTTCTCGGTGACCCACCCGATGCGCTGGTGCTTCCCGGACGACCCGGGTCCGAAGGGGCTGGTCGCGAAGCAGTCGTACTTCGACCGGACGCCGTACGTCGAGGAGCACGACGACGGGACGCCGACCTATGTCGAGCACCACCGGACCCTGGGCGACCGGATCCGCGAGCTGGTCGACGCCGGCTTCCGGGTGTTGGACGTGGTGGAGCCCGAGTGGCCGGACGACCACGACCGGCCGTGGGGTCAGTGGAGTCCGCTGCGTGGCCGGGTGATCCCCGGTACCGCGATCTTCGTCAGTACGAAGGACTGAGACACGCGAAGGGCCGCACCGGACGTCCGATGCGGCCCTTCGGTCCTGAACGAGTTAGCCCGTACGACGAGCCAGGAAGAACACGACAGCCCCGGCTGCGGCGAAGATCACCGCGGCGGCGATGCCACGCGTCCAGTTGCTCGAGCTCTCGCCTCGCTCCGGCGCAAGGTCGTAGGAGTAGGCGGCGCTGGCCACCGCGTCCTCCGGGGCTCCGAACGGCAGCGCCGCATCTCCAGCCGTGCGTTCGGCCGACGCCTCGATCAGCGCGTAGCGCTGCCCGAAGTCAATCGCCGTCGTGTTGCCTGCCGCGGCCAGTTGCGACGTGCCCTCAGCCGACAGACGACGCGCACCATCCTCGAGCTGCGGAGCACTCCCGGCCGCCGTGCCAAGCCCGTCAGCCAACTGACCCGAACCATCCGCCGCCGTCTCGAGCCCATCAGCCAGCTGGTCCGAACCGGTGACCGCAGCCCCGAGTCCATCGGCCAGCTGATCTGAACCGGCTGCGAGCGTCGATGAACCGTTGCCGCGGTGCCCAGCGCCGGTCGACAGCTGGCTCGCTCCCGCAGCCAGACCTGCTTGGCACCCGGTGAGCAGCTGCGTCTGGATGCCAGCTAATAGCGCGGTCGTGATACCGTCGAGGATCTGCGCGACGCCTAGGCTGACAGCCGGCTGTCGACGCCCTGACTTGCAGGCTGGTGATGCCGGCGATCGCGCGCTGCGTAAGCCCCGCCGAGACCTGCCGAGCCCAGCCCGAGCGCCACGTCGAGCCTGGCACCTCAGTGTCGCGGGATCGCAGGGTTGCCGACGTCTTGATCTGCGCTTGCGAGCGCATTGATGCTGTCCCACGCATGCGGCCAGCGATCGTGGCAGAGTCGACAATTGCGGCGCAGGTCCTGCCGTGGCGCACACTCGGATTCCACCGAACAGCCTGCAAGTCGATCCGGACATCGGAACCAAGGGCCGCGTCCAAGCCGGCCTTGACCTGGTCGACGCCACCTGGCCTTGGCGGCCGGTAGGCCGGCTGGCGACAGCGAGCTGCGTCTCAGGGCCTGCGAGACACCCAGTGGATTCGCAGGATTCGTCGGATCGGCCAGGGTCGCAGGCTGGGTGCTCAAGCCGAGCTGAACTTGCCGCAGGCCTCGCCTTGGCTGCTGGAAGCCCGGTTGGCTGCTGAATGCAGTTGGTCGATGCCTGCACCCCCGAAATCTGAGCGGCCCCAGCAGCAAGCTGTGGTCGCACCCGGGCACCGCGGTGCCGGTGAGGCCTGCTGAGCAGAGCGGCGGCCCCATCGGCGATCTGACGCGCACCCGGACCAGCCGGTGCAAGCCCATCAGCCAGCTCACGCGCACCAGGCGCTGCGGTGTCCGCAAGTCCCGCGTTGAGCTGCGCCGCGCCGGCTTCAAGCAGCACCAGCCCATCGACCAACTGCCCAGCGCCATCGGCCAGCAACAGCACGTTCGAGTCGATCTCGGTCGCACCAGCGGTGAGCTGCGCTCCGGTCTCGGCGCCACCTTGGTAACTGTCGGCGGCGTTCTTCGTCGTGGGGTTGTCGAACGGCCGGACGGGTGCCATCGACATGTTGGCGAGCGGCACTTCACCGTCCTTGATGGTGGCGGTGTAGCCGAACTCCGCCGTCGGCGAGGTGATCGGCGGGATCAAACTCACGCTGAACGTGAGCCGCGTCCCGCCACGACCATCGCCAGCCACGACACCGGTGGGTGCTTCAACGTTGCTGAATGACGACGGGAGCAGCGTGGTGAAGCTGCCCGCCATCGGCGTGTACACCTCGGACTGCGTCGTGACGTCCTCGCCGTTGCCGTCCTGGAAGGTCACGTCTTCGGTCTCGCCGGTGACGTTCTCGGCCCGGTACTGAACCTCGAGGTCCCCGTTGGCCCCGACCAGATCGGCCGGGTCAACCTCTTCGCCGTCGAGGATGTAGGTCACCTCAAGCTCGACCGGCAGGTCCCCCTCGAACGTGCTCACCGAACGCAACGTCTTCTTGCTGCCGTCGACCGACACACTCTCGGTCACGGCTCCATCCTCGACTGGGAGGGAGCCGAATCCGTCCAGGTTGCGGAGATCGGTGGTCGAGACCGGGTTGACGACCTCGACCTCGCCGGTGCCGGTGATCGTGATCTGGTCGTAGATGCGCATGACGTCGACCTCGCCGCGTGCATCCATCTTGATGTTGACGGTCTCGCGGTTGCTCAGGGTGGGCGGTGACTCGTCCAAGGTCGATGCGGTTGCTGGGTTCAGGCCGAACGCGGCGGCGGCTGCACCGGCAATGGCGACCGCAGTACCGGCGGCGGCCAAGGGCCTCCATCGCTTCATCACGTCAGGCCTCGCTCTTCGGTGCCATAAGGCTGCTGAATGAGGTGTTCTCTTCCTCGTCCGGTGACCGGTCCGGTGGGCGCTCGAGCCGATCCGCATCGGACTCCTCGGCCGCCTGCTCGCCGAAGTAGACGGTCACGGCAAAGCCAATTGCGGCGGCCAGCAGGGAGGTTGTGGCCGCGACCGGGCTGGTCCGCAGGAAGTCGGGCTGAGAGGCCATGAAGGTCGTCTCGTATGCGCCGGCCATCGCGGCGACGCCGAGCAGGATCGCCCAGAACGGCAGCCGAGCCAGCGTCGCGGCCGCAAGCCCGGTGCACAAAGCGATGACGAGGAATGCCCCGACGGCGCGCCCGTTCGCCGTGTCCGGCAACAAGAGCGCCCGGACGCCGTAGCCGAGCCAGGCGATGAGGAAGCCCCCCGCGAAGGCCAGCAGTCGGGCGAACGGGCCGCGGTCACCGACCAGTCCGAGAACGGCGCCGCATGCGACTCCGACGAGAGCGGAGCGTTCGAGGTCGAGACCGAGCGCCTCCCCGAAGGAGATCGTCAAGGCTGCAACGACCGCGAGGATCAAACCCGCGATGACCGTCTTTCCGATGCCCATCTTTCCTCCGATGACTTACGTCACTGTGTGTTCACTCGCTGGTCGGCCGCACGTCAGTATTCATGACCCTCAGCAATCAACTGCTCGCGGGCCAGGGTCCGGGCTCGAACTGGAGGTTCAGCCCCGTCCGGGCGCCGAACTCGTCGCGGATCCGGTTGTCGTCCGGTTGCTCGCCCGATCGCACCCAATCGTCGAGGAGGGTGACCATCGCCACCCGCTCATCCGTCGTGAAGTTGCAGTGGCCGGCCCCATACGGTGCCTCGTCGAATGTGCTGGGGGCGGAGGTGAACAACTGTCGGAGCAGGTCCGGCTCGCCGTTGGCCTCGACGCGCTCGAGGAACAGCGACTGGTTCTGCACGATCACCAGCGGGTCGGCTGCGGTGTGAATCGTGAGGGTGGGATCGGCGATGACGCCGTCGGGGATGCCGAGCCCCTCAGCACGACGCCGAGCCTCCGCATCTGCCGTCACCCGATCGCCCTCCAGCTGGGCGAGGAACTCGTCGGTCCGGCCAGCCGACAACGAGTCGACTTGCGAGCGCTCGGCTGCACTGATCCGCGCTGCGTAGTTGACGTCATCGTTTCCGGAGGGGTTACCGCCCACCCGCTGCTCGAGGTCGTAGCGACCGAACGTGCCGTAACCCAAGCCGGTGAGGATCGCCTCGGCCTGTGCCTGCAACGCACTCGATGCTCCGGAGCCGTCCTGGGTGCGCGATTGCGACGGCGCGTCCGTCAGTGCGGCGATGAGTCGGATCTTCGGCGGGCCCGTCGTGAGGTCGCCAGCAGCCGCCTGCACAGCCGCTGCGGCGCCCTGCCAGTTCGGAACTGCCTCATCCCACGACGTGATACCCGTCAGCTTGAGCTGCGGGTAGAAGAGCTGGCGGACGGCGTACGCGAGGTCGAGAGCGAGATCGAGGTTGTCGTTGAGCCCGCCGAGCACGCCGCACATCGGCGCTGCGCCGTCGACCCAGTCGTCGTTCTCCTGCGCCAGCAGCTGCGTGATCAGTCCGCCTAGTGAGTCACCCCAGACGTAGACGCGGTCAGGCTCGCCGACTTCCTCGACGGAAGAAATCGTGCAAGCCTTCGCCGGCTTCGATGCCCTCGGCCACAGCCCAGCCGTTCTCCGAGTACGCCGAGCCGGCCAGCGCATACCCCTGTGACAAAAGCCGATCCGCCAACTTCGTCGGTGGCCGCGACCTGCGGATCGGTCGTCGACGGGTCGTGAAAGTCCGGCGGTGCTGGCTGCGCCTGCCGGTAGCCGTGGCTAGTAGATCAGCAGGGTGCCGTTCCAACGATCCGGCAGCTGGATCTCGTATGCCGCGCCGTCGATCTCGCCCTCGCACTCGACCTCATCGCAGGACGCAATGTCTTGTCGAGCTCGGCCGCCGAGTCGTCGTCCTCTCCATCTCCGCACGCCGCCAACAATCCGCAGACCAGGGATGCAGCCCGCGAACCAGGGCCGTCCGACGCCGCATCGACATGCGCCGAAGTGTCGCACCCTCGACGGGGCCGTACCGTGAGATGCGCGCAACGTGCCCGAAACTGTGTCGGTCAGTGCGCCGCGTCGTGCCACGACCGACCGACGCCGACGGACACTTCGAGCGCCACGGTCAGATCCGCCGCTGCCGGCCATCTCGCGCCGCACCAGGGCCTCTAGAGCTGCCCGCTCCCCCGGCGCCACCTCGAGCACGAGCTCGTCGTGCACCTGCAGGAGCAGCCGCGACCGCATACCGGCGGCCGACAGCGCGCGGGCAACCCCGAGCATCGCCACCTTGATGATGTCGGCGGCCGACCCCTGGATCGGCGCGTTGAGCGCCATCCGCTCGGCCATCTCGCGGCGCTGCCGGTTGTCGCTGGTCAGGTCCGGCAGGTACCGACGACGACCGAGCAGGGTCTCGGTGTAGCCCTCCATTCGCGCCCGGGCCACGACGTCGCCCAGGTAGTCGCGGATGCCGCCGAACCGCTCGAAGTACTCATCCATCAGCACCTGCGCATCGGCCGGCGGGATGCCCAGCTGCTGACCGAGCCCGTAGGAGGACAGCCCGTACGCCAGGCCGTACGACATCGCCTTGATCCGGGCCCGCTGCTCGAGCACGACATCCTCCGGCGCCACCTCGAACACCCGCGAGGCCACCGTCGAGTGCAGGTCCTCACCGGACTCGAAGGCCGAGATCAGGCCGGCGTCCGCGGACAGATGCGCCATGATCCGCATCTCGATCTGGCTGTAGTCAGCTGTCATGAGCGACTCGTAGCCGTCACCGACGATGAAGCCCTGCCGGATCCGCCGCCCCTCCTCGGTCCGGATCGGCACGTTCTGCAGGTTCGGGTCGGTCGACGACAGCCGGCCGGTGGACGCGATCGTCTGGATGTACGTGGTGTGGATCCGGCCGTCGTCGGCCACCGACTTCTGCAGGCTCTCGATGGTCGACAGCAGCCGCGCCACGTCACGGTGCCGCAGCAGGTGCTCCAACAGCGGGTGCTGCGTCTGCGCATACAAGCCCTGCAACGCGTCCGCGTCCGTCGTGTAGCCGGTCTTGATCCGCTTGGTCTTCGGCAGCGCGAGCTCGTCGAAAAGGATCGTCTGCAGCTGCTTCGGTGAGCCGAGGTTGAACTCGCGTCCGATCACGTTGTATGCGGCCTGCGCCGCGGCCTTGACCTCGCCGGCGAAATGGGCCTGCAGCCCGGCGAAGTGGTCGACGTCGACGGCGATGCCGGTGGCCTCCATGTCGGCCAGCACGGAGATCAACGGCATCTCGACCTCGGCCAGCAGCTGGGCACCGCCGCGCTTCTCCAACTCCTCGTCGAGCACTTCGCACAGGTCGAGCACCGCCCGGGCGCGGACCATCAACGCGTCCGCGGCGTTCGCCTCGTCCTCCCCGCCAAGTGAGAGCTGGCCGTCGTCGGGACCTTCTGCGCGCAGCTCGCGCTTCAGGAAGCGCACCGCCAAGTCGGCCAGGTCGTAGGAGCGTTGCCCGGGCAGCGCGACATAGGCCGCGAGCGCGGTGTCGGCGAACCCGCGCAGGTCCAGCCCGCGAGCGCGCAGCGCCAGCAGTCGGGCCCTTGGCGTCGTGCAGCACCTTCGTCTGGCCCTCGTCGGCGAGCCAGGCCGCGAGCGCGGCCTCGTCGTCCGGGGTGAGCTCTGCCGGGTCGACCCACGCGGCCGTGCCGTCCGGCGCGGCGAGCGCGATGGCATGACGTCTCCCGTGCCCCGCGACCACGACCCGGCGATCGCGACGCCGGTGCGCCCACCGTCGCTGGCGTGCTGCTCCAGCCACGGCCGCAGGGCACCCGGCGCAAGAACCGCGCCGGCGACGTCGAAGCCCGACTCCGCCTCCGGCTCGGACGACTCCAGCGTCTGGTACAGCCGTTCGCGCAGCACCCGGAACTGCAGGGTGTCGAAGACCTGCGCGACCGCGTCCCGATCCCACGCCCGCCGCACGAGGTCGTCCGGTGTGACGTCCAACGGCACGTCGCGCACGAGCTCGGTCAGCTGCCGGTTGCGCATCACCGCCGACAGGTGTTCGCGCAGCGCATCCCCGGCCTTGCCCGGCACCTCGTCGACCCGGCGCACCAGCTCGTCGAAGGAGCCGAAGTCCCGGATCCACTTGGCCGCGGTCTTCTCCCCCACCCCCGGGATCGACGGCAGGTTGTCGCTCGGGTCGCCGCGCAGCGCGGCGAAGTCCGGGTACTGGGCCGGGGAGAGCCCGTACTTCTCCTGAATCGCCGCCGGGTCCATCCGCCACAGGTCGCTCACGCCCCTGCGCGGGTAGAGCACGGTCACGTTCGGCGAGACCAGCTGGTAGGTGTCCCGGTCGCCGGTGACGATCAGGACCTCGAACCCCTGCGCCTCGGCCTTCGTCACCAGGGTCGCGATCACGTCGTCCGCCTCGAACCCGTCGAGCTCGACCCGCGCGATCTGCAGCGCGTCCAGCACCTCATGGATCAGGCTGACCTGACCCTTGAACGGCTCCGGTGTCTGCGACCGGCCCGCCTTGTACTCCGCATACGTCTCGGATCGGAACGTCTTGCGGGACACGTCGAACGCGACCGCGAGATGAGTCGGCTGCTCGTCCCGCAGCGTGTTGATCAGCATCGAGGTGAAGCCATACACGGCGTTGGTCGGCTGCCCGGTGGTGGTGGAGAAGTTCTCCACCGGCAGCGCGTAGTAGGCGCGGTATGCCAGCGAGTGCCCGTCGAGCAGCATGAGCCTCGGTCGGGTATGCGTCTGCGCCGTCACGCGCTCGATCGTAGGCGCGAGCCCTGACAGCCTGACCGTACGGTGACCGCCATGGACATCGCGGATTTCCCGCTGGCCGGGACCCTGCTCGAACGCATGGGCATCGAGATCACGCACGCCAGCCCGGAGCGGGTCGAGGGTCGTATGCCGGTCGCCGGCAACACACAGCCGTACGGCCTGCTGCACGGCGGGGCGTCGTTGGTCCTGGCGGAAACCCTCGGGTCGATCGGATCCGCGATGCACGCCGGACGCGACCGGGTGGCCGTCGGGATCGAGATCGGGGCCACCCACCACCGGGCGGGACGGTCAGGCTTCGTCACCGGCGTGGCCACGCCGCTGCACCTCGGCGGCACGCTCGCCACGTGGGAGGTGGTCGTCAGCGACGATCAGGACCGACGGCTGTGCACCGCCCGGATCACGTGCCTGCTACGGGACGCTGCTCCCGGGTCCGGACCGTCCGGCGCTTGACCAGGGTCTGCCGCACTCGTGGCACATGGTCGGTCGTGGACAGCCGTCGGCGCAGCATCGCCGTCGGCGCGACCCGGCGGACGACCAGCGGGCTGAAGCCCAGGCGCGCGAAGAACCGGTGCGCGCTGCGCGCCTGCGGGAACACGGTCGCGGTGACGTGCTCGATACCGAGTTCCTCGGCGAATGTGGTGGCAGCGCAGACGAAGGCCTTGGCCACTCCGCGCCGTTCGAACCCGGGCAGCACGTAGAGATAGCTCATCTCCAAGGACTCATACGACATCAGCGGCGCCATCTGCGACCGGTGCAGCACCACCAGGCCGGCCAGCGCGCCGTCCACCTCCGCCACCTTGACCCGCACGTTCGGGTCGTCCTCCACGAGCTCCAGCGTCTCGACCAGACGCGGGGCAGTGGGTGGTGGCACCAACATGCCATGCCGACTGTCGTGGTCGCGGATGTGCTCCCAGAACTCGGACAACGTCGGCACGTCCTGGATCGTCGCGTCCCGTACGAACACCGCCGTTCGTGGCAACGGGTTCTCCTCCCCCAAGGCGCATAGGCTCCCCGATCAGGGAGCCCGGCCGGAGCGTAGTCCTAGATCGCCGGACACGTCACGGAAAGGTCACGATGGTGCCAGGCGTGGGGACGTTGCTCAACGTCGGCACCGTCCTTCTCGGCTCCGTGATCGGGGTCGCGCTCGGCCATCGACTGCCGCAGCGGACCCGCGATGTCGTCACAGACGGTCTCGGGCTGGTCACGCTGATGGTCGCTGTCTTGTCCGCGGCGGCGGTTGTGGACCCCGGTGCTCGCCGCCGACGTCGGCGACTCCGCGCCGGTCCTGATCGTGCTCGGCGCCCTCCTCATCGGCGGCATCGCCGGCTCGCTGCTGAGCATCGAGAGCCGGCTCGAGGGCCTCGGCAACGCCCTACGCCGCCGCCTGAGCCGGCGCGACCGATCCACGCGATCCCGGCGACGCCGAGGAGCGGCGGCGCTTTGTCGAAGGCTTCGTGAGCGCATCGCTGGTGTTCTGCGTCGGCCCGCTGACCGTGCTCGGTTCGATCAACGACGGACTCGGCAACGGCATCGACCAGCTGGCGCTCAAGGCGACCCTCGACGGCTTCGCGGCCGTCGCGTTCGCCGCCTCCCTCGGCTGGGGAGTGGCGGCCAGCGCGCTTACTGTGCTGGTCGTCCAGGGCTCACTGACGCTGCTCGGCGTGCTGCTCGGTGACGTCCTGTCCGACGCCCAGATCGCCGCCCTGTCGCGCCACCGGAGGCCTGCTGCTGGTCGGGGTGGCGCTGCGGCTCTTGCGGATCCGAGCGGTGCCGGTCGGTGACCTGCTTGCCGGCCCTGCTGGTGGCTCCCGTCCTTGTCGCAATTGTTGCGGGATTGCGCTGAGCGTTTCGCATCCCTGGACCGCGGGATCGTCACTATGCTCCGTGCGACCACTCGGTGAACGGACCCAAAAGGTTCGTTGAACCAGTGAAGGAGCTTCGCGGTGAAACGTGTCGCCGGCGTCCTTGCGGCGCTCCTTGGCTCTGTGTTCTTCGTGCTGATAGCGGCGCCGATCGCGACAGCCACGACGCAGGGCGACAGCATCCGAATCCGGGTGATCGGAGCCGACGACGAAGACGTCGCGGGCATCGAGCTGACCGTGACCGGGCCGGACGGCTTCGAGGAGACGGTCACCACGACCGGAGAGCAGTTCACCGAGGTCCCGGTCCCCGGACCGGGGACGTACGTCGTCACAATCGACGAGGACACCATCCCCGAGGAACAGGGCGCGGCCTCCCGCGAGTCGGTCAGCGTCGACATCACGCCCGGTCTGTCGAAGACGGCGCTGTTCCGGCTCGGTGCCGAGGAGCGCGAGACGCAGAACGACCTGGAGCAGGGCCTCAATCTGTTCGTCAGCGGCATCATCTTCGGCCTGATCATCGCGATGGCGGCGATCGGCCTGTCGCTGATCTACGGCACCACCGGGCTGACCAACTTCGCGCACGGCGAACTGGTCACGCTGGGGGCGTTGGTGGCCTACTTCTTCAACGTCACGATGAACCTGCCGCTCATCTTGGCTGCGGCGCTCTCGTTCTTCGTATGCGGCGTGCTCGGCGGTGTGCAGGACGGGCTGTTCTGGAGGCGGCTGCGCAAGCGCGGGACCGGCCTGATCGCCATGCTCGTCGTCTCGATCGGCCTCTCGTTGTTCGCCCGCAACGCCTTCCTGTTCTTCTTCGGCGGCGGCACTGAGCAGTTCGCGGACTACAGCGGCCAGGCCGGCCTGAACATCGGCCCGGTCAGCGTCACGCCGAAGGAGCTCATCGGCTCGGCCATCGCGATCGTGCTGCTGCTCGCGACCGCCTACTGGCTGCTGCGCACCCGGATCGGCAAGGCGACCCGGGCGGTCGCCGACAACCCTGCGCTCGCGTCGGCCTCCGGCATCGACGTCGAACGGGTCATCAACATCGTCTGGATCCTGGGCGCCGCGCTGGCCGCATACGCCGGGCGTGCTGCTCGGAATGCAGCAGGGCGTGAACTTCCAGATGGGCTTCCAGATCCTGCTGCTGGTCTTCGCGGGCGTGACCCTCGGCGGCCTGGGCACCGCGTTCGGTGCGCTCGTCGGGAGCCTGGTCGTCGGCATCGTGATCCAGGTGTCCACGCTGTGGATCCCCACCGAGCTCAAGAACGTGGGGGCGCTCGCGGTGCTCATCATCGTCCTGCTCATCCGACCGCAGGGCATCCTCGGTCGGCGAGAGCGCGTGGGCTGAGGGGAGATCTCAATGGACTGGGGACTGATCTTCAGCAACGCGATCACTGCCGCCGATCGGCGTCAACGCCGTCATCTATGCACTTGCCGCGATCGGCCTCAATGTGCACTTCGGATACACGGGTCTGCTCAACTTCGGTCAGGCCGGCTTCCTCGCCGTGGCCGCATACGGGCTGGCCGTCAGCGTGGCCGAGTTCGGGCTGAACTTCTGGGTCGGCATCCTGGTCGGGATCCTCGCCGCGGTCGTGCTCGCCCTGCTGCTCGGCGCGCCGACCCTGCGGTTGCGGGCCGACTACCTGGCGATCGTCACGATCGCCGCCGCGGAGATCATCCGGATCATCGCCCGCTCCGTCACGTACAAGGACACCCTTGGCGGCTCGGACGGGCTGCAGAACTTCAACCAGGGTTTCCGCGACATCAACCCGTTCCCCGAGGGTGACTACCAATTCGGGCCGATCGACTTCCAGAACGAAGACCGGATGTGGGTCGTCACCGTCGGCTGGGTCCTGGTCATGCTGTGCTGCCTGTTCGTGTTCCTGTTGATCCGCAGCCCCTGGGGGCGGGTCATCAAGGGCATCCGGGAGGACGAGGACGCCGTCCGCAGCCTCGGCAAGAACGTGTTCTCCTACAAGATGCAGGCCCTGGTCATCGGCGGGGTGCTCGGCTGCTTCGGCGGGTTCATCTTCGCCCTCGACAACGCCTCGGTGCAGCCGGACAACTACGGCACGCAGCTGACGTTCTTCGCATACACCGTGCTGATCCTCGGCGGCGCGGCCCGGGTCTTCGGGCCCGTGGCGGGCGCGGTGATCTTCTGGCTCATCCTGGCCTTCACCGACAGCGCGCTGAACGCGGCGATTCGGGAAGGGGTCATCTCGGAGAGCATCATCGACAACACCCAGGTCGGACAGGTGCAGCTCATGCTGGTCGGCCTACTGTTGATGCTCCTGATGATTTTCCGTCCGCAAGGAATCTTTGGCGACAAGAGGGAGATCGCGCTCGATGCCCGATGAAGCCGCCCCCGCCGGCTCCCAAAAGGAGGTCGCCGTCGCCGCCCTGCGCGACGTGGCCCAGGAGCCGGGCTCGCCCAAACCCGACCCGATCGTCATCGTCGACGACATGGTGCGCAGGTTCGGCGGCCTGACCGCCGTCGACGTCGGCCACATCGAGATCCAGCGTGGCGCGATCACCGCGCTCATCGGGCCGAACGGCGCCGGCAAGTCCACGTTCTTCAACCAGTTGACCGGCTTCGACCAGCCGGACAGCGGCGAGTGGACGTTCAACGGCACTTCGTCTCAAGGGCATCGCGTCGCACAAGGTCGCGCGCATGGGCATGGTGCGGACCTTCCAGCTCACCAAGGCGCTGTCCAAGCTCACGGTCATCGAGAACATGCGGCTCGGCGCCACCGGGCAGAAGGGCGAGCGGTTCCTCGCCTCACTGATCAAGCCGCTGTGGGCTGCGCAGGAGAAGGCGAACACCGAACGGGCCGACGAGCTGCTCGCCCGGTTCAAGCTGGACAAGAAGCGCGAAGACTTTGCGGGCTCGCTGTCCGGCGGCCAGCGCAAGCTGCTGGAGATGGCGCGGGCGCTGATGGTCGAGCCTGAGCTCGTGATGCTCGACGAGCCCATGGCCGGTGTGAACCCGGCGCTCACGCAGTCGCTGCTCGGGCACGTGAAGGCGCTGCGCGAGGACAAGATGACCGTGCTGTTCGTCGAGCACGACATGGACATGGTCCGCGACATCAGCGACTGGGTGATCGTCATGGCTCAGGGCAAGGTCATCGCCGAGGGGCCGCCGCTCTCGATCATGCAGAACCAAGCCGTCATCGACGCGTACCTGGGCTCCCACCACGACGCGCCGCTGTCCGTCGAGGAGGAGCAGCAGCAGCTTGCCGGAGCGGAGGCCGCGCTCGCTGAGGAGATCGCGGTCGCCGAGGGCGAAGCGCCACCGTCAGAGGGCGAGACCGAAGGGATCGCGCGCATGAGCAGCAGCGAGGACTGGCGCGAGCGGGAGCGCGAACTGCACGTCGACGCCGCCGGTCCGGCCGCGGCGGAGTCGGACGAAGACCTCTATGAGGAGCCGACTGACGAGGAGGGCATCTCCGAGAGCCAGCACGAGATCGGCGACCGCAGCGCGCACGTCGAAGCCTCCCGCGGTGCGCTGGTCATCGCGGACAACCTGATCGCCGGCTACCTGCCCGGCGTGAACATCCTCAACGGCTGCGACTTCTACGCCCACCAGGGCGAGCTGGTCGGCATCATCGGGCCCAACGGCGCCGGCAAGTCGACGCTGCTCAAGGCGATGTTCGGCCTGGTCACCGTCCGCACCGGCACCGTGACCCTGGGCGGAGAGGACATCACCAACCTCAAGGCCAACCAGCTCGTGCAGAAGGGGATCGGGTTCGTCCCGCAGACGAACAACGTCTTCCCGTCGCTCACCATCGAAGAGAACCTGCAGATGGGCCTGTTCCAGGCCCCGTCCCGATTCGCCGAGCGCTTCGACTTCGTGACCGGTCTGTTCCCCACCCTGCGCGACCGGCGCAAGCAGCGGGCCGGCTCGCTGTCCGGCGGCGAGCGGCAGATGGTCGCGATGGCCAGGGCGCTGATGATGGAGCCGTCGGTGCTGCTGCTCGACGAGCCGTCGGCCGGCCTGTCCCCCGCGCTGCAGGACGAGGTGTTCATCCGGACCCGGCAGATCAACCGCGCCGGCGTCACGGTCATCATGGTCGAGCAGAACGCCCGGCGGTGCCTGCAGATCTGCGACCGCGGGTACGTGCTGGACCAGGGCCGCAACGCCTACACGGCCAGCGGCGCGGACCTCATGGACGACCCGAAGGTCATCGAGCTGTACCTGGGGACGCTCGCCAAGGCCTGAGCTATCCAGCCCGCATACAAATCGAGCGGCCCGGCCCCCAGATGGGGACCGGGCCGTTCGGTCGTTCAGTCTCAGATCACTCGCCGATCACTCAGGGAGTGGCGGGACCTCGCCGGTGACGTACCGGATCGCCGTCGACGGGTACCTGTTGTCGGCGCCGAACTCGTAGACGCCGATGGACGCCTCGCCGGGTCGCCGTTGTCGTCGAACTCGACCGGTCCGGAGACGCCGTCGTAGTCGATGTCCTCGCCGGCCTCGAGCAGCTCCAGGCAGTCGGCGAAGGTGGTGCACTTCTCACCCTCGCGCGACACGTTCTGCAGCTCGCTGCCGATCGCCTCACCGCTGTCGTTGTCGGCAGCGATGGCGGCGAGCGCGATCAGGATCGTGGCGTCGTAGGACTCTGCCGCGTAGCTGAAGTCCGTGAGGCTCGGGTCGACCGCCTTGAGTCGGTCCTGGAACTCCGCAGGCGCCTCGGCGCCGGGCAGGGTGCCCTTGGTGCCCTGGAGCGACCCAGGCGGCGCCGTCGCGAACAGCGTGTTGGACAGGTTGCCGTCGACCAGGTAGAGCGGCTTCTGTGTCCGGGCCGATGCCGGCGGCGAACATCGCCTCGACGACCTTGCCGGACTCCTCGAAGCCGATCAGCACGATAGCGTCCGGGTCGGCGGCTGCGATCTGGCCGACGTCGGCCGAGAAGTCGGCCGCGGCCGGGTCGTAGGTGAGCTCTGCGACGACCTCGCCACCCGCCTCGGTGAACGAGTCGATGAACACCGACTTCAGGCTGTCGCCGTAGCTGTCCTGGAGAGCCAGCACGCCGGCCGTCGCCGCGCCGTCACTCGCGACCTGGTCGGCCAGCACGGCACCCTGGAACTGGTCCGGCGGAGCCGTGCGGAAGTAGAGGCCGTTGTCGGCGTAGGTCGACAGGGTCGTCGACGTGTTGGCCGGGGAGAACTGCACGACGCCCGCACCGGTGATCTTGTCGATCACGGTCAGGGTCACGGCGGACGAGGCGGCGCCAATGATCGCGTCGACGTCCTCGGAGAGCAGCCGGTCGACGGTGACGGATGCGGTGTTCGTCGTCGTGTCACCCGAGTCACCGTGTGACACCGCGACGTCCTGGCCGAGTACACCGCCGGCCTCGTTGATCTCCTGAACTGCGAGGTCGACGCCCGCGAACTCGGGTGGGCCGAGGAACGCGAGTGAGCCGGTCTGCGGCAGGATGCTGCCGATCTTGAGGGTGCCGTCGCCCGCAGCTGCGGCGGGCGCGCTCTCTTCCTCGGTCGGCTCGCTGCCGGTGTCGTCGTCGTCGCCACCGCAGGCGGCGAGGACCAGCGCGGTTGCGCTCGCGACTGCGAGCGCCTTCCACGCTAGGCGGTTTCGGGTCATGAACCGTCTCCTTAGTCATGCACGGATACGGGCCGGGATCTTCCAGCCCGTGCTCCCGGGACGGTATCCGAACACCCGTCCTGCGTCAGCATGCGGGGCCAGGACGTATCAGGGTCGTTGTCCACTCGTGACCTTGAAGTCGCTCCCGGACGGGTCAACGGGCGAAAATCCTGCTGTCAGCCCTCCGCAAGGACAACCTGGGCCACCTGGCGCATCGAAAGGCGGCGGTCCATCGACGCCTTCTGGATCCACCGGAAGGCATCCGGCTCGGACAATCCGTGCTTGGTCTGGAGCACCGACTTCGCCCGCTCGACCAGCTTGCGCGTCTCGAGGCGCTCGGCCAGGTCACTGACCTCGGCCTCGAGCGCCGCGATCTCCGCATACCTCGAGACCGCCATCTCGATCGCCGGCACCAGGTCCGACTTCGTGAACGGCTTGACCAGGTATGCCATCGCGCCGGCCTCGCGGGCGCGGGTGACAAGCTCGCGGTCGGAGAACGCGGTGAGCACCACGACGGGCGCCAGCCGCGCCTCGGCGATCCGCTCGGCCGCCGCGAGGCCGTCCAGGACGGGCATCTTGACGTCGAGGATGACCAGGTCCGGCCGATGCTCCTCGGACAGCTTCACCGCCGCCTCGCCGTCCCCGGCCTCCGCGACGACGTCGTAGCCCTCCTCGCGCAGCATCTCGACCAGGTCGAGCCGGATGAGCGCCTCATCCTCCGCGACGACGACGCGACGGGTCGGTGGCTGCTCGCTGCTCACGGAAACGAAGCGTATGCGGCCGGTTACAACTCGGCGCCCGTAAGCCCTCGTAGACTGCAACGGTTGACAGAGTCGCGGCTCTCAAAAGTCGCTGTCCTTACGGACATGTGGGTTCGAATCCCACCGAGGGCACACTGCGCCGCACTGTCAGACCTCAGCGCGAGACTTCGGTATGCGATCGCGGGGGGACTACGAGGCGATCGAGGCTCTACTGGCCGAAGGTCTGAGCGCAGTACGAGATCGCGCGTCAGACGGGCGTCCCAACGCCCACGATCTATCGATGGGCGATCAAGGGCCCGCCGCCGACCGACCAGTCCGGGGTCGTCCGTCTGCTTCCGCTGTACGAGAGAAAACGTCGTGGATCGCCGCCGCATACTGCTACCTGCTCGGGCTGTACCTTGGCGACGGTCACATCGTCATGTCGACATGGCAAGACCGGCGTCAGAAGCTGCAGCATCTTCTGCGATGACGCATGGCCGGGGCTTCAGATGGAAGCCGCCGGTGATCGCGATGTCGGCGGCTGCTGCCGGGTGCAGCCTGGACGACGGCACTGCAAGGGCTGCACGCGAGGTCAACTGGTACTCCAAGCACTGGGCTCTGCCTCTGCCGCAGCACGGGTCCAGGCGAAGAAGCAGGATCGCTGCATCGAGCCTGGAGCCGTGGCAACAGGTTCTGGTCGAGAACGAACCAGGATCTGTTTCTGCGCGGGCTGTTCCATTCGGACGGCTGCCGGACGCAGAACCGTGTTCGCCGAAACTGGGCGCGGAGCGGACCATTGGTACAGCTACCCGCGCTACTTCTTCTCGAACAGGTCCGCCGACATCATGCGGTTGATGCAGCAGACCCTCGACGCCGTTGGAATCGAGTGGCGGATGAACAACCGGTGGTCGCTTTCGGTCGCGAGGCGGGACTCGGTCGCCATGCTCGACGAGCTGTCGGGCCGAAGTACTAGGCCGGGCCGTCAACCAGCGTCGGCTTCAACGCCAGCAACCTGGCGAGCAGCCCGTTCACGAAGGCCGGTGAGTCGTCGGTCGACAGCGACGACGCGAGGTCCACCGCCTCGTCGATGACGACGGCGTCCGGCACGTCGTCCGACCAGAGCAGCTCGTATGCGCCGAGCCGCAGGATGGCCCGGTCGACGGAGGGCATCCGGTCCAGCGACCAGCCGATGGCATACGTGCCGATGAGCTCGTCGATGCGTGCCTGGTGCGCGACCACGCCCTCGACCAGCGTCAGGGTGTAGGGGTTGAGCGATTCCGCCCGCGAGCGCACCGTCTCCAGCGCGGAGACACCGCGCTGCTCGCTCTCGAACAGGATGTCCAGCGCCCGCTTGCGGGCCTTGCTGCGAGCGGCCATCAGTCGATCAACACAGGTCAGTTCACGCGGCCCAGGTAGGAGCCGTCGCGGGTGTCGACCTTGACCTTCTCGCCTTGCGTGATGAACAGCGGCACCGAGATCTGGTAGCCGGTCTCCAGGGTCGCCGGCTTGGTGCCGCCCGTGGACCGGTCGCCCTGCACCCCGGGCTCGGTGTAGGTGATGACGAGCTCGACAGACGCGGGCAGCTCGACATACAGCGGGTTGCCCTCGTGCACCGCGACGATCGCATTCTGGTTCTCGAGCAGGAAGTGCGCAGCGTCGCCGACCGTCTCAGCCGAGACGTGGATCTGGTCGTAGGTCTCGGTGTCCATGAACACGAAGTCCGAGCCTTCTTTGTACAGGTACTGCATGGTGCGCTTGTCCACCGCAGCGGTCTCGATCTTCACCCCGGCGTTGAACGTCTTGTCCACGACCTTGCCGCCGAGGACCTGCTTCAGCTTGGTGCGCACGAACGCGGGGCCCTTGCCCGGCTTGACGTGCTGGAACTCCACGACGCTCCACAGGACCCCGTCGAGGTCGAGCACGAGGCCGTTCTTCAGGTCGTTCGTCGTTGCCACGAGGTTCTCCGATGTCGCGCGAGAGGGCGGCCCGTCAGACGACGAGCAGCTCCTTGGTGGTGGTGGTCAGCAGCTGCGGCCCGCCGTCCCTGACGACCAGGGTGTCCTCGATCCGGACTCCTCCGCGCCCGGGGAGATAGACCCCGGGCTCGACCGTGACCGGCGTGCGATCGTCGAGGATACCCGTCGCGGAGTAGCCGATGAGCGGCGCTTCGTGGATCTCCAGCCCGACGCCGTGCCCGAGGCCATGCGGGAACCGCTCCCCATAGCCCGCCTCGACGATCACGTCGCGAGCGGCCGCATCCACCGCCTGGACGTCCACGCCGGGTGCCAGCGCGTCGCAGCCGGCCGCCTGGGCGCGCTGCACCAGCGCATACAGCTCGCGCTGCCAGTCGGCCGGCTCGGCCCCCACGACCAAGGTCCTGGTCATGTCCGCGTGGTAGCCGTCATAGGCCGCGCCGAAGTCCAGCTTGAGGAACTCCCCCGGCTCGAGCGCTCGCGTCGTTGGCTGGTGGTGCGGGATCGCGCTGTTCGGTCCGGCGGCCACGATCGTGTCGAAGGACAGCGCGTCCGCGCCCTCCGCATACATCAGCGCCTCGAGCCGGCGGCCGATCTCGCGTTCGGTCAGTCCCGGCCGCAACTCCTCCAGTAGTCGTGCGAGCGCCCGGTCCCCGATCGCGCAGGCCTGCTCGAGCGCGCCGATCTCGGTCTCGTCCTTGACCCGGCGCGCTTGCTCGACCCGGTATGCGTCCGCCACCAGCTCGGTGCCGTCGGCGGCCTTCAGCAAGCCCTCGTATGCGTGCACCGTCACGTCGTGGGCCTCGATGAGCAGGCGGCGCGCGCCGTCCTTGGCCGCCTGCGCGGCGAGCGCCGTTGCACACTGCCGGTCGATGTGCCGGTCGACATCCGGGGACTCCTGCTCGGCCTGGGTGACGTAGCGGCCGTCGGTGGCCAGCACGGCGCGCTCGCGGGTGAGCAGCAGCGCAGCGTTCGATCCGGTGAAGCCGCTGAGGTAGCGAACGTTGACCAGGCGAGTGACGAGCATGCCGTCCACGTCATCCGGCAGGGTGTCCAGCAGTCGTTCGCGTCGCGCTGCGCACACACCGGTCATGGACCCGAGCGTACGGAGACGTGGCGAGGGCGCCACCCCCCGCGGGAGTGGCGCCCTCGTCAGCCTTCGTTACTGCAGGTCCTGCTTGGGCACGGGGACCTTGTTGCGCTTGCGCGCCATGGACCCGAGCCCAGCGGCGGCCAGCAGGCCGCCGAGGATCGAGGCCATCAGGCCCGCGTTGATGCCGCCGTCGTCGGAGACGAGCTGCGGCGCCTGGTCGTTGGCGCTGGCCGGAGCCGTGTAGGCCGCCGTCCGCACCGAGCCGTTCGCCGAACCGTTCGCCGAGGCGTCGGCCTGGGCGGCCGCCGCGGCGGTGGCGTCGAACTGCGAGGCGGTGGCGAGCAGGCGGGCTCGCGCCGCGCCGCTGCCGTCGTCGCTGTCGTCGTCGCCGCCGTTGCTGCCCGGCGTGCTGTCGGTTTCGGAGTCGGAGTCGGTGTCACCACCGGCGCCACCGCCTGCACCGCCGCCACCGCCGCCACCCGAGCCGCTCCCCGGACCGCCGTTCCCGCCAGGAGGCGTGGTCGGACCACCGGACCACCGGCAGGCGGTGGTCGGACCGCCACCGCCCGGGAGCACCGGCGGAGCCGGCGGTGCGATCGGCAGCTGGACGTCGGTGTTGCCCGCGTTGGCCACCGCCTCGGCGTTGGCGTCGCCGGTGTTGCCACCGATACCCGTCGCCGTTGCGGTCGCGTTCCCGGTGTCTCCGGTCGTGGCTTCGGCAACGGTCGTGGCGCTGGCCGGGCCGCTGGCCCCGGCCACCGCCGTGCCGTTGACATTGCCGGTCAGCCCGGAGTTCACGATGACGTCGATGCCACCGCTGCCGCCGCCGCTGCCGTTGGACGCGGCCGCGGCGAGGAAGGCGCTGGCCTGGGCCAGGAGCACGTCGAGCCCGGTGTCGCCGGTGGACCCGGACGTGCCCTCGGCGGTGCCGGAGCCGCCCGACTCACCGGTGACCTCGGCCCGTCCGCCGGCGCCGGTGCTGGCGTCGGAGGTCGGGCTGGCGTCGGCGTCGCCGGAGTTGCCGGTCGACGCGTCGGCCGAGGTGCCGGTGTTGGAGTCGCCGGAGTCGGCCCAGGCGTCGGCGAGCGCGGTTGCGGTCGCGTCGCCGGTCCCGACCCCGTCGCCGGAGTCACCGGAGCTGACGCCGTCCTCCTCGTCGCCTTCCGCGGCGTCACCGCTGTCCGCGTCTGCGCCGGCCGCAGCCGCCGCCGAGGCGTTGCCGGTGTCGCCGCCGGTGCCGCGTCGCCGTCGACGTGGCGTTTCCGGTGTTCCCGGAGGTCGCCATGCCGTCGGAGGTGGCGTCGGCCACGCCGGAGTCGCCACCGGTCGCGTCGCCGGTCACGTTGCCGGTGTCGCCGGAGGTCACCTCCACCGTCGATGCCGCCGGACCCGCCGTCGCCGGTGTCACCGGTGTCGCCGGAGTCGGCCACGACGCTGCCGGAGTCACCGGAGTAACCCTCGACCTCGCCCTTGCCGCCGTCACCGGAGTACGCGGCCGCATACGGCGACGACTCGGTGTTGCCGGACATCCCGCTGTGCGCCTCCGAGGAGGTGCCGGTGTTCGAGTCGCCCGACTCTGCACCTGCAGCCGCGTTCGCGAAGGCGTCCGCGTCGCCGGAGTTCGGCCCGTCGCCCGACGTGGCCGACGCGGTTGCGAGCGCGCCCGCGAAGGCGTCGCCGGTGTCGCCACCGGTGCCGGTCGCCGTCGACGTCGCGTTGCCGGTGTCGCCGGAGGTGGCCTCCCCGGTTGCCGACGCGGTCGCGTCGCCGGAGTTGCCACCCGCCGCTGTCCCGGTCACGTCGCCGGTGTTGCCGGAGGTCCCGGTGACGTTGATGCCGCCGCTGCCGCCGTCGCCGGTGCCGCCGGTGTCGCCGGACGTCACGTTGACGTAGCCCGAGTCACCCGATGCGCCCTTGACCTTGGCGTGCCCACCGTTGCCGCTGTAGGCCACGGCCTCGGGGCTGGACTCCGCCGATCCCGAGTCGCCGGATGCGGCGCTCGAGCTGGTCTCGGTGTTCGAGTCACCGGACGCCGCGTACACGCCGTCGCCGTTTCCGTTGACCGCCATCACGATTCCGCCGCCGGCGTTCGCTGCGGCCAGGGCGTTGCCGGAGTCAGGTCCGGCCCCGCTCGTGGCCGTCGCGTCGGCGCTGGCGTCCACCGTCGCCGAGCCGGTGTTGCCACCGGTGCCCGTCGCCGTGGACGTCGCGTCGCCGCTGTCGCCGGAGGTCGCGGTGCCGCTCGACGTCGCCGACGCATCGCCGGAGTCGCCGCCGGTCGCCTCGCCGGTCACGTCACCGGTGTCGCCGGAGGTGCCGTCGACGTTGATGCCGCCGGATGCCGCCGTCGCCACCGTCCCCGGTGTTGCCGGAGGTGCCGTCGACGTCACCGGACTTGCCGGAGCCACCGAGGGTCAGCGCGCCGCCGCCGTTGCCGGATGTGGCGCTCGCGCCGCCGCCGGCATGACGTCCATCCGGTGCCACCGGAGTAGGCGTCGGACTCGGAGTGGGTGTTGCTGTCCCCGGAGTAGGCCGAGCCGAAGGCGTCGACCAGAGCGGTCGCGTCCCCGGAACCGGAGCCGTCGCCGGAGGTGGCCTCACCGTCGGCCGATGCGCCGACCCAGGCGTTGCCGGTGTCGCCGCCGGTCGCCGTCGACTCCGAGCTGGCGTCGCCGGAGTTGCCGGACGTCGCGTCGCCGGTGGAGTCGGCGGTTGCGTCGCCGGACGAGCCGCCCGTCGACGTGCCATCCACCGCGCCCGTGTTGCCGGACGTGCCGGTGACGTTGATCCCGCCCGAGCCGCCGTCGCCACCGTCACCGGTGTCGCCGGACCAGACATTCACATAGCCGGAGCCGCCGGACAGCCCGCCGGTCAGGGCCGAGCCGCCCTCACCCGAGGCCGCGTCGGCGCCGGGGTAGGACTGGGCACTGCCGGTGGAGCCGGAGTACGCCGAGGAGGACGCACCGGTGTTCGAGTCGCCGGACTCGGCATACCCGCCGGCGAACGACACCACGGTGGCGTCGCCGCTGTCGGGGCCGGCCCCGGAGGTGGCGATGCCGGGCTCGGTCGCGATGACCGTGGCGTCGCCGGTGTTCCCGCCGGTTGCGGTCGCGCTGGAGTCAGCCGCACCCGAGTCGCCGGACGTGGCCGACCCCTCGGAGGTGGCGTCCGCATCCCCGGAGTCGCCGGCCGGTCGACGAACCGTCGACGTCGCCGGTGTCACCGGAGGTGCCCTCCACGTTGATGCCGCCGCTGCCACCTGCGCCGCCGGCGCCGGTGTTGCCGGAGCCCGCGACGACGCTGCCGGACCAGCCCGACCCACCGAGGGTCGCGGCCCAGCCACCGTCACCGGACTCCGCCGAGGCGTAGCCGGCCGACGTCGCGTCGCCGGAGTTGCCGGACCCAGCGCCGGACAATGCGCCGGTCTCGCTGTCGCCGGAGACCGCGACCCCGTAGGCGCCGGAGATGACGGTGGCGTCGCCCGAGGAGCCCTCGTCGCCGGTGTCCCCGGTCGTCTCGGACTCGCTGGCCGGCCCTTCGCCGCCGCTGCCACCACTGTCGCTGTCGCCGGAGGCGACGTCGGCCGTGGCGCTGGCGTCTCCGCTGCCGCCCGAGGCACCGCCGTCACCGGAGGTTGCCTCGCCGTCGGAGGTTGCCTGGACGGTCGCGTCTCCGGTGTCACCGCCGGTGGCGGTGGCGTCAGAGTTCGCGTCACCGGTCGACCCGGAGGTGGCGTCGTTGCCGCTGTCCGCCGATGCGTTGCCGCTGTTCCCGGCCTGGGAGCTGCCGTTCACGTTGCCGGTGGTGCCGGACAGACCGGTCACGATGATGCCGCCGGACCCACCGTCGCCACCGTCGCCGGTGTCGCCGGAGGACACGTCGACCGTGCCGGAGTCACCGGACACGCCGAGCGTCGCCGCCCAACCGCCGTCGCCGCTGTCGGCGTGTGCGCCGGAGCCGTTGGAACCGCCTGCATACGCGTCGCCCGAGTCGCCGGACTCCGCGCCGGACAGTGCGAGTGTCTCGCTGTTGCCGGAGAAGGCCTCGCCGCCCGCGAAGGAGTCGACGAAGGCATCGCCGCTGGCGCCACCGTCGCCGGTGTTCCCGCTGGTCGCATCGGCGGTTGCGTCTTCCGCCGCGCCGGTGCCACCCGAGCCGGAGTCACCGGACGTCGTCGAAGCATCCGCCGTGGCGTCGCCGGAGGCACCGGAGTCGCCACCGGTCCCCGACTCGGCCACGCCGTTCGAGCGTGGACTCGACCGAGGCCGCACCGGTGTCGCCACCGGTGGCCTCGGCGGAGGAGTCCGCATCGCCGGTGTCGCCGGAGGTCGCCGTGCCGACATCGATCGCGCTCGCGTCGCCGGAGTCGCCGGCGGTCGAGTCGCCATCCACGTCGCCGGTGGTTCCGGAGGCGCCGAGCACGTCGATCCCGCCCGTGCCGCCACCGCGCGGCTGACGTCGCCGGTGTTGCCCGAGCCGGCGAGCACGTCACCGGAGAAGCCCGAGCCGCCAAGGGTGAGCGCCAAGCCGCCGTCGCCGCTTTCGGCCGACCGCGGTCCCGGCCACCTCGGCCTCGCCGGAGTCGCCAGACCCGGCGAAGGAGAGCGCGCCGGTCTCGCTGTCCCCGGTCGATGCCGCAGCCGAACGCGCCGGAGATGACCTCCGCCTCGCCGGACCAGGCCACCGTCACCGGTGTCGCCGGTGATTGCCGTCGAGATCGCCGGACCGGATGCGCCGGTACCGCCGCTGCCGGAGGAGCCGGATGTGGTGGCCGCCGTGGCGTCGGCGTCGCCGCGAGTCACCCGACGCCCCACCGTCGCCCGAGGTCGCGTCGCCGTCGGCGTCGACCGTGGCGCTGGCGTCACCGGTGTTGCCACCGGTTGCCGACGCGTCGGAACTGGCGTCGCCGGTTGCCCCGGACTCCGCCTCCCCGAATGTGCCCGCCTCGGCGTCGCCGGAGCTACCGGCCGTCGACGCTCCGGTCACGAACCCGGTGTCGCCGGACAGGCCGGTCACGGTGATCCCACCGGTACCGCCGCCGCCATCGCTGTCGCCGGTGTCGCCGGAGCTGGCATCAACTTCGCCGGAGTCGCCGGACAGGCCGCCAGTCAGCGCCCAGCCGCCGTCGCCGCTGCTCGCGAAGGCCCCGCTGTCCTCAGCGATACCGCCCGAGTAGGCGTCGCCGGAGTCACCGGACCCGGCGCCCGACAGGGCGAGGGTTCCGCTGTCACCACTGTGCGCTTCGCCGTCGGCGTCGGACTCGACTTCGGCCTTGCCGGAGGAGCCGCCGGCGCCGGTGGCGCCGGTCGCGGCGAGCGCGTCGGCGTCGGTCGCGGCACCAGTACCGCCACTGCCCGAGTCACCCGACGTCGTGGTCGCCGCGGCCGTGGCGTCGCCGGACTGGCCGGAGTCGCCGCCGTCACCGGAGGTGGCCGAACCGCCGGCCGTCACGGTTGCGTCGGCGTTACCGGAGTCGCCGCCGGTCGCGTCGGCGCCGGAGTCGGCGTTGCCGGTCGCACCGGACGTGGCCGCGAACACCGCGGTTGCCGTCGCTGCGCCGGAGTCGCCGCCGGTCGAGCCGCCGTCGACGTCGCCGGTCTGGCCCGACAGCCCGAGGACGTCGATGCCGCCGGTACCGCCGTCGCCGGCCGCGAAGCCGGTGTTGCCGGAGCTGACGTCGACGTCGCCGGAGTCGCCGGAGCCGCCGAGCGTCAGCGCCGAGCCGCCGTCGCCGGAGTCGGCAAGGGCCTGGCCGTCCGCCGTTGCATACCCCGAGTCGCCGGAGTGCGCGCCGGACAGCGCTGCGGTCTTGGAGTCACCGGTCTTGGCCTTGCCCCAAGCGTCGGCGTCGACCTTGGCCTTGCCCGAGGCGCCACCGTCACCGGTGTCACCGGACACGGCGGTGGAGATCGCGTCGCCGGAGGCGCCGGTGCCGCCGCTGCCGGAGGTGCCGGACAGGGTGTCGGCCGTGGCGTCCGCCGCGCCCGAGTCACCCGATGCGCCGCCGGCACCGGAGGTTGCTTCGCCGGTCGCGCTGGCGTCCAGGGTGGCGTCGCCGGTGTCGCCGCCGGTGGCGGTGGCCGTCGAGGTCGCGTCGCCGGTCGCGCCGGACTCCGCGCTGTTCTCGCCGTCGCCACCGAGCTCCGCCGTCGCGCCGCCGGAGCTGCCGCCCGCCGACGTGCCGGTCAGGATCCACGAATCCGGTGTTGCCCGACAGGCCGGACACGGTGATGCCACCGGTCCCACCATCACCGGCGGAGCTGCCGGTGTCACCCGAGCCAGCGAACACCTCGCCAGAGTCGCCGGAGCCGCCGAGCGTGCTCGCCGAGCCGCCGGCACCGGACGAGGCCGCGGCCATACCACCGGCGAACGCGCCACCGGAGTCGCCGGAGTGTGCGCCGGACAAGGCCGCGGTCTTGGATTCGCCGCTCTTGGCTGTCGCCGGAGGCTTCCGAGGCCACGGCGCATCGCCGGAGGTGCCGCCGCGCCGGTGAACCCGGTGGCGGACAACGCGTCGGCGCTGCCGGACGCACCGGTGCCACCGCTGCCCGCGTCACCCGAGGTGGTCGTGGCTGCGGCGGTTGCGATGCCGGAGTCACCACTGTCGCCGCCGTCGCCGGAACTCGCCGAACCATCGGCGGTCAGCTCGGCGCTCGCCGAACCGCTGTCACCGCCGGTGGCCTCCGCGCTGGACTCGGCGTTGCCGGTCCCGCCGGAGGTCGCCGAGCCGAACGAGCTCGCCGACGCGTCGCCGGAGTCACCGCCGGTCGAGTCACCCTCGACGTCACCGGTGTCACCCGAGAGACGCCGAGCACATCGATGCCACCGGTACCGCCGTCGCCCAGCGTGAAGCCGGTCTCGCCGCTGTTCACGTCGACCGCTCCGGAGTCGCCGGAGTGGCCGGTCGTCTCGGCGTCACCACCGTCGCCGGACTCGGCCTCGGCCACGCCGATGCTCTCGGCGTATCCGCTGTCGCCCGAGTGCGCGCCGGACAGCGCCGCGGTCTTGGAGTCGCCGGTCTTGGCCTTGCCCCAGGCGTCGGCAGTCGACCTCGGCGTCGCCGGACTCGCCACCGTCACCGGTGTCGCCGGAGAACGCCGTCGGAGATGGCCGAGCCGCTGGCCCCGGAGCCGCCCGACGTGGTGTCGCCGGAGGTGGTGGTCGGCGGATGCGTCCGCCGTCCCGGAGTCGCCGGATGCCCCGCCGTCGCCGGAGGTGGCGTCGCCGGTGGCGGTGGCCGTGAGGTCGGCGTTGCCGGAGTCGCCGCCGGTCGCCGACGCCGCGGACGAGGCATCGCCGGTGTCGCCGGACTCGGCCGAGCCATTGTTCGATGCGCTTGCGCCGCCGGAGCTGCCGCCGCCGACGAGCCGGTCACGAAGCCGGTGTGCCGGACAGGCCGGTCACAGTGATGCCGCCCGTGCCGCCGTCACCGAAGGCGATCCCGGTGTCGCCGGAGGTCGCATCCACCTCGCCCGAGTCGCCCGACTCGCCGAAGGTCGCCGGCCGAGCCGCCGTCGCCGGACTCGGCGACCGCGGTACCCGTCGAAGCGGCGTCGCCGCTGTCGCCGGACTTCGCCCCGGAGTGGGCTCCCGTCTCCGAGTCCCCGGTCCCTGCGTAGCCGCCGGCGTATGAGCCGACGTAGGCATTGCCGGATCCGCCACCGTCGCCGGTGAAGCCGCTGAACGCCAGCGAATCCGCATCACCCGATGCGCCGCTGCCGCCCGACCCGGTCCCGCCGGTGTCGCCACTGAGCGTGGTCGCGTCGGCCGTGGCCGCGCCGCTGGCGCCCGAGTCGCCGCCCGCACCGCTGGTCGCAACGCCGTCGGCGCTGACGTCCGCGGTCGCCGAGCCAGTGTCCCCACCGGTGGCGTCCGCGCTGGAGTCAGCTGCGCCGGTCGCGCCGGAGGTCGCCGAGTCGATCGACTCTGCGCTGGCGTCACCGGAGTCACCACCGGTGGAGTCGCCGTCGACATCACCGGTGTCGCCCGAGACGCCGAGCACGTCGATGCCACCGGTCCCGCCGTCGCCGAAGGAGACGCCCGTGAAGCCGGACCCGACGACCACGTCGCCGGAGCTGCCCGAGGCGCCCGACAGTCTCGGCGTACGCCGCCGTCGCCGGAGTCCGCCAGAGCGAGCCCGCCGAGTGGGCGCTGCCCGAGTCGCCGGACTCGGCGCCGGACTCGGCGCCGGTCTCGGAGTCGCCGGACTTCGCCTTTCCGTACGCGCCGCTCTCGACCGATGCTTCGCCGGACCAGCCGCCGTCGCCGGTGTCGCCGGAGATAGCGGTGGTGATGGCGGTGCCGGACTCACCGGACCCGCCGGTGCCCGTGCTGGTGCCGTTCCCGGTCGCGCCCGACTCGGTGTTCGAGGTCGCGGTCGCGTCGCCGGAGTCGCCGGAGTTGCCGCCGTCGCCCGAGGTGGCCTCGCCCTCTGCCGTCACCGTTGCGCTCGGCGTCACCGGAGTTGCCGCCGGTCGCGGTCGCGCCGGAGGTCGCCGACCCGGTGTCGCCGGACGTGGCGTCGCCCTCGGTCTCGGCCTCGGCCGACGCCGGAGCTGCCGCCGGTCGACGAACCGGTCACCGCGCCGCTGTTGCCGCTGGTCGCGGTCAACGATGATCCCGCCGGTGCCACCGTCGCCGAAGGCGATCCCGGTGTCGCCGGAGCCCGCCTCCACGTCGCCGGAGTCGCCGGACACGCCCACGGTCCCGGCCACGCCGCCGTGGCCGCTGAACGCCAGCGCGAGCGGGGCGGCCGTCGGCGTCACCTGAACCGCCGGATGCCGCGTCGGAGAACGCGCCGGTCGAGCTGGACCCGGAGTACGCCTCACCCTCGGCGCTGGAGAAGACCGAAGCGTCGCCGGAGTTGCCGCCGCTGCCGGTGCTCCCGGTGAATGCGGCCGCGTCGGCGTCGCCGGCCTCACCGCTGCCGCCGGTGCCATTCGAGGAGCCGTCGCCGGTGTTGCCGGAGGTGGTGCCGGACGTTGCGGTCGCGTCGCCGGAGTCGCCGGAGTCGCCGCCGTCGCCGGTCAGGGCCACCGCGGGTTCGCTGACGTCCACGGTCGCGGAGCCGGTGTCGCCACCGGTCGCGTCGGCAGTGGACTCGGCCGCGCCGGTCCCGCCGGACGTCGCCGACCCGATGGCCATGGCGCTTGCGTCACCGCTGTTGCCCGCGGTCGACGTGCCGTCCACGTCACCGGTCGAGCCGGACGTGGCCTCGACGTCGATGCCGCCGGTACCACCGCCGGCCCAGGTGTCGCCGGTGTTCCCGGTCGGGATCTCGCGCTGGGTGCTGACCCCACCGCTGTTGCCGCTGATGCCGACCACGGCAGCCCCGCCGCCGTCGCCGGTGGAGGCGATCGATGTCGGCAGGCTGTCCGCGTCGCCGGATCCGCCGCTGTATGCGGCCGAGCCCGACTCGGTGGAGCTGTCACCGGAGGTGGCGTAGCCGCTGGCCGACGACTCGATGTGTCGCGTCGCCGGACCAGCCGCCGTCGCCGGTGTCGCCGGAGATGGCGGTGGTGTCCGCCGCGTCGGCCTTGCCGGAGCCGCCGGTCCCCATGGACGGTGCCGCCGGCCGGGGTGCCGCTGGTGCTCTGCGAGGTGGCGTCCGCGTCGCCGGAGTCGCCGGAGTCGCCGCCGGCACCCGAGGTGACCTCACCCTCGGCGGAGACCGTGGCCTCCGCGTCGCCGCTGTTGCCGCCCGTGGCCGACGACTCGGAGGTGGCGTCGCCGGTCGAACCGGACGTGGCGTTGCCCTCGGAGTCGGCCGAGGCGTAGCCGCTGTTGCCGCCGGTCGCGGTGCCGGAGACGGCACCGGTGTTCCCGGAGGTGAGGCTCACGGCGATGCCACCCGTGCCGCCGTCGCCGTTCGCGTCGCCCGTGTCGCCGCTCCCGCCGGACACGTCGCCCGAGTAACCGGAGTAGCCCTCGACCGTCGCGCTGCCGCCTTCGCCGGAGCCGGCGTCGGCGATCGGAGCGCTGTACGCGTCGCCCGAGTCACCGGACCACGCGCCGGAGCCGCTGCCCGTCCACGAGCTGCCGCTCGAGGCGCTGCCGTATGCGTCGATCTCGCCGGACGCGTTGCCGGAGTTGCCGCCGTCGCCGGTGGACCCGGTCTCGGCGTATGCCGACCCGCCGTCGGACTTGCCGGAGCCGCCGGTGCCTGCGGACGACGTCGATCCGGACGTGTCGCCGGAGGTCGACCCTGAGGTCGCCGTCGCGTCGCCGCTGTCGCCGCTGGCCCCTCCGTCGCCGGAGGTGGCGGTGCCGGTGGCGCTCGCGTCCAGCGTCGCCGACCCGGTGTCGCCACCGGTCACCGTCGAGGACGAGCTGGCGTTGCCGGTGTCGCCGGACGTGGCGTCGCCCGTGGCCGTGGCCTCGGCGTCACCACTGTTGCCGGCGGTCGCGCTGCCGGTCACAGACCCGGTGGTGCCGCTGACGACCTGCACACTGATCCCGCCGGTGCCGCCGTCGCCTTCGGAGTCGCCGGTCCAGCCCGACGATCCGGTCGCGCTGCCGGTGTTGCCCGAGACGCCGATGACCGATGCGCTGCCGCCAGGACCGCTGTACGCGGTCGCCGTCGGGGTCGACGTCGCGGAGCCGCTGTGGCCGCTGGACGCGCTGGACGACCCGGAGGTGGAGGTGTTGCCGGAGTTCGCCGAGGACTCCTGCCCACCGGCATACACGTTGAGGTCGACGTCGCCGGAGTTGCCGCCGTCGCCGGTCGCGCCGGACGTCGCGGTCGCGTCGGACGCCGCCCGCCTGACCGGACCCGCCGGTGCCGTTCGCCGCTCCCCCGCCGGTGTTGCCCGAGGTGGAGTTGGCCGTGGCATCCGCCGCGCCGGAGTCACCCGAGGCGCCACCGGCGCCGGAGGTGGCCGTACCGCTCGCGGTCAGCGTCGCGGTGGCGTCACCGCTGTTGCCGCCGGTCACGTCGGCCGAGGACTCGGCGTCGCCGGTGTTGCCGGAGGTCGCGTCGCCGAACGCGCTGGACGTCGCGTTGCCGCTGTTGCCGCCGGTCGCATCGCCGTTGACGTCGCCGCTGTTGCCGCTCATGACGATGACGGAGATGCCGCCCGTGCCGCCGCCGTCCGAGGCGTCGCCGGTGTTGCCGGAGGAGCCTTCCGCGTCCCCGGTGTCGCCGGACTTGCCGAACACGAAGCGCGCTGCCGCCGGCACCGGTCGTCGCGGACGCGGTGGGAGCGGTGGTCGCCGAGCCGGAGCCGCCGGAGTTGGCCGAGGAGGAGCCTTCGGTGCTGGACGAGCCGCTGTGCGCGGACCCGCTGGCCTCGACGTCGAGGCCCACGTAGCCGGAGTTGCCGCCCGCGCCGGTGTTGCCGCTGGTCGCGGTTGCGGTCGACGGGCCGGCCTGGCCGGAGCCGCCGGTGCCGAGCGCCAGAGCCCCACCGGTGTCACCCGAGGTGGCGTCCGCGGTTGCGGTCGCGTCGCCGGAGTCGCCGGAGTCGCCGCCGTCACCGGAGGTGGCCTCACCCTCGGCGTCGCTGGTCGTGGTCGCGGAACCGGAGTTGCCGCCGGTGAGTGTGCAGGTCGGAGCTTGCGTCGCCGGAGTCGCCCGATGTGGCGGTGCCGTCGGCGGTCGCGTCGGCGTCGCCGGAGTCGCCCCCGGTCGCCTCGCCGTCAACGTCGCCGGAGTCGCCGCTCTTCACCATCACGCTGATGCCGCCGGTGCCGCCGCCGCCTGAGGCGTGGCCGGTGTTGCCGGAGGTGCCGAACGCGTCGCCGGTGTTGCCGCTGTAGCCCTCGACCACAGCGTCGCCGCCGGCGCCGCTCTCCGCGATCGCTTCGGGGGCGGAGTATGCGTCGCCGCTGTCGCCGGTTGTGGCGTCGGAGTAGCCGGTCGTGTTCGAGTCGCCGCTGCTGGCATCGGCGTTCGACGAGACGTCGAGGTCGACATCGCCGGAGTAGCCACCGTCACCGGTGTCGCCGGAGGTCGCGTCGGCGTCGGCCGGGCCGGCCGCACCGGAGCCGCCGGTGCCGCCACCCTCGTCGGGGTCGTCGCCGGTGCCGCCGGAGGTGGTGGTCGCCGAGCCGGTCGCCTCACCGGAGTTGCCGCTGTTGCCGCCGCGGCCGGTGGCCGCCGTGCCGCCTGCGTTCGCGCTGGACGAGCCGTTGCCGGAGTTGCCGCCGGTGCCGGTGCCGCTGCTGTTGGCGTTGCCGGTGCCGCCGGAGTTCGCCTGGCCGGTCGCGGTCGCGCCCGCGTTGCCCGAGCCGCCGCCGCTGCCGCTGCCGGTCACGTTGCCGCTGTTGCCGGAGTTGACCACGACCGCGATGCCGCCGGAGCCGCCGCCGCCGGTGGTGCTGCCGGTGTTGCCGGAGGTGCCGAACGCGCTGCCGGTGGTGCCGGAGACGCCGTTCACGTATGCGCTGCCGCCCGGGCCGGAGTACGCGCCGGCGAACGGGTTCGACGTGGCCGAGCCGCTGCTGCCGGACGTGGCCGAGCTGCCGACGTGGCTGTTGGAGTTGCCGGTCGTCGCGTTGGAGTTGGCGTGCGACGAGCCGGAGGCGTTGCCCGAGTGAGCCGCCGGTGCCCGTACCGCCCGAGGTACCGGACCCGGTCGCGGGACCGGTCGCACCGGTTCCGCCGCCGCCGCCGTTCGGGCCGGAGGTCGCGCTGCCGCTGCCCGAGCCGGCGCCCGTGGAGCCGGACGTTCCGCCGTCGCCGGAGTTCACATTCACGTTGCTCGTGCTCGAGGAGGTCGCGTTGCCGGTGTTGCCACCGGTGTTCGTCGCGGTCGATGTGGCGCTGCCGGTGCTCCCGGAGGACGCACCGCCGGTCGAGTTGCTCGTCGCGGCGCCGGAGGACCCACCAGTCGAGGTGCCGGTCACGTTGCCGGAGCTGCCGGAGCCGACGTCCACGTACACGCCGCCGGAGCCGCCGCCGGTCCCGCCGCCGGTCCCGCCGGCGCCCGAGCCGCCGTCGGCGTTGCCGGAGCCGCCGGACGTCCCGGTCGCGGTCGCGTCGCCGCCACCGCCGGTCGTGGCGGTACCTCCGCCACCCGTCGTGGCGCTTCCGGATCCGCCGCTGGTGGCGGACCCGGTCGTCGTCGTCGTGCTGGTGCCTGACCCGGCGGTCGACGAGCCCGTCGAGGTGCCGGTTGCGTCACCCGAGCCACCGCCCGGATCTGTGGTCGCGGTTGCTGCGACCCCTGCGGTACCCGAAGCGTCCTCCGTCGGTGCGGCGGAGAGAACTGCTGCGAGTGCCAAACTGCTGATGTCCACCATGTCGAAACCGTCCTGCGTCTCTGAGGGATGTCCCTGAGTGATGTCGAGCTGTGTGGTGGTGCAGAGGGTGGGGGCCCTGGCGCATCAGAGGAAGAGACGCGCCAGGTGGGTCTCGCGTTAGCTCCGACTCGGTCGCCTGCGGGCGGCCTTGATCTTCACGTACTTGATCAACATCGCCACGGTCGCCAGGACGATGGCGAGCGAGGTGATGAGGGCCAGGACCACGCCGGCTGGGTTGGCGGGGGCGCCTCGGGGAGTTTCGACATCTGGGCTGTCCTTCCCTTGCGGTTCCGCGCCGGTCCGGTAGGCGGCGGGTGCTGATTCGGGCTGTGCCGGTGCGCCGGCGGGGCTGGCCGATCCGTCGGACGAGGACGAGGGCGGCGTGGCCTGTGCCGGGGCGGGTGCGTTGATCGTGAGCGAGCGCGAGGATGCGCTGCGCGCGACGACGGTCACGGCGTCGTCGGAGTCGAGGGGCGGCGCCACGACGGTGACGTCGGGCGTCGCGGGAGTGGTCACGACCGTGCCTGGCGCCGGGGCGGGCGGCGCGGGCGGTTCCGGCGGCGCGGGCGGGACACACGGGTCGGGGGTGACGTCGGAGCGCAGCGCGGCGCAGCCGCCGGTGCCGCCGGTCGCCGCGATGTCGACATTGCCCGAGTCGCCACTGTTCGCCCGGCCGTCGGCGACCCGGCCGTCAGCGAGCGCGAGTGCGAGGGCCGCGCCGGTGTCTCCGGTGGTGCCGGTGATGCCTGCGCTCCCACCGGTGCCGCCGGCGGTTGGGATCGCAGCTGGACCGTTGTCGAGGACGAGGACATCGCCGCCGGCGCCACCGCGGGCCCGGGCGTCGACGTCTCCCGAGCCGCCGCTTCCGGCCTGCGCTGAGGAGGTCTGCCCGAGCGTCATGGCGTGAGACCACCCGGTCGTGCCGGTGGCGCCTCGGGCGTCGGCGCTGCCGCCGGTGCCGGGCGACAACGCCGACGCGTCGTAGCCGGCGACCCGGTTGTCGACCACGCCGGCATCGCCGAGGTCAGCGGACACCGTCACGTCGCCGGAGTCGCCGGACATGGCGGAGGAGTCCGCGCCGACGCGTCCCAGCGCCAGCGCCAGGCTGTCACCGGTGTCGCCCGAGGAGCCGCTCGCGGTGGCCGTGCCGCCGGCGCCGCCACGCGCGGCCTCGCGGGCCGCCGCCGCAGCGTCACGCGCCTGCGGCGGCGATGGCTCCGGAGTCCCCGCTGCGGGCCTGGGACCCGGCGGTGCCGGAGACGGTGAGCGCGGCCGAGACGGCCGAGCCGGTCGTGCCGGTTGAGCCGGTCACGTCGACTGGAACAGCCAGAGTCGTATGCGGCCGCGATCCAGGCGTCGCCGGCGTCCGCCGAAGCGGCGGCAGCAGCGTTCATCGACAACGCGATGGCGATGGCGTCGCCTGGCCAGCCGGCGCCGGGCGCGGGGACCACGCCGGGGCCGTCGAGTGTGCCGCTGCCGCTGGCGCCGACCGGCGGCTGCGCGTCGGCGTCGGCGGTGCCGCCGAGCGAGATGGCCAACGCGATCGCGCAGATGACCGTGACGCCGTCGGCGTCGGGGGTGCAGCCGCCACCGTCGCGACGAAGGCCGTTGGTCGGGCTCCAGACTTCGAGGTCGACCGCGATCGTCGCGCTGCTCGCCTCGGCGAGACCGGCGTCGACTTCGGCCGCCAGGTCGTCGTCGTACTCGCCGAGGTCGCTCGCCGACCGCTCGCGAGCCGCCTGGAGCAATGCGTTCACCAGTGCGCGGACCGCGTCGTCGAGCTTGTCTTGCGGGACGCGCGCCTGCCCCGCGGAGGTGACTCCACGGGGTGCGGTGACGGGAGCTGCTCTGCCAGGCGGGTCGCCTCCGCCCGTTTGTCCGGTGTTGCCGGATGCGGCCGCGGCCTCGGCGGGACCGTCCGCGCTGACGCTCACCGCCATCGCCGGTCCGCTGTCCCCGGACCGCAGGGCGGCATCCGTTCCGCCCGCGGTCCCGCCGACCGCGACGGCATATGCGTCACCCCCGACGCCGACGCTGACGGCCACGGTGCAGACGCAGGCCAACAGGTCGGGTGCGGCGAAGCCGGTGGACGCGAGCACGGCGTGCACGAAGTCGATCAGTGCGTCCGAGGCGGTTGCGGCGCCTTCAGGTGAGACGACGGGCGCGCTCTCCAGGGTCGCGCCCGGCTCGGAGGTGCTGGTCGAGGACGAGTCGACCGGAGACGTGGTGTCCGCTGCGGAGGCGGTCTGGGCGCCGGCCAGGACGAGGAGCAGGCAGGCGAAAGTCGCGAGGACACGGCCAATCCAGCCGGTCGTCGACGACACCATGGCACCCCCCGCAGAACCCGGCGACGTACCTCGTCGTGCGCCGGCAGATCCTGCTACGGGACAGACCTTGGCATGGTCGTTACCGGCGCGCAACATACATTCGGACGATGTTGCGAGCACGTAGACATCTGTTCACCCGATGCCCATGCCGGGCATACGCGGCGAAACCGACAAACGGCGTCAGACGGTTGTGTCGCCCGGGCTTTCGACAGCGCCACCATGGCGTCGTACTGCACCAGGAGCAGGTCCTTGAGATCGTCGGTGAGGACGTCGTCGCGGCGCACGGCATCGCGCAACGACCGGAACTGCGGCTCGGGCTCGGGCTGATCAGCCAAGGCCGCTTCCTCGACGGTCAGATGGCCGGCGGCGACCATCAGCTCCAGCATCGAGCTCTGCAGCGGGCTACGCAGCCGGCGCAGCTGCTCGATCGCGGGTTGGCTCGTCCCGGACCGCCAGCGGGAGATCACCGAGTCCGGGACGCCACTCGCCCGCGCAAGCTCGGAGCTGGTGGTCCATCCCAGGTGCGCCATGCGTGCGTCGAGCCAGCGCGCCCAGGCGGTCCTGACGTCCGCCGTCATCGGCTGTCGTCCAACCCTTCATCGTCATCGGGCGACCGTCCGGGACCGCCCTCGACGGCACAACGATAGTCCGGGGCCACCCGTTTCCAGGTGACCCCTTGCGGCATTGCGAGCAGCCCGCTTGACTGCTCACGGCCCTGCTTTGGGGCCCGACCCATGGGGGGTTCTGTGTCGCCTGACGCCGAGTCGCTGCAAGTCCTGACCGCCGGCCAACTGGCGCCGTTGCGCCGCGAGGCCGCTGACCACGTCGTCGCCGCCCGCCGTGCCGGTCGCCGCGACGAGGCGTGGGAGACCGCGCTCACCGCGCTCGACCGTGCGCTCGATGCGACCGTGCGGGTCATCGACGGCGTGCCGCGGCCTCGATCGCAGCCCTGATCGCCCGGAGCGCGAGCTCGTAGGAGACCAGCCCAAACCCCGCCACAGTCCCGGTCGCGACCCCGGCCACCACAGACGTATGCCGGAACTCCTCGCGGGCCATTGGGTTGGACAGGTGCACCTCGACCAGCGGAGCAGTCAGCTGGGCGCAGGCGTCGCGCAGCGCATACGAGTAGTGCGTGAAGGCAGCCGGGTTGAGCGCGACCGGTGTCGAGGAGTCCGCAGCCTCGTGCAACCAGCTGATCAACGTGGCCTCGTCGTCGGTCTGCCGGACCTCGACCTCGAGCCCCAGCCCGGCGCCGACGCCGGTGCAGAACGCGACCAGGTCGTCGTGCGTCGTCGAGCCGTACACCTCCGGCTCACGCGACCCAAGGCGGCCAAGGTTCGGCCCGTTCAGCACGAGCACCCGGATGCGATCGTCACTCACTCGGACACCTCCGCATACGCCGCGACGAGCAGTGCTGGGTCGGGCGACTCCAGCACCGACGGGCGGGCCAGCCCGTCGAGAACGACAAAGCGCAGCCGGTCCCCCCGCGCCTTCTTGTCGACCCGCATCGCTTCCAGCAGCGCGGGCCAACGGTCGGCCCGGTAGGTCAACGGAAGGCCGAGGCCGCCCAGCACGGACCGATGTCGCTCGACCGTGGCGTCGTCCAATCGGCCGGCGATCCGCGCGAGCTCGGCGACGTAGACCATGCCGATGGAGATCGCGGCACCGTGCCGCCACTGGTAACGCTCGACCTGCTCGATGGCATGACCGAGCGTGTGGCCGTAGTTGAGCACCTCGCGCGAGACGCCCTGTCCCGCGGCCACCGACTCGCGCAGGTCAGCGCCGACCACGTCGGCCTTGACGCGGATCTTGCGTTCGACCAGCTCGCGCAACCGCGCACTCTCCGGGCGCAGCGCGTCTGCGGGGTCGTCCTCGAGCAGGTCCAAGATCGTGGGATCGGCGATGAACCCGCCCTTCGCCACCTCCGCCATGCCGCTGACGAGCTCGTGCTGCGGCAGCGAGTCGAGGGCGGCCAAGTCGCACAGCACGCCGGCCGGCGGATGGAACGCGCCGACCAGGTTCTTCCCCTCGGCGGTGTTGATGCCGGTCTTACCGCCGACCGCCGCGTCGACCATCGCCAACAGCGTCGTCGGCACGTGCACGACCTTGACCCCGCGCAGCCAGGTCGCGGCCGCGAACCCGGCCAGGTCGGTGGTCGCCCCGCCGCCGACCGCGACCACCACGTCGGACCGGGTGAAGCCGGCCCGGCCGAGCACCTGCCACAGGAAGCCGGCGACCGCCGCGCTCTTCGCCTCCTCGCCATCTGGCACCTCGGCCACGACCACGTCGTACCCCTGCTCGGCGAGGTCGGCGCGGACCGCATCACCGGTGGCGCGGAGAGCGCGCGGATGAACGACGGCCACGCGGTGCGCGTCGCCAACCAGCGCGGGCAGCTCGCCCAGCAAGCCGCGGCCCACGACGACGTCGTAGGGGCGCTCACCACGCACGGTGATCCGGGTCGGCGCGTCGGTCACGTCACGTCCAAGACTTCGAGGATGCGGTCCACGACGGCGGCCGGCTTGATGCCGTCGGTGCTGACGGTATGCGTCGCGACCGCCGCATACAGCGGGCGCCGTTGCTCCATGAGCTTCAACCACTGCGCCCGAGGGTTGCCGAGCAGCAGCGGCCGGTCCCGGTTGAAGCCGACCCTCCTGGCCGCGTCGGTGATGCCGACGTCGAGGAAGACGACGGTATGCCCGCGCAGCGACGAGCGCGCCCCGTCGTCGAGCACCGCTCCCCCGCCGAGGGCGAGCACGCCGTCGTGCTCGGCCAGCGCGCGTTGGACCGCAGCCCGCTCGAGCTCGCGAAACCGGGCCTCACCGTGCTCGACGAACACGTCCGCGACGCTGACCCCGGCGGCGGCCTCGACATCGGCGTCAGTGTCGCGGAACCCGACCCCCAGCCGTCCGGCCAGGGCCCGCCCGACGGTCGTCTTGCCGGCGCCGGGGGGACCGACGATGACGACCCGCGGCGGCATCAGCGGATGCTGAGGTGCTCGAGGTAGGACTGAACGTTGCGCCGGGTTTCCTCGACCGAGTCTCCGCCGAACTTCTCGAGCACGGCGTCGGCGAGCACGAGCGCAACCATCGCCTCCGCGACGATCCCCGCAGCGGGAACAGCGCACACGTCTGACCGCTGGTTGATCGCAGTGGCCGGCTCCCCCGTCGTCACGTCCACGGTCTGCAGCGCTCGTGGCACGGTGGAGATCGGCTTCATGGCTGCCCGCACGCGCAGTACCTCACCGGTCGACATCCCGCCTTCGGTGCCGCCGGCTCGGCCGGAGGTTCGCCGGATGCCTTCGTCGGTCCCGATGATCTCGTCGTGCGCCTGCGATCCGCGGGTGCGCGCCAGCTCGAATCCGTCGCCGACTTCGACGCCCTTGATGGCTTGGATGCCCATGAGCGCGCCGGCCAGCCGGGCGTCGAGGCGCCGGTCCCAGTGCACGTGCGACCCGAGGCCCGGCGGCAGCCCGTGCACCGCGACCTCGACCACCCCACCGAGGGTGTCGCCGTCGCGGCGCGCTCGGTCGATCTCCTCGACCATCGCGGCGCTGGTTCGCGCATCGAGCGCGCGGACCGGGTCGGCGTCGAGGGCGTCCTGGTCGTCGGGCTTCGGCACGACGCCGACGTCGGCCCGCACGGTACCGATCTCGACGACGTGGCTGACCAGGGCAGCGCCGGTGGTCTGTTCGAGGAACGCGCGGGCGACGGCGCCCAACGCCACCCGGGCCGCCGTCTCGCGGGCCGACGCCCGCTCGAGCACCGGCCGCGCGTCGGTGAAGCCGTACTTCTGCATGCCGGCCAGGTCGGCGTGCCCGGGCCGGGGCCGGGTCAGCGGCGCGTTCCGCGCCTGCTCCGCAAGCAGCTCCGGATCCACTGGGTCGGCCGACATCACCGTCTCCCACTTGGGCCATTCCGTATTGCCGACCCGGATCGCGACCGGCCCGCCCTGGGTCAGGCCGTGGCGCACCCCGCCGAGGATCTCGACCTCGTCCTGCTCGAACGTCATCCGGGCGCCGCGGCCATGGCCGAGCCGCCGGCGTCGCAGCGCTTCCACCAGGTCCGCGCTCGTGACCTGAACGCCCGCCGGCAAGCCCTCGAGGATCGCGACCAGAGCCGGTCCGTGGGACTCCCCCGCGGTCAGCCAGCGCAACATGTCTGGAAGTATGCGTCCGCGACCGCGCCGCCGACGAGCACCGCGATCAGCGCGCCCGCCAACATGTACGGACCGAACGGGATCGCGGTCTTGCGCCCGGCCCGGCCAGCGACGATCAGACCGACCCCGGCGACCGCGCCGATGAGGAAGCCGAGGAACGCACCGACCGCCAGCTCGCCCCAGCCCAGCCAGCCGAGGTACAGGCCCAGCACGCCGGCCAGCTTCACGTCGCCGAAGCCCATGCCGGCCGGGTAGATCAGCGCCAGCAGGAAGTAGAACGCGAAGAGCGCGGCTGCACCGAGCCAGGCCCGCAGGTATGCGCCCCAGTCCGGTTCGAACGCGCTGGGCAGCAGCAGGAGCAGCCCGCCGATCGCATATGAGGGCAGCACGATCGCGTTGGGCAGCCGGCGGGTGGCCAGGTCGATGAGGGCGAGGGCGACCGAGATCGCGCCGAGATAGAGGTATGCGGGCAGCGCCCAGTCCCAGCCGAAGCGCGCCGCGAGCACGGCGAAGGTCACTGCACTGAGCAGGACGACGACGAGCGGCGGCACGCCGCCGGACTCGCCGGGATACCGGTTGACCAGCCGCACCAGGACGACACCCACGGCAGCGCCGAGCAATGCGGCCAAACCGAGTATCACGGCGCGCACTGTGCCACTCTTTCTGCGGGGGTCGAGCAGATGATGGTGGTGGACTACTTCGACGGCGGCGCCGGAAGTCGCTGGGTCGAGCGCACGGGCAGCCGTGAGGTGACCAAGCAGGCGCTGGACAGCGGCCGGCTGTCGCCGATCAACTCCAAGGACCTGCTGGAACGTCGGGTCGCCCGGCTGCAGCGGGTCCATCACATCCGCGAGGCCACGCTGGAGCGGATCATCGGCGGCGACGAGCTGCTGTCGTCGGCATACCTGACACGCGGAGCGCAGGCGACGAAGGCCGTCGGTCGGGTGGTCATCGGGAGCTCCGAGGGCTACGGGACCGGCTTCCTCATCGCGCCGCGGGTGCTCATGACGAACAACCACGTGCTCAAGACCGCGGCCGACGCTGGCAAGAGCACCGTCCAGTTCAACTACGAGGAGCGGCCGGACGGGTCCGTGCGGCCGAGGACGTTCAAGTTGGCACCGGACAAGCTGTTCATCACCAGCGCGCCGCTCGACTACACCATCGTCGCCATCGACGGGACGAAGGATCCGGGCTCGACCCAGGGTGTGCTCCCGCTCATCGGCGCAACCGGGAAAGCGCTGCTCGGTGAGTGGCTGAACATCGTCCAGCACCCGGAGGGGCAGACCAAGCGCATCGCGATCCGGCAAAACCGGCTCAGCGACGAGCTGCCCAAGTTCCTGCACTACGAGGCCGACACGAATCCCGGCTCCAGCGGCTCGCCGGTGCTCAACGACCAGTGGGAGGTCGTTGCGCTGCATCACAGCGGCGTGCCGAAGACCGACGACAAGGGCCACTACCTCAAGGCCGACGGCTCGGCCTGGTCCGACGACGACGGCCTCGACGCCATCGCATGGGTGGCCAACGAAGGTGTCCGCGCGAGCGTCATCGTCAAGGACCTGAAGAAGCGGCGGGCCAAGCTCGACGCCACCGGTCAGGCACTGCTCGACACGGTCTTCCAGGCGGGCGAGTCGGCCTAGCGCCCGGCGAGTTCCGCCGCACCCGCGGCATACATGGCGGACAGCGGCGCCGGTCGTCCGGTCATGAGCTCGAACTGGCGGGCCGCCTGCTGCACGAGCAGGTCGAGTCCGCTCACCACGGTCCCGCTCAGCTGCTGCCATACGGTCGCGAGCGGGGTCGGCCACGGGTCGTAGACCACGTCGAGCAGCACGCCGGGTGCTTCTGGCACCATGCCGACCAACCGGTCAGCCACGCCACTCGGCACCGTGGAGACCACGACGTCGGCCAGCAGTCCCTGCTCGGCGATTCCCCACGACTCGACGGCCACCGGCAGGTCCAGCCGGCCGGGCGACCAGCTCGCAGGTCGTCGGTTGCCTCCGGTCGACGCACGAACACGGTCACCTGCCGACACTTGAGAGCGCTCAGCGCGGCGAGCGCAGAGCGCGCGGTGGCCCCGCCGCCCAGCACGGTCGCGAATCCCACCTTCCCGGCAGCGATGCCGGCCTCGGCAAGGGCCGCGACCATGCCCGGCACGTCGGTGTTCCAGCCGACCCGCCGCCCGTTGTCGGCAATCACCACGGTGTTCGCCGCCTGCACGACGTCGACCAGGTCGTCACGCGCGTCGAGCTGGCTCAGCACCGCCTGCTTCAACGGCATGGTCAAAGACAGACCGCGCCACGACGGGTCGAGGCCGGCCAGGAACCCCGGCAGCGCCTCCGCGGTGCACTCGACCGTGTCATAGGTCCAGTTCAGCCCAAGCGCGGCGTATGCCGCCCGGTGTAGCGCAGGAGACAGCGAATGGGCGATCGGCGACCCGAGGACGGCCGCCCGGTTCACTCGCTGCCCGTATTCGCCTTCAGCTCCTCCTTGAATTGGAGGAACTCGTCGTACGACGCGGTGAACTTGGTCTCGCCGGTGTCCGGATTCACCGTCACGAAGTACAGCCAGTCGCCCTCAGCCGGCGACAGCGCCGCCTCCATCGCCTGCTCACCCGGCGAGCCGATCGGAGCGGGCGGCAGGCCGGTGTACTTGTAGGTGTTGTACGGGGACTCGACCTCGAGGTCTGCCAACGACACCGCGACCGTGTCGCGGTTCAAGGCGTAGTTCACCGTCGAGTCGAACTGCAGCGGCATCCCGGCGGCGAGCCGGTTGTACACGACCCGCGCAACGCGGGCGAAGTCCTCGGGGTGCGCCTCCGCTTCGAGCAGGCTCGCGACGATCAGCGCTTGGTACGGGGTGAGCCCAACTCCGGCCGCCCGTCCCTCCAGGTTGACCGCATCCGCCGACTGGCCGAATCGCGTGACCAGCATGGACAGCACCGAGGTGGCGGTGTCGTTCGGCTGGATGTCGTAACGCGCTGGGAAGAGGAAGCCTTCCGCGTTGTTGTTCGCGTACGCCGGCAGGCCGATGGCGGCGCCGTTCTGCGCCGTCGCGGTCAGTTCCTCCAACGGGATCTGGGTTCCGGCGGCGAGAGTCTCGAGCGACTCGGTGAGTCGGAGCCCTTCGGGCAAGGTGACCTGCGACAGCACCCGCGACGACGGGTCGAGCATCCGGTCCAGCGCGCCCTCGGCGGACATCTGCTGCATCAGCAGGTAGAAGCCGGGCTGCAAGCCGCGCGACGCCTCGTTCGCGGCGGCCGCGTCGACGAACGCGTCGGCCGACTTGACGACATCCGCAGCTTCGAGCGCCTGGCCGATGTCGCGAGCAGAGTCACCCGGCAGCACCTGGACCGTCGCCTCGCCGGTCCCCGGGCCCGGGTAGTCGTTGCTGCCCCCGCCGACCAGGCGCACCCCGAGGAACACACCGACGCCAATCAGAACGACCAGCGCAATGATCGAAACCAACGCCGCAAGGCCGCCGCGACCGGAGCGCTTGGTCGTCGACTCGGTCGTCATGTCGATGCCGAGTTGGCTCACGTGTGCTCCGTCTCCACGAGCGTCCCGGCTGGGGCGCCGGTCGCGCGTTCCGCGTCCAGTGCGGTCTGGCAGATGATGACAGCCGCCGCTTGGTCAACAACGGACCGCCGGGCCGGACGGCGCGTGCCGGCCTGCCGAAGGCCCTGCTCGGCGGTCACCGTTGTCAGCCGCTCGTCGAATAACCGTACGCGGAGCGGCCAAATCCGAGCGGCTAGCGCCCCGGCAAACGCCCTCGCCGTTTCGGCGGCCACACCCTCACGACCCGACAGGTTCACCGGCAGCCCCACCAGCACCTCCAGCACCTCGTACTCGGCGGCCAGCTCGGCCAGCCGGTCGAGGTCCGACCCGCCGCGGGGGTCACGGCGCACGGTCTCGACCGGGACCGCAAGCGCTCCGGTGGGGTCGCTGCGGGCGACCCCGATCCGCACCGATCCGACGTCGACCGCGAGCCGTACCCCGGGTCGCACCTACGCCTGCGCGAGCCAGGCCTTGACGGCCGCAAGCGCGGCGTCGATGCCGGCCGGGTCGGTGCCACCACCCTGCGCGACGTCGTCCTTGCCGCCGCCGCGTCCGCCGACCGCGGCGAGGGCAGCGGCGAGTGCGTCCTTGGCGGACAGGCCCGCCGAGCGCGCCCGGTCGTCGGTGGCCGCAACGGCAGCCACCTTGCCGTCGGCGACCCCGAGGCCTACCGCGACAACCGGGCGACCGGCCCCCGCTGCGCTGCCGCGCGCGCTGAGGACCAGCTCCCGCAACTCGTTGCCGGTGACGCCGTCGGGCGCTCGGAACGCGACGAGGGTGGCGTCGCCGACCTGCTCCCCGGAGCCGACCACCGCCGCCGCATCCGCCTTGAGCTGTTCCGCGCGCATCTTGGCGATGTCGCGCTCGGCCTCCTTGAGCCGGGTCAGGATGCCCTCGACCCGCTCCGGCAGCTCCTCCGGGCGGGCCTTGAGCGCCTCGGACAGTTGAGCCAGCAACACGTGCTCGCGGGCCAGGAACCGGTACGCGTCGACACCAACCAGCGCCTCGACCCGGCGAACCCCGGCTCCGATCGACGACTCGTGCAGCAGCTTGATCACGCCGAGCTGTCCCGACCGGGACGCGTGCGTCCCGCCGCACAGCTCGCGAGCCCAGTCACCGACGGACACCACGCGAACCCGGTCGCCGTACTTCTCGCCGAACAGCGCCATCGCGCCGATCGCCCGCGCCTCCTCCTGGCTCATCACCTCGGCGCGCACGTCGAGGTCGTCGACGAGCACCTCGTTCACCCGCTGCTCGACGTCGCGCAGCACGCTCGGCGGCACCGGTCCGCCGGCGGAGAAGTCGAAGCGGAATCGTCCGGGCGCGTTCTCCGAGCCGGCCTGGGTCGCGGTCTCGCCGAGCGCCTCCCGGAATGCCTTGTGCACCAAGTGCGTGGCCGTATGCGCTCGCGAGATCGAGCGCCGTCGTTCGACATCGACGACGCCGAGGCCGAGGTCGCCGATCTCGACCTCCCCGTCGAGGACTCGAGCCCGGTGCACGATGAGCCCGGTCACGGGCGTCTGCACGTCATCGACCTCGACCAGCGCGCCGTTCGACAGCCGGACGATGCCGGCGTCCGCGAGCTGGCCGCCGCCCTCGGCATAGAACGGGGTGCGGTCGAGCACCAGTTCAACCTGCTGCCCGACAACCGCCGACTTCGCTGGCAGGCCGTCGACCAGCAGCCCGCTGACCCGACCTTCGGTCGTCAGCTCGTCGTAGCCGGTGAACTCGGTCGGCCCGGCCGCATCCACGATCTCGCGGTAGGCCGAGACGTCGGCGTGCCCGCTCTTCTTCGCTCGCGCGTCCGCCTTCGCCCGCTCGCGCTGCTCGTTCATCAGACGACGGAAGCCCTCGACGTCCACGGCCAGCCCCTGCTCGGCGGCAGCCTCCACCGTGAGATCGAACGGGAAGCCGTAGGTGTCGTGCAGCCGGAACGCCTGGTCACCGGGCAGCGTGTCCAACCCCGCCGACTGCGCCGCTTGCACGGCGGTGTCCAGGATGGTCGTGCCCGAGCTCAACGTCCGCAGGAACGCCTCCTCCTCCGCATACGCGATCGACGAGATCCGCTCCCAGCCGGTCTCGAGCTCGGGATAGGAGCGGGCCATCAGTTCCTTGGACACTGGCAGCAGCTCGGGCAGCACCGGGCGGTCGACGCCCAGTAGCCGCATCGAGCGCACCGCGCGTCGGATGAGTCGGCGCAGCACGTAGCCGCGGGCCTCGTTGCTGGGTGTGACTCCGTCGCCGATGATCATCAGCGCGGTGCGCACGTGGTCGCCGACGACCCGCAGCCGTACGTCGACGATGTGGTCGTCGCCGTAGCGGCGACCAGCAAGGTCGGCCGCCCGCGCGATCACCGGGAACGTCTCGTCGATGTCGTACAGGCTCTCGACCCCTTGCAGGACGGTGGCCATGCGTTCGAGGCCCATCCCGGTGTCGATGTTCTTCGCCGGCAGCTCACCGAGGACGTCGAAGTCGACCTTGCTGCGCACCTGCCCGAGCAGCTCCTGCATGAAGACGAGGTTCCACACCTCGAGGTAGCGGTCCTCGTCCGCCTCCGGGCCGCCCTCCTTGCCGTAGTCGGGGCCGCGGTCGTAGTAGATCTCGCTGCACGGGCCGCCCGGACCCGGCACTCCCATGTGCCAGTAGTTGTCCTTCAAGCCGCGCCGCACGATGCGCTCGTCGGGCAGGCCCGCGACCTTCTTCCAGTACCCGATCGCCTCGTCGTCGTCGAGGTAGGTCGTCGCCCAGAGCCGGTCCTCGGACATGCCGTACCCGCCGTCGGCGATCGGGCGGGTCAGCAGCTCCCACGCGAGCTCGATTGCGCCTTCCTTGAAGTAGTCGCCGAAGGAGAAGTTGCCGTTCATCTGGAAGAACGTGCCGTGTCGAGTGGTCTTGCCGACCTCCTCGATGTCGAGCGTGCGCACGCACTTCTGCACGCTGGTCGCGCGCGCCCATGGTGGCTGCTCCTGGCCGAGGAAGTACGGCTTGAACGGCACCATCCCCGCGTTGACGAACAGCAGCGTCGGGTCGTCGAGCAGCAGCGGTGCCGAGGGGACCACAGTGTGTCCGCGCTCCTCGAAGAAGCGCAGCCAGCGGCGGCGGATCTCGGCGGTCTCCACCCGTCAGACCCTAATGCCCGCGCAGCACCGCCCTGATCCGCTGCAGCCGCTCGGCGAGCTCGGCCTCCGCGCCGTGCGCACTCGGGTGGTAGTAGTCCCGCCCCTGCACGTCGTCCGGCGCGTACTGCTGCGTCACCACCCCGGTTGGGTCGTCGTGCGAGTACACGTAACCGCGGGCCGATGTCTGCCGCAGATGGACCGGCACCGCACCGACCAGCCCGCGTTGTACATCGGACGTCGCCGCCCCGATGGCCGTGATGACCGCGTTCGACTTCGGGGCCAGGGACAAGTGGATGACGACATGCGCCAACGTGATCGCCGCCTCCGGCAGCCCGATCTGCGCGACGGCCTGCGCCGCGGCGACGGCGAGCGGAAGCGCGGTCGGGTCGGCCATGCCGATGTCCTCGCTGGCCAGGATGATCAGCCGCCGGGTGATGAATCGCGGGTCCTCGCCCGCCTCGACCATGCGCGCGAGGTAGTGCAGCGCGGCGTCGACGTCCGATCCGCGAACGCTCTTGATCAGTGCGCTTGTGACGTCGTAGTGCTGGTCGCCTGCGCGGTCGTAACGCAGCGCGGCCCGGTCGACGGCCCGCGCCACGTCGTCGACGGTCACGGAGGTCTGGCCCCGGTCCTGGACGGCGCCGGCCGCCGCCTCCAGCGCCGTGAGCCCCCAGCGCGCGTCCCCGGCCGACAGCCGGGTGAGCTGGGTGAGTGCCGCCTCATCGACCTCGACGGCTCCCGCCAGCCCGCGGTCGTCGGCAATCGCTCGCTCCAGCAGCGCACGCACGTCGTGCTCACCGAGCGGCAGCAGGGTCAGCAGCAGGCTGCGCGACAGCAGGGGTGAGACGACGGAGAAGTGCGGGTTCTCGGTCGTCGCTCCGACCAGGGTGACCCAGCGGTTCTCCACACTGGGCAGCAGCGCGTCCTGCTGGGTCTTGGAGAACCGGTGCACCTCGTCGATGAACAGCACCGTCTCTTGGCCGGACATGCCGAGCTCGCGTCGCGCACCGTCGATGACCGCGCGCACGTCCTTGACCCCGGCGTTCACGGCGGACAGCTGGACGAACCGCCGGTCGGTCGCCTGCGAGACGAGATAGGCCAGCGTGGTCTTGCCCGTGCCGGGTGGCCCCCACAGGATCAGGCTCGACGGCACCGCCGGGCTGCCTTCGACCAGACGCCGCAGCGGCGAGCCCGCGCCGAGGAGGTGGTCCTGCCCGACCACCTCAGTCAGCGACCGCGGCCGCATCCGAACGGCCAGCGGGGCGCGCCCCCGATCGTCGGCGGCAGCCGTGAACAGATCCTCGGTCACGATGGCGACCCTAAGCGCGGCGTCGGACAGACTTTCGCCGTGCTCTCCAGCAAGCAGGCGCTGCTCGCGGCTTCTGGCGGCGACCCCTATGTCCGGTACGACGTGCGCGCCGACGCCCCGATCCGGGGCTGGAGCCGGGGGGCCGCGGTGGCCTGGGCAGCACCCGACGCCTGGCACCGGGACCGCGATGCGCTCAACGCGATCGGCCCGGTGCCCGAGGTGGCCGAGCTTGTGGCCGACCTGCTCACGTCCGGCGCGGTCGAGCCGCTGCCGTGCCGGCTGCCGCGCGGCGTCATGCCCCTGCTCCCCGATCCGGTCCGTCCCCCCAAGTGGGTCGACTGGGACTGGTGGTGGTCAACATCGCCACCACCGCACCAGCCGGCGGAAATGCGCGTCCGCTGGCTCGAAAGCGCAGACCACGACGACATCACCGCGCTGCTGGAACTCGCCAGCCCGACGGCGTCCGCCAGCGTCGCCGACGAGCACACGCTGCGCTGGTGTGGCATCCGCGACGAGGCTGGCGCGCTGCTCGCGTGCGCCGCCGACGTCCGCTACCTGGTGAACGTTCCGCACCTCGCGTCGATCGCGACCCGGCCGGACCAGCGCGGCCGCGGCTTGGGCGCGGCGGTCACCGCATGGATCAGCCGCCGCTGCTTCGACGAGGGCCTCGGGGTCGTCACGTTCGGCATGTATGCGGCGAACGCCACGGCGCGCCGGTTGTACCGACGGCTGGGCTTCGCCGACCTGCACCACTGGAGCAGCGCGCGGCTGCGTTGCTGAGCGGCTACCAGACAGCGTCGAAGGCAGCCGGGTAGACGACCTCGCCGTGCGGGCGTCCCTCGTAGCCGCGCAGGCCCAACGCCTGCACCGCGTCGCCGGCCTGCTTGTCGTATGCGGTGAACAGCCCGAGCCGCCGCGCCGGCACGAAGCCGAACCTCGCGTAGTACGCCGGGTCGCCGACGACGACGACCACGCGGTCGCCGGCCACCTCGGCCGCCTCCAGGCCCGCCCGGACCAAGCGCGCCCCGATGCCCTGGCCCTGCCACGCCGGGTCCACCCCCACCGGCGCCAACGCCAGCGCACCGGAGGCACCCCCGACGACGACCGGCGTGAACAGCACGTGCCCGACGACCTCGCCCCGGTCGGTCTCGGCGACCAGCGCGAGGTCGCCGCGGAACGACAATGACTCGCGCAGCGCGTCGACCAGGTCAGCCTCGTCCGGCTGGCCGAAGGCCGCCTCGAGCACCCGCCGAACGCCGGCCACGTCCCGTGGCCGCTCGTGCCGGACGAGAACGGTCACGTCTCCGGAACGCGCGTCGACCCCGGTCTCGGCGCGCTGCTCGGGGGTGATCGGCGCCGGCGCCAGGGTGAGCGGGTCGAAGCCACCGCCGCTCTTCGGAAATGCGATCACATCGCGGATCGAGTCGGCGCCGGCGAGCAGCATGCAGACCCGGTCCCAGCCGAAGGCGATGCCGCCGTGCGGCGGCGGGCCGTACTGGAACGCCTCGAGCAGGAAGCCGAACTTCGACTCGGCGTCCTGCTTGGTCAGTCCGATCACGTCGAACACCCGCTGCTGCATCTCGGCTTGGTGGATACGGATCGAGCCGCCACCGATCTCGTTGCCGTTCACCACCATGTCGTATGCGTACGCCAGCGCCGCACCCGGCCGGTCCTGGAAGTCGGCCGCATACTCCGGCGTCGGGCCGGTGAACGGGTGGTGCACGGCGGTCCACCCGGTCGACCCGTCCGGCAGCTCGATCTCCTCGAACATGGGCGCATCGACGACCCAGACGAAGGACCACGCCGACTCGTCGATCAGCCCCAGCCGCTTGCCGATCTCGAGCCGGGCGGCGCCAAGCAGCGCCAAGCGCCTCCGACCGCTTGCCGGCGCCGAAGAACGCCGCGTCCCCAGGCGACGCTCCGACGGCGGCGGCGAGGCCAGCGCGCTCGGCGTCGGACAGGTTCTTCGCGACCGGCCCGCCCAGCGAGCCGTCCTCCCCGAAGGTCACGTATGCCAGCCCGCGCGCGCCGCGCTGCTTGGCCCAGTCCTGCCACGCGTCGAAACCCTTGCGTGGGGTCGACGCGCCGCCCGGCATCACGACCGCGCCGACGTAGGGCGCCTGGAACACCCGGAACTCCGTGGCCGCGAAGTACGACGTCATGTCGACCAGCTCGAGCCCGAACCGCAGGTCCGGCTTGTCGGTCCCATAGCGCGCCATCGCGTCGGCGTAGGTCAGCCGGTCGACCGGTGGCACTTCGACGCCGAGGATGCCCGCCCACAGCGCGCGCACGACCGCTTCGCCGAGCTCGAGCACATCGTCCTCGGTCACGAACGACATCTCGATGTCCAGCTGGGTGAACTCCGGCTGCCGGTCGGCGCGGAAGTCCTCGTCGCGGTAGCAGCGGGCGATCTGGTAGTACCGCTCGAGGCCGGCCACCATGAGCAGCTGCTTGAACAGCTGCGGCGACTGCGGGAGCGCATACCAGGAGCCAGGGTTCAGCCGCGCGGGCACGAGGAAGTCGCGCGCGCCCTCGGGCGTCGACCTGGTCAGCGTCGGCGTCTCGACCTCCACGAAGTTGCGCTCGGCGAGCAGCGACCGCGCGATCCGGTTGACCTCCGACCGCATCCGGATCAGGCGGGCCGGTTCGTCGCGTCGCAGGTCGAGGTAGCGGTACTTCAGCCGCGCCTCCTCGCCGGGCACGTCCACACTCTCGACCTGGAACGGCAGCGGCGCAGCCGGCGCCAGGACCTCGACCGACGACACCACCACTTCGACCTCGCCGGTCGGCAGCTCCGGGTTCTCGTTCCCGGCCGGACGCCGGCGCACCTCGCCGGCCACCTTCACGCAGTACTCCGCGCGCAGGTCGTGGGCGATCTCGTCCTCGCGAATGACCACCTGAACGATGCCGGAGGCGTCCCGCAGATCGACGAACGCGACCCCGCCGTGGTCGCGCCGACGAGCCACCCAGCCGGCCAGCGTGACGGTCTCGCCGGCATGCGACGCTCGCAGCGTCCCGGACTCATGGGTGCGGATCACGACAGCTTCTCCTTCAGGTACAGCACGACGTCGGCGAGCGGCACGGCGGTCTGGTCGCCGCTGGTCATGTCCTTGACCTGCGCGACCCCCGCCTCCAGATCTCGCTCTCCGATCACCACTGCGTATGCGGCACCCGAGCGGTCGGCCGCCTTCATCGCGGCCTTGAGACCCTTCGCGCCGTAGGCCATGTCCGCGGAAACGCCGTCGCCACGCAGTCGGTGCACGATCCGGTATGCCTCGTGCCGCGCGGGCTCACCGATCGGGACCGCGAACACAGTGACCCGGGTCGGCGGGTCGAGGGCGATGCGTTCGGCGCGCAGCGCGAGCAGCGTGCGCTCGACGCCGAGCGCGAAGCCGACCGACGGGAACGGCGGCCCGCCGATCGACTCGGACAAGCCGTCGTAGCGACCGCCGCCGCCGATCGCGCTCTGCGATCCCAGCCCGTCGTGGACGAACTCGAAAGCGGTGTGCGTGTAGTAGTCCAGGCCGCGCACGAGCCGCGGAGCCTCCTCCCACTCGACGCCAGCATCGGCCAGGAAGGTCCGCACGTCGTCGTAGTGGCGGCGGTTCTCGGCGGACAGGTGGTTGGCCATGAGAGGCGCGTCGACGAGCTGCTCCTGCACCTCGGCACGCTTGTCGTCGAGCACCCGCAACGGGTTGACCTCGGCCCGTCGACGGGTGGCGTCGTCGAGGTCGAGCTTGTCGAGGAAGCGCATCAGCGCTTCCCGGTATGCGGGTCGGTCGCTTTTGTCGCCGAGGGAGTTGAGCAGGAGGCGGACGCCGGTCAGGCCGAGGTCGCGGAACCCAGTCACCGCGAGGCCGATGAGCTCGGCATCGATCGCCGGGTCGTCGGTGCCCAGAGCCTCGACGTCGATCTGGGAGAAGTGGCGGAAGCGGCCGGCCTGCGGACGCTCGTAGCGGTAGATCGACCCGGAGGTCCAGACCTTCACCGGCAGCGGTCCGCGATGCAGGTTGTGCTCGAGCGCCGCGCGGACGATGCCGGCGGTCGCCTCCGGGCGCAGGGACAGCTCGTCGCCGCCGCGGCTGGTGAACGAGTACATCTCCTTGCCGACGATGTCCGTCGACTCCCCGACGCCGCGTACGAACAACGCCGTGTCCTCGAAGGTCGGGGTCTCGATATATGCGTAGCCGGCGCGACGGACCGGGGCGGCGAGCGCGTCGCGGACGGCGAGCACGGTCTCGCCCTCCGGCGGGATCACATCGAAGGTCCCGCGTGGGGCGCGCAGGGATTCGGCCACGGCTCACAGCCCCCGCGATGGGCCGGCCAGCGGTGCTGCCTCCGCGAGGAACGGGTTAGTGGCGCGTTCGACGCCGATGGTCGTCTGCCCGCCGTGCCCAGGCAGCACCACGACGTCGTCGTCGAGGGTGAGGCACTTGGTGGCGAGGCTGCGCAGCATCTGTGCGTACGAGCCGCCGGGCAGGTCGGTGCGGCCGATCGAGCCGGCGAACAGCACGTCCCCGCTGAGCAACACCTCGGACTCGTTGTCCCCTGGCAGCCGGAACATCACCGAGCCCGGGGTGTGACCCGGCGCGTGGTCGACCGTGATCTCCAGCCCCGCGATCGACAGCGTCGTGCCGTCGTCAAGGGCGCGGACGTCGTCCGGCTCGCTGAACTCGAACCGCCCGCCGAACAGCCGGGCGGTCTCGCGCGACAGGCCCTTGAGCGGGTCCGCGAGCAGGTCCCGGTCATCCGGGTGGATCCAGGCCGGTATGCCGCGCGCGCCGCAGACCGGCGCCACGGAGAAGGTGTGGTCGAGGTGCCCGTGGGTGAGCAGGACTGCGACCGGCCGCAGCCGGTGCTCGGAGATCACCTCATCGAGGGTGTTGACCACCTCGACGCCAGGGTCGACGACCACGCATTCCGCACCGGTTGAGGGCGCGACGACATAGCAATTCGTCCCGGCGAAGGCGGCGGGGAAGCTGGCCACAAGCACGACCGTCGAGGGTACCCGCCTAAACTGTGCCGCCGATCAGGAGCAGGAGGAGCAGAACGTGGCGTCGAGCAGGCAACGCGAGCGGGAGCTGGCGCGGGCACGATTCGAGCGGCAGCAGGCCCGGCGGGTCGAGCGAGCGCGCCGGCGCAAGATGATCAACCGGGCGGTCGTGGCCGTGGTCGCGCTGGTGGCCGTGCTGGCGCTCGTCGCACTCATGCTCACCCGCGGTGATGACCCGGACCAGGTGGCGACCGACGAAACCAGCCCGTCCGCATCCGACGACGCGGTCGCGCCCGCGAACTGCGCGCCGGTCCCCGGCACCGCGCCGGCCTCGTTGTCCTGGCCGGCGGCCCCGGCGCAGACGATCAACCCGGATGCGGGCTACACCATCAGCCTGAACACCAACTGCGGTCCGATCACGATCACGCCGGACGCCAAGAACGCCCCGGTCACGACGAACTCGATGGTCTTTCTCGCGAACCAGAAGTTCTTCGACAACACCTCGTGCCACCGGCTCACGACCGAGGGCATCTTCGTGTTGCAGTGCGGCGACCCGACGGGCACCGGCACCGGTGGCCCCGGCTACCAGATCCCGGACGAGAACCTGCCCACGGCCGAGGGGGTCAACTACCCAGCCGGCACGGTGGCGATGGCGAACAGTGGGCCGAACACGAACGGCTCCCAGTTCTTCCTCGTCTACGACGACACCACGCTGGGCCCGAACTACACGATCTGGGGGCAGATCACCGAAGGGCTGGACATCGTCAAGGGAATCGCCGCGGGCGGGGTGCAGGGCGGGGCCACCGACGGTCCGCCCTCGACACCGGTCACTATCCTGACCGCGACGACGTCCGAGACGCCCCCAACGGGATGAGCATTCACGTGAGCGAGCCGCGCGACGTAACCGCCGCCGAGCATGCGTTCGGGCGCGTGGACGCAGCCGGAACCGTCTACCTCCGCCTGCCCGAGGGCGAGGTGGTGATCGGCTCGTTCCAGGCCGGCTCCCCCACTGACGCGATCGCCTACTACGCCCGCAAGTACGACGGCCTGGCCGCCGAGGTCGCCCTGCTGGAGCGACGCATCCGAGCCGGACAAGTAGGCCCGGGCGAAGCGCAGCAGTCCATCGACAAACTCCGCGCCAGCCTGGTCGAGCCGCACATCCTCGGCGACGTGGCCGCGCTGCGCGGCAGAGTTGATGCCCTGGGTCCCGCCATCGAAGCGGCCCGGGCCGCCGTGCAGCAGAAGAAGGCCGAGGCCAGGGCGGCGTCGCTCGCCGAACGCGAAAGCCTGGTCACGGAGGCCGAAACCCTGGCGGAGTCGAGCCAGTGGAAGGTCGCCGGCGACCGGCTCAAGGAGCTGCTCGAGCTGTGGAAGACGGCACCACGGGTCGACCGGGCGGCCGAGCAGGCGATGTGGAAGCGGTTCAGCGCCGCCCGGAACTCCTTCGACCGTCGCCGACGGGCGCACTTCGCGCAGGTCGGTGCCGAACGCGCGCTCGCCAAGGATCGCAAGGAGGCGCTGGTCAAGGAGGCCGAGTCGCTGGCCGGCTCGACCGACTGGGGTCCGACCGCGGCCCGGTACCGCGCGCTGATGACCGATTGGAAGGCCAGCGGCCGGGCGGGCCGGGCCGACGAGGAGGCGCTGTGGCAGCGCTTCCGCGCGGCGCAGGACGCGTTCTTCGGCGCGCGCTCGGCCACGTTCAACGAGCGAGAGGCCTCGTACGCGGACAACCTCGCCGCCAAGGAGGCGTTGGCCGTCGAGGCGGAGAAGCTGCTGCCGATCAGCGACCTGGCCGCGGCCAAGGCGTCGTTGCGCTCGCTGCAGGAACGCTGGGAAGCCGCCGGCAAAGTCCCGCGCGAAGCCAAGGACCGGCTGGAGTCCAGGCTGCGGCGCGTGGAGCAGGTGATCCGCGAGGCCGAGGAGTCGCGCTGGCGGCGGACGAACCCGGAGGCGCGGGCGCGGGCCGAGGCGACGGTCACCCAGCTGCGCGAGTCCATCAGCCGACTCGAGACCGAGGCCGACGACGCACCGGCGGGAAGGCCGGGCGGAGAAGGCCAACCGTGCCGACGCCGACGCCGCTGCCCGCCGCACCTGGTTGGCCGAGGCCGAGAAGGCCCTCGAGGAGTTCAGCGGCTAATCGAGTTGTCAGACGCTCCGAGTCACATAGCGCACGTTCCGTATGACAGCCCTACCATCCCGGCAACGTGTCAGACGCTCCGAGCCAGATAGCGCACGTTCCGTATGACAAGTCGGGCTGTCAGGACGTTCGTGCCGACGTCACCCGGTACACGTCGAAGACGCCGTCGACCCCGCGCACCGACTTGAGCACGGCGCCGAGGTGCTTCGGGTCGCCCATCTCGAAGGTGAACCGCGACATCGCGATCCGGTCGCGGGTGGTGGTGACCGAGGCGGACAGGATGTTGACGTGCTGGTCGGACAGCACCCGGGTCACGTCGGACAGCAGCCGGGACCGGTCCAGCGCCTCGACCTGGATCGACACCAGGAACACCGACGTCGCTGACGGCGCCCATTCGACCTCGGTCATCCGCCCCTGCTCGACCGGACAGCGCCGCGACGTTCACACAGTCGGTGCGATGCACGGAGACCCCGTTCCCGCGGGTGACGAAGCCGACGATCTCGTCGCCGGGCACCGGCGTGCAGCACTTGGCCAGCTTCACCCAGACGTCGCTGGCGCCCACGACCACGACCCCGGGGTCGCCCTGCGGTCGGCGCCGACGAGTCGCCTCGCGGGTGGGCGAGGTTGCCTCGGCGAGGTCCTCGGTCGCGCCCTCTTCGCCGCCCAGGGCCTGCATGACCCGCTGCACGATCGACTGGGCGCTGACGTGGCCCTCGCCGACGGCCGCATACAGGGCGTCGATGTCCTTGTGGGTGAGGTCGTGCGCGATCGTGACGAGCAGGCCGCCGTTCATCACCCGCTGCAGCGGCAGCTGCTGCTTGCGCATCGCCCGGGTGAGCGCGTCCTTGCCCTGCTCGATCGCCTCCTCGCGGCGCTCCTTGGTGAACCACTGGCGGATCTTGTTGCGGGCGCGCGCGCTCTTGACGAAGCCGAGCCAGTCCCGCGACGGGCCGGCCCCCTGCGCCTTCGAGGTGAAGATCTCGACGACGTCGCCGTTGACCAGCTCGCTTTCCAGGGGCACGAGCTTGCCGTTGACCCGGGCGCCGATACATCGGTACCCGACCTCGGTGTGCACGGCGAACGCGAAGTCAACCGGGGTCGCCTTCGCCGGCAGGGCGATCACGTCGCCCTTCGGCGTGAAGGCGAACACCTGCGCGTTGCCCAGGTCGAACCGCAGTGAGTCGAGGAACTCGCCGGGGTCGCTGGTCTCGCGCTGCCAGTCGAGCAGCTGGCGCAACCACTGCATCTCCTCGGCCGACGACTTCCCGTGGCCCTTCCCGCCGGAACCTTCCTTGTACTTCCAGTGCGCCGCGATGCCGTACTCGGCCCGACGGTGCATGTCGTTGCTGCGGATCTGCAGCTCGACCGGCTTCCCGCCGGGACCGATCACGGTCGTATGCAGCGACTGGTACAGGTTGAACTTCGGCATCGCGATGTAGTCCTTGAACCGACCCGGAATGGGGTTCCATCGCGTATGCACGATGCCGAGCGCCGCGTAGCAGTCCCGGACCGAGTCGGTGAGCACCCGGATGCCGACCAGGTCGTAGATGTCCTCCAGGTCACGGCCGCGGACGATCATCTTCTGGTAGACGGAGTAGTAGTGCTTGGGCCGACCGGTGACCGTCGCCTTGACCTTGGCCCCCTTGAGGTCCTCGTCGACCTGCTCGATGACGCCTTCGAGGAAGTCGTCGCGGCTGGGCGCCCGCTCGGCCACGAGGCGGACGATCTCGTCGTACATCTTGGGGTAGAGGATCGCGAACGCGAGGTCCTCCAGCTCCCATTTCAAGGTGTTCATCCCGAGCCGGTGCGCAAGCGGCGCATAGATCTCGAGCGTCTCGCGAGCCTTTGACTCCTGCTTGGTCTGCGGCAGGTAGCGCATCGTGCGCATGTTGTGCAGCCGGTCGGCGAGCTTGATGACCAGAACCCGGATGTCGCGGGCCATCGCGACGACCATCTTGCGGACGGTCTCGGCCTGGGTCGCCTGCCCGTAGGTGACCCGGTCGAGCTTGGTCACGCCGTCGACCAGGGCACCGATCTCCTCGCCGAAGTCCTGGCGCAGCGCCTCCAGGGAGTACTCGGTGTCCTCGATGGTGTCGTGCAGCAGGGCCGCCGCCAACGATGCCGGGGGCATGCCGAGCTCGGCCAGGATCTGGGCCACCGCGAGCGGGTGGGTGATGTACGGGTCGCCGGAGCGGCGGAGCTGGTCGCGGTGGTGGTACTCGGCGACCTCGTAGGCCCGTTCCACCACCCGCAGGTCGGCCTTCGGATGGGTCTGCCGCACCGTCGCGAACAGCGGATCGAGCACCGGCGCGACGGTCGACCCGCGCTGGCCGCCCAGACGCGCCAGCCGGGCGCGAACCCGGCTGGAGGGAGTCTGAGAGGTGAGGATGTCGCCGGGCGGCGCGACGGGGCCGGGCGCGGTCTCGGTGCGCACCGCACCCTCGGCGGGCAGGTCGGACGTGTCCACAGGCGTGGTCAGTCTAACCAGGGGTGCGATCTGGACATTCCGTATGCGGTCAGGCAAGCAGCGCGTGCACGTCGACCCCGGGCAGGCGCGACCGTCCGTCCAGGAACGTGAGCTCGATCAGGACGCTCAGGCCGACCACGTCGGCGCCCGTCCGGCGAACCATGTCCACGGTCGCCGCGGCGGTACCACCGGTGGCCAGCACGTCGTCGACGATGAGCACCCGGTCGCCCGCGGTCAGCGCGTCCCGGTGCATCTCGATGGTGGCCTCGCCGTACTCGAGCGCATACGACTGCGAGAAGGTCGCCGCCGGGAGCTTGCCGGCCTTGCGGACCGGCACGAAGCCGGCGCCGAAGTGGTAGGCCACCGGTGCGGCGAGGATGAAACCGCGGGCCTCGATGCCGACGACCTTGTCGACCGTGCCCCGCCCGTGGTGGTTCACGATGGCGTCGACCGCGCCGGCGAACGCGACGTGGTCGGCGAGCAGCGGGGTGATGTCCTTGAACACCACTCCCGGCTTGGGGTAGTCGGGCACCTCCCGGACGCGGGACGCGAGCAGCTCAGTCAGGTTGATCGGCACTATGACCGACGCTTGCTGGCGGGCTTGCGCTTGGGCTGCTGCCGCGGCCCGGCCGGCCGCACAGCGGGCCCGGTCATCGTCAGCCGGTGCGCCGGCTCCTCTTCCACGGCGATGTCATCAGGCTCGACCTCAACCGGTTCCTCAACGGGTTCCGCTTTGGCCGCAGTCGCCTTCTTGCCGCCACCTCGTCCGGCAACTCGGCGGGCCAGCGCCTGCATCGCCGGCTCGCGTTCCTTGAGCTGCGCCAGCAGCGGGGTCGCGATGAAGATCGAGCTGTAGGTGCCGGCGATGATGCCGACGAACAGCGCGAGCGAGAGGTCCTTCAGCGTGCCGGCGCCGAGCAGCAGAGCCCCGCCGAACAGCAGAGCGGCGACCGGCAGCAACGCGATGATCGACGTGTTGATGGAGCGGACCAGCGTCTGGTTGAGCGACAGGTTCGCCGCCTGGCTGTAGGTCATCCGGCTGCCGGAGGTCAGATTCCTGGTGTTCTCCTTGATTCCGTCGAACACCACGACCGTGTCGTACAGCGAGTAGCCGAGGATCGTCAGGACACCGATCACCGTTGCTGGGGTGACCTCGATGCCGAGCAACGAGTAGACGCCGATCGTGATGATCAGGTCGTGGATCAACGCGACCACGCCGGTGATCGCCATCTTCCACTCGTAGGTGATCGCGAGGAACGCCGTGATCAGCACCATGAAGATGGCCAGTCCGGTGATCGCCTTCTGCGTGACCTGTTCGCCCCAGGACGGCCCGACGATGTCGGTGCTGACGTCGTTGACCGAGACTTCGAACTCCTCGGCCAGCGCCTGAGTAACCTCAGCCGACTCGGCGGCGGTCAGCTCCTCGGTCTCGATGCGCAGTGACTGGTTGTCGCCGGTGCCGACGGTCTGGACGATGACCTGGCCCTCGACGCCGGCGTCGGCGACGGTCTCCCGGGCCTGCTCGACCGTGCCGGTCGTCGTCGGGACGGTGAACACCGCACCCCCGGTGAACTCGATGCCGAGGTTGAGCCCGCGGAAGGCCAGCGACGCCAGCGCGACGACCGTGATGATGATCGAGATCGTGTACCAGCGCCGACGGCGGCCGACGAAGTCGTAGGAGACCTCACCGCGGTACAGCTGACCGGACAGCGTGCCCAGGCGAGACATCAGGCCTCCTTCACGGCGGTACGGGTCGCCGCGGCCTGTGCGCGCTTGCCGACCAGCAACGGGCCGGGCGTCTTCATCCCGAGGTGCGCCGGGTCAAGGCCGGACCACTTGTGCCCACCGCCGAAGAACTTGGTCCGCGCCAGCAGCACGATGACCGGCTTGGTGAACAGGAAGACGACGAGGATGTCCACCATCGTCGTCAATCCGAGGATGAAGGCGAAGACGCGGACGTTGCCCACGCTGACGAAGAACAGCACCGCCGCCGCGAGGATGGACACGAAGTCCGCCGACAGGATCGTGCGGCGGGCCCGCCGCCAACCGGTCTCGACCGCGACCCGCAGAGTCTTGCCTTCGCGGACCTCGTCGCGGATCCGCTCGAAGTACACGACGAAGGAGTCCGCGGTGATGCCGATCGCGACGATGGCGCCGGCGACGCCGGCGAGGATCAGGGTGACGTCGAGCAGCACGACGAGGGCGTATGTGACCGCCGCGGCGACCGCGAGGCTGAAGATCGAGACGATCCCGAGGCCGCGGTAGTAGAGCAGCGAGTACAGGACGACCAGCAGCAGACCGACGGCGCCGGCGATCAGCGCCTTCTCGAGGTAGTCCGCGCCCAGCGTCGAGGACACCGTCTGCGCGGTCCCGACCTCGAACGAGATCGGCAGCGCGCCGAGGTCGAGGTTGCTCGCCAGCTCCTTGGCGGTGGTCTGGTTGAAGTCGCCCGAGATCTCGGCCCGGCCGTCGACGATCGCGTTGTTGACCCCGGGGGCGGTGATGACCTCACCGTCGAGCACGATCGCGAACGCGTTCTGCGCCCCGGTCTTGGTGACCAGCGACTCGGTGGTCTCGCGGAAGGCCGCCGTGCCTTCGCCGTTGAACTCGAGGTTGACCACCCACACCCCGGTGCCGTCCTGCCGGACACCGGCTTCGGCGTTGGTCAGGTCGGACCCGCGCACCGCGACCGGCGCGAGCAGGTACTTGGAGGCGCCGTCGGTGCTGCACGCGACGATCGGTTCGTCCGGCGTCTCGACGTCCTGGCCGCGCTGGTCGGGGTCGGTGCAGTCCTTGTCCAGGAACTCCTGCTGCAGCTCGGGGCTGATGCCGAGGGCATCGAGCGTCGGGTCGGTGGCGGGGGCGGTGGGGCTCGGCTCAGGAGTCGGGGTCGGGGTGGGCGCCGCGGCCAGACCCTGCGGGAGAGCGCGACCCGCGGGCGAGGCGGAGGGCGATGCGGACGGCGAGTCGGAGGGTGTCTCGGCGCTGGCCGACGGCGTCGGTGACCCGGCCGGCTCGGTCACCGGCACGCCGGCGGCGGCGGTCAGCACCGGGCGGAAGTCCATCCGGTACGGCTTGCCGATGGAGTCGATCAAGTCCTGCTGGGTGGCGCCGGGGAGCGAGATGACGATCGTCTGGCTCGACCCGCTGCCCTGGGCCTGGATGTCCGGCTCGGCGACACCCTCGGCGTTGACCCGACGCTCGAGCAGCTCGATCGCGCGATCGATCTGCTCGTCGCTGGCGGCATCCTGGCCCTCGGCCGGCTTCGGAATCAGGGTGATGCTGGTCCCGCCCTGCAGGTCGAGACCGAGGTTCGGCGTCCAGTTGCCGGTCAGCGCCATCGCGGTGTACATGCCGACGAGCAGCAATGCCAGGACCGCGAGGGACCGACCCGGTCGCGAGACCGTCGGTGCCGACGACTTCGTCGCCACGGTCATCTCTCCTTGAGTGCTAGAAGGCGCGGCGCAGTATGACCGACGCTGCTGAGAACGCTGAGGTCTGCCTCTCAGGTGCCTGGTTCGACGTAAGTCCCGGTCTCGGTTGGCTCCTGACGGCAGCTCGGCCTTCGGCGTGGATGACCTTGGCGATCGCGCCGGTCACCATCCGCAGGGTGGTCCCGGGCGCCACCTCGACAGTGACCTCGCCCTCACCCACCGACTGGATGGTGCCGAAGATGCCGCCGGCGGTCATCACCTCGACGCCAGGCGCCAGCGCGCTGGAGATCTGCTGGGACTCCTGCTGCCGCTTGCGGGCCGGCCGCAGGATGAGCAGGTAGAACACGGCCACCAGCAGGATGAGCGGCAGCAGCGCTTCCACGACGAACCTCCAGGGATGGGCGCGGGGCCGAGCGTTCGGGCAACCCGCGAAGCCCCGAAAGTGTACGTCCGCTCAGACCCGGAACAGACCAGGCTGGCTCTCCACCGCCGCCAAGCCCAGGTGCGACCAGGCCGACGGCGGTGGCGATCCGGCCACGAGGGGTGCGGGCCAGCAGCCCGCTGCGGACCAGGAATGGCTCGACCACCTCCTCGACCGTCTCGCGCTCCTCGCCGACGGCGACCGCGAGGGTCGCCGAGGCCCACCGGCCCGCCGGCGAAGCGGCGGCACAGCGCGTCCAGCACGGCCCGGTCGAGCCGGTCGAGCCCCTGCTCATCGACGTCGTAGACGGCCAGTGCGGCCCTGGGCCACCGCGACCGTGACCACACCGTCGGCCTTGACCTGGGCGTAGTCGCGAACCCGGCGCAGCAGCCGGTTGGCGATCCGCGGGGTGCCCCTGGACCGACCCGCGATCTCCACCAGCCCGGGCTGCTCGGCCCGCACGTCGAGCAGCCGGGCGGAGCGTTCGAGCAGCTGGACCAGCTCGTCGACGGCGTAGAAGTCCAGGTGGCCCGTGAAGCCGAACCGGTCCCGCAACGGGCCGGGCAGCAGGCCGGCCCGGGTGGTGGCGCCGACCAGGGTGAACCGCGGCAGCTCGAGCGGGATCGCGGTGGCCCCTGGTCCCTTGCCGACGACGACGTCGACCCGGAAGTCCTCCATCGCCATGTAGAGCATCTCTTCGGCCGGCCGGGCCATCCGGTGGATCTCGTCGAGGAAGAGCACCTCGCCTTCGGCCAGGGAGGACAGGATCGCGGCCAGGTCGCCGGCATGGGTGATCGCCGGCCCGCTCGTGATGCGCATCGGCGCTTCCAGCTCGTGCGCGATGATCATCGCCAGCGTGGTCTTGCCGAGCCCGGGCGGGCCGGAGAACAGCACGTGGTCGGGCGCGCTGCCCCGCCCCCGGGCCGCCTCCAGCACCAGGCCCAGCTGCTCCCGAACCCGTTCTTGCCCCACGCACTCGTCGAGCCGGCGAGGTCGCAGCGCCGCCTCCGCGGCCCGCTCGTCGGGCTCGGCGTCGGGCCGCACCAGCGACTCCACTCAGGCCCGGCTCAACGTCTTGAGCGCGGCCCGCAGCAGGGCCGCCACGTCGGTCGAGCCTTCGCCTTCGGCGAGCGGCGCGACCGCGATCACCGCGTCGTCCGCCTCCCGCGTCGACCAGCCGAGGCCGAGCAACGCGCTGTGCACCTGCGCCCGCCAGTCCCCGGCCGGGTACGAGCCACCTCCGGCGCCGCGCCCCACCGGCGCACCCAGCCGGTCCTTCAGCTCGAGCACGATGCGCTGCGCCCCCTTGCGGCCGATCCCAGGCACCTGGGTGAGCGCGACCAGATCCTCGGTGGCGACCGCCCGGCGCAGCTCATCCGGCGAGTGCACGGCGAGCATCGCCTGGGCCAGCCGCGGCCCGACCCCGCTGGCGGTCTGGACGAGCTCGAACACCGCGCGCTCGTCCTCGTCCGTGAAGCCGTACAACGTGAGCGAGTCCTCGCGGACCACCAGCGACGTCGCCAGCCTCGCGGTCTCGCCCAGCCGCAGCCCGGCGAGCGTGCCGGGCGTGCACTGCACCGCCAGCCCCACGCCGCCGACCTCGACGACGGCCTGCTCGGGCGCCACCGCGATGACCCGCCCGGTCACCGACGCGATCACGACCGCGCCGCCGCGGCGGCCGCAGCCGGTCGTAGGCCGCGCCGCGCCACAGGTGGCAGATCGCCAGCGCCAGGGCATCGGCCGCATCAGCCGGGGTCGGGGTCGCCTCGAGTCGCAGCAGCCGCTGCACCATGAAGCCCACCTGCGCCTTGTCCGCGCGCCCGTTCCCGGTGATCGCGGCCTTCACCTCACTCGGCGTATGCAGCGCCACGGCGCAGCCGCTGCGCGCGGCAGCCGCCAGCGCCACCCCGCTGGCCTGGGCGGTGCCCATCACCGTGCGCACGTTCAGCTGGCTGAACACCTGCTCGACGGCCACCGCGTCCGGCGCATACGAGACGATCCAGGCCTCGATCGCGGACGCGATCGTGAGCAGCCGCTCCGCGACCGGGGCAGTCTGCCGGGGTCCGGACGACGTCGACCGCGACCAGCGACAGCGGTCGGCCGACCGCGCCCTCGACGACACCGAGCCCGCAGCGGGTCAGCCCAGGGTCGACCCCGAGCACCCGCTTCGAACTCATGTTCGGGAGGCTACGGCGGCCAGCTCCACTCGATTGCGCAGCCCCAGCTTCGCGAGGCTGTTCGAGACATGTCGCTCCACGGTTTTGCGGGACAGGAACAGGGCGGCAGCGATCTCCGGGTTGCTCGCGCCTTGGGCGGCAAGCCGGGCCACCTGCAGCTCCCGCGCGGTCAAGACCGGACCATCCGAACTGTCGCGGTCGGTGCTGCCTCGGCGCCAAGTACGCACTCCGAGCGCCCGTAGCGCCTGATCAGCCACGCGCTGCTCGGTGCGCGCGCCGATCGCCTCCGCCGCATGCCCGGCTGCTCGCAGGACTTCGGCGGCCGTTGGGCGGTCGACGTTCGACAATGACGCGCCGAGGTCGAGCTGAAGCCAGAGCGACTCCATCCGCATTCCCATTCTCTGGGCTTCAGCGGACAGGGTCCGGCGGGTTGCGATGGCCGTCTCTCGGTCCCCGCACGCCTCCGCGATGGCCGCTTCGGTCTGCCGAGCCCACAGCGACATGGCGGCGTCGTCGGACGCTAGCTTCGCGGCCCGGCCAGCGAAAAGATCGCTGGCGGCCTCGGCGTCTCCGATCCGGGCGAGGGCCTCGGCGCTACGGATCGAGACCTCGGCGCGACAGCGTCGGCAGCCCGCCTCGACGGAGTCCGCACGCGCGCGGGCAACGCTTGCCCGGACATCGGTGGCGGACCGCCGCGGATCGAGGCGGGCCAGGATGCTGGCCCGTTCGAGGTAGGCGTGTTCTCGCGCATGTGGGTCATCCTCGTCGGCTGCGGCGGCGAGCAGTCCGTTCGCGGCGTCTTGCCACGACCCGATCGAGTGCTCCACGAGCTGGGTGACGGACACGCTGACAGGTCGCGCCGGGCAGAATTCGCCAAGGCGCTCGCCAAGGTTCCGACACTCAGCCAACACCGCAGAGGCATCGGAGAGCATCCCGCTGGAGTAAAGGACCTTCGCGTAGATCGCGCCCACCTCCAGGGTGGCCTGCGCTAGGAGCTCCCGTCGTGAGTCCTCCCACGCCCGCCGCAGCCGGTTCTCGGCGTCGGTGTTGCGCCCCAGCCACCGCATGACGAGCCCGCCATCGGCCAGGGCTCGCAGTCGGGTGCGCTCGTCGACGCCGGCCGCTGCACTCGCCAACTCGTCGGAGAAGGCGAGCACCTCCTCCCTGGGACGAAGATCCTGGAGTCCCGCCTCCGTCGCGGCCAACAGCGCGCGCAGGTATGCGCGTCGCGTCTGCCAGTCGAGCGTCGCCGCGGTTCCTGACTGCGCGCCAAGCGCCCTCACGTGCTGCACGGCGCGTTGTGCGGGCTCCCAGGCCGCGGCGGGTCTCCGCTCCAGCCAAAGTTCGAGCGACGCCTCTTGCGCGGATGCCGCAACCTCGATCGCCGGCGCGAGTAATGCTGCAGGCTCGGCCCGGCGTAAGAACAGCCACGCGTCGGACCTACGGCCCAGGTGCAGTGCCGCTTCCGACGCCGCGAGCGCGATCCAGGCCCGGTCAACCGGGTCCCCGACCTCGTCGCAGAGCGCCGACCACCATCTGAGCGCAACCCCATGCTGACCGAGCTCGCCGGCCAGCCCCGCGACCTCTCGCTTGAGATCGCGCGCTCGGGGATCCGACGACTCCGCCTTCTCCACAATGGCGATCAGCAGGTCGAGTCCGGAGCTGCCAAGCAGCCGTCGACCCCGTGATCGCGCCACCCGCAGACTGAGTTCAAGGACCGGTTGGCCGGCAAGTCGGCGATGATCAAGGGCCCGAAACAGCAGCTGCGTGGTAGCGGCGGGATCGTCGCCGCTGGCTTGACGTTCGAACGTCTTGGCAAGGCGTCGGTGGACGAGGCGCGCAGTCGTCGGCGGAACATCGAACGCAACGGCCTCCCTGATGAGGTCGTGTGAGATCCCAGCCGCACCGCGGTGCTCTCGAACAAGTCCTCTGCGTGCGAGGTCCGTCGCGACCTCTTGGGCATGGCGCATCGACCAGCGGCGCAGGTCGCTGATGTCCTCCATGGCCAACGCTTGGCCAGCCAATGCGAGAGCGGACAGCAAAAAGACCGCGTCGGCGTCCGCGCCGATCATCCGGCTTTCGACAAGACTGTCGGTGCTTCGCTCCGGGTCGGTGGTTAATGTCTCGAGCCAGAACGGGGATCCTCCTGCGCGCTGCACGATCTTCGCGACCGTTCGCTGGTCCAGCTGAGGCGCGAGCTGTTTCAACAGCTGCATCCCCGCTGCGTCATCGAGAAGTCCCAGCTCTACGGTGACTGTCCGCGCCGGAGCGGCGATGTTGCGCCGAAAGGACTCGATGAACGAGTGCGCGTGCGACGTCCGGGAAGCGACGAGGACAGCGAGCGGGTTGCCGCCCGCCTCGGCCGCCCGGAGCAGATAGTGCACCAGTGCAAGGGACAGCGAGTCGACCCATTGCGCGTCGTCTACGACAATGGTGAGCGGACCATGAGTACGCAGCGCCGCAGCGGCGCCTTCGAAGAGCTGCAACGGGCCAAGCGGTGAAAGTCCAGTCCCCGCAACGGTATCGGTCAGCGTCGGCGCCGGGAACATTCGATCTAGCAGCGAACCGTGGCCGGGAACGTCGGCGAGTCGACGGAGTAGATCGCGCGCCGCGACCAGCGGAATGTCCGTTTCGGCCTCGAAGCCAGTGAGTGGCACCTGCGGGCGATCGACTAGCTCCCCAACCACCTCGGCGAGCAGCCGAGTCTTGCCACAGCCAGGCTCACCATAAACGACACCGACGACGGGCAGCCCGAGCCGGTCCGCGTCTGCGCAGAGATCCCGAAGAGCCGCCACCTCAACCTGCCGACCCACCAAGGTTGCGGCCACAGGCTCAGCGTATTGCTGCCAGGTTGTGTCGAGTCTCCCCTTGCGCGCCGCGAACTGTTAGCCGACCGCTTCCATGATGTCGTCCGACACGTCGAAGTTGGCGTAGACGTTCTGCACGTCATCGCTGTCCTCGAGGGCGTCGATCAGCTTGAAGATCTTGCGTGCGCCGTCCTCGTCCAGCGGCACCGACACCGACGGCAGGAACGACGCCTCCGCCGACTCGTAGTCGATGCCCGCCGCCTGCAGCGCGGTCCGCACGGCGACCAGGTCGCCGGCTTCGGACACGACCTCGTAGGACTCGCCGAGGTCGTTGACCTCCTCCGCGCCGGCGTCGAGCACGGCGCCGAGAACGTCGTCCTCGGACAGGCCCGCGACCGGGACGATCACGACACCCTTGCGGTTGAACAGGTACGACACCGACCCCGGGTCAGCCATCGAGCCGCCGTTGCGGGTCATCGCCACCCGGACGTCGGACGCGGCCCGGTTGCGGTTGTCGGTGAGGCACTCGATGAGCACCGCCACGCCGTTCGGGCCGTAGCCCTCGTACATGATCGTTTGATACTCGGCGCCGCCGGCCTCGGCCCCGGAACCGCGCTTGACCGCGCGGTCGATGTTGTCGTTGGGGACCGACGACTTCTTGGCCTTCTGGATCGCGTCGTACAAGGTCGGGTTGCCGGCCGGGTCTCCCCCGCCGGTCCGCGCGGCCACCTCGATGTTCTTGATCAGCTTCGCGAAGAGCTTGCCGCGCTTGGCGTCGACGACCGCCTTCTTGTGTTTGGTGGTCGCCCACTTGGAGTGGCCGCTCATGCTGAACCTTTCACGATCTCGACAAACAGCCGGTGGACGCGGGTGTCCCCGGTATCAGCTCCGGATGGAAGGACGTCGCGAGCAGGCTCCCCTGCCGGACTGCGACGACCTTACCGGCGACCTGCGCCAACACCTCGACCTCCGGCCCGACCTCCTCGACCCACGGCGCTCGGATGAAGACGGCGTGCATCGGCTCCGGCCCGATCGAGGCGAACTCGAGGTCTTCCTCGAAGGAGTCCACCTGACGACCGAACGCGTTGCGGCGCACGGCGACGTCGAGGCCGCCGATCGTCACCTGACCAGGCGGTGCGTCCACGAGCCGGTCGGCAAGCAGGATCAGACCGGCGCAGGATCCGTATGCGGGCATGCCGGCGGCGACTCGTTTGCGCAACGGGTCGAGCAGGTCGAAGGCGACCGCGAGCTTGCCCATCGTCGTGGACTCACCGCCCGGGATCACGAGGGCATCCACCGCGTCGAGATCGGAAGACCGACGCACACCAGAGGCCCGCACCCCGAGCGACTCGAGGACTCGGACGTGCTCGCGAAAGTCGCCCTGCAGCGCCAGGACGCCGATGGTCGCTGAGCCGGTCACCAGCCGCGCTCGGCCAGCCGGTGCGCGACCGGAACGTCGGCCACGTTGATCCCGACCATGGCCTCGCCGAGACCGCGGGAGATCTTGGCGATGACGTCGGGGTCGTCGAAGAACGTCGTGGCCTTCACCACCGCGGCGGCCCGCTCGGCCGGGTTGCCGGACTTGAAGATGCCGGAGCCGACGAACACCCCGTCCGCGCCGAGCTGCATCATCATCGCCGCGTCGGCCGGGGTCGCGATGCCGCCCGCGGTGAACAGGACCACCGGCAAGGTTCCGGTTTCGGCGACCTCGCGCACCAGCGCATACGGCGCCTGCATGTCCTTGGCCGCGACGTAGAGCTCGTCCTCGGGCAGCGACGACAGTCGACGGATCTCGGCCCGGATCGCGCGCATGTGGGTGACGGCGTTGGACACGTCGCCGGTGCCGGCCTCGCCCTTCGAGCGGATCATCGCGGCGCCCTCGTTGATCCGGCGCAGCGCCTCACCGAGGTTGGTGGCCCCGCAGACGAACGGGACGGTGAAGGCCCACTTGTCGATGTGGTGCGCGTAGTCGGCCGGGGTCAGCACCTCGGACTCGTCGATGTAGTCGACGCCGAGCGACTGCAGCACCTGGGCCTCGACGAAGTGGCCGATGCGCGCCTTCGCCATCACCGGGATCGACACCGCGGCGATGATGCGGTCGATCATGTCCGGGTCGCTCATCCGGGACACCCCGCCCTGGGCGCGAATGTCCGCGGGGACGCGCTCCAGCGCCATCACCGCGACCGCGCCGGCGTCTTCGGCGATCTTGGCCTGCTCGGGGGTGACCACGTCCATGATCACGCCGCCCTTGAGCATCTCCGCCATGCCGCGCTTGACCCGCGGCGTGCCGATCACAGACTCGTTCATCCCGCCAGGGTACGCCGGAATGGGCCTGCTTCCGCCGGGCCAATCAGGGGTCGGTGGCGGGTCAGGTGATCGCGGCGGGCCGGTTCTTGTCGATGAGCACGACCCAGACCTGACCGGCGGCGAGCGGCATGTCCGCCCCGTTGAACAGGTACTGGGTCGGTGCGTCCGGGCTCGCGCGTTGCCACGTCACGTCGAACGCCTGGCCGTCGCGCAGCACGACTGCGGGTCCACTCCCCACGGTCGGGCTGTACGGCGTGTTCGCCGCGCCTCGGCCGTACTCGCTGGGCCGCACGTCCACGTACTGGACGATCACGGTCGTGCCACCGGCTGGGCCCTCGGCAGGTGTCTGGTCGGCGCGTCCGTTCAGGGAGTACAGCCAGCGCCCGGTGGCGGGGTCGTATGCCAGCCCGATGCGGGCGTCGGGATAGGTCGCCACCACCTGGGTCGCGGGACGACCGCCGGCCGGCAGCGCACCGAACCGGAAGCCGACGTCGCGGGTGACCGGGGCGTCGGGCCTGCGCGCGAGGAGCTGGACCGGGTCGCCGAACACGTTGTGCGGCGCCGACCGGCCCCGCTCCCGCCAGTAGCCGACGCCGCTGGCGTCATGGCTCATCGCCTTCAGCGGCGAGTTGTTGATCGCGGAGACCACTCCGCCGTTCGCGCCGGAGAAGGCGAACGCGACCGGCCCGTACTGCGCGAGCAGCTCCAGGTCGGAGATGCGTGCGCTGCGGACCGGACCGATCTTCGGCGGCAGGCTCGAGGAGTAGACCGCGAGCAGCCGGGTCAGGCCGTACTCGACCTGCTTGACGTAGACCACGTCGGCGGAGGTCAGCCCGACATGCGGCAGCGCTTGGTTGATGTTGTCGATCTTGATCGCCAATGCCTGCCCGTCGGGCACGTTCACCTTCCCGGCCAGCAGCGAGGTCGGGGGCGGTGGCGGCGGAGGTGGCGGAGGTGGCGGTGGGGGGGTCGGCGTCGGCGTCGGGGTGGCCGAGGCCTTGTCCTTCGCGACCGGGCTGGCGTCCTCCAGCGCGGCACCCCCGCCACAGGCGGCGACACCGAGCGCCAGGCCCAGCACGGCCAGCAGCGCGGTGGTTCGCAACCCGAGACGGCGTTTCACGACGGGAAATGGTAAGTGCTGTCAGGGGGTGTTCCTGACCAACGCGGCCGGCGGGTCGTCGTCCATCTCGAATGCGGCCGGCCACGGAGCCGAGCCGGCCAGGCGCAGCCCCTTGACCACCGGGCGCTCCCGAAGTCGCAAGGCCGCGCGCACGATCTCGTTGTGGAACTGCCGCGCGTAGACCACGCGGGTGCCCGCCGCCCCGAGGTCACTGATGATCGCCTCGCCGGCGGGGTTGCGGCGAAGACTCTGAATGTCCTCCTGGTCCTCGAGCGCGGCCCGCAGCGCACGGCTCAGGTCGCTCTCCTCGCGCGGGCGGTGCGGCCGGGTCGACTCCCGAGCGTCGTGCGCAGCCTCGGCGACCAGCAGACTGCTTGCGGGGTCGAGCAACCCCGAGGCAGCAAGCTCCAATGCCGCGGCGTTGCGGTCGGCCAGTGCGGCATCGAGCGACGACCGCGCCGCCTCGACCCGGACATGCAGCCGGTCGAGCCGGCCGGCCAACGAACGCAGGTAGACCAGCACGACCGCGACCAGGATGAGGACCCAGACCCACCACGGGATCACGGCCGCGTCACGGCTCCTCTCGCAACCGGGTGAAGCGGCCCAGGGCCTGCCCGTGGTTGTCCTCGACGACCGTGACTCCCGGGGAGACGACAGCCTCGTAGACGGCCTGCACCCGCTGCGCGACTGTCGACCAGTCGTAGCGATCGACCACGGAGCGGCCCGCGGCGACCAGCTCGGCGCGGGTCCCGGGGTCGTCGAGCAGCTCGTTGGCCGCCTTCGCCAGCGCCGAGGAGTCCTCCGTCGGGAACAGCACCCCGGCCCGGCCGTGGTCCAGGACCCGGGCAAACGCCTCAAGGTCGCTGGCGAGCACCGGCGTCCCCGCGGCCATCGCCTCGAGCAGGACGATGCCGAAGGACTCACCGCCGGTGTTCGGGGCGACGTAGATGTCCACGGACCGCAGCATGCGGACCTTGTCTTCCTCGCTCACCATGCCCAGGCAGGTCACCCGGTCGTGCAGAGCCTTCGGCAGCTCGTCGTACACATCGTCGGCGTCGCCCGGGCCGGCGAGCAGCAGGCGCAGGCCGGGCCTGCGGGGCGCCAGCTCGACGAAGGCCGACAGCAGCACCGGCAGCCCCTTCCGTGGCTCGTCCATCCGGCCGAGGAACCCGAGTGCCTCACCCGACCCGGGCCAGCCGGGCAACGGCTCCCCAGTCGTGAACCGGCGCACGTCGACGCCGTTCGGGATCAGCACCGCGTCGCCGCCCAGATGGCTGACCAGCGTGCTCCGCGCATACTCGCTCACCGCGATCCGCGCGCTGATCTTCTCCAGCGCCGTCTGCAGCATCCCGTAGAAGGCCGACATGGCACGCGACCGCCCCGACATGTGGAAGGTGGCCACGATCGGGCCCAGTGCCGCCCAGGTCGCCAGCAACGACAACGAGGGGCTGGCCGGCTCGTGCACGTGCAGCACGTCGAACTCGCCCTCGCGGATCCACTTGCGAACCCGCGAGGCGGTGCGCGGCCCGAAGGCGAGCCGCGCGACCGAGCCGTTGTACGGGACCGGCACCGCCCGGCCGGTGGACACGACATAGGGCGGCAGCTCGCCGTCCTCGTCCGCCGGCGCCAGCACCGAGACCGAGTGCCCCTGGCGCATCAGCTCGACGGCGAGGTCGCGCACGTGCGCCTGCACCCCACCGGGGACACCCCAGTCGTACGGGCAGACCAGGCCGACCCTCACGACGTCGGCCTCGGCGGCAGGTCGGCGAGCCACAGCCGTTGCAGCATGTGCCAGTCCTCGGGTGCTCGGCGATCCCCTTCGCGAAGGCGTCGGCCACCGCCTGCGTCGGCTGCCCGGACCACGGTGTCCCGAGGTGCCGAGCGATCGAGCAGCAGTGGCGCGTGGATCTCGACCCGCGTTCGATCCGGCTCGTACCACAGCGACACCGGCATCAGGTCGGCGCCGGTCGCGTGGGCCAGCAGCGCCGGCCCGGCCGGCATCTTCGTCGGCTCACCGAAGAAGTCCACCGGTATGCCGCCGGCGCTGAGGTCGCGGTCCGCCAGCAGGCACACCATGCCGCCCTCGGCGAGCCGACGACGCAGCGTCGGCAGCACCATCCGGTCGCCGAGCGGCAGCACCTCCATGCCGAGGCTTGCGCCGGTAGTCGAGGAACCGCTCGTACAGCGACTCCGGCTTGAGTCGCTCGGCCACAGTGGTCAGCGTCACGGGATAGTCGATCGTGAACCAGGCACCCGCGTGATCCCAGTTGCCGCTGTGCGGCAGGGCCATCACCATCCCGCGACCCGCGGCGATCGCCGCCCGAAAGTGCTCCTGACCGTCGACTTCGATGGTCGAGACGATCTGCTCCGGGCTGAGGTTGGGCAGCCGGAACGCCTCCCGCCAGTACCGGAAGTAGGACTCCATGCCGCGGTGCGACAGTCGCCGAAGGTCCTGCCGGGAGACCAATGGCCCGACCACCCGGCGCAGGTTGCGCTCCAGCTGCCGCACGCCGGCACCGTGCTGCAGCCAGACCTGCTCTGCCAGCCCGTTGAACGTCGCCCGGGCCATCCGCTCCGGCATCCGCTTGACCAGCGCCCAGCCGGCGGCATACGCCCGGTCGGAGACCTCGTCCTTCACGCGCCGGGCTCCTCACGTGCCGACAGATCGATCTGCCGACGCACGTACACCATGCGCTGCACCAGGGTGACCACCGACAGCAGCGCGACCGCCCACAACGCGATCTCGAGGATGTACGGCACGCCGAGCCCGGACAGCCCGGTCGCGACCAGCACGGTCACCAGGCGTTCACTGCGCTCGAAGATGCCGACGTCGCCGCGCAGATCCAGACCCTCTGCGCGAGCGCGCGCATACGAGACCACGAACCCGAACACGAGGCCGGCCAGCGCGAGCCAGGCCAGCAGGGGCTCGTCCCCGTCACCGGCGAACCAGAGCACCAGCCCGCCGAAGACCGCGCCGTCGCCGATCCGGTCCATGGTCGAGTCGAGGAAGGCACCCCACCGGCTGGCCCGACCAGCGAGCCGGGCCATGGTGCCGTCGAGGGTGTCCGAGAAGACGAACACGGTGATCACCACGGTGCCGACGAACAGCTCGCCGCGCGGGTAGAAGGCCAGCGAGCCGGTCACCACGCCGATCGTCCCGATGACGGTGATCACGTCCGGGCTGATGCCCACCCGCAGGAGCCCCTTCGCCACCGGGGTGAACAGCCGGTTGAAGAAGGCCTTGGCGTAGCGTGCGAGCACCTTGAAACCCTAGCGACGCAGGTACAGGCTGACCCCCACGCCACATCGAGGGAGCAAACATGGCTGCGAGAGAAACCGCGGGAGCCGCCGGCAGGGCACCGGTGGCCGACCGGCCGGAGAGGATTCGCAACATCGCGCTGGTCGGCCATACCGGAGCCGGGAAGACGACGCTCGTGGAGGCCCTCCTCGTGGCGACCGGGACGATTCCTCGCGCCGGTCGCGTCGAGGACGGCACGACGATCAGCGACTTCGACGAGGCGGAGCTGCGTCAGCAGCGCTCGGTGTCACTCGCTCTCGCCCCGTTCGAGCACGACGGCTTCAAGGTCAATCTGCTCGACACCCCCGGGTACGCGGACTTCGTCGGCGACCTGCGGGCCGGCCTGCGCGCCGCCGACGCCGCCCTCTTCGTGGTCTCCGCGGTGGACGGCGTGGACGGCACGACCCAGATGCTGTGGGAGGAGTGCGCCGCCGTCGGCATGCCGCGGGCCGTCGTCGTCACCAAGCTGGACAAGGAGCGCGCCGACTTCGACGAGATCCTCGCGATCTGCCAGCGGGTCTTCGGCGACGGGGTCCAGCCGCTGTACCTGCCGCTGGCCAAGGACGACGAGTCACTCGGCGGCCTGATCGGGCTGCTGTCGCAGCAGGTGTACGACTACTCCACCGGCGAGCGCGTCCAGAAGGACCCCGACCCCGAGCACCTGCCGCTCATCGAGACCGCCCGCAACTCCTTGATCGAGGGGATCATCGCGGAGTCCGAGGACGAGACGCTGATGGACCGCTACCTCGGCGGCGAGGCCATCGAGGTCGACACCCTGATCGAGGACCTCGAGAAGGCGGTGGCCCGCGGCTCGTTCTTCCCGGTGCTGGCGGTCGCGTCGCCGGCCGGGATCGGGATGGCCGAGCTGCTCGAGGTCGTGACCCGCGGCTTCCCCTCGCCCGCTCGAGCACGGCCTGCCGGCGGTCACCACCCCCGAGGGCAAGCCCAAGGAGCCGCTCAGCACCGACCCGGCCGGCCCGCTGGTCGCCGAGGTCGTCAAGACCACCAGCGACCCGTACGTCGGCCGGATCTCGCTGGTCCGCGTGTTCTCCGGCACGATCCGGCCGGACGAGACGGTGCACGTGTCCGGGCACGGTCTCGAGGACCGCGGCCACGAGGACCACGACGTGGACGAGAAGGTCGGCGCGCTGTCCTCGCCGCTCGGCAAGGCCCAGCGCACGGTCGCGCACGCGATCGCCGGCGACATCGTCGCGGTCGCCAAGCTCGCCCGCGCCGAGACCGGCGACACCTTGTCCGACAAGGACGACCCGTCGCTGATGGAGCCCTGGCTGATGCCCGAGCCGCTGCTGCCGGTCGCGATCGTGGCGCATTCCAAGCCGGACGAGGACAAGCTCTCACAGGGCCTGCAGCGGCTGGTCGCCGAGGATCCGACGCTGCGTCTGGACAACAACGCCGAGACCCACCAGCTCGTGCTCTGGTGCATGGGCGAGGCACACGTCGACGTGCTGCTCGACCGGCTCAAGAACCGGTACGGCGTCGAGGTCGACTCGGTGCCGCTGCGGGTGTCGCTGCGCGAGACGTTCGGCGGCCCGGCGAAGGGACACGGCCGGCACGTCAAGCAGTCCGGCGGCCACGGTCAGTACGCGGTGTGCGACATCGAGGTGGAGCCACTGCCGGAGGGCTCCGGGTTCGAGTTCGTCGACAAGGTGGTCGGCGGTGCGGTGCCGCGCCAGTTCATCCCGTCGGTCGAGAAGGGTGTGCGTCACCAGATGGACCGCGGGGTCGGCGCCGGCTACCCGGTCGTCGACATCCGGGTCACCCTGGTCGACGGCAAGGCGCACTCGGTGGACTCCTCCGACATGGCCTTCCAGACCGCCGGCGCGCTGGCGCTGAAGGAGGCCGCCAAGGCGACCACCGTGAACCTGCTGGAGCCCGTGGACGAGCTCACGGTGCTGGTCTCCGACGAGTACGTCGGCTCGGTCATGTCCGACCTGTCGTCGCGGCGCGGGCGCGTGGTCGGCACCGAGCCGATCGGCACCGGCCGCACGCTGGTCCGCGCCGAGGTCCCGCAGGTCGAGGTCACCCGGTATGCGGTCGACCTGCGCTCGCTGTCGCACGGCACCGGGACCTTCACCCGCACCTACGTCCGGCACGAGCCGATGCCGTCCCACCTCGCGTCGAAGCTGACGGCGGAGAACACGGCGAAGCTGGCCTTACACTTCTCGGCCGTGACCGAGCTGACCGTCCGTGGGAAGCGTCTGCGGCTTGCCGTCAGCGCGGTCGTGATCGGACTGCTGTTCTTCACGACGTTCTGGGGCCACGACGCGTACTTCCCGTTCGCCCCGATGCGCATGTTCGCCACCGCCAACAAGCCGGACGGCGTCGTCCGCTGGTTCTCGCTGCAGAAGCAGCTCAGCTACGGCGAGTGGCAGGGCACCGCGCTGAGCCCGACGAACGTGGGCATCAACCGGGCCGAGCTCGAGGGTCAGATCGACCGGGTCATCGACAACCCCGAGATGCTGCGCATGCTCGCCGACGCGCACGTCCGGCTCGACCCGGACGGTGCGCACTGGACCGGGGTGCGGGTGATCCGCAACGTCCAGCACCTCGAGGACTCCGTGCCGGTCGGTGACGTCGTCAAAGAGGTCGTCGTCACCTGGGAGAAGCCACGATGACCGCGGCGGTCGAGCGCTGGTTCTGCGCCCCGCTGCCGATGGCCCGGGTCGCGGTGCTGCGGGTCATCGCATACCTGTTCCTGATCCTCGACGTGCTCTACCTGCGCCCGTGGGGTGTCGGCCACGGCGAGCTGGACCCGGAGTGGTACGCGCCGCTGTGGATCGGCCGCGCGGTGCCGCTGCCGACGCCGACGCCGCTGCTCGTGGACGTGCTCATCGGTGTGCTGGTGGTCGGCTCGCTCATCGGCCTCACCGGCCGCTTCCCTCGTCGTCGTCGGCTACACCGTGGCGGTCGCATACCTGCAGTGGATGATCGTCTCGATGTCGTACGGCAAGGTCGACCACGACCGGTTCGGCTTCATGCTCCTGCTCTTCGTGCTGCCCACGGTGGGCCGCGCCTCGGTGCGTGACCGCTCGTTGTCCGAGGCGGCCGGCTGGGCGCTGCGCATGGTGCAGATCGGCGCGGTCGCGACGTACTTCCTGGCCGGGCTCGCCAAGCTGCGCTACGGCGGGCTCGACTGGTTCAACGGGGCGACCGTCGCCCGCTCGGTCGTGCGCCGCGGCACCGAGCTGGCGCTGCCGTTGCTCGACTACCCGTGGACCCTGCGCACGGCGCAGTGGTTCATCATGATCATGGAACTGACCTCGCCGGTGCTGCTGTTCCTCAAGGCACGCTGGCAGTACGTCATCGTCGCCGGGCTGTTCGGCTTCCACATCGCGACGTTCATGGGCATCACGATCATCTTCTTTCCGCACCTGGTCGCGCTCTTGGCGTTCCTGCCGTTGGAGCGCGTCATCCCGTCGCGGTTCGTGACGCGCCCGGCCGCAGGTGCGCGGGCATCGAGCAGGCCGGGGTCCCGCCCGGCAGCCGGTGCCGGTTCACGGCGATGAGCCGGTATGCGCCCTCGGCCACCCACGACAGCGGGGGGATCAGGCACGGCCAGCCGAGGATCGACCACGGCAGACCCGAGCGCACGAGCAGCATGCCCACCGCCGCCGCACCGGCCCGCTTCTGACCGTTCGGCTCGACCCACTGGATCGCCCGTTCACACTCCGCCTGGGTCAGTCCCAACGCGGCCAGGTCAGCGAGCTGCCATGCATCCACGACCGGCTTGAACGGGATGTACTTCTCCATGAACTCCACGCACTTCGTGCAGAAGGCGCAGTCGCCGTCGTAGATCAGCACCGGCCGGGTCCGCGTCGAGTCGCCTCTCACGCCTCAATCCTCTCCCACGCGGCCGCGAGCAGCCGACGCGTCTCTGGCAGCTCCTCCGGCAGCACCTTCGTCCGGGCCACCACGGGCATGAAGTTGGTGTCGCCGCCCCAACGGGGCACGACGTGCTGATGCAGGTGTCCGGCGATGCCCGCGCCAGCGGCATACCCCTGGTTCATCCCGATGTTGAAGCCCTGTGGACCGGACACGGCGCGCACGACGCGCATGGCTATCTGCGTGAAAGCGCCGAACTCCGCGACCTCGTGTTCTGTGAGATCGGTGTAGTCCGGCACGTGCCGGTAGGGGCAGATCATCAGGTGCCCGGTGTTGTACGGGTACAGGTTCAGCACCGCATACACAAGCGATCCGCGCGCGACCACCAGCCCCTCGTCGTCCGGCAGCCCCGGCGCGCGGCAGAACGGGCAGTCAGTCGACTCCTCGGACGCGGGCTTCCCCTCGCCCTTGATGTATGCCATCCGCCCCGGCGTGTACAGCCGCTCCAGACCGTCCGGATCCGACAACGCTAGACCTGCACCCGGTCGCGTACCGCCTGCACGATCTCGGCCACGGCCGCGTCAACGGGCACCCCGTTCTTCTGTGTCCCGTCGCGGTAGCGGAACGACACGGCAGCCCGCGCTCATGTCCTCGTCGCCGGCGATCAACATGAACGGCACCTTCTGCTTCTGCGCGTTGCGGATCTTCTTCTGCATCCGGTCGTCGGAGGCGTCGACCTCCACCCGGATCCCGTCCGCCCGCAACCGATCCGCCACCGACGACAAGTACCCGACGTGCTCGTCGGTGATCGGGATGCCGACCACCTGCACCGGCGCCAACCAAGGCGGGAACGCGCCGGCATAGTGCTCGACGAGCACGCCCATGAAGCGCTCGATCGACCCGAACTTCGCGGAGTGGATCATCACCGGCTGCTGCCGCGAGCCGTCGGCCGCCTGGTACTCCAGGCCGAACCGCGCCGGCTGGTTGAAGTCGTACTGCACGGTCGACATCTGCCAGGTTCGCCCGATCGCGTCGCGGGCCTGCACCGAGATCTTCGGGCCGTAGAACGCCGCACCGCCGGGATCGGGAACCAGCTCCAGGCCGGTCTCGGTCGCCGCCTCCTCAAGGATGCGGGTCGCCTCCTCCCACTGCTCGGCCGAGCCAATGAACTTGTCCGACTCCGGATCGCGAGTCGACAGCTCCAGGTAGAAGTCGGACAGGCCGAAGTCCTCGAGCAGCCCCAGCAGGAACCGCAGCAGGTGCTGGATCTCGTCGGCCGCCTGCTCCGGCATGACGTAGGAGTGCGAGTCGTCCATCGTCAGGCCACGCACCCGAGTCAGGCCGTGCACGACACCCGACTTCTCAAAGCGGTAGACCACGCCGAACTCGAACAGCCGGATCGGCAGCTCGCGGTACGACCGCCCGCGCGACTGGTAGATCAGGTTGTGCATCGGGCAGTTCATTGCCTTGAGGTAGTAGTCGCTGCCCTCCATCGAGATCGGCGGGAACATCGTCTCCGCGTAGTACGGCAGGTGCCCGGAGGTCTCGAACAGCCCCTGCTTGGTGATGTGCGGCGTCCCGACGTACTGGAAGCCCTCCGCCAGGTGCCGCTCGCGGACGTAGTCCTCCATCACGCGCTTGATCACGCCACCCTTGGGGTGGAAGACCGGGAGCCCGGAGCCGATCTCGTCGGGGAAGGAGTACAGGTCGAGCTCGGTGCCGAGCCTGCGGTGGTCGCGCTTCTCGGCCTCGGCCAGGAAGTCGAGGTGCGCCTTGAGCGCCTCCTTGCTCTCCCACGCGGTGCCGTAGATGCGCTGCAGCTGCGGGTTCTTCTCCGACCCGCGCCAGTATGCGGCCGCGGACCGGCTCAGCCTGAACGCCGGGATGTGCCGGGTGGTCGGCACATGTGGGCCTCGGCACAGGTCGCGCCAGACCAGCTCGCCGGTCTTCGCATCCAGGTTGTCGTAGATCGTCAGCTCACCAGAGCCAACCTCGACGGCGGCCTCGGCGTCGGACGCCGTCTCCGGGTGGGCCTTCAGTCCGATCAGCTCGCACTTGTACGGCTCCGACGCCAGCTCCTCGAGTGCGGCGTCCTCGGTCACCACCCGACGCGCGAAGCGCTGCCCGGACTTCTGGATCTCCTGCATCTTCTTCTCCAGCAGCTGCAGGTCCTCCGGGTGGAACGGCCGCTCGACGTCGAAGTCGTAGTAGAAGCCGTCGCGGATCGGCGGTCCGATGCCGAGCCTCGCCTCCGGGAACAGGCTCTGCACCGCCTGCGCGAGCATGTGGGCGGTCGAGTGCCGCACAACCGCCCGACCGTCCTCGCTGTCGGTGGTCACCGCCTCGACGGCGTCGCCGTCCTTGATCTCGTATGCGAGGTCGCGCAACTCACCGCCGACCCGGGCGACCACGACCTCGCGCCGCCCGTCGTACAGCTGCGCCGCCGTCGTCCCGGCCGCGACCGATCGCTGGTCGCCGTCGACGGTGATGCGCAAGTCGGACATAGGTGCGCATGCTACCGACGGGCCGGTGAGGAGCCCTCAGCCGATATGCTCATGCGCTTGACGCTACTCACGGCAGCGGGAACGGCGACTGCCACCACGCCGGCTTGGTATCGACGATCACGCGGTCGAGCCATTTCACCCACCAGAAGCCCCGGCGACCCGGCGCGACGAGCCTGGCGGGCGCACCGTGTCCCGGTGACAGCGGACCGCCGGCCACGTGGGTTGCGATGAGCAGTGAAGGGGCGTCGGCCAAGGGGAAGCGCCGCGCGTACCCGGTGCGGGAGACGACGAGGACGCTGGCGGCCTCCTCGGGCAGCGTCTCCGGCAGCAGCCGGCGCAGCCGCACCCCCCGCCAGCGCTGGTGCGCGTACCAGCCGCCCGTGCAGTCGAGCACGGCGTCCAGCTCGTCGGTGGCCATGCGCACCAACGCATCGTGGTCGAGCTCGGCCGGCGGTCGGCCCGGCACCTCCACGCGGAGCCGCCAGTCAGCGACCTCGATCTTCGGTACGTCATCCAGCGCCCACTGCGTGACCGGCATTGCGTCGGGGCGATGCGAGCCCACCTCGTGCGAGCCGGTCTCGCGACGGTCCTGCCCCGGCAGGGACAGCCCGCGAGTGACGCCCTCGACAGCGACGTATGCGGCCGCCGCGCCCGCGGCAATCCCGAGCGTGCGCAGCGCGGTGCGCCGGGACAAGTCCGTCCGGCGTATCCGCTGCGGGTGCCGCAGCATGTGGACAACGACGACCGGAACGGCAAGCACCGCGGCGCCCACATGAACCTGCATCGCGGTCAGGCCGGCATATGTGCGGAAGCCACCGAGCACGTGCGCCACGCCCGCGAGAATCGACACGGCGACGAGAACTCCGAGGGCGACGCCGTCAGCCCCGCGCCAAGGGTCCGACCCGAACGCCCGGCTCCGCCGGACGATCACCGACTTCCAAGGGACGAGCACAAGCAGCGCCAGGCCGGCCACGCCGTGCAGCACGGTGACGATCCGGGCGGGCGTCGCCGTCCCCGTACCAAAGGCGGCCCAGCCGGTGCCGAACGCCAAGGCGAGCACGACGAGCAGCGCGACGTTGGTACGGCGCCCGGCACGACGGGGGACCCGATTTTCACGGCCCACTCACCCAGTGTGCGCAGGCAGCGGGTGGACGCACCATCGGGGGCTCGCAAGCCTCCAACGTCGTGATCAGAACAGCTCGAGCTGGTCGAGGAGACCTTTGGCCGCTGTGATGATTACCTCCGCGTTCTTGACTGTGAAGTCACAGCCCCGGGTCGACTGCCGGGGCGGACAGCCTGTCGCTCAGCCGAGGAGCGGGTTTGTTGGGTGCGTACCGTCCCACGGTTCCCTCACGCAACTGACCCATCAGCATGAGACCGAACTGGTAGACGCGATCGTTAAGACTGCCAGGATCTCGGCCTTCGAACTCGCCTTCGACCTCGGCTGCGATCGGCGCGGGGTCGCCACCATCCCTGGCTACACGCACTGCCGCCTCAACCCTGAGACCCACCCGCCGGAAGTCCGCGTACAACCCCTCAAGGTGGGCACGTGCCTCGTCCCCAAAGTGGCTGCCAACCAGCGACAGGTTCATGTTGAGCCGCTCATTCCACGCGATGACCACCTCGTCGTACTCCCGAACCCGCTTCTGCAGTGTTCGTCATCGCTGGCCGACCCACGGGCGCGGGCCGTTGTGACCGCGAGCAGGCGTTGCATGCGGAACAGCCGCTTGTCCAGCAACGTCGTCAGGTCCTGGCAGGCAGTCCCGGCGCGCTGGCTCTCCGCCTCACGCATCCGGATGTCGTTCTGCCGGATCCACGACCGTTGCTGCAGTCGCGCGGCCCACCAGCCCCCAACGAGCGTGGTCAGGACGAAACCCGCGGCGATGGCCACGACGTCGTCGATGGCGTCCACCCCCTGTCTTCTCCGCGGAGTCGAACAATCGGCCAGCATGCCGATTCTGTAGACCATTGTGATGCTGCATGCTGCAGCACAGACTCCCGATTTCGGTGCGGCTTCTGCTCGGTTTGAGCCCTCAGGCCGGCCCGGCCTCGTTCGGTTCCAGAACGGCCACGGGGATCACCCGGCCCGCTCGTCGCGCGTACTTCGCAACCTCGGGTGCCTGAGCCAGCACAACGTCGGTCCATATCGCGTCGCGTTCCTCACCAAGAAGTTCACGCGGTCGTGCCTGTAGGTGCTTGGCCTTCACGCGCAGGTCGGCCACCTTCGCCGTGCGCAAGTTGCGGAACCAGTCCGGGTCGCGGGGCGAGCCGGAGCCGGTGCCCCACACGACGAACCCTTCAGCGGTGTCGAGGTAACGGACACATGTGGAGCGCGGGATGCCCGTTCGTCGGCCGGGCGTCGTGATCACCATGACGTGGACTTTCTTGCTGCCGCTGGAGAGCCGCCCGTCAAGTGTCCGGTACATCCAAACGCCGATCCGATTACCGACTCGGGTCAATCGACGCTTCAGTGTGCTCATCGGACGACTCCCTCCCGGCCAACCCATTCCCGACCCGATGGACAGACCTTTCTACCGGCTCGTCAGGCCTTCGGAGGTCGTTGCCGTTACACGCGCGGTGTCGGCAGGACGCCGAGCACCTCGATGCAATCGTCGGCGCGTGATCGACGCACCCTGACCAACCAGCTACAGACGACTTCGAACCGACTCCGCGGCTAGCACCGCGGCCACTGTTGCACGCATGTTGTACGCGAGCCACTTATGATCTTGCGAGAAGGGCGTCCGACCTGCGGAAATGCACTGTGGGCGATACTGGGTTCGAACCAGTGACCTCCTCGGTGTGAACGAGGCGCTCTACCACTGAGCCAATCGCCCGAAGCGTCGCGAACTCTACCCGAACCAGGCGCGCGGGCCGTCGAGTGAGAAGCCGTACTCGAGGTAGTACCAGACGGCAACCGCGATGGTGAGCAGCAGCACCACGGCAACGATCGCCTGGTTGCGTCGCCGCACCCGCGGGTCCAGCGCCTTGTCCGCCAACGTCCTTGCGTACTGGCGCGCCCGGGACAGCAGCCGGTGGGCCCACGCGTACTCGGTGGCGAGCACCGCGAGCCCGACGAAGATCGCCGCCCAGCCGGGTCCGGGGATCACCAGCATGACGACGCCGGCCAGCACGATCCCCCAGCCGACGATGAACACCCCGGTCCGCCAGAGAATCCTGGTCGACCGCCGCGCGTGCATCCGCTGACGAACCGCCCGTGTCCGCCGAAACCGGACAGGTTCGTCGAGCCCTGACTCCGGCTCAAGTGGCACGGCTCACAGCCTAAGCAGGGGTGAGACACGGATCGTCGGGCAGAACCCCTTCGTCACATCAGGACCCACTTCGAAGGACGTGCCATGCCCGCCCGTTTCGCCTCTGTCACTCACGACCTTGAGCTCATGTTGGTCGCCGGCGATCAAGTGGTCGGCGTCCCGACGGTGCTGGCATACGACTCGAGCGACCCGTTCGCCGTGACCGCGTCCTTCGACACCGGTGGGGACGAGCCCATCGTCTGGGTGTTCGCGCGTGACCTGCTCCTCGAAGGCCTGCAGCGGCCAGCCGGTCAAGGCGACGTGACGGTGTGGCCCTCGATCGAGGACGATGGCGAGACGATCCACGTTGCGCTGAGCTCCCCCGACGGCGAGGCCGAGTTCCAGGCGCTGGCGTCCCAGATCGAGCGCTTCCTGGCACGCACCTTCCTACTGGTGCCGATCGGCGAGGAACTCGACGCCATCGACGTCGACGCCGCCTACGCTGCGCTGCTCAGCTGACCTGCGCCCCGCCAATCACCGTATGCCGCACCGGCCGCGCCGCGCCCAGGTGCGCGACCAGGTCGGCCTCGTGCACCGCGTTCAGCACAGCGATATCACCCCACGCGCCCACGCCCAGGTGACCAACGTCGTCGCGGCGTAGCGAGTGCGCCGCGCCGAGCGTCGCGGCCCGGAACGCCTCGTCCACGGACAGCCCCTGCGCCAGGCACGCGAGCTGGAGGGCATACGGCATCGACTCGCACCACGACGTTCCCGGGTTGCAGTCGCGTGGCGAGGGCCAGCTCGACGCCCGCCGCGCGCAGCACGGCCGCCTGACCCCACGCCCCTGACCGCAGGGACAACGTGACCGTGGGCAGCAGCACCCCGACGACCCCGGCTTGCGCCATCGCCCGCGCGGCCTCCGGGGTCACATGCTCGAGATGGTCCGCACTCGCGCAGCCCAGCTCGGCGGCCAGCGTCGCTCCCCCGCTCGGCGCGATCTCCTCCGCGTGCAGCCGCAACCCGAACCCGATGTCCCGCGCGGCCACCAGGATCCGCCGCGCCTGGTCGACGCTGAACACCCCGACGTCGCAGAACACGTCGCACCACCGCGCGCCGGCCGCCAGCGCTGCCGGCAACGAGGCGACCACCTCGTCGACGTAGTCCTCCGCGTCCCGCCCGGCCGGCACCACGTGCGCGCCGAGATAGGTGGCCTCGATCCGCAACGGCAGAGCATCCGCGAGCTCGGCGATGACCGCCAACATCTTGAGCTCATCCCCGGGCGTGAGCCCGTAGCCGGTCTTGATCTCCATCGTCGTGGTCCCGGCAGCCAACGCTGCCCGGGCGCGTCCGAGTGCCGACTCGACAAGTTCGGTATGCGACGCCGCCCGCGTCGCCTCGACCGTGACCCGGATGCCGCCGCCGTCGTAGGGCACGCCGGCCAGCCGAGCCACGAACTCATCCCGCCGCACCCCCGCATACACAAGGTGCGTGTGCGCGTCGACAAACCCCGGGACGACGCACGCGCCCTCGACGTCGAGCTCGGCGATGTCGCCGAGCCCCGTCGGCAGCGCCGAGTCGGCGCCGACCCACGCGACCCGCCCATCGCGGACCAGCACGGCCGCATCGACCACGACCGGCGAGATCATCGGCAGCAGCCGACCGATCCGACGGACCAACACGTCACCCACGAACGCCGACTCTAGGGTCGGAGGCGTGTCCGCACCGGTCAACGTCCGCGACTTCGAGCCGCTGGCGCAAGCGAAACTCGACGAACAGACGTGGAACTACGTCGCGAGCGGCAGCGGCGACGAGCACACGCTGCGCTGGAACGAGCAGGCCTGGGCAGAGGTCCGGCTCGCGCCTCGGGTCGCGGTCGACGTGTCCGCCATCGACACCGCGCTGCACCCTGCTCGGCGAACGGCTCGCCCACCCGATCCTGCTGGCGCCGACCGCGGCTCACGACAAGTACCACCCGGGCGCCGAGCCCGAAACTCTGCGCGGCGCCGACAAGGCCGGGGCAGTCGCCATCGTCAGCACGCTCGGCTCAACCAGGTTCGAGGATCTCGCCGGCACCACCGGGCGCTGGTGGATGCAGCTGTACGTGCAGCAAGACCGCGGCTTCACCAACGAACTCGTGCAGCGCGCGGTACGGGCCGGGGCTCGGGCGGTGGTGATCACGGTCGACCTGCCGGTGTCCCCGGCCCGAGATCGGGACCGTCGGATCGGCGGTGCGACCTTGGACGTCCTCGAGCCGGCCAACCTGCGTGGCGCGCCACGGCCCTACCTCGACCCAACGGTCACCTGGGCCGACATCGCCGAGGTGGCAGGGAGTGCGTCCGTCCCTGTCCTCGCCAAAGGTGTCCTGCGACCGGACGACGCAGTGCGCGCGATCGACGCCGGGCTGCGCCGGCATCGTCGTGTCCAACCACGGCGCCCGCGGCCTCGACACCGTGCCGGCGACGGCGCAGGCCCTCCCTCGGGTCGTCGACGAAGTCGCCGGCCGAATCCCGGTGCTGGTTGATGGTGGCCTGCGCCGCGGCACCGACATCGCGACCGCCCTGTGCCTCGGCGCCAGCGCCGTGCTCATCGGCCGCCCGTACGTCTGGGGTCTCGCCGCGGCCGGTGCGGAGGGCGTCGCCGCCGTCGTCGGGATGCTGCGGACCGAGCTCGGCATGGCCATGGCCGGCCTCGGCGCGCCGACGCTGGACGACCTCAGCCGCGACCTACTGTGGACGGCATGAGCAACCAGACCTCGAGCCGTTCCACTGCATGGGCAACCGGCCTCAGCATGTTTGCCGGCGTGTGGCTCATCATCGTCGGCCTGATGCAGTTCTTCCAGGGACTCACCGCAGTGCTCAACGACGAGTTCTTCGTCGTCGGTCCCGAGTACACCTTCGAGTTCGACCTGACGACCTGGGGCTGGATCCACCTGCTTCTCGGCGTGGGGCTGTTCGTCGTCGGCCTGTTCGTGCTGCAAGGCGCCACCTGGGCACGGGTCGTCGGCGTCGCCGCGGCCACGCTGTCGATCATCGCCAACTTCCTATGGCTGCCCTACTACCCGCTGTGGGCGATCGTCATGATGGCGGCCGCGGGCTTCGTCATCTGGGGGCTGTCGGCCGCGCCTCCGGACTACGGCAAGGGCTGGTCTCAGTCCCCGTCTGGCTAGCTCTGCCAGGACGGCGCGTGCGTCCCGTCCGCCATCGGTATGCGGATGCCGACCTCGCGGGCGGTGTCGCTCGGCGATCTCGTAGCCGGCGTCGGCGTGCCGCAGCACCCCCATGCCGGGGTCGTTGGTGAGCACGCGCTCGAGCCGTCGCGCTGCACTCGTCCGTCCCGTCAGCGACGACCACAACGCCCGGCGTGGATCGACTTGCCGATGCCGACCCCGCCGCCGTGGTGCACCGACACCCAGGTTGCGCCCGGAAGCGGTGTTGAGCAGCGCGTTGAGGACCGGCCAGTCGGCGATCGCGTCCGAGCCGTCGCGCATCCCCTCGGTCTCCCGCTCCGGTGATGCCACCGAGCCCGCGTCGAGGTGGTCGCGGCCGATCACGATCGGCGCCGTCGACCGCGCCGGATCCGACCAGGTCGTTGAACCGCTGCCCCGGCGACGTGCCGCTCGCCGTAGCCCAGCCAGCAGATCCGGGACGGCAGCCCCTGCCCTTGACACCTTCTCCGCCGCGAACCGCACCCACCGCTGCAGCCCGTCGTCGTCCGGGAACGCCTCGAGCACGGCCTCGTCGGTCGCCGCGAGGTCAGCGTCCGAGCCCGACAGGCAGGCCCAGCGGAACGGCCCGGCGCCGCGAGCGAACAGCGGCCGGATGTAGGCGAGCACGAAGCCCGGGTAGGCGAACGCGTCGGCGAACCCGCCGTCCAGCGCCTGCCCACGCAGCCCGTTGCCGTAGTCGAAGACCACCGCGCCGCCGCGCTGGAAGTCGACCATCGCCTCGCAGTGCGCGGCCATCGCGGCCTGCGACCGCTCGACGTACTCCGATGGCTTGTCCGCGCGAAGCGACAACGCCTCCTCGTAGCGACATCCCGTTCGGGACGTAGCCGTTCAACGCGTCGTGCGCCGACGTCTGGTCGGTGACGACGTCCGGCGCCCACCCGCGGCGCACCAGCTCGGGCAGCACATCGGCGCAGTTCGCGACCACCGCCGACCGACAGCGCCCGCCGGTCGCGCTTGGCGCGCCTCGACCCGCGCGAACCCGTCGTCCAGCGAGTCGGCGATCTCGTCGAGGTAGCCGTGGTCGCGCCGCCGCTGCAGCCCGCCACGGGTCGACCTCGATGCACAGCGCGACGCCGCCGTTGCCGGTCACCGCGAGCGGCTGCGCGCCGCCCATCCCGCCGAGCCCGCCGGTCAGCATGATCCGTGCCGCGCAGCGATCCGCCGAAGTGCTGGGCGGCGACCTCGGCGAAGGTCGCGTACGTGCCCTGCAGGATCCCCTGGGTGCCGATGTAGATCCACGACCCCGCGGTCATCTGCCCGTACATCGTCAGGCCGGCGTCCTCGAGCTCGCGGAAGTGCTCGGGGGTGGCCCACTTCGGCACGATCAGCGAGTTCGCGATCAGCACCCGCGGGGCATCGGTATGCGTCCGCACGACGCCGACCGGCTTGCCGGACTGGACAAGCAGCGTGTCGTCCGGCGCCATGGTCCGCAGCGAGTCCACGATCGCGTCGAACGCCGCCCAGTGACCGGGCCGCCCGGCCGTTGCCGCCGTACACGACCAGGTCGTCGGGTCGTTCGGCGACCTCGGGGTCGAGGTTGTTGTGCAGCATCCGCAGAGCCGCCTCGGCGCCCCAGGAGCGGCAGGTCAGCTCGGTGCCGCGGGGGGCCCGTACCGTGCGCGCGCCTTCCATGGCAACGGTCTATCAGGGATCGAGGTCCTGCGCCGCCCGCTCCGCGAACGTCTGCACCGCCTTCGCGGTGACCGGGCCGGGAGCGTCGAACCGCTGCTCGTCGACCGCATGCACCGGCTGGATGTCCCGGGTGGAGGACGTGATGAAGACCTCGCTCGCCGCCGCCAGGTCGGCTGGGGTCAGTTCGGCCTCCTCCGCCCAGCACCAGTCCATGACCAGCGCCCGGGTCACGCCGGCGAGGCAGCCGGTGTCGGTGCCGGGGGTGACGAGCCGCCCGTCCAGCACGACGAACACGTTGGACCCGGTGCCTTCGCAGATCCGGCCGCGAGTGTCCAGGAACAACGCCTCGTCGGCGCCCTGCTTGTGCGCGTACGCGAGCGCCACGACGTTCTCCGCATACGAGGTGGTCTTGAGGCCGGCGACTGCGGATCGTTCGTTGCGCGCCCACGGCACGGTCGCGAGCGAGCACGACGGCTCCCAGACGCGCAGGTCACCGAGAACGACGACGAGCGTGGGCCGGCGCAGCGCCGCGCTCCGAGCCGGCGGGCCCGACGCCGCCGGTCCAGGTGATCCGGAGCCGGCGCGCTCGCGGCAGGCGGGTTGGCGCCGAGCACCTGTTCGACCGCATCGCGGATCCGAGGCGCCGAGGGCTCCGGCAGGCCGAGCCCGGCGGCCGAGGCGGCCAGCCGATGGATGTGCCGGGTCCAGGCAAACGGTGTTCCGTCGACGACCTTGAGCGTCTCGAAGACGCCGTCCCCCACGGAGAACCCGTGGTCGAACGCCGACACCATCGCTTCGCCCTGCTCGACCAACCGATCGTCGACCCAGACCTTCACGGTGAACCCTTCGATGCGAGTGCCAGCAGGTGCGCTGCCTTCAGCTCCGTCTCGTCCCACTCCCGAGCCGCGTCGGATCCCCAGGTGATGCCGGCGCCGGTGCCGAAGTGCAATTGGCCGTCAGCCTTCCAGAACGTCCGGATGCCGACCGCGAGCTCCGCCGTGCGCTGGGTCGGCGTCGACCCAGCCAACCGCCCCGCAGTACGGACCGCGTGGGGTCGGCTCCAGCTCGCGGAGAATGCGCAGCGCGCTCGACTTCGGCGCCCCGGTCACCGACCCGGGCGGGAACGTTGCCGCCAGCAGGTCCGGCCAGCCCGACGTCAGCGCGCAGCCGACCGCGCACGGTCGAGACCAGGTGGACCAGCCCGGGGTGCTCCTCGACCTCGAGCAGCGACGCGACCTCGATGCTCCCGGTCGCGCAGACCCGACCGAGGTCGTTGCGCACGAGATCGACGATCATGACGTTCTCGGCCTCGTCCTTGGGCAGCAGGTCGGCCGCGGTCCGCCCGGTGCCCTTGATCGGGCTCGACTCGACGACGTGTCACCGGCCCGCCGGAGGAACAGCTCCGGGCTGGCCGTCGCCACCTCGAGCCCGTCGACGACGAGAAACCCGGAGTACGGCGCCGGGTTGCCCTCGCGCCAGCACCTGAGCCAGGCCGCGCACGTCGCCGTCGCAGCGGCGCGGACAACCGCCGGCACAGGTTCGCTTGATAGACGTCGCCCGCGCGCGATGCGCTCCCGGATGCGTTCCACGGCATCCAGGTATGCGGTCGCGACCCATCGACGTGGCCCACGCCACCGTCGACGCCGGCCCAAGCCACCGCCGGCAACGGCGCCGGCCGCACGTCGGCGAACCGGGCGCAGGTGACCTCGCCCTCGTAGGTGACGACGACCGCCCACCAGCCGTCGGTGTCCAGCACCGCCGGGTCGTCGCTCACGTCGACCAGCCCGGTTGCGAGCCGGCCGCCGAAGTGCGCGCAGGCCTCCACCTACCGCAGCGCCCCCGCGACGCCCTCGGCGGCGCCGACCAGGTCGGCCAGGATCGCGTCCACCGCCTCGATCTGGGGCGTCAGCTCGCGGTCGACCGGCATCGGCGGCACCACCTCGCGCAGCCGAGCGTGCGCCGCCGCGGTCGCGGGCGCGGACGCCGCCACGTCTGCGCGCAGGTCGAGCGCCTGCGCGGCGCAGAGCAGCTCGACGCTGAGGATGGCGCGCACGTTGGCGACCACGTCGTGCAGCTTGCGACACGACGTCCAGCCCATCGAGACGTGGTCCTCCTGGTTGCCCGAGGTCGGGATCGTGTCGACGCTGCTCGGGTGCGTCAGCACCTTGTTCTCGCTGACGAGCGACGCGGAGGTGTACTGCGCGATCATGAAGCCGGAGTTCGTGCCGGGATCCGCTGCCAGGAACGGCGGCAGGCCGCGCGACGTCGCCGGGTCGAGCATGCGGTAGGTGCGGCGCTCGCTGATCGAGCCGAGCTCGGCCAGTCCCATCGCGAGCAGGTCGGCGCTGAACCCCAGCGGCTGGCCGTGGAAGTTGCCGGTCGACATCACCTCGTGCCCGTCGCCGTCCTCGGCGCGCACGATCACCGGGTTGTCGACGACCGAGCCCAGCTCGATGGTCGAGGACCCGACGCACGTGCGCGAGCAGGTCGCGGACCGCGCCGTGGACCTGGGGTGCGCAGCGCAGGCAGTACGAGTCCTGCACGGCATGGGTCAGGTCGTGCCGATGGCTGGCGAGCAGCCCGGACCCGGCGAGCAGCGCGCGCATGTTCGCGGCGCTGTCGAGCTGGCCGGGGTGCGGTCGGATGTCGATGACCCGCGGGTCGTATGCCCGGTTCGGTGCCGAGCAGGCCGTCCAGTGACATCGCGCAGGCGAGGTCGGCGACCTTGATGAGCAGCTCCGCCTGGGCGATCGCCAGCGCGAGCAGGACCTGCATCGGCTCGGTGCCGTTGATCAGCGAGAGCCCCTCCTTGGGCCCCAGCGTCAGCGGCTCGAGGCCCTCCTCGGCGAGCAGCTCGTTCGCCGGCTGTCCGGATGCGTCCGATGCGCCGGCCCGCCGCAGCCGGCCTTCGCCGACCAGCGGCAGCGCGAGGTGGGCGAGCTGGGCCAGGTCGCCGGAAGCGCCGACCGACCCCTTGCCCGGAATGACCGGCAGCAGGCCGCGGTCGAGCAGCTCCAGCAGTCGTCGCGGCAGGTCGACCCGCACGCCGGACATGCCGACCGTGAGGGTCCGGGCGCGCAACAGCAGCAGGCCGCGCACCACCTCGTCGGGCAGCGGGGTACCGACCCCGGCCGCGTGCGAGCGCAGCAGCGCGAGCTGCATCTGCTCGAGGTCGGCGCGGCCCACGTGGGTGTCGGCGAGCGCGCCGAAGCCGGTGGTGACGCCGTACATCACCCGACCGTGCTCAACCGCATCGGTGACGACGGCGTGCGCCGCGCGCCATCCGGTCGGCCACGTCGGGCCCGAGCTCCGCATGGGCACGAGCCGTGCGCGACGTCGACGACGTCGTCGATGGTCAGGGGGTCGCCGGTGACGATGACGGTTCGCACGGGTGCAACCTAGAGGGTCAGGTGCCGAGCACGGGCCAACCCATCGATCGCGCAGCCTGTGCCTGACGAAGATCTGCAGTGACAAGTGTGATGCCACCCGGACCCGCGCGTTGGATCGATGCGAGGTGGGTCGCGTCGAGACTTCGGACGCCAGTGAGGTCGGCGATTCGAGCGGCGGCCTCCGCCACCTCGGCATCAGAGCTCATGCCGGTCACCCTCCCGCACCGGTGAACCCGAGGACACGCGGGGCGTGCGCTTGCCGGGCATCGGCGCGCACGGAGTCTCCCTCCTCGTTATACCGCTTGAGGAGAGCGCTTGCGTCGAGGTCAATCCTGTTGGTCGGCGGGCGCAGGACGGCGACCGGCCGCTCGCGGTCGGTCAGCGTGATCGTCTCCCCGTCGGCTACGCGTCGGAGATATGCCGACAGCCTGGCTTTGAACTCCGAACACCGACCTCCATGTGGTCACTGTGCCGATCGGAGTGTGATCACATTTCTCGGTCCGCAATTCCGCGGGCGATCTCCAGCAGCAGCAGCGCGGCCAGCCGAACCGTCCGGCCGTCGGGTGCGTCGCGGGTCGCGTCGATCTCGCAGATGTCCATGCCGCGGACTCGTGGGTCGGCCCCACACATGCGCGCCGCCAGTCGCAGCTCCCACGCCGCCAGCCCGCCGGGCAGCGACGCCGGGCACGCCGGCGCCACCGCGCGGTCGCAGACGTCGACGTCCAGGTCGACGTACACCGGCCCGCCACCGGCGCCGGCGACGTCGAGCGCATCAGACACGACCTCGTGCAGTCGGCGTTGCAGCATCTCGGTGCGGGTCACCACGGTGATCCCGAGGTCACGGGCGCGCCGCGCATACATCTGGCTGTTGGCGAAGTCGGCGATGCCGACCTGCACGATGCGATGGCCGTCGAGCCCGGCTTCGACCAGCCGGCGGACCGGGGAGCCGTTGCTGACGCCGTCCCGCAGGTCGTGGTGCGCGTCGAACGTGACCAGGCCGGCCTGCGGCAGCGCCTCGCCGTACACCCCGCGGCCGACGGCGTAGGTCACCGAGTTGTCGCCGCCGAGCGCCAGCACCAGCGGCGCCAACCGGGTCGCCCGCGCCACCACCTCCGTAGTACCGGGCTCGTCGGCGTCGGCGTCCTCGCGGTCGCCCAGGTCGGCCGGGACGACGGCCTCCCGCAGGTCGATGCCGTCCGCATACGTGGAGAACCGGGCGAGTGCGTCCCTGATCGCGGCCGGTGTCGTATGCGCCTGCGTCGGCGACAGCGACGTGAGATGGGCACCGACCCCGAGCACGGCGAGGTCGACCGGGCGATCCCCGGGGGGTGCCGCGAGCCAGCCGGAAGCCCGCGGCCAGCTCGGGTCGTCGGTCACGACCCGATCATGCCGCGTGCTTTGGAGCCGCCCTGGCAGATCGGCTATGGTTCCCTTCGCCGTCAAGGCGCGCGGACGTGGCTCAGTTGGTAGAGCATCACCTTGCCAAGGTGAGGGTCGCGGGTTCGAATCCCGTCGTCCGCTCGGATTCCTCCCCGGGGAGACCCGTGAGGGCTTCCACCGGTGGAGTGGCCGAGAGGCGAGGCAACGGCCTGCAAAGCCGTGTACACGGGTTCAAATCCCGTCTCCACCTCGGGCGATTGGCGCAGGTGGCTAGCGCGCTTCCTTGACACGGAAGAGGTCACAGGTTCAAGTCCTGTATCGCCCACCGGCAAGACCCGCAGGTCAGCACGATCCGGAACGTCCTAGGCTGCGTTTGGCTCCGGGGCATCGCTGGCCGGGTAATTGTCGACGAACTCCTGGATCGTCTCACCGGAGACCTCGTCGAAGTACTGCCGGTAGCCCCGCTCGGCGCCCCAGTGCGACATGGCGATCTTCGCGTCCGCGACCTCGTCGAAGTCACCGCGCGACGTGTCCCACGGCACGGCCTTGAACTTCTGCACGTCCCGGCCGATCGCGTTGGCGAGGTCCTCGATGGTCTGCTGCTCGTCGTCGGACAGGTCCGGGTCGTACCACAGGATGCTGTAGCCGTGCTCGAGGTTGTGGACGAGCACCTCGACTGCGGGGGCGTCCCGCTCGCCGTAGAAGTAGCGATCGTAGATCTGGTCCGTCGGGTAGTGCTGGCCGAAGGACGGCGGGTTGGTCTCGTACTCGACGGTCGCGACGTCCGGTTGGCTCGTGTTCGGGCCAACATGGGCTCCGACGCTCTCGGCCGAGTTGTCGTCCTCGAAGACCTCGCTGGCGCCCGCCTCGGAAGCGGGGACGCCGAAGGAGGAGGGGTCGCTGCTCTGCTGCGAACTCTGCACCGCCCAGATGGCCGCGCCGATGAGTGCGACGGCGACGATCGCGGCCACGCCGATGATCATGATCAGTCGACGACGGTCGGCGCGCTGCTCGGCCTTCTTCTGCTGCTCGAGGAGTTCGCGGCGCGACTTGGCGTCGGGGTGCTTGGCTACGTTCCGGGACACGCGGGGAGTGTAGATGGAATCCGACGGACTCACTGCCCGCAATCGCCCACCAGCTCAGGGGCGGATGACCCCGGCGTCGCGGACGGACTTGTGGATCGCCTTCCACTTTCGCTTGTTCGCGGCCATCGCCCGCGCGTCGGTGCGTCGAGCCATCCACGCGACCTCGCGCTGCAGCTTGTGCCACGACTCCACGCGCCGCGGCTCCAGCTCTCCGGCATCGACCGCGGCGATGACCGCGCATCCGGGCTCGCTCGTATGCGAGCAGTCGCCGAAGCGACAGTCGACGGCGAAGTCGTCCACGTCCGAGAACGCCATCGCGATGCCGTCGTCGGCGTCGAATAGACCGACGCCGCGCAACCCGGGCGTGTCAATGAGCACCCCGCCGCCGGGCAGCACGAGCAGGTCGCGGGACGTCGTCGTATGCCGCCCCTTACCGTCCACTCGGCGCACGGCCTGGACGCTCTGCACCTCCGAGCCCATCAATGCGTTGGCCAACGTCGACTTCCCCGCCCCGGAGACCCCAAGCAGCACGATGCTCCGATGTGGCCGGGCAATCTCGGCAAGCGCATCGACACCGAGACCGGTCACGGCACTTGTCACCAAGACCTCGCAGCCAGGCGCCGCAGCCGACACAGCTTCCACCGATGTCTCGATGTCGAGGGCAAGGTCCGCCTGGGACAGCACCACGACCGGCGTCGCGCCGCTGCTCCACCCGAGCGCCAGAAGCCGTTCGAGCCGGCCGAGATCGACCTCGCCGGCCAGCGAGACCACGACCGCGACGATGTCGATATTTGCAGCGAGTACCTGCGCCACAGATCGACCCGATGACTCCGCCCGGCTGAACGCGGCCCGTCGCGGCAGCACGGCCGCCACCCGGGGGTCCTGGCCGCTGGTGTCGACCGCGACCCAGTCGCCCGTGCATACCGGCTCGGCGGACTCGCCCACTCGAAGGACGCCGGAGCCGGTATGCACGTCGAAGGCGGATCGATCCACCCTGCCGACGCGCCCAGGGACGACGCCGGTGTCGGCCAGCCACGTGAGCGTCACGGCATACGCGTCAGCCCACTCGGCGTCCCAGCCGAGCGGGCTCAGCATGCTGCCGATATCGCTCACGAACGGCGAAGTTACGCGGGTGTCGACGTCCCAAGCACCTGGTTATTCGCCGCCGCGGTCCGGGCGTCGAGTACGGCGTTCAGCGCTGCGCCGACGAGGACGGCCAGCGCGGTGAGGTAGGCCCAGAACAGGACCGCAACCGGCGCGGCGAACCCGCCGTACACCGAGGCCGACGAGAACAGCGACGACAGGTACAGCCGCAGGACGAGCGCGCCTCCGGCCCAGATGCCGAAGGCCAGGAGCGCGCCGGGCACGGCCCGTGGCCAACGCGTATGCGCCGGCACACTCACGTGGTACAGCGTCGTCAGGAAGGTCAGCGCGAGGACGAACACCACCGGCCAGTACATGATGTCGATCAGCCCGGCCAGGCCGGGGAAGGCCTCCTTCAGCAGCCCCGGCCCGATCACGAGCATGGGCAAGACAACGATGCCGACGAGCAGCGCGGCCAGGTACATCGAGAACGAGACGACCCGGATGCGCACCGGCCCCCGCTTGCCGCCGAGCCCGTGCATGATCGAGATCGTGTCGACGTAGACGTTGAGGCAGCGCGACCCCGCCCAGAGCGTGATGACCACGCCGAGGATCGTGACGTCGAAGCGGCCACGGGTGAGCACGTCATCGAGCAGCGGTGCGACGAAGTCATCGACGGTGTCCTGGGTCAGGATCGCTTCGGCGGCCTCGATGATCGCGTCCTTGATCTCTTGGACGACGTCCTCACCGAGTCGGTCACCGACAAAGCCAACGGCACCGATCAGGCCGAGGACGAGCGGCGGCAGTGAGACCAAGGCGAAGAAGGCCGCCTCGGCCGCCAAGCCCGTCACGCGGTAGCGCCACGACACCGCGAAGGTGTCGCGTGCCAGCGTCCACGCACCGCTGCGGCGGGCGCGATCCAACGTCCCGGGGGCCACGGCTGGTCAGCCTTCCATGGCTGGCCGCCGGAAACGGTGCGCGACGTCAGTCGGGAAACACCTGAGGCGACCGCTGCACGTACACCCGACCGCGCGGGCTGGTCCAGCGCGCGCTCCCGTCGGGCAGCAGCTCGCAGCCCCACCCATGGTGGGTCTTCAGCAGATGGAGGTGTTTGCAGTCGGCAGTCAGGTTGGCCGCGCTGGTCGGACCACCGACATCTGGGTCGAAATCCGGGTCCCCGGGTGGCGGCCCGAACGGAACCACATGATCGAGCTCGCAACGTCGGGCCGCTCGGTTGCAGCCTCTACCTCGACACGTACGATCGCGTGCGACCACATAGTCGCGAAGGGCCTTGGGCGGCCGGTAGGTGGTGCGTCCGAAGTCGAGCAGGTGGCCGGTTACGGGGTCGGTGACCAGGCGCCGCCAGCTGCCGTTCACGGCCAGCTCGCGCGCGTATGCGGCCGGGACCTCGCCCCAGCCGACCAACTCCGCGGGATCCTCGGACAGCCCCAAGAGAGCCGCGGCGGAGATGACGACCTGGACGTCGATCGGGAAGCGCGGGTCGGGGACAAACTCGGGCTCCGCTGCCGCACGGGCGACGCAGCCGACCAACGCGTCAACCCGGAACGCGTCCACGCCTTCGACGGTCGCTTCCGCCGCGGCTTCGGCGGTCGCGATGGCGGCCACCCCGACCGGACTCTGCGGGTCGATGCCGCGCTCGGCCAGGTCCGCGAGTGCGGTGGCCCGCGCATCCGCCCGCGCCTGGTCAACGGCGGCTGCCCGCATCCGATGCGCCAGCGTCGACAGCACCTGCCACACGAACAGCAGCTGCTCCGGCGGCATCCCGGCCCACAACCCGGATTGGTCCGGGTCCTCCGGGTCCCCCCGCTTGACCAGCCGCCGCCGCGCGGACACGTCGGCGAGCTTGAGCGTTTCCTCGTGGTCGTCGAAGCGCAACAGCGCGCGGCGAACCGCCCGCCGGAATGCGGTGAGCGACATCCCCTCCGTTGCCTTCGCGGCCCGACCGAGCACGTAATCCTGCACCTTCTCGGCGACGGCACCGTCGCGCCCGGCCAGCGTCTCCACGAGGTGGGTCGCGTGCGCCGGGCCGATCAAAGCGGCCTCGAGCGCATCACGCGTCGAACGGCAACGGCCCTCCAGTTCCCGCGCCTGCTGCACCCGCCGGGTCGCATACGAGGCGGAGCAGTTCAACGCCCACCGCACCTCCTCCGCGCCGCTGTCCAATCCATGCTCCGGCGGCGGGCCGGCGACCTCCGCCACCGCGGCATGGGCCTGCGCCTCCAACCAGCCCCGATACCGGTCCAGCAGCTGCAGCTTCAGCACCGGCACGACCGGTGGCACACCCGGCACCGTCGCGAGCATCAGGCCGAGGTCGAGCAGATCCGGGCCGGGCGCTTGATCCAGCAGCTCGAGCATCAACGGCTCGACATCGGCCGCGGCGACCAAGCCCGTCTCGAGCTCGCGGATCAGCGCCGAGATCCCCCAACCTTCGGCCGCCGCGGCGTCCAGCGAGGCGTCCAGAATCGCGCCCAGACGGTCACCCAGCTGGTCGACCGAGGCAGGATCTATCGAACATGTGTTCGATTCAAGTGGCCGGCTCAGGCGCTGTCAACACACATTTGACTCAGCTAAGGACGCGGTCACGTTGTCGAGTGTGTCCCCCAGTCCGCGAAGTCGTCGCCGCCGTCGTCGGTGATCTGGAGGAGGCCGGTCCCGTCTGCGTTGACCGTGTAGATGTTCTCCACCACACCGTCGGGCTCTGATCCGGTGAACACGATTTTCGTGCCGTCCGGTGACCAGGCCGGGCTGTAGCACCCCACAAACTCGGGATCCCGAAGCGGACCACCACATGCCCGATCCATCTGTAGCTGATGCAGTGAGCTGCCGTCTGGGTGCACAACCCAGATCGCCTTGTGGTGGTTCGCGGACTCGCGGGCCACGAACAAGATCTGGCTCCCGTCCGGCGACCAGTTCCCCCCGAAGTGTTCATCGACGACCTGATCGGATCCCGAGATCTGTCGAAGTCCCGTGCCGTCGAGGTGGGTCACGAAGATGCCTCCGTGGCCGCCGATCTCCGTGCGCACGAACACCAGTTGCCGTCCGTCTGGGGAGTAGTCGCCGGGGATGTCTTCACCGTCCGGGAACGACGTGATCTGTGTGAGGTCACCGCCGTCCGTGGCGCGGACCGAATAGATCCCGTTGCGGCTCGGGTCGTCCACCCCGTAGCCCTCACAGACCAACCGCCCGCCGTCCGGTGACCAGGCGCCGCCGCAGAAAGTCTCGAGTTCGGGGTCGGTAGGCGGGAGGGTATGGAACCCCTCCCCGTTCGGATCAACCAGATGGGCCACTTCCCCGTCGTCGCAGCAGAAGATCTGGATCTCGGTGCCATCTGGAGACCACCGAGGGAACTCCGACGGCTCATCGGTGAACAGCGGCCGAACGTCGCTCCCGTCCGGGTTGACCGTGTAGGTCATGTGGCCGTCGCGAGCCAGGTCGAACCGCGCGAACACGATCCGGCCATTCGACTGCGAAACCGGTGCTGCCCCCGGATCACCCGGATCGGTCGATGCCGGGGCTGCGCTGGGCTCGACCGCGTCCTCACCGCCGGTGCCGCACGCCGAAACAGCAAGCAGCATGCACGTGATGACCGTCGCGACAATCGCCCATCGTGGCCGTTCGGGAATAGCCATCCCCGGCCCCCCTCCGCCCAGCACTGTGGGGAGTATGGGGTCTGGAGCCGGGCCAGCTATCGGGAATGGAAGAAGTCGCATCATTTGCGCCCTGGCAGGATCTGCGCATGCCGGCGACCCACGACGTGACGAACCAACCGCCACCCCTGGACGGCCTCGACCTGTATGCGGCCGACGGGCCGCTGCGGGACGCAGTCCGACAGCACGGCGAGGGCCTCATCGACGAGGGCCCGCTGCACGCTCTTGGGCAAATCGCCGGGTCGGCCGAGACCCTCGACTGGGGGCGGCTGGCCAACGAGAACCCGCCGGTCCTGCGCACGCACGACCGGTACGGCCGGCGCATCGACGAGGTCGAGTTCCACCCGGCGTGGCACCGCCTGATGGACACCGCGGTGAGCCACGGCCTGGCCGGGACGCCGTGGGCCGCGGACCCCGCCGGCCTGCCCCAGCTCGCTCGGGCCGCGGGACTGCTGGTCTGGGGTCAGGTCGAGAGCGGTCACCTGTGCCCGGTCGTGATGACGCACGCTGCGGTCCCCGCGCTTCGGGTTGACCCGGACGTCGCCACGGTCTGGGAGCCGCTGCTCACGTCGACCGCATACGAGCCCGGCCTGAAGCGCGCCGACCTGAAGACTGGGGTCATCGCCGGCATGGGCATGACGGAGAAGCAGGGCGGCTCGGACGTGCGGTCCAACACCACACGGGCCGAGGCCATTGCCGGCGAGCCCGGCTGGTACGCGCTGACCGGGCACAAGTGGTTCTGCTCGGCGCCGATGAGCGATGCGTTTCTCGTGCTGGCCCAAGCCCCGAATGGGCTGACCTGCTTCCTGCTCCCCCGGGTGCTGCCGGACGGCGAGCGCAACGTGTTCCGGATTCAGCGGCTCAAGAACAAGCTCGGCAATCGGTCGAACGCTTCGGCCGAGATCGAGCTCGAGGGCACGTTCGCGCGCCGGATCGGCGAGGAGGGCCGCGGAGTTCGCACCATCGTCGAGATGGTCGAGTGCGACCCGACTGGACTGTTCACTCGGGTCAGCCGCCATCATGCGCCGCGCCCTGATCGAGGCGGTGCACCACACCCGGCACCGTTCCGCGTTCGGTGCCCGGCTCGTCGACCAGCCGCTGATGCGCAACGTGCTCGCCGACCTCGCCGTCGAGTCCGAGGCAGCCACCGCGCTGTCGCTGCGCTTGGCCGCGGCCGTCGACCGCAAGGAGGACGCCTTCGTCCGGATCGGCGTCGCGGTCGCGAAGTACTGGGTGTGCAAGCGGACGATCGTCGTCACCGCGGAGGCGCTGGAGTGCCTGGGTGGCAACGGGTACGTCGAGGAGTCCGGGATGCCGCGGCACTATCGCGAGGCGCCGGTGAACTCGGTGTGGGAAGGGTCCGGCAACGTGGTCGCGCTCGACGTGCTGCGCGCGGTCGGCCGGGAGCCGGACTCGATCGACGCGCTGCTCGCAGAGATCGGCACGGCCCGCGGCGAGGACCCCCGCTATGACGCCGCGGTTGACGACCTGCTGCAGTCGCTCGCCGACCTCGACGACGTCCAGTACCGCGCCCGACGGCTGGTCGAGCGCATGGCCGTGCTGCTGCAGGGCTCGCTCCTGCTTCGGTATGCGCCGCCCGCCGTCGCGGACGCCTTCTGCGCGACCCGGGTGGCCGGTGGCGGCGGGCATACCGTCGGGACCTTGCCGCGGGGAGTCGACGCCGCCGCGATCGTCGACCGGGCGCTGCTCGCCTAGCTCAGTCGTCCACCGCCCCTTCGAAGTTCGCGAAGATGGCGCCCTGGGGATCGTTCACGATCGCGATCCGTCCGGCCGGGATCTCCATCGGCCCGGCCACGAGCCCGCCGCCCAACTCTGTGGCGCGCGCGATCGTGCCGTCGGTGGAGCCGACCGTGAAGTACGGCATCCAGTTCGGCGGCGCGCCCGCCTGCTCGGGGGCCAGCTCGCGCATACCGCCGTTGCGGCCCTTCGTTGCCCCGGCATGGTTGATCAGCCAGTACCGCGGCCCTCCTCGGGTGTCGACTTCCTCGATCTGCCAGCCGAACAGGCCGGTGTAGAAGGCGATCGCGCCCGGCACGTCGTTGGTCGAGAGCTCGTTGGACGTGAGGCAGCCGGGGTCGTTGACCCGGGTGGCGCCGATCGAGTCGCCGGCCGCCTGCCAGATCCCGAACGCAGCGCCGGCCGGGTCGGCGATCACCGCCAATCGCCCAGCCTCAACGACGTCGAATGAGCTCACCACGAGCGCACCGCCGAGCTCCAGCGCACGCGCCACCGTCGCGTCGACGTCGCTCACGGCCACGTACGACAACCAGCTCGGCGGCACTCCCAACGCCTGCTCCTCCGACCCCTGCTCGGTAGAGCCCGGCGACCACGTCCCCGTCCACATGCATCGCCAGGTAGACGCCGCCGCCCGCCTCGTCCGGCATGGGCACGTCCCGGCGCTCCCATCGGAAGATCGCGGCGTAGAACGCAGCCGCTGACTCCGGATCCGGCGTGGCCAGCTCGACGAAGTTGAAGGTCCCTGGCTCGTAGCTCGTGCGCTGTCCCACGTCCGCTCACTTTCCTCGGGCGAATTCGATGCGATCCATCCTGCTCATCGTGTCGAATCCTCAGCATGCCGTCTCAGGTCGGCGGGATCGCCGCGCTCGTCGAGCGGATGGACGTGCTCCTGGCGCAGCTTCGCTCCGCCCGTGACCCACGGCTGTACTTCCTGTCCGTCTACCGGCGGATGACCCTCGCCGTCGACGGATGTCTCCAGGATGGGTTCTTCGTCGACCCGACCTGGGTGGAGGCCTGGGACGTCGCCTTCGCGGACTTCTACCTGTCCGCGCTGCAGGCCGATGAGCCGCCAGGACCGTGGGTCGCGGCGTTCGGAGCGCCGAGGTCGATGCCCGCGCTGCGCCACGTGCTGCTCGGGATGAACGCGCACATCAACTACGACCTACCGCAGTCATTGTTGGCCGTCATTGACGACGACGAAGCCAGGGACGGCGCGCTCATGGCGCGCCGTCGCATCGACCACATGCGGGTCAACGAACTCATCACCGGCCGGGTCCGCGACGAGGACGACGAAATGGCCGCGGCGGGCGTGCGCAGCGGCATCGACCGGTTCCTCGCCCCCCTCAATCGCCAGGCGAGCCGTCGCTTCCTCACCGAAGCGCGCCGCAAGGTGTGGACGAACACGCTGGATCTTGCGGCGGCCCGGCGCCACGGCTCGGACTCCTACGCCGCGTGGCTTGAGCCGGTTGTCGGTGCTCAGCGAGCAGCGCGTCCGCGATCTGACCGCACCCGGCCTGGTGTTGCTTCGCCTCGGGCGCAACGGGTTTGGCGTGCTGCTGCGTCCGGCCGAGCCGATGCGCTCGTTCGACCCCATCGAGCTCGGCGTCGCCGAGCGCGACGCGTGGTCGACCTACTACCGGCGCGACTGGCCGGCCTTTCTCCGGGCGGCCTGGCGGCTGACCCGAGAAGTTTTCGGGATGTCGCCGCCGCGGTCCGCGAGGCGCCTGGTGGGTGCTGCGCGCCAGTCGGGCGAGGGCGCCGCATCCCGAGGCCGCACGAGCAGCTTCCGCCCACGGCCGGCTGATGCGCAGCGCCGCTGGTGTCGGCACTGACCGACCTGTATGCGCACGTGTACGACGTCGCACCGTCAGCGGTCGAGCGGGCCGCGCGCCTGCGGGCCAGGCGATGGAGGTCTCCGACGCCTGGGTGGCCGCCGGCTGCCCCGATGATTCGGGCCGGCTCGACCGGATCCGCGATCTGCTCGTCGACTCCTACGGTGAGTTGTTGGTCGCCGTCCGCAGGCCGCTGCCCCAGTTTCCTGCGGTGTCCGGATCGTGACACGGCTGGTCCACCATATGGACGCGGGGTGACAGTGCCGCCTGGCATCCGTCAAACTTCCCCGCATGTTCGCGCCTGGCACGCCGCTCGTGGGTCGACTGCACGTCGACCTCATGCGGGTCGCTTGCGCGCTGTGTATGCCGGTCTGCTGACCCTCGCCCGTCTGCTGGGCGCTCGGTCGCGCCCGGTCTGCAGCAACGAGGCTGCCCTGCCCAGGTCGTGAACGAGCGTCCTCACCCACAGGAGGACGCGCCCCCATGGCGCCGCCGTCATACGCACCGAAACCGCCGAAGGGCCAGGGCCAGTGGGCCTTCGGCCATCTCGAGCCGCTCAACCCGAACGAGCGGTTCAAGAAGGACGACGACGGGCTGAACGTGCGCCGCCGCGTGGAGACCATCTACGCGCACCGCGGCTTCGCCTCCATCGACCCCGCCGACCTGCGCGGCCGGCTGCGCTGGTGGGGCCTGTACACCCAGCGGCGTCCGGGCATCGACGGCGGCAAGACCGCAACCCTGGAGCCGCACGAGCTCGACGACGAGTACTTCATGCTGCGCATCCGCTCGGACGGCGGCCAGCTCACCTCGCGCAGCTGCGCACGATCGCCGACATCTCGACCACGTTCGGCCGCGACACCGCCGACATCACCGACCGGCAGAACATCCAGCTGCACTGGATCCGAATCGAGGACGTCCCCGAGATCTGGCGCCGGCTCGAGGACGTCGGGCTTGACCAGCGCCGAGGCGTGCGGGGACACCCCGCGCGTGATCCTCGGCTCCCCCGTCGCCGGGATCGCCGCCGACGAGATCATCGACGGCACCCCCGCCGTGGAGGAGATCCACCGCCGCTACATCGGCAACCCGGAGTTCTCCAACCTGCCGCGCAAGTTCAAGACCGCGATCAGCGGCTCGCCGCACCAGGACGTCGCGCACGAGGTCAACGACATCAGCTTCGTCGGCGTCGTCCACCCGGACGCGCGGCCCCGGCTTCGACCTGTGGGTCGGCGGCGGGCTGTCGACCAACCCCAAGCTCGCGGTGCGGCTCGGCGCGTTCGTCACGCTCGAGGAGATCCCCGAGGTCTGGGCCGGCGTCGTCGGCATCTTCCGCGACTACGGCTACCGCCGGCTGCGGACCCGCGCGCGGCTGAAGTTCCTCGTCGCCGACTGGGGCGCGGAGACGTTCCGGCGCATCCTCGAGGACGAGTACCTCGGACGCGCGCTGCCGGACGGGCCGGCTCCGCCACCGCCGCCGCACGGTCGCCGCGACCACGTCGGCGTGCACCCGCAGGTCGACGGCCGGTTCTACGTCGGTGTCGCCCCGACGGTCGGTCGGGTGTCGGGCAGCACTCTGCGCGCGATCGCAGACCTCGCCGATACGGCCGGCAGCGACCGGGTCCGGCTCACGGTCGAGCAGAAGCTCGTCGTGCTCGACGTGGCCGCCGACAAGGTCGACCCCCTGGTCGACGGTCTCGAAGGGCTCGGCCTCGAAGTGCGCACCCCCAGCACGTTCCGCCGCGGCACCATGGCGTGCACCGGCATCGAGTTCTGCAAGCTCGCGATCGTCGAGACCAAGGGGCGCGCGCAGACTCTGATCGCCGAGCTCGAGGACCGGCTGCCGACCTTCGAGCAGCCGCTCACCATCCACGTCAACGGCTGCCCGAACTCCTGCGCCCGCATCCAGGTCGCCGACATCGGCCTCAAGGGGTCGCTGGTCAACGACGCCGACGGCAACACCGTCGAGGGCTACCAGGTGCACCTCGGCGGCCGGCTCGGCCAGGAGGCCGGCTTCGGCCGCACCCTGCGTGGGCTCAAGGTCGCGGCCGACGACCTGCCCGACTACGTCGAGCGGGTCGTCGGCGCATACGACAAGCACAAGGACGAGGGCGAGTCGTTCGCCGAGTGGGCGGTCCGGGCCGAGGAGGCGGATCTGCGATGAGCGAGGAATCGCACCCGAGCGGTGCCGCTACTTCTGCCCGTTCTGCTCCGACGAGGACCTGCACCCCAGCGACGAAGGCCACGGCGCCTGGGAGTGCCGGTCATGCGCCCGGGTCTTCTCGGTCGAAGCTGCTCGGTCTGCGAGTGACGACATGACGACGCTCACGCGCACAACCGACGAACTGCGGGAGGTGGCGGAGCGGGCGGCGCGCGAGCTGGCCGACGCGGACGCATACGACGTCCTGCAGTGGGCGGGCGCAGACGTTCGGCCGCGAACTTGTGGTCGCGTCGTCGATGGGCGACGAGGTGCTCGTGCATCTCGCGAGCCGCGCGGTCCCCGGAGTCGACGTGCTCTTCCTCGACACCGGCTACCACTTCGCCGAGACCCTCGGCACCCGCGACGCGTATGCGGCCATGCTGCCGCTGCACATCGTGACCGTGCAGCCGAAGCAGACCGTGTCGGAGCAGGACCTCGAGTACGGGCCGCGGCTGCACGACCGCGACCCCGACACGTGCTGCGCCCTGCGCAAGGTCGAGCCGCTCAACCGCGGGCTCGAGCCGTACGCGGCCTGGGTGACCGGCATGCGCCGGGAGGACGCCGTGACCCGCACCGAGCTGGCGACGGTGCAGTGGGATGCCAAGCGCGACAAGGTCAAGCTCAACCCGATCGCGGCGTGGACGCAGGCTGACGTCGACGCCTACGTCGAGGAGCACGACGTCTTCCTGAACCCGTTGCGCCAGCTCGGGTATGCATCGATCGGCTGCGCCCCGTGCACGCGCGCCGTCCAGCCGGGTCGAGGACCCGCGCGCTGGCCGCTGGGCGGGCCGGGCCAAGACCGAGTGCGGGTCTGCACACATGAACGCGACCCTGGCGACAACGTTGAGCCAGCTGGACGTGCTGGAGTCCGAGGCGATCCACATCTTCCGCGAGGTCGTCGGCGAGTTCGAGCGGCCGGTGCTGCTGTTCAGCGGCGGCAAGGACTCCATCGTCATGCTGCACCTGGCGCGCAAGGCGTTCTGGCCGGCGCCGGTGCCGTTCCCGGTGATGCACGTCGACACCGGGCACAACTTCCCGGAGGTCATCGACTACCGCGATCGCACGGTCGCCGCGCTCGGCGTGCGGCTCGTCGTCGCCTCCGTCCAGGACGCGATCGACCAAGGCGCGGTGCGGGAGCGGCCGGACGGCACGCGCAACCCGCTGCAGACGATCCCGCTGCTGGACGCAATCACCGCGAACAAGTTCGACGCCGTGTTCGGCGGCGGCCGCCGCGACGAGGAGAAGGCCCGCGCCAAGGAGCGCGTCTTCTCGCTGCGCGACGACTTCGGCCAGTGGGACCCGCGCCGGCAGCGGCCCGAGCTCTGGGACCTGTACAACGGCCGCCACCGCGCTGGCGAGCACGTCCGCGTGTTCCCGCTGTCGAACTGGACCGAGCTCGACGTGTGGCGCTACATCGAGCGCGAGCAGATCGCCCTGCCGGAGATCTACTTCGCGCACGAGCGCGAGGTCTTCCAGCGCGACGGCATGTGGCTGACCGCCGGCGAGTGGGGCGGCCCCAAGCCCGGTGAGACGGTCGAGACCCGGACGATCCGCTACCGCACGGTCGGCGACATGTCCTGCACCGGAGCGGTCGACTCGACCGCGACCACGGTCGCGGACGTCATCGTCGAGGTGGCCGCCAGCCGGCTCACCGAACGCGGCGCCACCCGCGCGGACGACCGGCTGTCGGAGGCCGCAATGGAGGACCGCAAGCGCGAGGGCTACTTCTGATGGACCTGTTGAGCCTGGCGACCGCGGGCAGCGTCGACGACGGCAAGTCGACGCTGGTCGGCCGGCTGCTCTACGACACCAAGTCGGTGCTGGCCGACCAGCTCGCCGCCGTCGAACGCGTCAGCCGGGACCGCGGGTTCGACGGCGCCGACCTCGCGCTGCTCACCGACGGCCTGCGGGCCGAGCGCGAGCAAGGCATCACGATCGACGTCGCCTACCGCTACTTCTCGACCGCCGACCCGGTCCTTCGTGCTGGCCGACACCCCCGGCCACGTGCAGTACACGCGCAACATGGTGACCGGCGCCTCGACCGCCGAGCTGGCCGTCGTCCTGGTCGACGCCCGCAACGGCGTGGTCGAGCAGACCCGCCGGCATGCGACCGTCGCCGCGCTGCTCCGCGTGCCGCACGTGGTGCTCGCGGTGAACAAGATGGACCTGGTCGACTTCGACCAGGCCGTGTTCGACCGGATCGAGAAGGAGTTCGCGGACTACGTCGCACGGCCTCGGCATCCAGGACGTCGTCGCCATTCCGCTCTCGGCGCTTGCTCGGCGACAACGTCGTGGAGCGCTCACCGCGCACGCCCTGGTACGACGGCCCGACCCTGCTCGAGCACCTCGAACAGGTGCCGGTCGAGCGCGACCCGTTCGGCGAGGCGTTCCGCTTCCCGGTGCAGACCGTCATCCGCCCGCAGACCGCCGACCACGTCGACTACCGCGGGTATGCGGGCAAGGTCGCGAGCGGCGTCGTCCGGCCGGGCGACGAGGTCGTCGTGCAGCCGCGCGGTCGGCGCACCACCGTCGTGGGCATCGACACCTTCGACGGTCCGCTCGACCTGGCACACGCCGGCCAGTCGGTCACGCTGCGGCTGGCCGATGACATCGACGTCGCCCGCGGCGACCTGATCGCGGCCGCATCCGAACCGGCGACCGAGACCCGCGAGCTCACCGGCACCGTCTGCTGGCTCGCGGAGGCCCCGTCCGTCGAGCGCGCCCGCGTCCTCGTGCGCACCGGCACCCGAACTGTCCGGGCGGTGCTCGACTCGGTCAGCGAACGGCTCGACATCGACACCCTCGAAGTCACCCCTGCACCGGGCCGTTGCAGCTCAACGACCTCGGCCGGATCAGCCTCCGGCTCGCCGAGCCGGTCGCGGTCGACGACTACTCGGTCCACCGCAAGACCGGTGCCTTCCTTGTGGTCGACGAGTCCGACGGCACGACCCTGGCCGCCGGGATGCTCGGACGCGTCGCTCCTCCGGTATCGCGATGTCGTCAACGTGATGCCGCATCCAGCCCAACCCGTAGAGAACACGCATGAGACTCGTGGTCGCCGGCCTCATCGCCGTCGCGGCGTTGTCCGGCGTGCGCAACCACCGACGACTCGGGTGCGGCCGGGACCGACGCGGAGGCCGTGGCCGTCGACGGAAGGCACGCCCGCCGACACGCTCCGGCTCGGCTTCTTCGGCAACGTCACCCACGCCCCGCGCTGATCGGGGTGGAGAAGGGCTTCATCGCGGAAGCGCTGGGCGGCGAGACCACTCTCGAGACGACGGTCTTCAACGCCGGTCCGGCCGCAGTTGAGGCGCTGTTCGCCGGCGCCATCGACGCCTCGTACATCGGCCCCAACCCGGCCATCAACGCGTTCGTCAAGAGCAACGGCGACGCCATCCGCATCGTGTCCGGCGCGACGTCCGGCGGCGCGCAGCTCGTCGTGCGCGACACCATCACCAGCGCAGCCGACCTCAAGGGCAAGACGCTCTCGACTCCGCAGCTCGGCAACACCCAGGACGTCGCGCTGCGGGCGTGGCTCGCCGATGAGGGACTGTCCACCGACACCCAAGGCGGCGGCGACGTGAGCATCGTGCCGCAGGAGAACGCGCAAACCCTCGACCAGTTCAAGGCCGGCGCCATCGACGGCGCGTGGCTGCCGGAGCCATGGGCGAGCCGACTGGTCGACGCCGGCGCCGTGGTGCTGGTCGACGAGAAGGACCTGTGGCCGGACGGCGAGTTCGTGACGACGCACCTCATCGTCGCGACGCAGTTCCTCGCGGACCATCCGCAGACCGTCAAGGCGCTGCTCGAGGGTCACATCGAGGCCGTCGACGTCCATCAACGAGGATCCGGTCGCAGGCGCAGTCTGACGTCAACGCGGCGATCGAGAAGCACGCCGGCAAGCCGCTGGCCGAGGGCATCATCGCGCGTGCCTTCGAGAACCTGACGTTCACCTTCGACCCGATCGCCTCCACGTTGCAGCAGTCGGCGGACGACGCGGCTGCGGTTGGGCTGACCGAGCCGGCCGACCTCGACGGCATCTACGACCTGCGCATCCTCAACGCCCTGCTCCAGGACGCCGGGCGACCGGTCGGCGCAGCCGGTGCTCGGCGAGCAGTCGAAGGCATGGGCTGAGTCACTGACCCCCGCGGAACCGTCTACGCGACCACGGGCACGCTCGACCGGACGGCCCCGGCGGCCGTCCGGCTCGAGCGGGTCACCAAGGTGTTCGGTTCGGACGCGCAACGTCCTCCGGTTCTGGAGGACATCAACCTGCGGGTCGAGCCCGGCGAGTTCGTCTGCCTGCTCGGCGCCTCCGGCTGCGGCAAGTCGACGCTGCTCAACCTGGTGGCCGGTCTGGAGAAGCCGACCGCGGGCACGATCGAGGTGACCGGCGGCCAGCCGGCGTTGATGTTCCAGGAGCCGGCGCTGTTCCCGTGGCTGACCGCGGGACAGAACATCGACCTGGCGCTGAAGCTGCGCGGCGTCGGCAAGTCGGATCGCCGAAGCCCGGGTGGACGAGCTGCTCGGAACTGGTGCACCTCGAGGGCGCATACGACAAGCGTCCGCACGAGCTGTCCGGCGGTATGCGGCAGCGCGTGGCGCTCGCCCGCTCGCTCGCGCAGGAGGGCGACGTGCTGCTGATGGACGAGCCGTTCGCCGCCCTCGACGCCATCACCCGCGACGTGCTGCACGACGAGCTGGTGCGGGTGTGGCGCGAGACTGGCAAGTCGGTGCTGTTCGTCACGCACAACGTGCGGGAGGCGGCGCGCCTCGGCCAGCGGGTCGTGCTCATGTCGTCGCGACCCGGACGCTTCGTGCGGCAGTGGGTTGTGGACATCAAGGGCGAGCGGCGCATCGAGTCCCGCGGCGTTGCCGAGCTCGCCGTCGAGATCACCGAGGACCTTGCGACGGGAGATCCGTCGCCATGGCTGACACCCACGTCGTGACCACCGCGGAGGATGTCCGCTCGCTCGAGGCCGGCCTGGACGCGCTCGAGACCAAGTACGTCGTGCGCACCTCTCCGTGGGTGCGCATCCGCCGGTCGGTGCTGCCGCCGATCGTGACGTTCCTGCTGTTCCTCCTGGTCTGGGAGATCGTCTACCGGCTCGAGCTGAAACCGCCGTATGCGCTGCCCTCGCCGGCCGACACGTGGTTGCAGATCCAGGACCTGTTCGCCCGCGGGCTGGCCCAGGACGCTCTGTGGGGCAGCATCCGACACGCGTTCATCGGGTTCACCGCGTCGATCGTCATCGGCACCGCGCTCGGTGTGCTCATGGCCCGGGTGCGCGTGGTTCGGGCCGGCCTCGGACCGTTCGTGTCCGGCCTGCAGGTGCTGCCGTCGGTGGCCTGGGTGCCGGCCGCGATCATCTGGTTCGGGCTGTCCGACGCCGCGATCTACGCCGTCGTGCTGTTGGGCGCGGTGCCCTCGATCGCCAACGGGCTGCTCGTCCGGGATCGACCAGGTGCCACCGCTGTACTACCGCGTCGGGCATGTGCTCGGTGCCCGCGGGCTGACCGCCGTCCGGCTGGTCGTGCTGCCGGCGGCGTTCCCCGGCTACCTCGCCGGGCTGAAGCAGGGCTGGGCGTTCTCCTGGCGGTCGCTGATGGCTGCCGAGCTGATCGCGCAGTCTCCCGAGATCGGTGCCGGGCTCGGCTTCCTGCTCGACCAGGGCCGCGAGCTCAACGACATGGCCTGGGTCTTCGGCGGCATCCTGCTGATCCTGGCCGTCGGGCTCGCGGTCGAGCTGCTCGTCTTCGCACCGCTCGAGCGGCGGGTGCTCAAGCAGCGCGGCCTGTCGGGGGCGAACCGATGACCGCCAACTACCCGGTCTTCCTCGACCTGCGCGACCGGCGGGTGCTCGTCGTCGGCGGCGGGCCGGTGGCCGCGCGGCGCGCGTGCGACCTGGTGATCGCAGGTGCACGGGTCGAGGTGGTGGCGCCCTTCGCGAACGAGGACGTGGTCGAGCTCGCGGCGGCCGGCGACCTGGTCTGGCACCGCCGCGACTTCGAGGTCGGCGACGTCGAGGGTGCCTGGCTCGTGCACACCGCGACCGGCGAGCGAGTCGTTGACGAGCTCGTCGCATCGACGGCCGAGGCCGCCCGGATCTGGTGCATTCGCGCCGACGACGCGACGCAGTCATCGGCCTGGCGCCCGGCGGTGGCCAGGCATGGTGACGTGACCGTCGCCGTGTCCGGTGGCGGCGACCCGGGCCGCGCGAAGGCGCTGCGCGACGCAGTGCAACTGCTGCTCGAACAGGGCACGCTTCCGGTCCGGCCGCGCCGCGCGCTGTCGACCGGACGGGTCGCGCTCGTCGGTGGTGGGCCGGGCGACCCCGGGTTGATCACGGTGCGCGGCCGTCGGCTGCTCGCCGAGGCGGACGTCGTCGTCGTCGACCGACTCGGCCCGCGCGGGTTGCTGGCGGAGCTCGAGCCCGACGTCGAGGTCATCGAAGCCGGGAAGGCGCCGCACGCGCATACCTTGTCGCAAGAGCAGATCAACGACGTGCTGGTCCAGCGGGCCAGCGAAGGCAAGCGGGTGGTCCGGCTCAAGGGCGGCGACCCGTACGTGCTCGGCCGCGGCGGCGAGGAAGCCATCGCTTGCGTCGCGGCCGGCATCCCGGTCGAGGTCGTGCCCGGGGTCACGTCCGCCGTGGCGGTGCCCGCGGCCGCCGGCATCCCGGTGACGCACCGCGGGCTGGCCCGCGGCTTCACCGTCGTCACGGCGCACGACGGTGACGTCGACTGGTCGGCATACGCGCGGATCGAGGGCACCCTCGTCCTGCTCATGGGAGTGACGAAGCTGCGCACATCGGCGGCCGGCGCTGGTCGCGGCCGGGCGCGCGCCGTCGACCCCGGTCGCGATCGTCGAGCGTGGGACCACCGACGAGCAGCGCACGACCGTCGGCACCTTGGCCGACATCGCCGACCTCGCGGACGCTCGTGGGGTGACCTCCCCCGCGGTCATCGTCGGTCGGCGAGGTCGCCGGGCTGCACGAGGTCCTCTCGTGAGGCAGGCATTGTTGCTCCTCGCGCACGGCAGCCCGGACGTGCGGCACACCCGCTCGATCGCGGCGATCAGCTCCGCCGTCGGGCGGGCGGTCGACGTCCCGGTCGCGCACGCCTTCCTCGAGCACCACTCCCCCGACGCGTCGGCGGCGATCGCCGGCCTGGTTGCGCGCGGGGCCACCGCTCTCGTCACGGTGCCGCTGCTGCTGTCGGCCGCATACCACCGCGAGACCGATGTGCCGCGTGCCGTGGCGGAGGGACTCGCGCCGCTTTCCCGGCCTGAGATCCGAGATCGCCGACGTGCTCGCCCCGGACCCGCGGTTGGCGCAGGCGCTGCAGCGGCGGCTGACCGAGGCCGGTGCCGCCCCCAACGCACCCGTGGTCCTTGCGACCGCCGGAGCGCGCGGTGAGGTCGCCGCCGCGCAGACGGCGACCGTCGCGGCCGAGCTGTCCGAGCTGCGGGGCGGCGAGGTCGTCGTAGCGGCGCCGGCAGACGTGACCGACGCACTCGAGGCTCTCGGCGAAGGATCCGTCGTCGCGCCGTACCTCCTGGCGCCCGGCGTCATCGCCGACCGGATCACCGATGCGGCGCGCTCGGCCGGCGCCATTGCGGCAGCACCGCTCGGCCACGCTCCGGAGCTCGTCGAGATCGTCGTCGACCGCTTTGTGGCTGCGCAGGCCCGCCTGGAGCGCGACGTCGCTTAGGGTCACGACGGTGGACGTGCTGCTCACAACCGATCGTCTCGTTCTGCGGCGGTTCACCCCGGACGACGTCGACCTGCTGGTCGAGCTCGACAGCGATCCCGCGGTCATGCGCTACATCAACGGCGGAGATCCGACGCCGCGCGCCGAGATCGCGGACGACGTGCTCCCGGCGTGGCTCGCGCATTACGAGAAGTGGGACCGCCAGGGCTTCTTCGCCGCCGAGGTGGCCGGTGAGTTCGTCGGCTGGTTCCACCTGCGGCCGGCGATGCATACGCACGTTGGCGAGCAGGGCGTCCTCGAGCTCGGCTACCGGCTGCACCGCTCCGCCTGGGGCAAGGGGTATGCGACGGAAGGCAGCCGAGCCCTGGTCGACCTCGCCTTTCGCGAGCTCGACGCGGACCTGGTCGTCGCCGACACCATGGCGGTCAACACCGCGTCGCGTCGGGTCATGGAGAAGAGCGGCCTGCGCTACATCCGCACCTTCCATGCGGACTGGCCGGTGTCGATCCCGGGCGACGAGCACGGCGACGTGGAGTACGCAATCACGCGTGACGAGTGGGATTTGGCAGCATCACCGCGATAGGTCACTCGTCCACCGCTGACGGCCGCCATGACGTGGACGAGCGACTAATTCGTGCGTCGGCTGCGATGGCTCAACTGTTCAGCACGCGCTGCTGCTCGGCCTTCGCCGACAGCCCCAGTGCGCGATCCGCGAACGAGTGTTCCGCGTCCACCGGGTAGCAGATGTTCTCGCTGCTGTCGCCCAGCGTCGTGTCGACCCAGGTCTGGATCGACGCGACGGAGTCCGACTCCCACAGGCAGGTCGCCACGCTCATGTCCTGGCTCGGGTAGAACTGCAGCACGTTGACCTGGCTCGGGGCGCCCTCGCCCAAGATGAGCTGCCGCCCTCGCTCGAGCGCGGCCTCGGAGTCCTTGAAGCGATGGTGAACCACGACGTACATATCGGTGCCTCCTTCTCGGTGGAGACACGACGCTAGGTCGGGCGGCCGCCGCTGCGCGTCGCCCGGATTCACCAACCTGAGATTGACCGCGGCGTGGTGACAATTGACCAGTCGGGCCGGTCACACAAGGTTGTTCTCGTATGCAAACGCGCTCGCGGCGGTTCGCGATGTGACGCCCACCTTGGCGAAGATGTTCTGCAGGTGCCGCGCGACGGTGTGCTCGCTGATCACCAGTGCTCCAGCGATCTCCCGGTTGCTGAGCCCGGTCGCGACGAGCCGGAGGACCTCGCACTCTCGCCGAGTCAAGCCGTACACGTCATCGGCGTCGCTTCGCGGCGCGAGCTGTTCGAGCGCCGCCAGATCGGGTTTCGCGCCCAGCTCGGCGAAGGTCGCGTGCGCCGACTGGAACTCGAGGGTGGCCGTGTCAACGTCCCCGACCATGAGACATGCCTGCCCGAGCAAGGTCCGCGCACGAGCCGCGTCGTAGGGCGCCTCCAGCCGCTGCCACACCCGCCAGGCTCGCCTGAGCGGGGCCAGAGCTGCGTCCGCATCACCCTCGGCCAGCAGAAGGGCGCCATTCGCCAGCCACGACATGGCGTCGATGGCTTCGCAACCTTGCTGCGCAGCGACGTCATCAAGCTCGCGGCCGGCCACCGCTGCCGCCTCGACGTCTCCAGTGGCCAGCATGATGTCGACGTATGCCGGCAGTAGCGCTACGCGCGGCAACCCAGGAGAGGTCTCTGCCACGGCGCGGCGAATCGTGGCCGCTGCCGAGTCGGGTCTGCCCTGGGCCAGTCGCATCAGCGCGAGTCCGGGTTGGGGCTCCCGGCCGACGTCGCTGGCGCTTCTGTACGCCGCCTCCGCGAGCCCGAACTCGCCGCGCAGACGGTGCACCTCACCCTCGCGATATGCCGCATCCCCGCGGGCCAACTGGTTCAAGGCGCCCTGCGCGTAGTCGCCGATCCGACCGAGCTCGGCGAGCGCGTCATCCCAATCGCCACCGATCGTCATGATCTCCGCTCGGTGCACCAGGCACAGCCCGTTGTGGGCCACCATCTCAGGCTGTCGCTCGCACCATCTCGTCAAGGCGACGGTCCACTCCCGGACCCGGCGGAACTGGTAGACCCCGCGGCAGAACGCGATGGTGTTGCAGTACACGATCCCCGCGACGATCGGCGATAGCTCCCCCGACGAAACCGCCACCATCGTCTCGTCGATCAGCCGCACGCCGTCGCTGGCTTGGCCGAGCCTGACCAGAGCGTGCCCCTGCTCCATGAGCCCGATCGCGAACAGGTCGGGGTCGCCGAAGCGTTCGCCGATGTCGGCGACTTCAACGGCCGCGTCGAGCGCACCCGAAACGTCGCCCCGGGTCGAGCGCTCGAGCATCCGCCCGACCATGACGTACCCACGCTCGGCGACGTCATCGGACTCCCGGTCGAGCAACCGCTCCGCGCGCGCAAACCAGCCGAAGGCCGGCGCGGCCTGGCCACGGAACAGCCAGCTGTGGCCGATCCAGAATGCACAACGAATCGCGGGCAACGGCGCACCGGCCGCCAGATAGCCCTGGAACGCACGCTCGAGGCCGTCGACGTAGTCGTCGTCGCGGCCGAGCATGTACGCCGCGCGGGCCAGTAGCACGAGGTCCTCGGGTCGCAGCGGTGCCTGGGCATCAGCCGCGGCCAGCGCCTCGTATGCCTCGTGCCACGCTGCCTGCGCGAACTGCTCCCGCCCCCGCCCCACAGCAGCGCTGGTGACCACGACTCAGCTCGCCAGTACCCGCGCCTTCTCGGCCTCGACGTCGAACTCCGGCGGCGGCCACACCGGGTTGATCCGTTCGAGGTGCTCGAGAAGCAGCTTGGTGATCGCCCAGTTGCGGTACCACTTGCGGTCAGCCGGCACGACGTGCCATTGCGCAGTGTCGGTGCTGGTCTTGTCCAGCACGGCCTCGTACGCGGTGCTGTAGTCGTCCCAGTGCTGACGCTCGTCGACGTCGCCTGGGTTGTACTTCCACAGCTTGGTCGGGTCGGACAGCCGGTCCAGCAGCCGCTGCTGCTGCTCCTCCTTTGAGATGTGCAGCATCACCTTGATGATCGCGGTGCCGGAGTCCGCGACCTGTTGCTCGAACCGGTTGATCAGCGTGTAGCGACGGCCCCACACGGTGCGCGGGACGAGGTCGTGCACCCGCACGATCAGGACGTCCTCGTAGTACGAGCGGTCGAAGACGGTGATCTGTCCGGGCGTAGGCAGCCGGCTGCGGAACCGCCAAAGGAAGTCGTGCTTCTTCTCCTGCTCAGTGGGTGCCTTGAACGCGTGCAGCTGGACGCCAACCGGCTCGAGCAGCCCGATGACGTGTTTCATCACGCCGCCCTTGCCCGAGGTGTCCATTCCCTGGATCACCAGCAGGATGCGCCCAGCCTCAGCGTCGCGAGCAGTCCGCATACAACCGCTCCTGCAGATCCGCCAGCCGAGGTGCCCATCCGGCGATCTGCGCCTCGGCGGCGGCGCGGTCCTTTGGGCCCCCGGGGGTCGACCGCGGGTCGATGTCGGCCAGCCTCACCGGAGCCGCGGGCGCGCGCAGCAGCTCGCCGACGTTGATCCCGAGCTCGTCCGCCTTGCTCGACTTCTTCTTCGACTTCGTTGACTTCTTCGCCATCGACGTCCTCTCGTGGGCCTCGTGTGGCAGCCTGCCTGATCGTGGAGATGTCAGGGATCTTTTCCGGCCTGTTCGCGGGCATCGTGGTCGGCGCGCTCGCCCGCTTGCTGGCCGGCGGCTCACGACCGGTCGGCTGCCTGTTCACCATCATCATCGGGCTGCTCGGCGCCGCGCTCGGGCTGGCGCTCGGCGAGTGGCTCGAGTGGGGCTTCTGGCTGACGTTCCTGGCGCAGATCGTCATCGCGGCAATCATCGTCATCCCGTTCGCCCGCATTCGCGGCTGGGACTGAGCCGCGCGTCAGGCCTCGCGCGCCAGCGCGACCAGGCGGCTGACCGCCCTCAGGTACTTCTTCCGGTACCCGCCGCGAAGCATCTCGGCGTCGAAGAGCTGGTCGAACGGGATACCGGATGCGACCACCGGCACGTCCCGGTCGTACAGCCGGTCCGCAAGCACCACCACCCGCAGGGCCGTCGCCTGGTCTGGCACCGGCACCACGTCCATCAGGTGCACCCGCTGCACGCCGTCGACGAGAGCGCCGTACCTACTGGGATGCACGTTCGCGAGATGCGTGAGCAGGCCATCGAAGTCGTCCAGCGTCGTCGCGTCGCCGTCCGAGGACGCCGCAGCCAGCACCTCAGCAGACGTCAACGGCCGCGGCGCGACGGGCATACCTCGATGGCGGTAGTCCTCACCGTCGACCCGCACGACGTCGAAATGCGCGGCGAGACCCTGGATCTCGCGCAGGAAGTCGTCCGCGGCGAAGCGGCCCTCGCCGAGTGCGTCGGGCAGCGTGTTGGAGGTTGCGGACAGCCGCACACCCGAGTCCACGAGCCGGCCGAGCAGCGTTGACATCAGCACGGTGTCGCCGGGGTCGTCCAGCTCGAACTCGTCGATGCACAACAGCCGGTATGCGGCCAGCGCCTCCACCGTTGCCGCGAACCCAAGGGCGCCCACCAGATGAGTCAGCTCCACGAACGTCCCGAACGCCTTTGGCGCCGGCGCCGCGTGCCACAGCGATGCCAGCAGGTGCGTCTTACCGACCCCGAAGCCGCCGTCGAGGTAGACGCCGACCCGGCCCTCCGGCGGCGCCGGCGCGCGGCGGAACAACCCGCGGCGCGGCCGCACCTCGTCGAAACGTCGAGCAAACGCCTCCATGGCGGCGACCGCCGCGGCCTGCGTCGGTTGCCCCGGGGCCGGCGCATACGTCGAGAAGCGAACCTGGGCGAACCGCGGCGGCGGCACAAGCTCGGCGATCAGCCGCTCGGTCGGCACCCGTGGGTCGCGGTCGACCAGTCGCTCGGGCACGCGCGCAACCCTACGAGCAGCGAGCAGCGGCTGCGAGGATCGCCGGCATGCGCCGACTACTTCCATCGCCCGTCGACGACGTCGACTTGCACGAGGCCTACGCCTATCCGGAGGCGCCGCCACGCGGCTGGTGGCTGCGGGCCAACATGGTGGCGACGGTCGACGGCGCGACGTCGGACTCAGCCGGCCTGTCCGGCGGCATCTCGAGCGAGGCGGACAAGCAGGTCTTCCGCGTGTTGCGCCGGCTGGCTGACTGCGTCGTGGTCGGCGCCGGCACGGTCCGGGCCGAGGGCTACCGCTCGGCCGACGTGCCCATTGCGGTGGTGTCCCGCTCACTGGACCTGCCGTTCGAGTCCAGCCTGTTCACGGGCCGGCATCGAACGATCGTCATCACCTGCGAGTCCGCCCCGTCGGACCGGCTGGCGTATGCGCACGAGGTGGCGGACGTGATCGAGGCCGGCGGAGACGACGTGGACCTGGTCGACGCGCTGGACGGCTTGGTCGACCGCGACTTCACCCAGCTGCTGACCGAAGGGGGGCCGATGCTGCTCGACCAGCTGGCGCAGGCCGGCCTACTCGACGAGATTTGTCTGACCACCTCACCGCGAATCGTCGGCGGCGATGCCCGCCGCATTCTCGACGGCGACTGGCTCGACGAACCCCTCGACCTCGACCTGTACGGCCTGCTCGAGCACGAGGGTGTGCTGTTCGCGTCCTACCGGGCAGCAGACTGAGCGACCCGGCATACGAGCATGATCACGAGTTGCGCGCGCAAATCGCACGGTTACGTTCGATTTCGGCGCTGAGATCGTGATCACGGCAGACTGGCGCGGTGCACCTGCCTGTCATGCCGCCCGTGAAGCCGATGCTCGCGAAGTCCGTGTCCGGCCTGCCGGACCCGGCGAAGACGCCCGGCGGCCTGCTGTTCGAGCCGAAATGGGACGGCTTTCGCTGCATCGTGTTCCGGGACGGCGACCAGGTCGAGCTCGGCAGCCGCAACGAACGGCCACTGACTCGCTACTTCCCCGAGGTGGTCGCCGCGGTCAAGCAGGAGCTGCCCGATCGCTGCGTCGTCGACGGGGAGATCATCCTGCCCCGCGGCGACGTGCTCGACTTCGAGGCGCTGCAGCAGCGCATCCACCCGGCGGCGTCCCGGGTGAACATGCTCGCGGAGACGACACCCGCGGCTTTTGTGGCGTTCGACCTGTTGGCCCTCGGTGACGAGTCGCTGATGGAACGAGGATTCGGACAGCGTCGGGCCGAGCTCGAGCGGGTGCTGGCCGATGCCGCCGGGTCGGTGTTCCTCACGCCGGCCACCGCTGACACCGAGGTCGCGCAGCGCTGGTTCGAGCAGTTCGAGGGCGCCGGCTTGGACGGCGTCGTCGCCAAGCCGGTGCGGGCCGCATACGCGCCTGACCAGCGGGTGATGTTCAAGGTCAAGCACGAGCGCACGGCCGACTGCGTGGTCGCCGGCTTTCGCTGGCACAAGTCCGGCAACGTGGTCGGGTCGCTCCTGCTCGGGCTCTACGACGACGAGGGCCGGTTGCAGCACGTCGGCGTATGCGGCGCGTTCCCCATGGCGCGCCGGGCCGAACTGGTCGAGGAGCTGGCGCCGTACCGCGCGGAAGGCGACGCGGACCATCCGTGGGGGCAGTGGGCCGAGGGCATCACCGCGTCCGGGGAGAAGGACCGGCTGCCGGGGGCGGTCAGCCGGTGGAACGCGAAGAAGGACCTGACGTTCGTGCCGCTGCGACCCGACCTGGTCATCGAGGTTGCGTACGACCACATGGAGGGGTCGCGCTTCCGGCACACGGCCCAGTGGCGGCGGTGGCGGCCGGATCGCGAGCCGCGTTCATGCACCTACGAGCAGCTCGAACGCCCGGTCAGCTACGACCTCGCGGCCGTGCTGGCTGGCGGCGCCTGAGACCAGCACTAGGCTCCCGGCGTGTTCACGATCATCGCGGTGACCGAGAAGCAGCTGACCCCGCACGACGTGCAGCGGTTGACCCACCTGCACGACCCGGACCCGGTGACGGTGCACGTCGTGGTGCCCTTCCACCAGGGCGGCCTCGTCGAGTCGCTGGACGACCTCGCGCTCGGACACCGGCCAGGCGACGACGATGTGCCGGCGGCCGACCAGGAGGCGGTGGCGTCGGACGCCGCGGCCGCGTCAGTGCAGGCGTTGCTGGCCGAGCGGCGTGAGCGAGGCGTTCGGGACGACCGCACCGGCGGACCCCGTCGTCGCGGTGCGTGAGGTGGCCGACCGGGTCCAGGCCGACGAGGTCTGGGTGTTCACCGAGCCGCACCTGATCCAGGACACCTTCCAGCGCGACTGGGGCAGCCGGATTCGGCGCGAGGTCCCGCTCCCGGTGCTGCACGTGGTGGCCGGCACGGACCGCCTGCTCAGCTGATTTACACCCGCAGAAATTGTTTCCGGTTCATGCTGTTACGTTGCGGCCTGATGCGGTACACAGACCGTCTGCCGCAACCTCGGGGAGAGCCTGATGCCAAAAGCGTCCGTTCGTCGCGCTCAGATCGCAGTCATTTCAGTCCTTGCCCTCGTCGCCTCGCTGGCGGTGATCGCCCCATCACAGGCGGTGCCACCTGCGACCGCGTCGCCCAATCTGGCCCGCGCCGACCAGGTCCTGCTGTTCGCGGCCGACGGCCTGCGGCAGGACATCGTCGAGCGGTACGCGGACGACAAGGGCGTCCCCGGCTTCGCTGACCTGCTGCGCCGCGGTGCCTCGGCGGACGGCGGCGGGATGCTGACTCAGGCTCCGCCGAACACCGGCGCCGGCTGGTACACCATGGCCACCGGCGCGTGGCCAGGCGTGCATGGGTCGACGAACAACACCTTCCACACGAACAACCAGCCGTTCAGCCGCAACCGCACCGCCGCGTTCGACTCCGGCGTGCTATCCGCGGAGACCATCGCCCAGTCCGCCGAGCGCGGCGGCAAGAAGGTCGTCCAGATGGAGTGGGCCGGTGGGCGTAACGGCACGATCGCCGGGCCAACCGTCGACTTCCGCACGTTCCTGTCCGGACGCGGCGTGACGACCAACTTCGTGTCTCCGATCGACCGGCCGGCGCTGATCGCGTCGTTCGGGCTGCAGTACGACCGGGCTGACGGCGCCTTGACCCCCGTGACTCCGCACGCGGTCCCGGCCGCGAGCGGCTGGTCGAACGTGCCGACTTCCCACAGCCCAGCGCTCGAGACCCGGATGCGCGTCATCGACTTCGGCGTCGACAAGTACGGGCTGGACGCCTACATCTACGACAGCACCGACGACGGCACGACGAACTACGACCGCGTGCTGTTCGCGCGCGGCAAGGACGGCGCCGCGCAGGTCGCCGACCTGAGCAAGGCGGACGGCTTCGCCGACGTCAAGGTCACCGTGCAGGGCGGCGCACTCAACGGCCTGACCGCGGGCATGCTCATCAAGGTCGAGGAGCTGAACGCCGACGCCTCGCAGGTCCGGCTGTTCCACACCTCGGTGACGCGGGCCAACGCCTCCTGGCCGGGCTGGCCTGGCGAGCCCGGCTTCACCGGCGACTTCGCCGAGTACGTCGCGCAGACCTTCCCGACATCGACCGCCGGTGACTTCGCGATCCTCGAGGCCGGCATCGTCAGCGAGGAGACCTACGTCGAGCAGGGCCTGTACTGGGAGACCGGGCACCACCCACTGCTCGAGTACATGATCGAGACGTATGAGCCCGACCTTGCGCTGGTCGGCTACCCGGTCACCGACGAGTTCCAGCACCAGTTCCTCGGCCTCGTCACGCCGACGGTCCCCGACGGCTCGCCCAACCCCGGCTTCGACGATGTGCTCGTCGACGGCTCGAAGGACGGTCGGGTTGCCGTGCGCGAGGGCTTCATTCGGCGCGCATACGAGGGCGCAGACGCCACGATGCGGATGGCTCGTGAGTTGCTCGGCAACCCGCGCAAGGTCGCGACCTTCGTCGGGTCCGACCACGGCTTTGCCCCGCAGTTCCTCGCGATCGACGCCAGCAAGGTGCTGGTCGACCTCGGGCTGCTGTCGACCCCGCAGACCTCGAACTGCCGGACCGGCGACCGGCGAGACGATTGGGAAGGCCAAGGCCTGCTGGGCCGGCGGCGCCGTGCAGATCTACCTCAACCTGGCCGGCCGAAACCCGGCGGGCGGCGGCTTCACGCAGGTGGCGGCCGCGGAGAGCGCCGCGACGGTCTGGCAGCGATCGAGGCGGCCTTCGACGGGCTCATCGACCCGAACGACTGGGACGGCGACGGCCAGCCCGAGGGCTGGAAGGTCATCGACCGGATCTTCACCCAGGCCGAGGCCCGCTACATCCCCAACGGCCCAGGCACGACGACCGACATGGCGCACCCGACCCGGACCGGCGACCTGGTCGTGTTCTCCTACCCGCCGTACCAGTACGACGGTGCGACGCCGGGAACCCTGATCGCGAAGTCCGAGTTCTTCGGCCAGCACGGGTACGTGCCGGACGTCCAGGACCTGGCCGACAACGTCAACATGCGCGCGACGTTCCTGGCCGGCAGCCAGGACATCACCCGCGGCCGGTTCACGGTCCGCTCGATCGACATCGCCCCGACGATCGCCTACCTGTTGCGGGTTCCGATGCCGCAGCACTCGCAGGGCCGGGTGCTGACGGAGATCATCCGCGGTGCCAACGTCGTCAAGCCGGTCACGATCATCGGGCTCAACGACTTCCACGGCCAGCTGGATCCGACGACGATGGTCATGGACGGGCTGAACGTCACCGTCGGTGGGGCCGGGCAGCTGGCCACCATGTTCGACGAGGACGCGGCCGCCCTGCCCGGCCCGGCGCTGCTGCTCGCCGGCGGCGACAACGTCGGCGCCAGCCCGCCGAACTCCGGCCTGCTCGAGGACATGCCGGCCATCGACGTCGAGAACGCCTGGGGTCTGGACGCGACGTCGTACGGCAACCACGAGTTCGACTACGGCCTGGCGCGCCTGCTCGAGCACCAGGAACGGGCGAACTTCCCGTTCCTCGCTACGAACATCGTCGACGAGGACACCGGCGAGACGCCGGACTGGGTGACTCCGTCGATCGTCGTCACCGTGAACGGCGTGCGGGTCGGTGTGATCGGCGCCGCGCTGGAGACGACACCGGAGCTCGTCAGCGCCGGCGCGACCGAGGGCCTGACGTTCCTGCCGGCCGCGGAGCGGATCGCGGCCGAGTCGGAGCGGCTGCGTCGGCAGGGCGTTCGCGTCCAGGTGGTCGTCATCCACGAGGGCACGGCCAACGGCACGAACACCGTCGACGGCCGGCCCGGCGTCCCGTGGGACGGGCCCGATCGTGACGATCGCGCGAGGCGCTCGGCGACACGACGGTCGACGCGATCGTCGCCGGGCACACCCACCGGGTGTCCAACCTCATGGTCGGCAACATCCTGGTGACCGAAGGGATCAACGCCGGCGCCAGCTACTCCGTCCTGCAGATGATGGTCGTCGGCAACGACGTGCAGTGGGTCGGCGGCGCCACCCGGATCGCCAAGAACCTCGGCGTCGCGCCAGCGAGCCGACGTCAAGGCGATCGTCGACGACGCCAACGCCGAGACGGCGGTGCTGCGCAACCAGGTGATCGGCACACAGACCGCCGACATCCGGCGCGACCCGACGCGACTCAACGAGTCGTAGATGGGCAACCTCGTCGCCGACGCCATGCGGGCGAAGTACCCCGGTGTCGACGCAGCGATCACGAACTCGCGGCGGCCTGCGCCAAGACCTCGTGGTCACGCCACCGTCAGCCGGCGAGCAACCTGGCGAGATCACCTGGGGCGAGGTGTTCGCGGTGCTGCCCTTCGGCAACCGAACGACGATCTTGACGCTGACCGGCGGCGCAGCTCGAGCAGGCGTTCCTCAACGGGTTCAGCCCGGTCTGCAACCCCGCGATCGCCACGGGCCGGTTCCCGCAGGTCTCCGGGCTCGAAGTGCACGTTCACCTGCAACGGCACGACGCCCGTCGTGACCGGGATGTGGAAGGCACCCGACGGGCCAGCGGGCACGCTGACCCCGATCGGTCCGGCGGACACCGTGCGGCTGGTGACCAACGACTTCATGTTCGGCGGCGGGGACGGCTACACCGTGTTCGCCGGCGGCACGGACGTCCCGCAGCCGGGTGACGGCCTGCTGCGAGATCGTGGTCGACCGCATCACGGCCGAATCAGCCCGTCGATCCGCCGCGTCGAACGGGTCGGAGTCGGGCCGCGATCGTCCGGCAGTAGACAGCCGCGACTGACCTGACCCGCGACCGCAGAGTTCGCGGGTCGGGTCAGTCGCGCTCGAAGTCGTAGTCCCCGTATGCGCTGAAGTCCAGCCGCGGCGCCGGTCCGATCGCGGCCCGCATGGCCCGCAGAAGGTCCGGGTCTTGCTGCTCTTCGCTCGTGAACTGCAGGTCCTTGCTCATGTCGCCCCCCTTGCGGGAACCGCGCCAACAGGTCCCCGAAAGGAGCATCTGCCGAAGACCTTGATACCGACAGCGGTGATTCGGACGAACCTGCCCGTCCGGATGGCCGATCGGGGTCAGCCGATCTGGGCCGGCCTACTTGAGGTCGGTGTCCCGGCTGGGCTGCACCCGCTTCGGCTCCCCCGGCATCTTCGGGTACTGCGGGGGGTAGGGCATGTCGCCCTCGCCGGTGTCCTGCTCGTCGCGCTCGTACCACTCCAGCAGCGGCGTCAGGTCGTGCACGACGTCGTCGATGCCGGCGTGCAGGTCACCGAGCTCGGCGAACCGGCCGGGCGCGGTCCGGATGGTGAAGTCCTCCGGCGCGACGTCGGGCAGCTCGGACCAACGCAGCGGCATCGACACCGGCGCGTGCGCCTTCGGCCGCACCGAGTAGGCGGACGCGATCGTGCGGTCCCGGGCGTTCTGGTTGTAGTCGAGGAAGATCTGCTCGCCGCGCTCCTCCTTCCACCATTTCATCGTCACCAGGTCGGGCCGCCGCCGCGCCATCTCGCGGCCGAACGCGATCGCCGAGTGCCGCACCTCGGTGAAGCTCCAGCGCGGCTGGATCCGGACGTACACGTGGATCCCGCGCCCGCCCGAGGTCTTGGGCCAGCCGACCCAGCCGAGCTCGTCGAGTATCGACTTCATCAGCTCGGCGGCCTCGACCGCGTCCTTGAAGTCGGTGCCCGGCTGCGGGTCGAGGTCCAGTCGCAGCTCGTCCGGCGCCTCCACATCGGTCTTGCGCACCGGCCAGGGATGAAAGGTGATCGTGCCGAGGTTCGCCATCCACGCCGACCACCGCCAGGTGGTCCGGCGCCACCTCGTCGGCGGTGCGGCCGGACGGGAACGTGATGTGCGCGGTCCGGACCCACGGCGGTGCGTTCTTCGGCACCCGCTTCTGGAAGAACGCGTCCCCGTGCGGGTCGGTTCGGGTCGCCTGCTTCACACCCGGGGTGCACGCCGGCCGGCCAGCGCTCCATCGTGGTCGGCCGGTCCTTCAGCGCCCGCAGGATGCCGTCGCCGACGGAGACGTAGTACTGGACCAGGTCCAGCTTCGTCAGACCGACCTCCGGGAAGTAGACCTTGTCCGGATTGGTTACCCGCACTGTCAGGTCGTCGATGTCCAGCTCGATCGCGGGCGTCGGCATACGACTCAAACTAGCGTGGAGCCATGACAAAGCAGGCGCACAAGATCGGCGACGGGGACTACGCCGTGCAGAAGTCCGACGAGCAGTGGCGGGCCGAGCTGTCGAAGGCGGAGTACCACGTGCTGCGGCAGGCGGGCACCGAGCCGCCGTTCATCGGCGAGTACACCGACACCAAGACCGAGGGCGTCTACTCCTGTCGGGCCTGCGGCGCGGAGCTGTTCCGCTCGGACACCAAGTTCGACAGTCACTGCGGCTGGCCGTCGTTCTACGACCCGGCGAGCAGCGATGCGGTCGAGCTGATCGAGGACCGCAGCCTGTTCATGAAACGGGTCGAGGTGCGCTGCCGGCGCTGCGGATCGCACCTGGGGCACGTGTTCGAGGGCGAGGGCTACGGCACCCCGACCGACCAGCGGTACTGCATCAACTCCGTGAGCCTGCGGCTGAACCCTGCGTAGTCCGCCGTCATGGGGTTGTACACCGAGCACGTCCTGCCGCGGATTCACAACGTCGCGTGCAATGTCAGCGCCGCCAAGCAGTGGCGCAAGCGCGTCTGTGCAGGCCTCGAGGGCGAGGTTGTCGAGATCGGGTTCGGCTCCGGCCTGAATGTCCCCTACTACCCGGCAGCCGTGACGTCGGTCGACGCGGTCGAGCCGTCGGATGTCGCCTGGCGGCTGGCTTCCGACCGCGTGTCCGCGAGCACGGTGCCGGTCCGGCGATCTGGCCTCGATGGTCAGGCGGCTGCCGTTCGACGACGGCAGCCATGACACCGCCCTGTCAACGTGGACGATGTGCACGATCCCGGATGTCAGCTGCCGCCCTGCGCGAGCTGCGGCGCGTGCTCCGACCCGGCGGAACACTGCACTTCGTCGAGCACGGCCTCGCGCCGGACGAGAACGTGCAGCGTTGGCAGCACCGGCTCAACCCGATCCAGAACCGCCTGGCGGGCGGCTGCAACATCAACCGGCGCATCAGCCGACCTGCTGACCGACGCCGGCTTCACGATCCGCGAGATGCGACGTCTTCTACGGCGGTGTGCCCAAGTCCTACGTCGCGCTGTCGCTCGGGGTCGCCGTGTCGCCCTGATCAGGGTGCGCGTGGTCGTGCGCGTCGTGGTCTGCGTGCCGTCGACGTGCGCGTCGTGGCCGTGCATGTACTGGTGCGTCACGCGCGTGCCCCTTGCCGCGGGCGATCAGCGCCCGGTTCACCGGGACGGTGACCACGAACGCCACGGCCAGCGCGAAGGCGAGCGACGCCCCAGAACAGCCAGTCAGCAGCCCGGCCTCCATCGCGCCCGGGACCGCCAGCAGCACCGCGTTGTCGACGATCTCCATCGTCAGGATGGACAGCGTGTCGGCGAGCAGGACCACCACGAGCGCCTCGGCGCACCGGCACGCCCGCCCGCACGACCGGCGTGAACGACAGCAGGTAGCCGAAGAAGAACGCGAGCACGACGGCCAACGCGATCGACGCCGCGTCGCCCCAGCCCCACCAGGTGGCCAGCACCATGCCGAGCACCTCGCCGATCGCACAGCCGGTCAGGCAGTGCGTTGTCGCCGAGATTGCCTGTCGGGTCAGCTCACTCATTCGCCAAGCCCCCGCGGACCCCCATAGGGTATCTGCTAGTCAAGCCCTCAGTCCGACAGGATCAGCTCAGGGCAGAGCGCGACGATCTCCGCGACCGGGCGCCGGCGGCCGGTGTAGAACGGCACCTCCTCACGCACGTGCAGCCGGGCCCGCGACGCCCGCAGGTGGCGCATCAGGTCGACGATGCGGTGCAGCTCGTCGGCCTCGAACGCGAGGATCCACTCGTAGTCGCCGAGCGCGAACGACGCCACCGTGTTGGCCCGCACGTCCGGGTAGTCGCGGGCCATCACGCCGTGCTCCGCCAGCATCGCGCGGCGCTCCTCGTCCGGAAGCAGGTACCAGTCGTAGGAGCGCACGAACGGGTAGACGCACACGTACTGCCGCGGGCTCTCGTCGGCCAGGAACGCCGGCACGTGGCTCTTGTTGAACTCGGCCGGCCGGTGCAGCGCAGCCGCCGACCACACCGGCGCGAGCGCGCGGCCGAGAGCCGGTGCGGCGCAGCCGGGAGTATGCGTCCTGCAGCGCGTCGGCGGACTCCGCGTGCCACCACACCATCAGGTCGGCGTCGTGCCGCAGGCCGGCTCACGTCGTAGACCCCGCGCACCACGACGTCCTTGCCGGCCAGCTCCGCGAACAGCTCCTCGACCTCCGCGGTCAGTGCCGCCCGGTCCTCCGGCACCGGCGCTGCCGCCCGGAAGACCGACCACATCGTGTAGCGGATGACCTGGTTCAGGTCGCGGGCCTTCGGGCGGGTTGGGTCGGGAGACTGCTCAGGGCGGGCTGGGTCGGGGGACAGCTCAGGGGCAGTCGGGAGACGGTTCAGGTCGCGGTGCCGCCGGGTCAGCCATGGCCCCATTGTCGTCGCTCGCCCAGGCCGCGCAGCACCTGACCAGCCGCCCGCTCGGCGCTCGCCACGCAGGCCGGCACACCCACCCCGTCGTATGCGGCGCCGCACACGGCCAGCCCGGAGGTTGCCTCGACGGCACCGCGGATCCGGTCGACGCGGTCGACGTGCCCGACGGCGTACTGCGGCAGCGCGCCACCCCAGCGGTTGACCACGACGTCGACCGGCGGCTGGTCGAACCCGGTGACCCGAGCGAGGTCGGCCAGCGCCACGGCGGCGAGCTGATCGTCGGACCGCTGCAGGTCCGCCTCCTCACGATGCCGACCGACCGACATGCGCACGACGACCCGGGCCGGGTCCTGCGCGCCGACCCACCCCACTTCGAGGACGAGAACGTCGCCGCCTTGATGGTCAGGCCCTCGACCGGCGGCACCAGGAACCCGGTGCCGACCAGTGCCCGGTTGCCGGTCGCCGGCAGGACGGCGGTCACGATCGCGACGCTCGCATACTCGATCGCGGCCAGCTCCCTGGCGGCTACCGGCAGCGCCTTCGAGAGCAGCCGGGCCGCAGGAGCAGCGGGGACCGCAAGGACCACCGCATCCGCCTGCAGTCGCCGTGCGGACCGGGTCTCCCCGACGACCACCTGCCAGCCATCGGGGGTGCGCGTCAGGCCACGGACGGTCGACGCGGTGCTCGATGTCGACCCCGGCAGCGCGCAGGCGCTCGGCCACGGCCAACGGCAGCCGGCCGAGGCCGCCGCGGACGGTGGCGAACAGCGGCCCGGGATCGGCGGACCCAGCAACCTGCCGGGACGCCGCGGTCAGCAGCGAGCGCTCCACCCGAACCGCGCCGGCCAGCTGCGGCAGCGCGGCCTCGAGGGAGATCTCGTTCGCATGCCCGGCGTACACCCCACCGAGCAACGGCTCGACCAGCCGGTCAACGACCTCGCGTCCGAGGCGGGCGGCGACCAGCGACCCGATCGCCACGTCGCCGTCCACCGACGTCGGGCGGCATACGTGGTCGAGCGGAATGCGCAACAGCCCGCGCCACGACAACACCTGGCTGGCGGCGAGCGCACGCAGGTCGGTCGGGACGCCCATCACCAGGCCGCGCGGCATCGCGCGGAGCACGCCGCGGGTCCATACCGCCGCCCCCTCGGCTGTCGGGTGCTCGATGTGGTCGGCCAGCCCGACGGCCTCGGCGAGGGCGAGGCCCTCCGGCCGACGCGCGAGCATCGACTCCGCGCCGGCGTCCACGGTGCGGCCCGCCGACCTCGGTCAGCGCCAGCTTCCCCCGACCGACTCGGCCGCCTCGAGCACGGTCACGTGCAGCGCCGGCCCGCCATCGCGGACCAGCGCCCAGGCGGCCGCCAGCCCGGCGATGCCCCCGCCCACCACGACGACATCGATCCGGGGCAACGGATCGGTCACGCATGGGTCACAGCCTCGCAGAGCCGGAACCGGAACCCGCGGCACGCCGTCCCAGCGGACGAGCCGTCGCGCCAGCGAGGCCGGAGCCAGAGGGGACGCTCATGAGAGTCACGAAACGGACAGCGGTGCTGGCGGGCAGCATCCTCGCCTTGGTCTTGCTCACGGCCTGCGGCAACGGCGACAGCACCGACGACGGCGGTGCGGGCTCGAGTGGCGGCAGCGAGGCGGGCGGCACGTCGGAGCAGGACGCGGCTCGCGGCGGCGCACCGGAGGCGGCCGTCGGAGGAGGCTCAGGCGGTCGGCGACACCACCGACCGTCACGGTGGCGACCCAGGACGACGCGCTGCTCATCAGAACCGCGAGCCTGCAGGTCCGCACCGACGACGTCCGGTCGGCGGTGCGCGACGTCGAAGAGCTGGCGACGGCTCTGCAGGGGACGATCACGTCGTCCCAGGTCAGCGCGGCGCCGAACGAGGACGAGAGCCAGGCGCGGGCCACGCTCACCATCCGGGTTCCGGAGGAGCGTTTCCGGGAGGCGCTGCGCTCGGTCGCCGACCTCGGCGAGGTGCTCGACCAGCACGAGAACGCCCAGGACGTGACGACCGAGGTCGTGGACGTCGACGCGCGGGTGAAGAGCCAGCAGGCCAGCGTCGAACGGGTTCGCGCACTGCTCGCCGAGGCCACCACGATCGGTGAGGTCGTCTCCGTCGAGGCCGAGCTGGCCCGTCGCGAGGCCGACCTGGACGCGTTGCTGTCCCGGCAGGCGACACTCGCCGACCAGACGGCGCGCGCCACCATCACCGTCGAGCTCGTCGGGCCCGAGGCCGTGGTCGCTGAACCCGAGGAGGAGCGCGGCTTCCTCTACGGGCTCGAGCAGGGATGGGCCGCGTTCGTCGCCAGCGGTGCCATCGTGCTCACCATGCTGGGCGCCGTCCTGCCGTTCGCCGTCGCCGGCCTGCTCGTTCTCGCGGTCACCCTCGGGTCTCTGCGTGCACGAGCTCGACGATCCGCGTGAGCACGTCGGGGTCGGAACCCGGCAGCACACCGTGGCCGAGGTTGAACACGTGCCCCTCCAGACCCTCGGCGTCCCGCAGCACCTGACGCACCCGGGCATCGACCGCCTCGGCCGGGGCGAACACCACAGCCGGGTCGAGGTTGCCCTGCAGCGCCTTGCCCGGGCCGATCCGGGCAGCGGCATCCGGCAGCGCAACCCGGTAGTCCACCCCCACGACGTCCGCGCCCGCCTGCCCCATCAAGCCAAGGAGCTCGCCGGTGCCGACGCCGAAGTGGATCCGCGGCACGTCGAGGTCCTCCAGGGACGCGAGCACGGCAGCGGAGTGCGGCATGACGAGCTCGCGGTAGTCGGCGACCGGCAGCGCGCCGACCCAGGAGTCGAACAGCTGCACCGCCGATGCTCCGGCGTCGACCTGCACCCGGAGGAAGGTGGCCGCGATGTCGGCCAACCGGTCCAGCAGCGCGTGCCACAAGGCGGGGTCGCCGTACATCAGCGCCTTGGTTCGCTCGTGGTTGCGCGACGGTCCGCCCTCCACCAGGTAGGACGCCAGGGTGAAGGGCGCCCCGGCGAACCCGATCAGCGGCGTGGCGCCGAGCTCGGCCGCCAGGTCGGCGACCGCCTCGGTCACGTATGGCACGTCGGTCGGCGCCAGCGGTCGGAGCTGGCGTAGGTCCGACTCGGTGCGGATCGGTGCGGCGATCACCGGGCCGACGCCGGGCACGATGTCCAGGTCGACGCCGATCGCCTTCAACGGCACGACGATGTCGGAGAACAGGATGGCCGCGTCGACCCGGTGCCGCCGCACCGGCTGGAGGGTCAGCTCGACGACCAGGTCCGGCGTCGACGTCGCCGCCAGCATCCCGATGCCGGCCCGCGCCGTGCGGTACTCGGGTAACGACCGGCCCGCCTGCCGCATGAACCACACCGGGGTATGCGGCACCGGCAACCGCCGGCAGGCGCGCACGAACGCGGAGTCGGCCGGGGTTAGCGCGTCGTCGTTCGGATTCGACATCTCAGCCCGGGATGCTTCCACAGCGGCCTCACCCGGCGGCGATCAGGACGACGCCGAACAACGCGGCAGCCACCCCAAGGTCCTGGGCGCGGGTCAGCCGCTCGCCCAGCACCGTCCGGGCCAGCGCCACCGTGGCCACCGGATACAGCGAGCCGAGGACCGAGACGACGGAGAGCAGCCCCTCCTGCGAGGCCACCGCGTACAGCCCGTTCGCGGCAACGTCGGCGAAGCCGACGAAGGCCACCATCGGCAGGTCCCGGCGATGCATCCCGCCGGCGGACCTCGCGATCAGAGCGACCACCACGACGATGGTCACCGACGTCGCCCGCTGGGTGAGCAATGTCATGGTCACGCTCGACTCCGCACCCTTGGCCACCAGCCAGAGCACGACCCCGAAACCGGCCGCGGCGACCAAGGCCAGGATCAACGCCCGCCAACCGCCGCGCGCCTCGTGGTGCTCGACCGCGCGCACCTCCGGACCGCTCGCCAGGACGACCCCGGCGACGGCGATGACGATGCCGAGCAGCTGCCAGACGCTGGGCCGCTCGCCCTGCACCAGCCCGATGGCCACCGGCACCACGACGCCGGTCGCCGCGATCGGCGCGACCACACCCATGGTCCCGATCGCCAGCGCCCAGTAGAACGCCACGAGCGCGAGCATCCCGACCACGCCGGCCGCGACCGCCCACGGCAGGTACGCGCGGTCGTCGCCGAACGCCCCGACCAGCACCGCGAGCACCAGGACCGCACCGAGCGCGAACATGTGCGCGACCCCGACCACCGCGAACGGCCGGATCCGGCGGCTCAGCAGCCCTCCGAAGAAGTCCGCCGTCCCCCACAGCCCGGATGACAGCAGCGCGAGTACCGCCGTCATGCGCTCGTCTCAGTCAAAATCTCCGCGGCTGTGCTCATGGTCGCGATCTCCTCGGCTCCACCCATGGTCGTGGTCTCCTCGGCTCCGCTGCGCTTCGCCTGCGTCGTCCACTCCACGCAGCGCTCCGGCTGCGTCGCTCCCTCCTTGTGTCGCAGCCTACGAAGCGCCCCCCGATCGGTAGCCTGCGAACATGGTCGGCCCCATGGGTCACAGGGACTCGGACGGAAAATCCACGGACTTCCTGCGGGCAGTCGAGTCCCTACGCGCGGCCCGGCTGCGTCCGGAGGTGGTGCTCGAGGAGGCACCGGCTCCGCAGCGCCTCGCCCCATATGCCGTCGCGATGACCGCGGACGTGCTCGTCGGCGACGAGGAGGTCGGGTCCGGCCGGTTCGTCCTGCTGCACGACCCGGCCGGCCACGAGACCTGGGACGGCGTGTTCCGGGTGGTGACCTTCGTCCGAGCGCCGCTGGAGCATGACCTCGCCGGCGACCCGATGCTGCCCGGCGTGGGCTGGGCCTGGCTGAGCGAGGCGTTGGACGCGCGCGGCGCCGCATACACCGCCGCGAGCGGGACGGTCACGCGGGTCTCGTCGGAGAGCTTCGGCGCGATGGCCGACCGGCCGCCCACCGCCGAGATCGAAATCCGGGCGTCGTGGACCGCCCTCGACCTCGACCTCGGCCGGCATCTGCAGGCCTGGGGCGAGCTCGCGTGCACCGCTGCTGGCCTGCCGCCGTTGGCCCCTGGCGTCGTCGCGATGCCGACCCCGCGCCGTCGCTGACCGCGCCGCTTAGGCTGCCCATGTGAGCGCCGAGGCCGACGAGCTTCCCGGCTCGGACGCCATCCCGCTGCTGGAGCCCCGGGACGGGCTGCCGAGCGTCACCGCCACAGCGCTGGCCCTCGCCGAGGTCGTTGCTCGGCTGCGCGCCGGGTCGGGTCCGGTCGCGGTCGATGCCGAACGGGCCTCCGGCTACCGCTACGGCCAACGCGCCTTCCTGGTCCAGCTGCGGCGCGCGGGCACGGGCACGGTCCTCATCGACCCGGTGCCGCTGGACGACCTCAGTCCAGTCGCCGAGGCGATCGCCGGGCAGGAGTGGGTGCTGCACGCGGCCGCGCAAGACCTGCCCTGCCTGGCCGACCTCGGGATGCGGCCGTCGCTGCTGTTCGACACCGAGCTGGCCGGGCGGCTGCTCAACCAGCCACGGGTCGGCCTCGGCCCGCTGGTCGAGAGCGTGCTCGGGTTCGTGCTCGAGAAGGGGCACTCGGCCGCCGACTGGTCGACCCGGCCGTTGCCCGAGCCGTGGCTGCGCTACGCCGCACTCGATGTCGAGGTGCTCGTCGAGCTGCGCGACGAGCTCGCGGCCCGGCTGGATGGCGCCGGCAAGCTCGACTGGGCCATGGAGGAGTTCGCGGCGATCGCCGCGGCGCCGCCACCGACGGCGCGGCCGGAACCGTGGCGGCGAACCTCCGGGATGCACCGAGTCCGCGGTCAGCCGCCCGCAGGGCCGGGTCCGGGAGCTGTGGCTGGCTCGCGACGAGTTGGCTCAGCGACGCGATATCGCGCCCGGCCGGCTGCTGCCGGACGCCGCGATCGTCGAGGCCGCGCTCGCGGCGCCACGTTCCCGGACCGGGCTCGCGCGGCTGCCCGGCTTCCACGGCCGTGGCGCCGAGCGGTTCCTCGACCACTGGTGGCAGGCCCTGGAGGCCGCAGCCCGGCTGCCGGAGGACGAGCTCCCGATCGCGGCGGCGCCGAGCGAAGGGCCACCGCCGACCCGCGCCTGGCCGGAGCGCGACCCGGCCGCGGCCGCCCGGCTGGTGGCAGTCCGGACCGTCGTCGCCGCTCTGGCCGACGAGCATGACCTCCCGTCGGAGAACCTGCTGGCTCCCGACCTTGTGCGCCGGCTGTGCTGGGAGCCACCCGACCGGCTGATTGAAGACGTCATCGCGGAGGAGCTGTCGTCAATGGGCGCCCGGACCTGGCAGGTCCGGATCACGGCCGGCCCGATCGCCCGCGCGCTCGACCGGCTCCGCACCCGCGGCGAGGCGTGACCGCAGCGACGCCCATCACATCCGCGGTCCGCGATGCGCTGGTCGCGGTCGCCGACCCGGCCAAGGCCGGCGACATGCAGGCATACATGAAGTCGTCGATGCCATTCCTCGGCGTGCAGAAGCCCGCCCGCACGAACGCGCTGCGCCCAGTGCTGTCCGCATACCGACCCAGTTCGCGGACCGAGTGGGAACGCGACGTACGTGCGGTCTGGGACAGCGCCGAGTTCCGCGAGCAGCGGTATGCGGCCATCGCGCTCTCCGAGGTCCGGCCGGCTCGCGACTGGCAGGACGTCAACACGTTGACCCTCTACCGGCACCTGATCTCCAGTGGTGCCTGGTGGGACCTGGTCGACGAGGTGGCGACCCACCGGGTCGGGCCGATCCTGCGCGCGGACCGCGAGGCGGTGACCCCGGTCATGCGCGCGTGGAGCCGCGACGACGACCTCTGGCTGCGCCGCACCGTCGATCATCTGCCAGGTGACGGGTCGCGACGACGTCGACCAGGCGCTGCTGCGCGAGGTCATCGAGCTCAATGCCGGCGACCAGGACTTCTTCATTCGCAAGGCGATCGGCTGGGCGCTGCGCGACCACGCCCGGCACGACCCCGACTGGGTCCGCGCCCTGCTCGACGACCTGCGCGACCGGCTCTCGCCGCTGTCCCGCCGGGAGGCGGCGAAACACCTTTGAGCCCTCGGCGGCCAGCCGAGACACTGCGACCATGCCGAAGCTGCGCGTGCACAACGTCACGCTGTCCCTGGACGGGTTCGCCGCCGGCCCCGCCCAGAGTCTCGACAACCCGCTCGGGGTCCGCGGCGAAGAGCTGCACCCGTGGCTGTTCCCCCCGGCCGAGGGGCTGGACAACGACCACGTGATCGAAGGCGATGCCGGGATCGGTGCGACGATCATGGGACGAAACATGTTCGGCCCGATCCGCGGCGCGTGGGACGACCCGGGGAACGATCAGAACTGGATCGGCTGGTGGGGCGACGACCCGCCCTACCACCACCCGGTGTTCGTGCTGACCCACCATGCGCACGACCCGATCCCGATGGCCGGCGGCACCAGGTTCTTCTTCGTCACCGATGGGATCGAGTCGGCATTGGACCAGGCCTTCGAGGCGGCCGCCGGGCAGGACGTGCGGCTCGGCGGTGGCGCCTCGACCATCCAGCAGTACCTGGCCGCCGGGCTGGTCGACGAGATGCACCTCGCGATCGCGCCGGTGCTGCTGGGTGGCGGCGAGCGGCTGTTCGACGGGCCCGCGCTCGGGCTGACCGGATACGCCTGCGCGTCCCTGCAGGCCTCCGCGGCCGTGGTGCACGCGCGGGTCAGGCGCACCTGAGTTTCCGCTGGTTGTTACCCGCGAGTAGCATCGCGGCATGACCGCTCCCCGCACCCTCAACGAGGTCGTCTTCGTCGACGGCGTTCGCACCCCGTTCGGCAAGGCCGGCAAGGGCGGGCAGTACGCGGAGACCCGGGCCGACGACCTGGTCGTCGTCCTCATCCGCGAGCTGCTCCGGCGCAACCCGACCCTGCCGCCCGAACGGATCGACGAGGTGGCGATCGCGGCCGCCACCCAGATCGGCGACCAGGGCCTGACCCTGGGCCGGACCGCATCGCTGCTGGCCGGGCTGCCGAAGAGCGTGCCGGGCTACTCGATCGACCGGATGTGCGCCGGTGCGATGACCGCGGTCACCACCGTCGCCAGCGGCATCGCGGTGGGCGCATACGACGTGGCGATCGCCGGTGGGGTCGAGCACATGACCCGGCACCCGATGGGTGAGGGGATCGACCCGAACCCACGCATCATCGCCGAGAAGCTGGTCGACCCGGCCGCGCTCAACATGGGGATGACCGCCGAGAACCTGCACGACCGCTTCCCGCACCTCACCCGGCAACGTGCCGACGAGTTCGCGGTGCGCTCGCAGGAACGCCTGGCCAAGGCGTATGCGGACGAGAAGATCCAGCCGGACCTGGTGCCGGTGGCCACCCGCTCCGCCGAGGCGGGCTACGGACTGGCGACCGCCGACCAACCGCCGCGACCGGGCACCACGCTCGAGGGCATCGCCGACCTCAAGACCCCGTTCCGGCCGCACGGCCGGATCACCGCGGCCAACGCCTCGCCGCTCACGGACGGCGCCACCGCGTCGATCGTGGCGTCCGCCGAGGTCGCGACGGAGCTGGGGCTGTCGAAGAAGATGTCGCTGGTCGGCTTCGCGTTCGCCGGCGTCGACCCCGAGGTGATGGGCGTCGGCCCGGTGCCGGCGACCGAGAAGGTGCTCACGCGCACGGGCCTGTCGATCGACGACATCGGCGCGTTCGAGATCAACGAAGCGTTCGCGGTGCAGGTGCTCGCGTTCCTCGACCACTTCGGGATTGCCGACGACGACCCGCGAGTCAACCCCTACGGCGGTGCGATCGCCGTCGGCCACCCGCTGGCATCCTCCGGGGTGCGGCTGATGACTCAGCTCGCCCGCCAGTTCGAGGACAAGCCCGAGGTCCGCTACGGCCTGACAACGATGTGCGTCGGCCTGGGCCAGGGCGGCTCGGTCATCTGGGAGAACCCGCACTACGACGGTAAGGACGCCTGAACCGCACATGACTGCCACCGAGCTGACCGCCACCGAGCTGTTCCCCGATGAGGTCGTCACCAAGGCGCTCGTCCAGTACGTCGACCTGCCGTTGCACGCCGGTACCGCCGCGCTGATCACGTTGGACAACGGGCACGACCACACCAGGCCGTCCACGTTCGGTCCCGGCGGGCTGGCCTCGCTCGCGGCCGCACTCGACGAGGTCGAGGCGCACCCTGACCTCAAGGCGGTGTGCATCACCGGCAAGCCGTTCATCTTCGCGGTCGGCGCCGACCTGTCGGGCGTGCCGCTGCTCACCAACCGGGACCAGGCCGCCGAGATCAGCCGGCTCGGGCACCAGACCTTCTTCCGGTTGTCCCGGCTGGGCGTACCGACCTTCGCGTTCGTCAATGGCGCGGCGATGGGCGGCGGCCTGGAGCTGGCGCTGCACTGCTCGTACCGCACGGTCTCGTCCGGTGCCGCCGCGCTCTCACTGCCCGAGGTCTTTCTCGGCCTCGTGCCGGGTTGGGGTGGCACCTACCTGCTGCCGAACCTGATCGGCGCCGACGCCGCCGTCACGGTCATGATCGAGAACTCGCTCAACACCAACCGGCAGCTCAAGCCCGCACAGGCCGCGAAGCTCGGCGTCGCCGACGTGCTGCTCGAGCCGGCCGACTTCCTGGAGCAGTCGCTGCGATGGACCGCGCAGGTCCTCAAGGGTGACGTCGTCGTCGAGCGGCCGGAGGTCGACCGCTCCCCCGAGGTCTGGGACGCCGCCGTCGCCCGGGGCCGGGCGATCGCCGACGCCAAGGTGCACGGTGCCGCGCCGGCCGCATACCGCGCCCTGGATCTGATCGCCGCCGCCCGCACTGCGACCCCGGAGCAAGGCTTCGGCGACGGCGACCGCGCGCTCACCGACCTGATCCTGTCCGAGGAGCTGCGCTCCAGCCTGTATGCGTTCGACCTGGTCCAGAAGCGGGCGAAGAAGCCGGCCGGGGTGCCGGACAAGTCGCTCGCGCGCCCGGTCACGAAGGTGGGCATCGTCGGCGCCGGACTGATGGCCAGCCAGCTCGCGACGCTGTTCGTGCAGCGGCTCGAGGTCCCGGTGCACCTGACCGACCTCGACGCCGAGCGAGTCGACAAGGGCGTCGGCTACGTGCACGGCGAAATCGACAAGCTGCACGCGAAGGGCCGCATCAACGCCGACCAGGCGAACCGGCTGCGCGCGCTGGTGACCGGGTCGACCGACAAGGCCGACTTCGCGGACGCCGACTTCGTGATCGAGGCCGTGTTCGAGGAGATGAAGGTCAAGCAGCAGGTGCTTCGTGAGGTCGAGGCCGTGGTCTCCGCGCAGTGCGTGCTCGCGACCAACACCTCCTCGTTGTCGATCACCGAGATGGCCGCACAGCTCGAGCACCCCGAGCGCGTCGTCGGGTTCCACTTCTTCAACCCGGTCGCGATCCTGCCGCTGCTGGAGATCGCGCGCGCGGAGGCGACCGACGACTCGACGCTGGCGACCGCGTTCGCGATCGGCAAGTTGCTGAAGAAGTCCTGCGTGCTGGTCAAGGACGCCCCGGCGTTCGTGGTCAACCGGCTGCTCACCCGCTTCCTCGGCGAAGTCACGCGGGCGATCGACGAGGGCACCCCGATCGAGGTGGCGGACGCCGCCCTCGACCCGCTTGGCCTGCCGATCTCACCGATGAACCTGCTGGCGCTGGTGGGTCCGCCAGTCGCATTGCACGTCGCGGAGACGATGCACGAGGCGTTCCCGGATCGGTTCGGTGTGTCGGAGAACCTCGCTGCGCTTGTGGCCGCCGGAAAGACCGCGGTGTACGACTGGTCGACCGGCTCGCCGGTTGTCGACCCGGAGGTCGCGGCGATGTTCGGCGGTGGCTCGTCGCCGCGGACGGCCGAGGAGGTCCGGGAAAGCGCGTTGGCGGCGCTAGCGGAGGAGATCCGGCTCATGCTCGACGAGGGCGTGGTGCAGGACGTTCGTGACATCGACCTGTGCCTGCTGCTTGGCGCCGGCTGGCCGTTCCACCTCGGCGGGGTCACGCCCTATCTGGATCGTTCCGGCGTGTCCGAGCGGGCAACCGGCCAGCGGTTCCTGCCGAAGGGCATCGCGTCGCTCCCCTGACCAAGATCGTTACGTCGCTTCGGCACCCGGTTTGGGCCGAATCGAGCGCCCACGGGTCGTAAGGATCATGGAACTGGTCGCGACCCGTGCCCACCCCCCGGAGGCACGGGTCGCTTGGGGGTCCCGTCCGACCCAGCGGCCCGGCAAGGCCAGTCGAGATTCTCGAAAGGTACGAGCCTGGGCGGTCGCCGGGCATCAGCCAAACGCCCCGTCCGCCATCAGTTGAACGACGCGAATGAACCGCGCATGCCCGCGCTCCGTGATCAAGGCAGAGCGACCGCCCGGCCGCTCGTGCCGACCGAGAGGCGGAGCTCATGAACACCCGCTCGAAGATTCTGGCTGCGGCGGTCGCGGCCACCTCGGCCGCGGCCCTGCTCGCGGCACCAGCGCTGGCCGCGGACGATGGCCGACACGGACCGCTGCTGCGCGCGTCGGTGGCCGGCAGCCTGCCGACCGATCCTGCCCTGTTCGGCCAAACCCCGGGCGGCGCACCTTGGGTCGTGACCCGGGGCGAGGTCCGGCTGGACGCTGACGGCGACCTGTCGATCCGGGTGCGCGGGCTGATCATCCCCACCCTCGGCACCAACCCGGTTCCGATGTTGTCGGCCAGCGTCGCGTGCAGCGGTGCTGTGGTGGACAAGACCGCCGCCGTGGAGTTCGAAAGCGACGGGGACGCGCGCATCCGAGAGACGGTGACGATCCCGCAGCGCTGCCTGGCGCCCGCGGTCTTGCTCAATCCGAATGTGAGCACCACAGTGTTCATCGGCGCCACCGGTTTGGAGTAGCCGTTCATGGCGCCTGACTATGGACACAGCTCCGGAGGACCGTGGTCGAGCGCCCCGACGAACCCCTGGCTGCGCTGCACGTTGAGCATGGTGCCGCCCTGCACCGATACGTCCTCGGCCTCACCGGTGGCAACCGGGCACTCGCCGAGGACGTGGTGCAGGACACCATGCTCCGGGCGTGGCGATCCGACCAGATCATGGACGGGTCGCACGGCGCGGTCCGGGCATGGCTGTTCACCGTCGCCCGGCACCTGGTCATCGACGACCTGCGGACCGCGCGATCGCGCCACGAGACCCTGGTCGCCGATCCCCCGGAGGCCGAGATGCACGACGACATAGCCGACCTTGAGCGTTCCCTCGCCATGGTCGACGCGCTTCGCCGGCTGTCCGACGTGCACCGTGAGGTGCTGCTCGAGTGCTTCTACCGCGGCCAAACGACCGTGGAGGCGGCCCAGCGGCTGGGCATCCCCGAGGGCACCGTCAAGTCGCGCACGCACTATGCCCTGAGGGCACTCAAGGCCGAGCTGGCCGATATGGGAGTGACCGGATGAACACCGACGAGCCGGCAGCCGAGGACCGATTCGTCGAGTTCGATGCGCCGTACGTGCTTGGGGCACTGTCCGCTGCGGACCGCGCCGGCTTACGAAGCGCACCTGGCGGAGTGCGCACCCTGTCGGGCACGCGTGCGCGATCTGCAGGACTTCCCCGCTCTGCTGCGCACCGTTCCGGCCGAGGCGGTCGAGGCCTTGTCCGCCACCCCGCCGCCGGCGACCGCGACGACGGCACGCCGAGACCTGCCGCGTTGGCGCAGCGTCGCCGCCGGGCTCGCGGTCGCGGCGTCGATGGCGACCGCGCTCGCGCTGGTCGCGACCAGCGACGATCGACTGCCAAGCGGCGATGAGCCGTCCCCGGCCATCGTCCTGGTCCAGTTCGTGCCGGTCGGCGAGGCCGCCTTGACCGCGAACGCGCGGCTCACGCCCGTGGACTGGGGAACCAAGATCGACTTCGAGTGCTCCCTCTACGGGGCGACCGACGCGACCGACCCGCCCGGCGCATACAGCCTGGTGGTGCGCGACCGGGACGGCCAGGACGTCCAGGTGGCTGGGTGGTGGGCGCTGGAGAATCGCAGCCTTCGAGTCCCGGGCTCGACCGCGGTGGAGGCCAACGACATCACGGCGCTCGAGGTGCGCGCGCCGGACGGAACGCCCGTCCTGGTCGCCCAGCTCTGACCTCGAGAGCTCGCTGGCCAGGCAAGAGAGTCAGCCTGTGCTCGCATGAGCACAGCGCTCGGGTGTGTTCGCTCCGGCATCATTTCAGTCTTGACTTATATAAGTCTGATGCGCAATGATTGACCCGTGCACGCACTGGACATCCTCGGCGATCCGGTACGGCGGCGGATCCTCGAACTGCTCGCCGACGGCGAGGCGCCCGCGGGCGAGCTCGGGCGCGTGATCCAGGACGAGTTCGGCATCTCGCAGCCCGCCGTGTCGCAGCACCTGCGCGTGCTGCGCGAGGCCGGCTTCACGACGGTGCGCCCCGAGGGCACCCGGCGGCTCTACGCCATCGAACCCGGCCCGCTCGCCGAGGCCGATGAGTGGTTCGACGCGTTCCGTCGGTTCTGGCAGCCGCACCTCGCCGCCCTCGGTACCGAGCTCGCGCGCGGTCGCCGACAGCGACGACGAGCCGCCGAGACAGCACACCCACATGGCGAGGAGCACCGGACATGATCGACATCACCGCACAGCTCGACGACGTGGACCGCGCCGTCCGCACGACGGACGTGGACGGAGTCCCTGCCCGAGTGCAGACGCTCGTGCAGACCTACCCGTCTGCGATCGACGATGTCTGGGATGCCCTGACCTCGGCTGACCGCATCGGCCGCTGGTTCGTGCCGGTGAGCGGTGACTTGCGTCTCGGCGGGCGTTACCAGCTCGAGGGCAACGCCGGCGGCACCGTGCAGTCGTGTGAACCCCCGCACGGCGGCGCCGCACACTTCGGCATCACCTGGGAGTTCGGCGAGGGCGGGCCGACCTGGGTGACCGTGCGCCTCACGGCGGTCGAGGCCGATCGCACCCGACTCGAGCTCGAGCACGTCGCGCCCGTCACCGTCGTGCCGGACGAGCTCTGGCGGCAGTTCGGGCCGGCCGGCACCGGCATCGGCTGGGACTCAGGCCTCCTCGGGCTCGCGCTGCATCTCACTGCCCCCGACAAGCGGCCAGAAGACCCGGCCGCCTGGGCACAGACCGACGAGGGCAAGGGCTTCATGCGGCGTTCCGCCGACGCGTGGGCGGTTGCGCACGCCGCGGATGGCGTCGATGAGGAAACCGCTCGCACCGCGGCCGATGCGACGTACGCCATGTACACCGGCGAGGCGCCCGGTCCGATGTAGCTGGGCGGGCGGCTAAAGCAGCGCCGCGTCCAGCTTGGCCATCGACTCGACGACGGCGAGCGAGATCTCCTGCGCGGTCAGGCCGCACTCGGCAAGCACCTCGCCGCGCTTGCCGTGGTCGAGGAACCGCTGCGGTATGCCGAAGTCGCGCAGCGGCGTGTGCACGCCCGCATCCCGTAACGCCAGCGCCACCGCGGAGCCAACCCCACCGACCCGGAGGTTGTCCTCGATGGTTACCACGAGCCGGTGCCGCGCGGCCTGGGCCACGACGCCGGTGGCCACCGGGATCACCCACCGCGGGTCCACCACGGTGACCCCGATGCCCTGCGCCAGGAGACGTTCGCCGACCTCAACGCCGACCCCGGCCATCGAACCGCACGCGACGACGAGCACGTCCTCGTCGCCGGACTTCATGAGCACGTCCAACCCGTCCACGACGGACCCGGCGGGGATGTCCTCGCAGACCGCGCCCTTCGGGAAGCGCAGGACGGTCGGCGCGTCGTAGACGTCGAGCGCCTCCCGCAACGACGCGCGCAGGGTCGCGCTGTCACGCGGCGCGGCGATCCGGATGCCGGGCACGAGCTGGAGCAACGACAGGTCCCACATGCCGTTGTGCGAGGGCCCGTCGTCGCCGGTGATCCCGGCCCGGTCGAGCACGAACGTGACCCCGCACCGGTGCAGCGCGACATCCATCAGCACCTGGTCGAAGGCTCGGTTGATGAACGTCGCGTAGATCGCCGCGACCGGATGCAGCCCGGCCGTCGCCAGCCCGGCTGCCGATGTGACCGCGTGCTGCTCGGCGATGCCGACGTCGTAGCAACGGTCCGGGAACCGAGCGGCGAACTTGTCCAGGCCGACGGGGATCAGCATCGCCGCAGTGATGCCGACGACGTCGGCGCGTTCCTCGCCGATCGCGACCATCTCGTCGGCGAACACCGAGGTCCACGAGCGGCCGCTGGCCGCCAGCGGCTGCCCGGTCTCGACGTCGATGACGCCGACCGCGTGGAACTGGTCGGCGACGTCGGACTCGGCGGGCGCATACCCGGAGCCCTTGCGGGTGAGGGCGTGCACGAGCACCGGTCCGCCGTAGTTCTTGGCCTGCCGAAGGGCGCGTTCGACGGCGTCGATGTCGTGCCCGTCGACCGGCCCGATGTACTTCAGGCCAAGGTCCTCGAACATGCCCTGCGGGGCGACGATGTCCTTGAGGCCCTTCTTCATGCCGTGCAACGTCTCGTAGATCGGCGGACCGACGACCGGGGTGCGGCCGAGGACCTGCTTGCCCCACTCCAGGAACCGTTCGTAGCCACGGGTCGTGCGCAGGGTCGCGAGATGGAAGGCCAGCCCGCCGATCGTGGGCGCATACGAGCGTTCGTTGTCGTTGACGACGATCACGATCGGGCGGTTGTTCGCGGCCGCGATGTTGTTCAGCGCCTCCCAGGCCATGCCGCCGGTGAGCGCGCCGTCGCCGACGACGGCGACGACCTGGCGGCGGCCCAGCTCACCGCGCAGCTGGTAGGCCTTCGCCAGCCCGTCGGCATACGACAGCGCGGTCGAGGCGTGCGAGTTCTCCACGACGTCGTGCTCGGACTCGGCCCGACTCGGGTAGCCGGACAGCCCGCCGCGCTGCCGCAGCCGGTCGAACCCGAGCTGCCGCCCGGTGAGCACCTTGTGCACGTAGGCCTGGTGGCCGGTGTCCCAGATGATCCGGTCGTACGGCGAGTCGAAGACCCGGTGCAGCGCGATGGTGAGCTCGACCGCGCCCAGGTTGGGCCCGAGATGACCGCCGGTCTTGGCGACCCGGTCGACCAGGAAGCGCCGGATCTCACCCGCCAGCTGGCCGCACTCCTCGAGCGAGAGCGCTTGGACGTCGCGGGGCGACCGGATCGACTCGAGCAAGCCCGGGGACGGCATGCGGTGAGTTTAGGCGGCCCCGGCCTCGGTGGCCCGCTCCGACGGTCGCCACCGCCACGTGACGGATGCGCTCCGCGGCGCGCCCGGGGCGGCATACGCCGCTGTGCGGACCGAGCCCGTCCGGCGGCGCGGTCTGCGGCTCGACGCACACCCAGTCGGCCAGCTCGTCGTACCGGACGAACCACTCGCCGTCCGTCTGGACGTCCAAGTCCAGCACGCCGGGCCAGGTGAGCGTGGCACGGCCGCTGGGCACGTGGAAGGCGTCGTCGTACGGGCCGGCAGTGGTGCTCGGGTCGAGCCGGCGACCGGTCGGCAGCTGGTCGCTGCCCCGTTCCAGCAGGTATGCGGCCGCCAGCTCGACCTCGACGTCGACCCCGCCGAGCCGCCGCGGGAACCACGGATGCCAGCCGACCTCTGCCGGGAAGGCTTGCTCGAGGGCCTCGACCTGGACGACGGAGAACAGCGACCGCGCCGCCAGCTCCCACACCAGGGTGACCCGCCCCGGCAGCGGCCAGCCGTCACCGTCACCGATCGTCGTGGACAGCACCACCGTCGCCGGGGTGGCCCGGACCACGTCGAACGCCCGGTTCCACACCAGGCCGTGGATCGCCCAGCCCTCGTACGTCGGCGGCAACGCGTGCACGCTGCCGTTGATGACGACCGACGTTGTCCCGCAGCCGTCCGGGCCACGGTGCCATCAGGAAGCACCCGCTGCGGATCGGGATGGCCGCCCGGGCCGCCCAGCAGCTCGTGGCCAGCCGGCCGACCAACGGGTGAGCCGGCCACCGCGGTCGGGGTCGACGATGACGACGGAGTCGGCCGTGCTGCTGCTCAGCTGAAGCGTCACGCCGTGCGACGAGCGCGGGACAGCGTGCCCAGCGGGTCGGCGAGCAGATCGCCGAAGGCAGTCTCCGCGGCGCCGACGAGTGCGGAGTCGTGGCCGAGACCGGCGGGGACGAGCCTGACCTGGGCGCGCGGGGCCGTCAGCGCTCGGGCGAGCTCGGCCTCCACGCGATCCTGGGTGTGGGCGAACACCTCGCGCAGCTGACCGCCCATGACGACCATCTCGGGGTTGAAGATGTTGACCAGGTTGCCGACGCCCACCCCGAGCCAGGTGCCGACCCGTCGCAGCGCGGCCTGTGCCGGCCGATGCCCATCCCGGGCGGCCGCGATGACGTCCTGGACGTCCTGCGCGCCGTCAACGGCTTCGAGCAGGACGTCCTCGCCGATTTCGGTCTCCCAGCACCCCACCGCGCCGCACCGGCAGACCCGGCCTTTGGGGTTGACCCGCATGTGGCCGACCTCGCCGGCGTAACCGCCGGTGCCGGCCAGCGGCCGGCCGTCCAGGATGATGCCGCCGCCGACGCCGACCTCCCCGGACAGATAGACGAGGTTCTGGACACCGACCGCGGCGCCCCTGGCGTGCTCGGCCACCGCGCCGAAGTCGGCGTCGTTGCCGATCACGACCGGCCGCCCGAACCCGAGCGCGTCGCCGAGCGCCTCGCCGAGCGGCACCTCGACCCAGCCGAGGTTGGGCGCGAAGTGCACGCAGTCCGTCCCGGTGGCGCACCACCCCCGGGACGGCGACTGCCGTCCCGACCCACGACCCGCGCGCGGGTGCCGAGCGCAGCAGCGACCTCGCCATCGTGCGCAGCTGCTGCACGCCGCGGCCGGGGCTGAAGCTGTTGCGCCGGTGCTGGCGCTCCGTGCGCGCCAGCACCGCTCCGCCCAGCCCGACCAATGCGGCGACCGTGCGCTCCACCCGGAAGTCCATCGCCAGCACGTATGCGCTGCACGGCTCCGGCTCGACCACGATGGATGGCCGGCCGACCCCGCGCCCGACCGGCGTGCTCTCGCGGACCAGGCGCGCCTCGACCAGCTCGGTCGTGAGGACCGCGACCGTCGATCGGTTGAGCCCGGTGGCGGTCACCACGTCGGACCGGGTCGCGGAACCGCCGCGGTGCAGCAGGTCGAGCATCGACGACAGGTTGTGCCGTCTGACCTCGTCCTGGGTGGCCCCGGCGAGCGTCGTCACGGGCCCTCCGTTGGTGTGCGCGGCCGGGGGGTCATGCCCGGCCGGTGGCAGCGGCCCTTCTCCGGGAGATGGCGTCGACGCTGGCGGCGATCAGCAGCACCAGCCCGGTCACCAGGAAGACCCGACCGGCCGGCTGGTTCAGCAGGGCCATCCCATTGTTGATGACCGCGACGACGAGGCCACCGAGGATCGCGTCGAGCGGCCGGCCGCGCCCGCCGAACAGGCTGGTGCCGCCAATGACCGCGGCGCCTACGGCGAACAGCAGCGTCGTCGACCCACCGGTTGACGGCGAGATCGAGTTGTCCCGCGAGGCGAACAGGATCCCGGCGACGGCGGCCAGCGTCGAGCAGGTCATGAAGCAAGCGATCTTGATCCTCGGGACGCTGATGCCGGCGCGCCGAGCGGCCTCCGCGTTGCCGCCGACTGCATACACGTGGCGTCCGAAGCCGGTGCGCATCAGGACGAACGTGAGCACGAGCAGCAGCACGAAGATGATCGGGACGATGATCGGCACACCCTTGATCGAGGTGAGCGCGGGGTTGCGGCTGCGCTCCTGGCTGAGGATGTAGGTCGCCCACCCGAGCAGGGCGGCAAGTATGGCGAGCTTGGCGCCCCAGACCTGCAGCGACTCGGCTCGCAGACCCTTCGCCCGGCGGGTCAGCGATCCGCCGAAAGGACAGCAGCGCCGTAGCCGACGACGACCAGGCGCGAAGAACGCCCAACCCATCCAGACCGGCATGTTGTCGTTCATGATGCTGAGCACGAACTCGTTGCGGATCGGAATCGTTCCGCCCACGCCGATCACGAGCAGCATCACGCCTTGCAGCATCAGGAAGAAGGCCAGCGTCACGACGAAGCTCGGGATGCCCAGGCGAGCGACGAGGACGCCGATCAGGGTGCCGATCGAACGTCCCGGTGAGCAGGCAGGCGATGAGCGAGAGCGAGACCGGCCAATCATTCTGCGTCAGCGTGACGCCGAGGATCGCCGCGCTGGTCCCGGCCGCGAAACCGGCTGACAGGTCGATCTCGCCGAGCAAGAGAACGAAGACCAAACCCATTGCGATGACGATGACGGCGGCGCCCTGGTTGAGCAGGTTCGCGAAGTTGAACGCATTGAGGAACGTATCGGGCCGCAGAATCCCGAACACGATCACGAGCACAACAAGACCAAGCACAGCTGGCAGCGCGCCCAGATCGCCGCCGCGGATCCGGTCGACATAGTCCCGGACCGCCTCGCCGATGCTGCCTGTCGGACCCGCGTCCGCCTCGGGGACGGCGCCGGGGGTGATCGTCGATGCGCTCATGCCGACTCCTCGCTGACAGTCTCCACGGGGAGAGCCGCGGTCGGGTCGACCTCGGCTTGCAGGCCGATCTCACCCGAGCGACCGAGGGTGATGAGCTCGACCACGCGGGAGTGACTCAGCTCCTTGGCCCCGACCTGCGCCGCCATCCGCCCCAGGTACAGGACCGCGATCCGGTCGGCGACCTGGAAGACGTCGTTCATGTTGTGCGAGATCAGCACGACGCCGAGCCCGTTGTCCGCGAGTCGGCGCACGAGGTTGAGCACCTGCTCGGTCTGCGCCACACCCAAGGCGGCGGTCGGCTCGTCGAGGATGACGAGCTTGCTGTTCCAGAGCACGGCTCGTGCGATGGCGACGGTCTGCCGCTGCCCACCGGACAGGCTCGCGACGTTCTGCCGGATCGACTTGAGCGTGCGCACAGACAGCCCTTGCAGCGTCTCGGCCGCGCTTGGTGCTCCATAGTCGACTCGTCGAGCACGATGCCGTTCTTGGACTCCCGGCCCAGGTACATGTTGGCAACGACGTCGAGGTTGTCGCACAGCGCCAGGTCCTGGTACACGACCTCGATGCCGAGCGCGTTGGCGTGCTTCGGATCGTGCACCGAGACCGGCTCACCCTCGAACAAGTACTCGCCTTCGTCGAAGGCGTAGATGCCGGCGACCGACTTGATCAGCGTGCTCTTGCCGGCGCCGTTGTCGCCCACCAGCGCGGTGACCTGACCGGGGTACGCGTCGAAGTCGACGTCCTTGAGCACCTGGACGGCGCCGAAGTGCTTGCTGACCTTGCGCAGCGACAACAGTGGTCGGTCCTGGTCGACGACCGCCGCCGTCGACGACGCCTCGGTATGCACGCTCATGTTCCCTCGCTGTAGGTCAGTGGGATACTGCGGTGCCGGTCGGTGTGCCAGGCACGACCGCCCACGTGGTTGGACGGCCGTGCCTCGCACTCTGCGCTCGACTACGAGACGCCGAACTCCGTGCACTTGGCCTGGAGTTCCGGAGTGGTGCAGAGCCGCTCCGCGGTCGTGAACGTCGTCTTCGACCACGGTCGCGACGTTGTCCGGGTAGATCGCTTCCGGCTCGAGCAGGACCGATGGAACGTCGGTGCCCAGCTCCGTGTCCTCGGTGGTCCCCGAAGCCAACGCGTCGGCAGCATCCGTGTCGCCGTTGATCAGGTGGATCGCCAGCTCTGCCGCCGCATCCGCCTCCTTCTTGACCGCCTTGTACACGCTCATGCACTGCGTGCCGAGCAGCACCCGCTGCAGCCCTTCATCGGTCGCATCCTGACCGGTGACCGGCACCGTGCCGGCGACGCCGTTGCGCGCGAGCACGGAGATGGCTGCGCCGCCGAGGCCGTCGTTCGCTGCCGCAACACCGTCAATGCCGCCGCTGGTCTCGGCATACATCTGCTCGAAGATCGTGCCGGCCTGAGTGTTGTCCCAGTCGGGCACGGCCTGGTCGGCGACAACCTCGTAGCCGTTCTCGTTGATGACCGCCTCGTAGCCCTGCTTGAACAGGGTCGCGTTGTTGTCGGTCGGCGAGCCGTTGAGCATCGCGACCCGGACACCCGGACGTCTTGCCGGAGTCGGTCAGGCACTTCACCAGGCCTTCACCGATGGTCGTGCCGACCGCGACATTGTCGAACGAGACGTAGTAGCTCGCCCCGCCGCCGAGGGTCAGCCGGTCATAGTCGATGACCTGCACGCCCTGGTCCTTGGCCTTGTTGATGACCGCGGTGCCGGTCTCCGAGTCCAGGTTGACGATGAGCAGGACCGTCACCCCGCTGTTCAGCATCCCGTCCGCGATCGTCTGGAACTGCGCCTTGTCACCCTGCGCGTTCTGGATGTCCGCCTCGACGCCAGCCGCCTCGAACGCCGCCTCGAGGAATGGCTTGTCATTCGTCTCCCAGCGGGCCGACGACCTGGTGTCCGGCAGGATCACGCCGACCTTGCCCTCAGGAGTCTCGCCGCTACCCGTGTCGTCGCCGCCGTCGTCGTCATCGCCACCACAGCCGGCGAGCACGAGGCTCGCTGCCGCGATGAGTGCGACGATCACGCTTCCCTTGCGCATCCGCATTCCGATGTTCCTCTCTTGTGATGCCCGAGATCTGATGCCTACAGACCGAGGATCCGGTCGATGACCAGCTGGTCGAGCCGCTCGTTGCGGTAGCCGCGGTTCGCGAGCGTCTCGAGGTCGAACACCTCCTCCCGCACACGCTGCGCCGCCTCCTGGCTGTATGCGCCCACGCTCGGCTCGCCCAGCGTGAACACGCCGGAGTCAGCCATGGCCGCCTGGACCACCGAGTCGGCGTCGAAGACTCGCGCCTTCTCGGCCAGCGCGAGGTAGGTCCGCATACAGCCGCGCGCGAAGTCCCAGATTCCTTCGCCGTGCTCGACCCGGTACGGCCGGGCGTCGAAGTGACGGGGACCGTCGTAGCCGCCGGACTCGAGCAGTCGGACCAGGAAGAACGCGTCCTTGATGCCCTCGGAGCCGAACCGCAGGTCCTGGTCGTACCGGCCGATCTTCTGCGCGTTCAGGTCGATGTGGAACAGCTTGCCGTGCCACAACGCCTGCGCGACGCCCTGGTAGAAGGACAGGCCGGCCATGGTCTCGTGCGCGACCTCGGGGTTGAGCCCGACGCGTTCGCTGTGCTCGAGGGACTCGATGAACGCCAGGCAGTGCCCCACGGTCGGCAGGAACGTGTCGCCGCGCGGCTCGTTGGGCTTTGGCTCCAGGGCGAACCGCATCGGGTACCCCTGGTCGATGCAGTAGCCCATCAGGAAGTCGAGGGCCTCCTTGTACCGGTCGAGCGCATCCGCGGGGTTCTTCGCGGCCATCGCCTCGACGCCTTCGCGGCCGCCCCAGAACACGTAGGTCTCGGCGCCGAGCTCCGCCGCCAAGTCCAGGTTGCGCATCACCTTCTGGATCGCGTACCGCCGGATCGAGGGGTCGTTGGCCGTGAACGCGCCGTCCTTGAACACCGGGTGCCAGAACAGGTTGGTCGTCGCCATCGAGACGACGATGCCGGTGTCGTCGAGCGCGTGCCGGAACCGCTTGAGCACCGCTTCCCGCTCGCTGTCCGACGCGCCGAACGGCAGCAGGTCGTCGTCGTGGAAGCTGACTCCCCACGCGCCGATGTCGGCCAGTCCCCGGACGAAGTCGGCGGGGTCGATCGGCGGCCGGACGACGTCGCCGAACGGGTCACGACCAGGATGTCCGATGGTCCACAGGCCGAACGCGAACTTGTGCTCCGGCGCCGGCTCGAGTGCCGCCTGGCTCATACATACCTTCCGGCCGAGATTGTTGTCGGCCCGAACATATGGATTCGCGCTGTCTGCCGCAACGTAAACTGCCGGTGAATTCGTCGGAGCCGATAACAATTGCGTCACGCGGCCGACACCGGGATGTCACGGCTTCAGAGTCCCGTATGCGGCCCTTCGCGCGTCGGCGTAGGCCGCGCGGACGTCCGGAGTCGGCGCTGACTCGACCGTCGCGAGCGACAACGTTGGCCACCGGGGCGGCTCGGATTCACCGCTGACCGCCCACGCCGCCTGCCGCGCCGCACCGAGCGCCACGTACTCCCCCGGCTCCGGGATCGTGATCGGTCGGCCGAGAATCGCGGCCGCGATGCGCTGCACCGCCAGTGAGCGCGCAGCCCCACCGACCAGCAGCACCCGCTGCGGTTCGACGCCGGCAGCGAGCACGGCGTCGTAGGCGTCCGCGAGCCCGCAGAGCATCCCTTCGATCGCGGCCCGCGCGACGGTCGACGGGACCATCGCGCTGCGGGTGAGGCCGACCAGCTGTCCGGTCGCGTCGGGCAGGTTCGGCGTCCGCTCACCGTCGAGGTAGGGCAGCAGCACCAGACCGTCCGCGCCGGCGGGCGCGTCCAGCGCCAGCGCGCTCAGCCGGTCGAGGTCGACGCCGAGCATCGTCGCCGTGCTGGTGAGCACGCGGGCGGCGTTCAGCGTGCAGGCAAGCGGCAGAAACCGACCGGTGGCATCGGCGAACCCGGCCACGAGGCCGGAGCCGTCGGCGCTCGGCTGGTCGGCGACCGCGAACACCGTGCCAGACGTGCCGAGGGAGATCGCGACGTCGCCGCTGCGCAAACCGAGGGCGAGCGCGGCACCCATGTTGTCCCCGGTGCCGGCGGCGACCGCAGCCCCATTGCTCGTGTGCCCGACGATCTCGGCCGGCGTCGCGACCCGCGGGACCTCGAGCGACCGGCCGAACGCGAGCTCGAGCAGGTCGTGGCGGTACGCACCATGCGCCGGCGACCAGTAGCCCGTGCCGGACGCGTCGCCCCGGTCCGTCGTCGGCTCGTCAGACGCCACCGGCCAGCCGCCAGCTGAGCCAGTCGTGCGGGAGCACGACCCGGGCCGCCCGCTCGGCCTCGTCCTTCTCGTGGTCGGCGACCCAGCGCAGCTTGGTCACCGTGAACGAGGCCAGCGGCACCGACCCGACCGCGTCGGCCCACGCCTGCGGCCCGCCGAGTTCGCGAACCAGGTCGTCGGCCGCCTGCGCCGAGCGGGTGTCGTTCCACAGCAGCGCCGGCCGAACGACTTCGCCCTGATCGTCGAGCAGCACCATGCCGTGCTGCTGCCCGGCGACGGAGACCGCCGCGACGTCGTCGAGCAGTCCGCTTGCAGCGTCGGTCAACGCGGCCCACCACGCGGACGGCGGGCACTCCGTGCCGTCGGGGTGCGCTGCCCGCCCTTCGCGAACGACCTCGCCGGTCGCGGCGTCGCATACGAGGACCTTCACGGACTGCGTCGAGGAGTCGATGCCGGCGACCAGCGTCACGACGGCCACCTTAGGCAGTTGGAGCTGCATCACAGCCGAGGGACGAACCGCTTGCCGCGCAACGCCTCCTCGACCAACCCGACCGCGCGCTGCGTCGCGAGCAGCCGGGCGCCCTCGCGCTCGCACGCGGTGAGCGCCTCGGCGAGCACCTCGGCTGCCACCTGATCCCGCAGATCTGCCCGCAGAGTCGCGTATGCGGTGCGGCTCGCGGCCAGCGCCCCGTCGACGTATCGGGACGCGAACCGCGCCAGGACGACCGGGTGCCGGCGCAGCACGTCGTAACCGCGGTAGTCGGCCGGGCACTGGTCGAGCAGCCAGGCGACCGCCGACCGTTCCCACCCCGACGCGGCCGGCGGCCGGACCTCCCGGGGCCACCCCGGCGGCGTGGTCGTGTTCAGGAGGCAGCGAGCTGACGCAGGACGAACTGCATGATGCCGCCGTGCCGGTAGTAGTCCGCCTCGCCCGGCGTGTCGATCCGCAGCCTGGCGTCGAACTCGACGGCCGACCCGTCGGCCTTCTCCGCCCGCACGGCGACCGTCTGCGGCGTACCGCCGTCGTTCAGACCGGTCACGCCGGTCACTGAGAACACCTCGTCACCAGTCAAACGGAGGGAGTCGGCGGTCTTCCCCGCGGGGTACTGCAACGGCAGTACGCCCATGCCGATCAGGTTCGACCGGTGGATTCGCTCGTAGGACTCCGCGATGACCGCGCGAACGCCGAGCAGCGCAGTCCCCTTGGCGGCCCAGTCACGGGAGGACCCGGAGCCGTACTCCTTGCCGGCCAGCACGACCAGCGGAATGCCCGCGGCGGCGTACGACTGTGCCGCCTCGAAGATCGTGGTCTGCTCGCCGTCGCGCGTGAAGTCGCGGGTGAAGCCGCCCTCCACGCCTTCGAGCAGCTTGTTGCGCAGCCGGATGTTCGCGAACGTGCCGCGGATCATCACCTCGTGGTTGCCTCGGCGTGAACCGTAGGAGTTGAAGTCCCGCGGGCCAACTCCGTGGTCGGTGAGGTAGCGGCCGGCCGGTGAGTCCGCCTTGATCGCGCCGGCCGGGCTGATGTGGTCGGTGGTCACCGAGTCACCGAGCTTCGCGAGCACGCGCGCGCCGCTGATGTCCTCCACCGGCGCCGGCTGCGCGGGCATGTCCTCGAAGTACGGCGGCTTGCGCACGTACGTCGAGTCGGGATCCCACTCGAACGTGCTCCCGGTCGGCGTGGGCAGCGCCGCCCACAGCTCGTCGCCGGTGAACACGTCCGCATACCGCTCGGTGAACATGTCCGAGCCGATCGACTCGTCGATCGTTGCCTCGATCTCGGCCGGCGCGGGCCAGATGTCGCGCAGGTACACCGGCTCGCCGGCCTCGTCGTGACCGAGCGGGTCGGTCGCGAAGTCGAAGTCCATGGTCCCGGCGATCGCGTATGCGACCACCAGCGGCGGCGAGGCCAGATAGTTCATCTTGACGTCGGGGTTGATCCGGCCCTCGAAGTTGCGGTTGCCGGAGAGCACGGAGACCACGGCCAGGTCGTTGGCCTGCACGGCAGCCGAGACCTCCTCGGGCAGTGGCCCGCTGTTGCCGATGCACGTGGTGCAGCCGTAGCCCACGAGGTTGAACCCGAGCTTGTCCAGGTATGGCACCAGTCCGGACCGCTCGTAGTAGTCGGTGACCACCTGCGAGCCCGGCGCCAGCGACGTCTTCACCCAGGGCTTGCGGAGCAGCCCGCGCTCGACCGCCTTCTTCGCCAGCAGCGCGGCACCGAGCATCACCGACGGGTTGGAGGTGTTCGTGCACGACGTGATCGACGCGATGACCACCGACCCGTGGTCGACCTCGGTGGCGACCCCATCCACCGTGACCGGCACCGGCCTGGACGGGCGCGGCGAGTTGGATGCGGGCGCATCGGATGCCGGGAAAGACTCGAGCTCGGCCTCGTCGACGTCGGAGACGTAGTCGCCGATCGTGGCGCGGAAGCGCTGCTTGGCCTCCGACAGCGACACCCGGTCTTGCGGCCGCTTCGGGCCGGCGATCGACGGCACGACCGTCGACAGGTCCAGCTCGATGGTCTCGGAGTAGACCGGCTCGGCCGCCGGATCGTGCCACAGGCCCTGCTCTTTGGCGTATGCCTCAACCAGCGCGACCTGCTCGTCGGGCCGACCGGTGAAGCGCAGGTAGCGGATGGTCTCCGCGTCGATCGGAAAGATCGCGCAGGTCGAGCCGTACTCCGGGCTCATGTTGCCGATCGTCGCGCGGTTCGCGAGCGGCACCGCGGCGACGCCGGGGCCGTAGAACTCGACGAACTTCCCGACCACGCCGCGGTGGCGCAGCATCTCGGTGATGACCAGCACCAGGTCGGTCGCCGTTGCTCCCTCGGGCAGCTCGCCCGAGAGCTTGAAGCCGACGACGTGCGGGATCAGCATCGACACCGGCTGGCCGAGCATCGCGGCCTCCGCCTCGATGCCGCCGACGCCCCAGCCGAGCACGCCGAGGCCGTTGACCATGGTCGTATGCGAGTCGGTGCCGACCACGGTGTCCGGGTATGCCTTGCCGTCGCGCACCATCACCACCCGCGCCAGGTACTCGATGTTGACCTGGTGCACGATGCCGGTGCCCGGCGGCACGACCTTGAACTCGTCGAACGCGCTCTGCCCCCAGCGCAGGAACTGGTAGCGCTCCTTGTTGCGCTCGTACTCGAGCTGGACGTTGCGCTCGAAGGAGTCCGGCCGCCCGAAGAAGTCGGCGATCACCGAGTGGTCGATGACCAGCTCGGCCGGCGCGAGCGGGTTGACCCGGTCGGCGTTGCCGCCGAGGTCCTGCACCGCCTCACGCATCGTGGCCAGGTCGACGACGCAGGGCACGCCGGTGAAGTCCTGCATGATCACGCGCGCCGGCGTGAACTGGATCTCGGTGTCCGGCTCCGAGGTCGGGTCCCACTGGCCGAGCGCGCGAACGTGGTCGGCGGTGATGTTCGCGCCGTCCTCGGTGCGCAGCAGGTTCTCCAGTAGCACTTTCAGCGAGTACGGCAGCCGGTCCGCGCCCTCGACGGCGGACAGCCGGTAGATCTCGTGGCTCGTGTCGCCAACCGTCAGGTCGCCCTTGGCCCCGAAGCTGTTCACGTTGCTCACGTCTGACTCCTCCGTCGTCGATCACGCGCCGGCGCGCCCATCCTGCCGCTTTCCAAAGTATCTTGACGTCAAGATATCAGGTAGAGGGCGACACACTCCACGTGGTGCGTCATCGGGAACAGGTCGAACGCGCGCAGGGCCGTCAGGCGATATCCGCCGTCCCGCAGGTATGCGGTGTCCCGGCCGAGCGCCGCCGGGTCGCAGGCGACATACGCGATGGCGCGCGGTGTCAGACCCGCAACCTCCTCGACCACCCGACGGCCTGCGCCGGAGCGCGGTGGGTCGAGGACGACGACGTCGGCACGCGCCGGACGATGGTCGCCCGGCCGCAGCCACCGGTCGACGCGGGCATGCACGAGCCGGACCTGAGGCAGGTCGTGCAGGTTGCGGCGGGCGTCCCGGAGGGCGCTCGCCGACGACTCCACCGCCACCACCGAGCCGAGCGGCCCGACCCGCTCGCCGAGCACCCCGGCGAACAGGCCGACGCCGGAGTACAGGTCCACCGCCGCCTCCCCCATCGAGACATCGAGCGCGCCGAGGACCGCGTTGACCAGTGCATCCGCCGCACCCGGGTGCACCTGCCAGAACCCGGATCCGCTGACCCGCCAGTCGCGACCGGCCGCGCGTTCGGTGAGGTGCCCGGGCTTGCTCGCCTTGTCCGCCTTGCCCGCCGGTTCCGGCAGCACCAGCACGCGGTCATGGCTTGGTGCGGCGATCACCTCCACCGACTCCCGGTCGACCCAGGTATGCGCGGTCGCGCCGGACGCACGCACCAGGGGATGCGCGATCAAGCAGTCGTCGACGGGCACGATGGTGTGCGAGCGATGCCGCCGGAAGCCGAGGCGCCCGTCCGCGTCCACGGCGTACTGCACTCGGGTCCGCCAGTCGAGCCCCTCGACGTCACCGGGCACGGCCTCCACCTCAACGTGGACCTCGACACCACCGAGGCGTTGCAGCTGCTCGATGACGACCGCTGCCTTCAGCCGACGTTGCGCAGCGATGGCCGCGTGCTGCCAGTCGCAGCCGCCGCAGCCGCCCGGATGCGCATACCGGCACGGGGGGACCACCCGGTCGTCGGACGCGGTGATCACCGAAACCGCGTCGGCCCGGAGGAAGCGCGACCCCTCGTGCCCTTCGGTGACCTGGACGACCGCCCGCTCCCCGGGCAGGGCGTGCCGGACGAACACCACCCGACCCTCGTGTCGAGCGACGCAGTGCCCGCCGTGGGCCACGTTGCCGACGTCCACCTCCAGCCGAACGCCGACCAAGGACGCCGGCTCCGGGGTCACAGCTCGCCGCGGCGGATCGCACCGGGCCCCGGCGCCTCCGGCCGGTCCTCCAGGCCTTCGGACGACCGCAGCTGCCACGGCACAGACGCGACCATGACCCCGGGGGTAAACAACAACCGGCCCTTGAGCCGCAACGCGCTCTGGTTGTGCAGCAGCTGCTCCCACCAGCGGCCGACGACGTACTCCGGGATGTAGACCATGACGACGTCGCGTGGGCTCTCCCGCCGAATCGATCTGACGTAGTCGATCAACGGCCGGGTGACCTCGCGGTAGGGCGAGTCGAGCACCTTGAGCGGGACTGGAATCCCGCGCTGATCCCACTCGCGCTGCAGGCTCGCCGTGTCGGGCGGGTCGACGTCGACGGTGATCGCCTCGATCGTGGTCGGCCGAGTCGCGCGCGCATACGCCAGTGCCCGCATTGTGGGCCGGTGGATCTTCGAGACCAGCACCACCGCGTGCACCCGCGACGGAAGCGTCGTGGCATCGCTGTCGTCCACGACCAGCTCCTGTCGAACCCGGTCGTAGTGCCGCCGGATCGACATCATCAGCCAGTAGAGCAACGGCATCGCGATACACACGATCCATGCGCCCTTGGTGAACTTCGTGACCAGCACGATCACGAGCACGGTCCCGCACAGGACGAACCCGACCGAGTTGATCACCCTCGAGCGCACCATGTGCCGTCGTCGGTCGGACCGGTCCTCCGTGCGCAGGAGCCGTGTCCAGTGCCGGATCATCCCGAGCTGGCTCAAGGTGAACGAGACGAAGACGCCGATGATGTAGAGCTGGATCAGTTGGGTGACCTGGGCGTCGAACGCCCAGATGAGCAGCCCGGCCATCACGGCCAGCAACACGATGCCGTTGCTGAAGGCCAGCCGGTCGCCGCGGGTATGCAGCTGTCGCGGCAGGTAGCCGTCGCGGGCCAGGATCGAGCCGAGCACCGGGAAGCCGTTGAACGCGGTGTTCGCCGCCAACACCAGGATCAGCGCGGTCGCGAACGAGACGTAGTAGAAGCCCAGCGACGAGCCGCCGAAAACCGCGTCGGCCACCTGTGCGATCACGGTCTGCTGCACCTCCCCCTCCGGCAGGCCGACCAGGTCCTCGGGGATCTCGACGTACTTGACGTCGGTGTACAGCGCCAGCCAGGTGATCGAGACGAACATCGTCATCGAGATCAGGCCGAGCAGCAGCAGCGTCGTCGCAGCGTTGCGCGACTTCGGCTCCTGGAACGCAGGGACGCCGTTGCTGATCGCCTCGACCCCGGTCAGTGCCGTCGTGCCCGAGGAGAAGGCGCGGGCCACGATGAACAGCAGGGCCAGGCCGGCGAAGGTGTCCTCCGGGACGATCTCCCAGTCCGCGCTCGGCGCCTGCAGCTCGTCTCCCTGCGCGATCCGCCACAGCGCGTACCCGACCATGCCGAAGATGCCGAGCATGAACCCGTACGTGGGGATGGCGAACAGGGTCCCGCTCTCGCGGACGCCGCGCAGGTTCATCACCGTGAGCAGGGTGATCAGCCCGATCGACATCGCGACGGCATGCTCGTCCACCGCTGCATATGCGGAGCCGAGGTTGTCGACGGCGGCGGCGATCGAGACCGCGACCGTCATCGTGTAGTCGACCATCAGTGCGCTTGCGACGAAGACCCCGGCCCGCCGACCGAGGTTGGTCGTCACAACCTCGTAGTCGCCACCGCCGCTCGGGTAGGCGTGGACGTTCTGCCGGTAGGACGCGACGACGACGAAGTAGATGAGCACCACCCCGGCGGCGACCCATGGTCCGTAGGTGCTGTAGTACGCGAACCCGCCGAGCGACAGGACGAGCAGGATCTCCTGGGTCGCGTAGGCATTGGACGACAGCGCGTCGCTGGCGAAGACCGGCAGCGCGATCCGTTTCGGCAGCAGCGTCTCGTGCAGCCGCTCGCTGCGCAGTGCCCGGCCGAGCAGGACCCGCTTCGTCGCGTCGCTGAGCGTGGACACGTTGACTGATGCTAGGGGTGAGTCCAATCGCTCGGACTCTGGCAGGCTGGATGCCGTGCACATCGTCATCATGGGCTGTGGTCGGGTGGGGGCCGAGCTGGCCCACCGACTGGACGACTCCGGCCACAGCGTTGCCGTCGTCGACCAGGACCGAAACGCCTTCCGTCGGCTCGGCACGCACTTCGGCGGACGGACTATCACCGGCGTCGGGTTCGATCGCGACGCCCTCGTCGAGGCCGGCATTGAAGAGGCCAAGGCTTTTGCCGCCGTGAGCAGCGGCGACAACTCCAACATCATTTCCGCGCGGGTGGCCCGGGAGACGTTCGCGGTCGAGCATGTCGTCGCCCGGATCTACGACCCGAAGCGGGCCGAGGTCTACCAGCGACTCGGCATCCCGACCGTTGCGACCGTGCGCTGGACGACGGAGCAGATGCTGCGCCGCCTGCTGCCCGAGGGGGCCACGGTCGAGTGGTCCGACGCCAGCGGCACTGTCCGGTTGGCCGAGGTGCACACGCACCCGGCCTGGATCGGCCGGCCCGTGCGCGAGGTCGAGAAGGCGACGCCGGTTCGGGTGGCCTTCCTCAGCCGGTTCGGCGAGGGCGTGCTGCCCACCGACGAGACGGTCCTGCAGGAGGGCGACCTGCTGCACCTGATCGTGCGTGAGCGGGACGTCGGCCGGGTCGAGTCGGTCCTGGGCGCGGAGCCAGGGGGTGTGCGATGAGGGTGGCGATCGCCGGCGCGGGCAAGGTCGGGCGTTCCATCGCCGCGGAGCTGGTCGAGAACGGCCATGACGTCCTGCTGATCGACAAGGATCCGTCGTGCATTCGGCCGGAGTCGATCAGTGGTGCCGAGTGGATGCTCGCCGACGCCTGCGAGCTGGCCACGCTAGAGGAGGCCGGCCTGCAACGCTGCCAAGTCGTCATTGCGGCGACCGGCGACGACAAGGTCAACCTGGTGGTGTCGCTGCTCGCGAAGACGGAGTTCGGCGTCCCCCGGGTGGTGGCCCGGGTCAACCACCCGAAGAACGAGTGGCTGTTCAGCGATGCCTGGGGGGTCGACGTCGCCGTCTCCACCCCGCGGATGCTCAGCGCGCTCGTCGAGGAAGCTGTCTCGGTCGGTGACCTGGTGACCCTGTTCACGTTCCGTCAGGGCAACGCGAACCTGGTCGAGCTCACCCTGCCCGCCTCGTCGCCGTATGCCGGTGTGCGGGTCGGCGACGTGCCATGGCCCAGCGACGCCTCGCTGGTGACGATCATCCGCGCGTCGCGGGTGATCACGCCGAGCAAGGACGACCCGCTCGAGGCGGGTGATGAGCTGCTGTTCGTCTGCTCGCCCGACCGGGAGTCGGACCTGGAGGAGCTGCTCTCGCCGCACCGGCGCGCCGAGTCCGCCTAACCGGGGTTGTCAGGCGATCCGCGTCACGGGTGGCGCGATTCGTCTGACAGCTGCACGGCTTCGCCCGAATCCTCGGCTGGGTGGGGCTTGGTCGTTGGGACCCGCTTGACCAGGAGCCAGGTCAGCCAGGCGCCGGCGGCGAACAGCGGGATGCCCAGCGGGATGTTGACGATGCCGAGCGCGGTGACGGCGCCGGCGAGGTACAGCGGCAGCTGCACGGCCACCCGCAGGCCGAAGACGCCGACCCAGACCCAGGACGCCTGGGTGTAGACCTTGCGCCGCACCGGGTCCTGTCGCCATGACGTCCCTTCCCCGAGGACGAAGCCCAGCAGCACCCCGATCAACGGCCATCGCACCAGGATCGAGACCAGGTAGGCGCTGGCATAGGCGGCGTTCTTGAGCACGCTGGGCAGGAAGAAGTCCTCGGCCCGTCCGGTGCGGGACGCGACGAATGCCATGATGCCGACGCCGACCAGGCCGCCGATACTGTGCTGCACGCTGCGCCGCTGCAGCAGGCTCACGACGAACAGCAGGACACCGCACCCGATCGCCGCCCACAGCGCGCTGTCCAGGTCCTGGCCGTTGAGGCCGTAGACGATCGCGAACAGGATGCCGGGGATGCCGGCGTCGAGGATGCCGCGCGGGCCGCCCATCATCTCGCTCATCTGCTGCGGGCTCTGCGGCAGCTGGTCCTGCCACGACGGTCGCGACTTGGGCGCCTCGCTCATGGTTTGAGCTCGTATGACGGGTTGAAGATCATGCGCCGGCCCTGCTGGTCGGTGATCCGACCGTGCACGACGATCCGCCGACCAGGCTCAATGCCGCCGATGCGCCGTCGGCCGAGCCACACCACATCGACCCGGCCGGAACCGTCGAACAGCTCGGCTTCGAGGGCGGGGACCCCGGCGCGCGGCCGCAGCGTCACCGTGGTGAGCCGGCCGGCTACGGACACGCGGGTGCCGTTGGCGCACTCGGTCAGCGGAGTCTGGCCGGCCGTGATGTCCACGTCCTGCCGCAGCTCGGCCGCCGCCTGCTCATCGCGGCTGCTGGCCATCCGCTTGAGCAGCCCGCGGAAGCCCGCCTTCGACTCGGTCACCGGTCAAGGGTAACGGCGCGAGGCAAACGGGATCACCGGCGTTCGGTGATCTCCGGGCCGCGCTCGAACGGGTTGAGGTCGTCGACGACCGTGGTGGACGACTCGGGAGCATCCTGGCCGGCGCCAGCGGCCGGGCCGGGCGTCGGAAGTCGCAGCGCCAGCAGCTCGCGCGGCGGCATGGCCTCCTGGCCACGGACCACCACGACGCCGCGGAACACGTCGATCAAGCGGTTCGCGAGCCCGGGGTCGGTCAGCGCCCGGCCGGAGAGCACCCCGCGCAGGAACCAGCGCGGACCATCAACGCCGATGAAGCGCACCGGCTGGCTCACCGTCTTGCCGTCCGGCGCGTTCGCGGTGACGGTCGCATACAGCTCTGGGCCAAACGGGCCGTCGGCCTCGCGGGGCGAACCCTTGTGCGCGGTCAGCCCGGTCTGCAGCTCCTCCCGGATCTCGTCCCACAGCCCCAACGTCCGCGGCGCGGCAAACGCCTGCAGCTGCAACGCACCCTGGCCCATCACCAAGTTCACGGCGACCGGACGCTGGCTGGCCTGGTCGACGTCGACCCGGATCTCCATTCCCGGCGCGCCGGGGATGCGCAGCGCGCCCAAGTCGAGCTGCGGCCGGTCGTCGCCGGGCCGGCCCTCCTCTTCCGAGTCCCACGGGCCATCGGAACGCGAGCGAAGCGTGTGCAGCTCCGGCTCTCCCGGCTCGGGCTCGACCGGCGCCGCCTCGACTTCGCCCTCGACGCCCTCTTCGGCTGCGCGCCGTCGTCGACGGAACATCCGTTACTCCCCCTCTGAAACTGACGCACCGACAGACACTCCGGTCGACACTCCGGTCGACCCGAATCCTCCCGCACCCCGGTCCGAACCCGGCAACCGCTCGACCTCGTGGAAGCGCGCGCGCTCGACCCGTTGGATGACCAGCTGCGCGATCCGGTCACCCGCCTCGAACACCACCGGCTCCCGCGGGTCGAGGTTGATCACGCTGACCTGGATCTCGCCCCGGAACCCGGCGTCGACGGTGCCCGGCGCGTTCACCAGGCTCACCCCGTAGCGCACGGCAAGCCCGGACCGCGGATGCACGAAGGCGGCATACCCGCGCGGCAGCGCAATCGCCACCCCGGTCGGCAACAGTGCGCGTTCGCTCGGCGCGAGGACGCAGCCCACGGTCGTATGCAGGTCGGCGCCCGCGTCGCCCGCGTGCGCATACGCCGGCAACTGGGCCGCCGGCTGGACCCGGGTGATCAGCACGTCGACCGAGCCATCGGTCACGGGTTGACCTCAAACTCACGGCGGACCGCTCGGGTCCGGTCGTCGGCGATCGCCTTCGCGACGTCCTCCGGCCGGCCGTGCGACCGGAAGTGCTCGAGCCCGACGGTGATGAAGGTCGCCGCTGCCGTGACGGCGAGCGGGCCATCCGCTGAGTCGAGCCGCCCTTCGGCGGTGGTGAACACCTTGCGCCCGGTCTGCCCCTTGACCATCGCGCTGATGAACAGCGTGCGGCCGACCGGAACGGGTCGGCGGAAGTCGGTCTCGAGCCGCCCGGTCACCGCCGGGATCCGGATCAGCCAGTTGAGCGCACCCATGGACTCGTCGAAGGCCGCGCTGAGCAGGCCGCCGTGCGCCAGCCCGGGCGCGCCCTGATGGTGCTCGGTCACGGTGAACTCGGCAGTGAGCGTCAGCCCTTCGCCGGCCGTGACCTGCAGGTGCAGGCCGGTGGAGTGATCCACGCCACAGCCGAAGCAAAACGCATAGTGCGCGGGGATCCTCGACCCGGGAGCGGGCGCATCGGGGTGCCGGGGCGGCAGTGACACGTCGGCGGTGGCAGTCACGGACGCGACCCTACGCCGGGAGAGCGAACCGCCTGGCAGGCTCTGGGGGTGACCCCGGCGAGCCAGGTGGTGTATGACGAGCGGCTGTTCGTCCCGGTGTGGGTCTGGGGGGTGGCGTTCCTGCTCGCGTCGAGTCTCGGGATCGCGTTCGGCGCCGCCCTCGGCGCACCGGTCGGCTGGGCGGTGTTCGCGCTGGCCGCGGCGGTCGCGCTTGGCCTGCTGGTCGCCGAGGCGGGGCGTGTGCGCGTCGATCTCGACCGGCTGGTCGCAGGCCGCGCCCACCTGCCGCTCACGTCGGTGGGCCGGGTGGCCGCACTCGACAGCCGCGACGCTGCTCGGACGCGCGGGCGGGACGCGGACCCCCGCGCGTACCTCTACCTCAAGGGCTGGGTGCCGACCGCCGTCCGGGTCGACCTGGTCGACCGGGTCGACCCGACGCCGTACTGGTATGTCACGACCCGGCATCCGGACCGGCTCGCCGACGCGCTGATCGAGGCCCGCGATGCCCAACGTGGACAGACTGACGGTTCAGCGCCCTGAGCATCGGGCAGGCTGGGCACACTGCACACACAGTCCATCGACGAGGAGGAGTCCGTGGCGCGGACACGAGGGGACCGTTCCTGGCAGATCGTCACGGCTCTGACCACGGTCGCCAGCACGATGGCCGCAAAGAAGGCCGTCGACTTCGTCTGGGTGACCGCGGCCGGCAAGCGGCCGCCGGAAAGCCCCGAAGACCAGGAGACGTCGTGGAAGGAAGCAGCGGCGTTCGCGGCGACGACCGGTGTGGTGGCTGGGGTCACGCGGCTGGGCCTGAACCGCGCCGCCGCGCGGAAGTGGGCTAAGCCGGGGGCGTCGTAGACCCGCGGCGTCTGCGCGGGTCGAGCAGCCGGTTCACCACCCGGCCGGTCAGGCCGCCGGTCAGCGGCGCCCGGCGCCGCAGGTCCGCCCGGAGCGCGTCGCTGAGCTTCTGCGTCTGCCGGTAGTTGCTGCGGCCCCCGATGGCCGCACCCGCCATCATCGGGGCCAGCGTGCCGATGTTCAGGCCGGCCCGGGCGGCGACCCGCCGACCGACCTGTTGGCGTGCGACCGGTCCGACGACGTTCAGGAGGGACGTCGGCTGGGCTGGGTTCACGCCCCGGCGGTTCGCCCAGGCCATGACAAATGCGGTCCCACGCTGCGAGCCGGTGCCGGACACGGGCACCGCATACGCCTCGTGCAGCTCGGCCACCAGCTTGACCTCGATGGCTGCGACCGCAAGGGTCTGCACCGCGAGCTGGAGCGGGAACGTGAGCAGGGTCCACGGCGCGGTGTACTTGACCGCCGACAGCGCACCGCCCGCGATGCCCACGGCCGCGGTCGCCCGCGCCGCGTTGCGGGACAGCGAATCTGCCAGCAGGTCGCCGTGTAGCCCTCGGTGATGGCGTTGCAGGGTCTCGAGGTCCCGAACCGGGATGTGCGGGGCGGCCTCGATGAGCAGGTCGCCAAGCCAGCGACCCGTCGCCACGGCACCGGCGCCGGCCGCATGCGCGCTGCGGGCGAGCGCGGCCGTCAGCTGCGCGGCGAGCTTGCTCCGCTCACCTGCCGAGCGCGGCTCGTCGTCGCTGCCGACGGAATACCGCGCCAGCAACTCGCCCGCGCTGGGCCGGCCCGAAGGCGCGGGGTCGCCGTCGGGCTCGGACATGCGGAACGTGTTCGTCACGCGCAGTCGGCGCAGACGGGTTGACCCTTGACCTCCTTGGCCAACTGGCTGCGGTGGTGGACGAGGAAGCAACGGGAGCAGGTGAACTCGTCAGCCTGCCGCGGCAGCACTCGCACCGAGAGCTCTTCGTTCGACAGGTCGGCGCCGGGGAGCTCAAGGGACTCAGCGAGCTCGGCCTCGTCGACGTCGATCGCGCCGGACGTGGCATCCGCCCGCCGCGCCTTCAGTTCATCAAGGCTCTCTTCGGCAAGCTCTTCATCCGTCTTGCGCGGAGTGTCGTAATCAGTTGCCATTGAGGTTCGTTCCTCCGGGTGGAGCAATTCGGGGGGTTTCCGGCCAGATCGTGCGCTTGTGCGGGCTCAACGCAGAACCCTCCTCGTTTGTGCCCGTCGAGGCGGGCATTGTGCCGCATAGGAGGATGCCGCACATACAACCCGTGGACCACGCCGTCGATTCCGGAGGACCACCGTGCCCGTCTATGCCCTCGGACAGCACGAACCACACATCGATCCGGGCGCCTGGGTGCATCCCGACGCGGTGCTGATCGGGCAGGTGGAGATCGGCGCCGGCTCAACCGTGTGGCCCACTGCTGTGCTTCGCGCGGACCGCAATCGCATCCAGGTCGGCGAGCGCACTTCGGTCCAGGACGGCACCGTGGTCCACTGCACCGCCGACCTGCCGACCCTCATCGGCTCCGACTGTGTCATCGGTCACAACGCGCACCTCGAGGGCTGCACGATCGAAGACGGCTGCCTGGTTGGCTCGGGGTCGGTCGTCCTGCACCACGTCGTGGTGCGCACCGGGGCGTTGGTGGGCGCTGGCGCGGTCGTGTCGAACGGCACCGAAGTCCCGGCGCGGGCCATGGCGCTCGGCGTGCCGGCGCGGATCAAGCCGAACGCGGTCGAGCCCGGGACGTTCACCGCGGCGGTCGCGGGCTATGTCGAGGCCGGCCAGCTGTATCGCGACCAGCTCAGGCTCATCGGCTGACCCGGGCTACCTCCGCGGCGTGGGCCAGATCGACCGAACAACCCGGTCCCACACCACGTCCGGCAGCAGCCGACGCCCGGTGATGAGCGACTTCGCGACCACGCCGACCGCGTACCGCGGGCGCGGGTGGTCGCCGGCCGCGCGCAGGACCGCACTCGCCACCGCCTCCGGGGTCACGTTCCGTTCGGCCGACTTGCCGGAGTATGCGGTCGCGTACCGCTGCGCGAGCTCGTGGTTGAACGCCGCATACGGACCGGGAGCGGCGCCGAGGTCGATGGTCGCGACCGCCGTGTCGGCGAAGGCGGACTGCACCGGCCCGGGCTGAATCACGGACACCGTGACGCCGAACGGCGCCGTCTCCAGCCGCAGCGCGTCACTGATGGCCTCCACCGCGTGCTTGCTGGCGTGGTAGTAGCCCCCGCCGGGCAGCGTGATCCGACCGCCCATCGAGCCGATGTTGATGATGCGCCCCCAGCCCTGGGCCCGCATGGACGGCAGCACCAGCTGGCAGAGGCGGGCCAGCCCGAACACGTTGGTCTCGAACTGCTTCCGGACCTCGTCCATGCTGGCCTCCTCCACCGTGCAGGTCAGCGAGTAGCCGGCGTTGTTGACCAGGACGCCGACGGCGCCGTGTTCCGCAACCACCCGGTCGACGGCGGCTTGCATCGACGACTCATCGGTCACGTCGAGGGCCAGCGTGCTGATGCCGCGGTCGGCCAGCTCCTGCAGCGTCTCGGCCCGGCGTGCGGTCGCGTACACCGCATACCCGGCGTCGTGCAGCGCCAGTGCGGTCGCTCGCCCGATGCCGGATGAGCAGCCGGTGACCAGCGCTGCGACGCTGCCGGGTCCGCTGCGACGCGTCATGTGGTGCCTCCTGTGGTGAGTGTGTCCACCCCCGCCTCGATGAGCAGAGCGTGCAGGTCGTCGAACAGCTCGGGGCGGGTGGCGATGACCATGGCCTGCCCGGCAGCCGCGCCCCGGAGCCCCTCGACCCGCGCGCCGGCCTCCCGAGCGATCAGCCCGCCCGCCGCCAGGTCCCAGGGCTGCAGGCCTTGCTCGACGTATGCGTCCACCCGGCCGGCGGCGAGCAGACTCAGATCGAGAGAGGCGGCCCCGATCCGCCGGATGTCGCGCACCCGCGGCAGCACGGATGCCACGACCGCCGCCTGCCGCGCCCGCCGCGCAGCGTCGTACCCGAACCCGGTGGCCAGCAGCACCTGCCCGAGCTCCGCGGCCGCCCCGACCGTGATCGGGTCGCCGTTGCAGGTCGCGCCGCCGCCGCGGGTGGCCGCATACGTATCACCGAGGGCAGGTGCGTGCACGACGCCGGCAACGACCTCACCGTCGACTTCGGCCGCGACCGAGACGGTCCACTCCCGCAGGCCGTACAGGTAGTTGACCGTGCCGTCGATCGGGTCGAGCAGCCAACGCACGCCCGACGCGCCGGATCGCTCGCCACCTTCCTCGCCGAGGATCCCGTCGTCGGGGCGGGCCTCGAGCAGGTGCTCGACCAGCAGCCGCTCGGAGGCCCGGTCCATGACGGTGACGACGTCGGTTGGGCTCGACTTCGTCGAGACGCCGAGATCGGCCGGGCGCTGCACGAGCAACCCGCCGGCCGCGCGGGCAACCCGTTCGGCGAGGACGACCAGCTCGGCTGCGTCGACTGGTTCGGCCCGGTCGCTCAGCACTGCGCCACGACCGGCAGCCGGCGGCCCGCGGGTTCGGGCAGCAGTGTGGCTGGCAGCAGGACCACACATCCGAACGGCGCTCGACTCGTTCGAGCACCAGGTCGCGCACCATCGCAACGAACGACGGATGCACGCCAGGGGTCGCCGCCCGGACGAACGGCAGGCCGATCTCCGCGGCCACCGCGGCCGCCTCGGTGTCGAGGTCGTGCACGACCTCCATGTGGTCGGACACGAAGCCGATCGGTACCACGACCACGCCCGGCACCCCCTTGTCCGCGAGCACCCGAAGATGGTCCGACACATCCGGCTCGAGCCAGGGTTGCGACGGCTGCCCCGAGCGGGACTGGAAGACCAGGTCCCACTCGGGTGTGCGCCCGGTCCGCTCGGCGACGCCGCGCGCGACCGCATCGGCGACCGCGCGGTGCTGCGCGATGTATGCACCGCCGCTGGGTCCGCTGGTCTCGGCCATGGCCAGGGGCAGCGAGTGCGTGCTGAACAGCACGCGGGCATCGTCGCGGATGCGGTCGTCGAGCCGGCCCAACGCCTCAACCGTCGTGTCGACGAAGCACGCCGCGAACCCCGGATGGTCGAAGAACGGCCGCACCTTGTCGACGGTCGGCGCCCGCTGACCAACGGTTGCGCGCGCGACAGCCAGGTCCTCGCGGTACTGCCGGCACCCCGAGTACGACGAGTAGGCGGAGGTGACGACGGCGAGCGCATGCCGGCGGCCGTCATCGGCCATAGCTCGCAGCGTGTCCGCGAGGTACGGCCGCCAGTTGCGGTTGCCCCAGTACACCGGCAGGTCGAGGCCGTGCCCGTCGAAGTCCGCCTGCACGGCCGCGAGCAGGTCGCGGTTGTGCTGGTTGATCGGGCTGACCCCGCCGCGCGCGAGGTAGTGCTCGGCGACCTGCAGTAGCCGATCCCTGGGCACCCTCGGCTTCCATCCCGGTCGCGATCTCCTCGACTCCGCTGCGCTCCGTCTGCGTCGTTCACTCCACTGGTCACGTTCTCAAGGAACGGCAGCACCTCGTCGGGTCCCTCCGGCCCGCCGAAGGAGACGAGCAGCACCGAGTCGTAGCGTCCTTGGCTCACCGCGTCATCCTCCCCCGTTAGGTTCCAGGGATGCCGAACCCCTACGTCGCGGTGCTGCGGGCGCCACGCGCGTGGCGCTTCTCGGCGGCCGGGTTCGTCGCTCGGTTACCGATCTCGATGCTCGGGATCGGCACCGTCCTGCTGGTCGAGAACGCCACCGGCTCGTACGGGCTGGCCGGGGCGGTGTCGGCGACGTTGGCGATCGCGGCGGCGGTGGGCGGCCCGCTGCTCGCCCGGTTCGTCGACCGCTTCGGGCAGCGCCGGATCGGCCTGCCCTCCCTGGTGCTGCACGTGGCCGGGCTGGTCGGGCTCGTGGTCGCGGCGGATGTCGACGCACCGACCGTGTTTCTGTTTCTCACCGCGATGGTGGCCGGCGCCTTCCAGCCGGCGGTCGGGTCGTTCGTGCGTGCCCGCTGGGCCGTGCTGTTCAGCGGAACCGATCGGCTGCGGACCGCATACTCCCTCGAGGCGGTGGTCGACGAGCTGATCTTCATCACCGGTCCGCCGCTGGTCATCGTGCTCGCCGTCACGGTCGGGGCCGACTGGGCGCTGCTGGCCACAGCCGTCATCGTCGGCGTCGGCACGTTGCTTCTGCTCGCCCAGCGCAGCACCGAGCCGCAGCCGCGGCGGCACGCGACGCACGCCGGCTCGGCGTTGCGGCAGACCGGCCTGCCGATGTGCGTGCTCGTGGCCTTCGCGCTCGGCGGCATCTTCGGTTCGGTCGAGATCACCGTGGTCGCGTTCGCCGACGAGCTGGGTCAGCCGGGCGCCGCCGGTCTGGTGCTCGCCGTGTATGCCGCAGGCAGCATGCTGGCCGGGCTTGCATACGGCGTAATCCACCCCCGGGCGCCGCTACGCCTGCAGTACCTGATCGGGTGCACGGCGATGATGGTCGTGTCCGTGCCGCTGCCGTACGCGGGCAGCATCCCGGTGCTTTCGGCGCTGATCTTCGTTGCCGGCTTCGCGATCTCACCGACGTTGATCTCGGGGATCGCGCTGGTCGAGGAGCTGGTCCCGGCCAGCATGCTCACCGAGGGGCTGACCTGGGAGACAACCGGGCTCGTGGCCGGCGTCGCGGCGGGCGCCTCGTTGTCCGGTCCCATCGTCGACGCGTCCGGAGCCTCGGCCGCGTTTTGGGTGACGGTCGGCTTCTCGGTTGCGGCGGCCGCGATGGCGCTGCTCGCGCAGCCGAGCCTGCGGCGCGCCGCCGACTCGCCACACAGCCGAGCCCTCCCGGCGTAGGCTCGCCCGCGTTCCGCCCGGACTGGTGCAGGGCATGGCGAGGAGGAAGCCGGTGCAGGAGCTGCGGCTGGTTGGCGTGAGCGATGACGGCGCTCGAGTCGTCCTCGTCGACGCTGACGGCGCGCGCTTCGCGGTGCCGCTCGACGACCGCCTTCGTGCCGCCGTCCGTGTCGACCGCACCCGCCTCGGACAGCTGGAGATCGACATGAACCATGAGCCCAGCCCGCGCGACATCCAGTCCGCGATCAGGGCCGGTGGCAGCGTGCAGGACGTCGCCGAGGCCTTCGGTCTCAGCGTCGAGCGGGTCGAACGGTATGCCCGGCCGGTGCTCGGCGAACGGGTGCACGTGCTGAACACCGCGATGGCCACTGCGGCCCGCCGCGGCGGCGGGCCCGACCAACCCTCGCTGGGCGCGCTGGTGACCGAGCGACTCGCGGAGCGCGGGGTGGACCCGGCCTCGCTGGAGTGGGACGCATGGCGGCGCGAGGACGGCAAGTGGTCGGTGCGGCTGGACTACGTCACCTCCAACCGACCGCGGCACGCGCTGTGGCAGTACGACTCCGCCGGGCGGTACCTGATGCCGGACGACGACGAGGCGCGCTGGCTGGTCGCCGAGGAGAGCCGCGACCAGGTCGTGCCGTTCGGTCGCCGGCCGGCTGCGGACGAGGAGGAGCTCGTTGACGAGTCCGCGGTGCAAACCACGGATGAGTCCGACCGACACGACACGATCCCGCTCGATCGACCCGCGGCCGCGGCGGCTTCAACCGACACCGAGCCCGCCGAGTCGGAGGAAGCGACCGACACCTCGGCGCCGGTAGCGGCCCGCAAGAAGGGCCGGGCCAGCGTCCCGTCCTGGGACGACATCGTCTTCGGCAGCCGGCGCTCGTCGGAGTAGCTTCTTCGTTCGCTCAGCCGCGCTCGGCCCGAGCAACGCTCCACTCGCCGGATCACTTTTCCGGCATTTGCGGTCATGTCGGTCTTGGTCTGAACGCGAATGGACAGTTGCTGGGAACGCGCTCGCTCAGCCGCGCTCGACCGGTCGAGCGGGGTCGCGGATCCAATGGCTCCACGAGCCCGGGTACAGCGCCGCGCGGATCCCCAGCTGGTCGAGCGCGAGGACCGTATGCGCCGCCGTGACGCCCGAGCCGCAGTACGCGCCCACGTTGGTGTCCGGGTTGACGCCGACCGCCGCGTAGACCGCATGGAGGGAGTCCGGCGCGAGCAGCCGGCCCGCTTCGTCGATGAGCGCTGTGGCCGGTACGTTCACCGCTCCCGGGATGCGGCCGGCGACCGGATCGATGGGCTCGGCCTCGCCGCGGAACCGGACCGGCTGGCGGGCGTCAACCAGAACCCCGTCGGTAGCCAGCCGGGCCGCGCCATCGGCGTCCACGACCGGCATCTGGCCGGGGACGACCACCAGGTCACCCGGAGTGGGGCTCACGACCGTGTCCGTGGTCGGCCGTCCGGCCGCCGTCCACGCCGCATACCCGCCGTCGAGCACCTGCACGGCTTCGTGGCCGGCCCACCGCATGAGCCACCATGCTCGTGCGGCCGGGACGAGGTCCCCGTCGTCGTATGCCACGACCCGCGATGTCGACCGGACCCCGGCGCGGCGCATCGCCGCCTCGAAGTCGGCTGGGTCGGGGAGCGGATGACGGCCGCCGTCCCCGGCCGGCCCGGCCAGGTCGGCGTCGAGGTCGACGAAGACGGCGCCCGGCAGATGCCCGGCGGCATACGACTCGCGGCCCGACGGGCCCTGCAACCGCCAGCGGACGTCGAGGATGACCAGGTCGTCGTCGCCCAGGAGCGCAGCCAGATCGTTGACTGAGATCAGCGAGCTCATGGCGAGGCGAACGGCAGCACGTCCGGGGACAGCGCAGCGGCGTGCGCGATCGCGGCAGTCATGCGACGTCGGTAGTGCCGGCGGCACAGCACCTCGTACCCGACCTCGCCGGCGACTTCTGGGTACACGTCACCGACGACCACCTGCTCGCCCTCGGTCACCATCACGCCGGCCTGCGTTCGGGCGTTGTGGGTCGCGCGCGCGCCGCACCAGCACAGCGCCTCGACCTGGAGCGCACGGACCTGGTCGGCCAGCTCGAGCAGGCGGCGAGAGCCGGGAAACAGCCGGGTCTGGAAGTCGGTCGTGATGCCGAACGCGTAGACGTCGACGTCGAGGTCGTCCACGATCCGGGCCAGGTCGTCGACCTGCTCCGGCTCGAGGAACTGGGCCTCGTCACAGATCAGGTAGTCGACCCGACCACCGGCCTGCAGCGTCGACACCACCGATGCCCAGAAGTCGGTCGCCGCGTCCACCTCGAAGGCGGCCACCTCGAGCCCCAGCCGGCTGGACATCAGGCCGCTCCCGGCACGGTCCCTCGAGGTGAACAGCAGGCCGGACAGGCCGCGGGCTCGACGGTTGTGATCGGTCTGCAAAGCCAAGGTGGACTTGCCGCAGTCCATCGTCCCGGTGAAGAAGACCAACTCCGCCATGCGCCGCACTGTATGGCTTGAATCAACCAGCACTGCCGCGTATCACCACCAGCGGAACCTCCAGCTCCGCCGGGCTCAGCGCGCCGTGATAGCCGACCAGGCTGCTCTCCAGCGGCTCGGCCTGGCTCGCCACCACCGCGCCCGCCCCCGTGGGTACGACGACGAGGTCGCCGATCCGCGCCGCGTGCGCAGCGGGCGTCGGGCCGAACCAGCCGGCGGCCACCGCCTCGTCCGTGTGGACCACCCGGAAATCCTCGCCGAGGACCGCCGCCCAAGTGGCCGCGACGTCGTCTCGGGCGCCGGGTTCGACGACGAGGTAGCGAGCGCGTGGCTCGCCGGCGAGGTGGCGGACTCCGCGCCGCAGGTCGGGGGTCTCGTCGACGTCGACCTTGTCGAGCACGTCCACCATGCCGTGGTCAGCGGTCACGAGCAGGGCGGCGTCAGCGGGCAGGCGCGCGGCGGCAGCGGCCAGCGCCGCGTCGACCCTGGCCACCTGCGTGGACCACTGCGAAGACGCGACGCCGAACCGGTGGCCCTGGAAGTCAACGGCCGACCAGTACGCATACACCAGCGCTGCCGCCGTCAGCGCCTCCACCGTCGTCGCCAGGGTCGAACGCAGCCCGTCGGCGGCGACGTAGCGGCCACCACGCAGCGCCGCCTCGGTGAGCCCGGACCCGTCGAACTCCGCCGGCCCGACCCGGGTCACCTCGAGCCCGGCCGCCACCGCCCGTTCGAAGACGGTGCGTTGCGGCTGCCACAGCCGCGGGTCGACCTCCGGATCCCACTTGAGCTCGTTCACGACGACGTCGCGGGCCGGGTCGAGCACCTGGTAGCCGAGCAGGCCGTGCGCCCCCGGCAGCAGTCCGGTGCCGAGCGACCCCAGGCTCGACGCGGTCGTCGACGGGAACCCGGCGGTGAGCACGTCGCCGTCACTAAGCAGCGAGGTCAGGAACGGCGCCAGGTCGGGCCGAGCCCGCAGCTGCCGGTAGCCGAGACCATCGATCAGCACGACGGCGCATCGACGTACACCAGCGAGCCGGTCCCGTAGCCCCACGGCGTCGCGCTCGCCTGGCACTCCCAAGTTGGCGAGGACGGACGGGATGAGCGCTGCCAGTGGGGTCAACGCATCGCGAAGGATGCGGTTGCCGCCGACAGCTCGCGGGCGAATTCGAGCACCTGGCGCACCACCGCCTCGCCGTCGGCGGCGGCGCTCACCCGAATGGTGAAGTCGTCGGACGTCGCGCTGCCTGAATACCCGTGGTCGGCGTCGCAGTCCGGGTCACCGCAGGTCGCGGGCTCGAGCTCCAGCCGGCTCACCGCACCCCAGCCGACGGTCAGGACCACTTCGCGGGGCAGCGCGCCGGCGGCGTGCCGTGCGGGCTCGGCGACGACGCGGTTGACGACCACCGAGCCGACCCTGCTGACCGGCACGACCTCGGTGGTCGTCGTCGCATACGGCGACGGGCAGGAGTCGTCCGCCGGGTGCTCGTCCGTATGCGCCACCACCAGCCGGGTCGGAGTGAGCGCAAGCACACTGACGTGCCGGCGCAGCTCGTCCCGATCGAAGGTCGCCTCGTGGTGCACGACGAACGAGCGCACCGCCTCCCCCGCCAGCGCCGTATGCAGCGCGTCCGCCACCAGCTCTGGGTAGTAGCCGCTGCGGTCGATCGCAGCGCGCAGGACAGCGTCGACGGTCGGGGCATCAGGCATGGGCTCAGTGTGTCAGGTGAGCCGGCGGCCCCCGGCGTCCGTGCGCGCGAGCGGTGCAGCCACCCAGGCCGAGGCCGAGAGCACCGCAGCCCCCCGGCGAGCGACGACGACCGGGTTGATTGCCAGCCGGGCCATCTCCGGCAGGTCGTCCGACAGCCGGGACACCCGCAGCAGTAAGTCCTCGAGGGCTTCGACGTCCAGCCGGTCGGTGCCGCGGTACCCGAACAGCAGCGGCGACGCCTTCGGGGCCCGCACGAGCTCGGCAGCGTCGACGTCTGTGAGGGGCGGGATTCGGTAACCGCGGTCCCCCACCAGCTCGCTGGTGACGCCACCCAGGCCAAACGAGACCACCGGGCCGAATAACGCGTCCTCAACACTGGCGATCTCGCAACTCACGCCCGGTCCGGCCATGCGCTGCACGACCAGGTCATCGACGATGCCCTCGCCGAAGGTCACGACCATCGCCGCCCAGGCCGCGTGCACCGCATCCGGCGTCTGCAGGTCGAACCGGACGGCACCCAGGTCGGCACGCAGCCGCAACGCGGAAGAGACAGCTTTGAGCACGACGGGATAGCCGAGCAGCTCGGCTGATTCGACCGCCTTGCCGGCCGTCGAAGCGGGCAGTGCTGGCCACAGGTCAATCCCGTATGCGGCCAGTACGGCGGCAACCTGTTCTGCACCCAACGCCACCGAACCGACCGGGGCGGACTCCGCGGCGGCGCCGCCGTCGAGCAGCGCCTGCTCGACGACGACGCGGGCCGCCGCCGGGTCAACGTCCGGCAGCTCCGGGACCGAGCCCCGCGGACGGTCGCGCCACAACGCATACTCCGTGGCCCGGGCGAGCGCGCGCACGGCGTCCTCGACCGATCCGAAGGTGGGCACGGAGCCGATGACCGGCACCCCGTCCGGACTGAGCTTGCGCAGGAACGGGGAGGCGCCCTCGACCGCCAAGAGTGTGGCGACGACCGGTTTCGAGGTCCGGCCGACGACCGCGCCGAGCGTGCGCGCGATCGACTCGCCGGTTGAGCCGACTCGGGGGATGAACATCGTGACCACCGAGTCCACCGCCGGGTCGTCGATCACGGCGGCCAGGGTGCAGGCATACGCGTCGGTGGCCCCCCCGGGCGGGAAGTAGATCGGGTCGCCGACCAGGTCCAGCCCCCAGGTGGCGCAGGCGTCCGCGGCCAGGACGCCGAGGGCGTCGCTGTTGCCGAGCACCGCAACCCGCCGGCCACACGGCAGCGGCTGGAAGGTGAGGATCTGCGCGACGTCGAACATCTCAGAGAGGGTGTCCACCTGGATCACGCCTGCCTGCCGGAACATCTGGTCGACGGCAGCCGCCGGCAGCGCCGATGCGCGCACCCGGTGTCCCAGTGGGATGCCCTGCGTCGAGCGCCCCGACTTGACCGCGACGATCGGCTTGGTCAGCGACGTGCGGCGCGCGATCCGGCTGAACTTGCGCGGGTTGCCGATCGACTCGAGGTAGAGCAGCAGGACGTCAGTGGCGGCATCCTCCTCCCAGTACTGCATGAGGTCGTTGCCGGACACGTCTGCGCGGTTGCCCGCGGAGACGAAGCTGGACAGGCCGAGGCCACGCGACATGAGCGTCTCGAGCAGGGCGATGCCGAGGGCGCCCGACTGCGAGAAGAACCCGATCCGGCCGCGGCCCGGCATCACCGGCGACATCGAGGCGTTGAACGATGCCTCGACCGCGGTGTTGATGACGCCGAGACAGTTCGGTCCGATTACCCGCATGCCATCAGCCCGGGCCTGGGTCACCAGATCGGCTTGCCGCTGTTGTCCCTCCGGCCCGATCTCCGCGAAGCCGGCACTGATGACGACCAGCCCGCGCACGTCACCGCGCGCGCCGCATTCGGCGGCCACGTCGAGCGCGGCGGCGGCGGGCACGGCGACGACCGCGAGGTGCACCGGTTCAGGGATGTCCTTGACGGTGGCGTATGCCGGCACGCCGTGGACCTCGCCGCTGGCCGCCGGGTTCACCGCATACACCGCACCGGCGAAGCCGGAGGCCGACAGGTGCCGGAGCAGGATGTGCCCGGCCGAGCGCGGGTCGCGGCTGGCCCCGACGACAGCGATCGAGTCCGGCCGAAGTAGCCGTTCGACGGACCGGGCCTCGGCGCGATGCTCTCGCGCCGCCATGACCGAACGCGTTGCGTCGGTCGGCGTGAGCTCAAGCTCCATGTTCAGCACGCCGTCCTCGAGCTCGGTCTGCGGCTCGTACCCCGCCTGCTTGAACGTGTTGAGCATGGCCGCGTTCCCCGGCAACACGTCGGCCACAAAGCGTCGGATCCCGTTCTCCCAGGCCGCCGCCGCGATGTGCTCGAGGAAGACCGAACCGAGGCCGCGACCCTGATGGTCGTCGCGGATCACGAAGGCGACCTCGGCGGTACGCGGCCCGAGCCGCTCATACCGGACGACGCCCACGATCTCGTCGTGCAAGGTGGCCACCAGCGCGGCCCGGTCGACGTGGTCCACGTGCGTGAACCGGTCGATGTCGCGATCGGACAGCACCGGGTACGGCGCGAAGAACCGGAAGTAGACCGTCTTCTCGGACAGGTGGGCGTGGAAGTCGACGAGCGCGTCGGCGTCGCTGGGCTGGATGGGCCGAAGGTGCACGGGTGCGCCGTCGCGCAGGACGACGTCCGCCTCCCAGCTGGCCGGGTAGTCGCCCACGCTTGCGGAGGCTAGCGGGCCTGATCCAGGAGGCGGGTCAAAGCGTCGACGGACCGGGACACGTCATCTGCCGTCGTGCGCCAGTTGCATACCGAGATGCGCAGCGCAGCCCGGCCCTTGAAGGTCGTCCCGGACATCAGCATCGTCCCGTCGGCCGGGATGCCGGCGGTCACCCGCTGGGTGATCTCGTCCGAGTCGCCGAAGCGAACCAGGACCTGGTTGAGCACGACGTCGTTGAGCACCTCGATGCCGTCGACCGCGCCGAGTGCTTCGGCAAAGGCACGGGCGTGTGCACAACAGCGCTCGACCATTTCCGCGACACCGGATCGACCCAATGACGCGATCGCCGCCCAGCTCGGCACACCGCGCGCCCGCCGGCTGAATTCGGGAACGAGTTCGGAAGGGTCGGGAATCGCGGCATGCCCCATGGGGACATACGACGCCCGGGAGTACACGGCCGCCCGGTGCGCGTCCTCGTGCGCCGTGATAGCGATGCCACAGTCGTACGGCACGTTGAGCCACTTGTGCGCATCCGTGGCCCAGGAGTCGGCTCGCTCCACGCCATCGACCAGATGCCGGTATGCGTCGGACGCGCCGGCCCACAGCCCGAAGGCGCCGTCGACATGCACCCAGGCGCCGAAGTCGTGCGCCACGTCGATGCACGCGCCGATCGGGTCGAACGCCCCAGTGTTCACGTTGCCCGCGGCCAAGCACACGAGCAGTGGATCGCCGGGCGGCACGGCGGCCAACGTCGCCCGCAGGTCTTCGGCGTTCATCACCCCCTGGTCGTTGGTCGGGACCTGATGCGAGCGCCCGGCGCCGAGCCCGAGGTAGTTGAGCGCCAGGTCGATCGTGGTGTGCCGCTCGTCGCCGACGACGACGTGCACCTCGGGCGCACCCTGCAGGCCTTGCGCGTTGATGTCCCACCCGTGCTGCGCCAGCACATGCAGCCGACCGGCCGCGAGCCCGGTGAAGTTGGCCATCATGCCGCCGGTCACCCAGCCGACCGACGCGGTCGACGGCAGCCCCAGGAGCTCGAGCACCCATCGACCGGCGACGTACTCCATCGCGGAGACCGCGGGCGTGTAGTCGTTGGAGCCGACGTTCTGATCCCAGGCGCCGACGAGGACGTCGGCGGCTTGTGCCGCCGGCACCGAGCCGCCGATCACGAAGCCGAAGAACCGACCCGAGCCCATGGCGGTCAGGCCAGGCTCGGCCTCGACCGCCATCCGGTCGATCACGTGCGCCGGATCGGTCGGGCCCGACGGCACCGGGCCGCCGAACGCCGCCACCATGTCCTCGAACGACGCTCGGGCCATGACCGGCCGGTCGTCGAGCGTCTTCAGGTATGCGGCTGCGTGCTCGGCCGCCTGTTGCACCAGCCTGCTCACCTCGTCGTGACCCATCGGCGCAGCGTCCCACTACCGTCTGACGGCGTGGAAGTACTCGATGTGAATCCCGAGGTCGCGGACGCCCTGGCGGACCGACGGCCGGTGGTCGCGCTCGAGTCCACGATCATCAGCCACGGCCTGCCACGGCCGGACAATGCGCGCATCGCCCGCGAGATCGAGGCCGCAGTGCGGGCCGAAGGAGCCGTGCCAGCAACGATCGCGGTCGTGGGCGGCCTGGTCCGGGTCGGCCTGACCGAAGCGGACCTAGCCGCGATCGCCGAGCGCGACGACGTCGTCAAGGCGTCCGTGCGCGACCTCGGAGTTGTGTTGGCCTCGGGCGGTTACGGGGCCACGACGGTCGCCTCGACATCACTCCTCGCCAATCGTGCCGGCATCGACGTGTTCGCGACCGGCGGCCTCGGCGGGGTGCACCGCGAGGCCCGCGACACGTGGGACGAGTCCGCCGACCTGACCACGCTCGGCTCGGTCCCGATCACGGTGGTGTGCGCCGGGGTGAAGTCCATCCTTGATGTGCCCGCGACGCTGGAGCGGCTGGAGACGCTCAACGTCACCGTGCTCGGCTTCCAGACCTCGCGGTTCCCCGGCTTCTATCTCACGGACTCGGGCTACGGGGTGGACTGGCGCGTTGAGCATCCGGCCGAGGTGGCGGCCGTGATGCGGGCCCGGAACGCGCTCGGCGTGCGCAGCGCCATCGTGGTGGCGAATCCGCTGCCCGAGGACGAGCAGGTGGACCCGGCGGTGCACGACAAGGTGTTGCGGTCAGGACTGGCAGCGGCCGATGCGGAGGGCATCCGCGGCAAGGACGTGACGCCGTTCCTGCTCGAGCACTTCCACCGCGAAACCAAGGGCGCCAGCCTGGCGGCGAACGTGCGCATCATCCTGCGCAACGCGGCGTTGGCCGCTCGGATCGCCGTGGCGTTTGCAGGTGCGCACTGAGCGACCTCGTCGTCCTCGGCGACCTGATGACCGACGTCGTCGCGCGGGCGACTGGCGACTTGGCGATCGGCTCGGACACGCCCGCCACAGTGACCGTGTCCCATGGCGGCTCGGCGGCCAACGTCGCGGCGTGGGCAGCCTCGCTCGGTGTCTCGACATGCCTGATCGCGCGAATCGGTGACGATGCGTTCGGTCGGCAGGCCGGTGAGGACCTGCTGGCGGCGGGGGTGGACGCGCGGCTCAGTGTCGACCCCACGCTGCCGACAGGGACCTGCGTCATCGTCGTGACGCCCGACGGCGAGCGCACCATGCTGCCGGACGCCGGCGCCAACGCGTCGTGGTCGCTGTCCGACGTGCCGGAGCAGGTCATCGTCGGCGCCAGTCACCTGCACCTCGTCGGGTATGCGCTGCTGCGCGCCGGCGCCCGCCCGGCCGCATTGCATGCGCTCGCCATCGCCCGCGAACACGGCGTCGGCGTCTCGATCGACCCGTCGTCGGCGGCCCCGCTCGCCGAAGTTGGCGCGGACGCCTTTCTGGCCTGGACCGCCGGGGCTGACCTGTGCTTCCCCAACCTCGACGAGGCGCGGGTGCTCACCGGTCTCGACGACCCGGTCGCGGCGGCGCAGGCGTTGACCGAGGCGTATGCCGAGGTCGTCGTCACGCTCGGGGCCGACGGTGCGATCTGGGCCGGCCGCGGAGGCTCGCCTGTCCATCGGGCCGCCGAGCGGGTCACCGTCGTGGACTCCACCGGCGCCGGCGACGCGTTCGCCGCCGCATACCTGGCCGCGCGCCTTGATGGCGCGGAGCCGGCGGTCTGCCTCGAACGCGCCACCGCTCGTCGCCGCCCGCGCCGTGCAGCGACCGGGCGCCCGCCCCGCCCGCGACTGAGTCGCGAGAGAGGATCCCCCCGGAACTTCGTGCAAGATCACGGAGAGTGGGAGGGCCCCCTCCCCCGTGATCATGCGCGAAATTCGCGGACCGCGACCGAACGTCGACCGGATCGCGACCACCGGCTGCGAGCCTCCGGCTGGTCCGATACGGGACCGTGGTCGACAGGAATCGGGCAAGCGCGTGTCAGCACACGAGCGGCGGTCGTACGGTTCGGGCGTGGAGTTCGCCGTTCTCGGCCCACTCCTCGTCCGGGGGGACAGCGGTTCGATCGACATCGCGGGCGCCAAGGAGCGCACGCTTCTGGCGCACTTGGTTGCACGTGCCGGCCAGATGGTGTCGACCGATGCGCTCGTCGACAGCCTGTGGGGCGAGGAGCCTCCCCGCACGGCCGCGAAGTCCCTGCAGACCTACGTGCTGCGGCTACGGAACATGCTCGAACCAGAACGGAACGGGTCGCCTCGGCTGCTCGTGACGGAGGGCGGCGGGTACCGGCTCGCGGTGCCCGACGAGGCCATCGACGCTCGGCGGTTCGGCCGTCTCGTGGAGTTAGGTCAGCGGGCCTACCGCGATGGTCGAGCGGACTCAGCATCGGCCACGCTCGGTGAGGCACTCGCGTTGTGGCGCGGACCGGCCTACTCCGAGTTCGAGTGGACGACGTTTGGCGGCAGCGAGGCGCGCCGCCTCGAAGAGCTTCGGCTGGTCGCCACCGAGGACCGACTGGCAGCGGAACTCGACCTCGGGCACGGGCGCGGAACGCCGTGGCCGGAGCTCGAGTCGCTGACCCATCAGCACCCGCTCCGGGAACGGCTGTGGTCGCTGCTGGTGCTCGGGTTATACCGGTCCGGTCGGCAGGCGGACGCGCTCGCCGCATACGGCACATGCGCGGGCGGTGCTCGTCGACGAGCTGGGTGTCGAGCCCGGCGACGACCTGCGCCAACTGCACGCGCGCGTCCTCGCGCACGACTCGGGACTCGTTGCACCGAGGCCCGAAGGCTCGGTCCCGGCCACGCTCGCCCCGCCAGCTGGCGCGTTCGTCGGCCGCGAGGCCGAAATCGCCTACCTGCGCGCAGCGTGGTCGCGTGCGCTCACCGGGCAGGCCGTGACGGTCTTCATCCGAGGCCGGAAGGGAGTCGGGTGTTCGCCGGCTGGCCGGCGAGTTTGCGGTCGAGATCGCGGAGCAGGGCGGTGCCGTCGAGCACGTGATGTCCGAGTCCGCCGTCATCGGACGTTGTTGCCGACCTGAGCTCGGGCCCGTCGCTGCTCGTACTGAGCGAATCCGCGTTGACCCGGCATGTCCCCACCGACCCGTCGAGGGCTGGTTCTCGTTCTTGCCGGGCCGACCGCTGATGTGCCGCCGTGGGCCGAACGCATCGACCTGGGGGCGCTGTCCGATGCGGACGTCCGACGGTGCTCCGCGAGTATCTGCCGGAGTCAGCCGTCGGTGAGGCATTGCCCCAGGTGATGCGGGAGTCGGGCGGGCTGCCCGGGCGGGTCCACGACGCGGCCCTCGGCTTCGTGCGGCAGCGGGCAACGGCCCGGGTGGGCGCCGCTGCGCAACGCGCCGACGAGACGCAACAGGCTTTCGGCGCGGCCCGGCATGACCTGCGGGACACCGTGGCGGAGCTCGGCGAGGTGCGGGATCGGATGGCCGCGCTCCCGGCCGGGGTCTGCCCGTGGAAGGGGCTCGTGGCCTACGACGTCGAGGATGCGCCGTGGTTCTCCGGGCGGGAGCGGCTGGTCGCCGAGCTGCTGGTCCGCATTGCCTCGGCACGGCTGGTCGCGGTGGTCGGCGCATCCGGGAGCGGCAAGTCATCGCTCGTGCGCGCTGGCCTGGTCGCCTCGCTGGAGGCTGGGTCGTTGCCGGGCAGCGAGACTTGGGTCCGGCTGGTGATGCGGCCAGGACCGCACCCGATGCGCGAGCTGGCGCGGATCGCCCTGCGCGGGACTGAGCCCGCGCGCGATCGCGACCACGTGGCCGATCTGCTCGAGCGGCTGGTGTACGGCAGCGAGGCTGGCGGCCGGGTCGTTCTGGTCGATCGACCAGCTCGAGGAGCTGTGGACCACATGCTCGGATGCCACCGAGCGCGCGGCGTTCCTCGACACCGTGGCCGAGCTGCTGGACTCCGCGACCCCGTGCAACATCGTGCTCGTCGTGCGGGCCGACTACGTCACCGAGCTGGCCGATCATCCGGTCCTGGCGGCCGCGATGGCCGACGCGACCGTGCTCGTCGGCGCGCCCAGCCAGGCGGAGGTGCGCCGCGCGGTCGAACGACCGGCTGAGCTCGCTGGCTTGACTCTCGAACGCGGGCTGACCGACGCGATCGTGGACGACGCGGGAGACGAGCCGGGCTCGTTGCCGCTGCTGTCGACGGCGATGACCGAGTTGTGGGACCGCCGCGTCGGTGACGAGCTCACGTTGTCCTCGTATGTCACGGCCGGCGGTATCGACGGTGCCGTGACGCGGATCGCGGAGCGGGTCTACGGCGGGCTGACCGATGCCGACCAGCGGGCTGCGCGGCTGCTGCTGCTGCGGCTGGCCGGACCGGGCGATGGCGACGCGACGGCTCGGCAACGGGTGCGGCTTGACGACCTGGCTGCGCTGCCGGACAGCCGGGTCCGGGCGGTCGTTGACCCGCTCGCGGATGCGCGCCTGCTGAGCGTGAGCGCCGACCAGGTGGAGGTCGCGCACGAGGCGCTGTTCCGCGAGTGGCCGCGGCTGCGTGGGTGGCTCGAGGAGGATGCGGCCGGGCGCGCGGTGCAAAGGCGATTGACGATCGCGGCGCGCGAGTGGGACGCCAACCAGCGGGACGCCACTGACCTCTGGCGGGGGGCCAGGCTCGACAGTGGCCTCGAGTTCGCGGCCCGGCACCCAGACGAGCTCACGGAGACCGAACGCGCGTTCCTGGACGCGGGCCAGGCCGAGCACGACGCCGAGCTGGTTGCCGCGCAGGAGCGCGCCGCCGCTAGCTCGCGGCAGAACCGACGGCTGAAGTGGCTGATCGGCGGGCTCGGCATTGTGCTGGTGTCGGCGATCGTCGCCGGCTCGCTCGCCGTGAGCGCAAGCGCGCGGGCCGAGCGGGAGACGCGGGCCGCAACGGCTCGCGAACTGTCCGCCGCTGCGCTGGCCAACCTGGATGTCGACCCTGAGCTGAGCATGCTGCTCGCCCTGGAGGCGATCGACCAGACCCGATCACCGGACGGGATCGTGCTGCCGGAGGCCGAGGAGGCGCTGCACCGGGCCGTCGGCGCGTCCCGGTCGTGATGAACGTCCCGGACGTCGGCGGCTCGGTGGACTGGAGCCCGCGGGGGGACGTGTTCGTCACCGAGGGCCCGAGAACAGCGGGGTCATCGACCTCCGCGACGCCGAGACCGGCGAAGTCGGTCCGTGCTCGTGGCCCGGTCACGAGATCGACATCAACGATGTCGCGTTCAGCGCCGACGGGTTCGATGCTGGCAACGTCCGGGGACGATGGCGCCGTCCGGGTCTGGGATCCAGGCGACGGGCCAGCAATTGGCTTTCCTGAAGGCCGCCGGAGCTGACTGCGCCGGTCTGGAATCCCAACCTTCAGCCATGACGGATCGCTGGTCGCCGCCACCTGGCTGGATCCCGGCGTGGGGTCAGCGGTTCGTCGGCGTCCTGGACGTCAGGACCGGAGAGCAAGAGGCGCGGTTCGGCCCGTTCGACGATCGTGGGAGCGTCAGCGTTCGACCCGGGCGAGCGGACGGCTGGCCATCTCAGCGTTCGCGAACTGCCGAGACCGTTCTCGCCGCCACGAGCCGGGTGACGCCGTTCGTCCTACCTGATCTCGAACTCATCGGATTCGTCGAGATGGAGTCCGGATGGAGTCTCGAATCGCGACTCGCGGCGGCGGCGGGGAACCGCGCTGTCGAGATCCGGGATGCGGCAGACCGGAGCCGCCTTGTTCGAGCTTGATCGGACACACCGGGATTATCACCGACAGTCGAGTGGTCAGCTGACTCGTCATCGTGCTGGTGACCAGCAGCGAAGACAAGACAGTCCGGGTCTGGGACATCGAGCGAAGATGGCGCCGAACGAACGACTACGGCCTGTCCGGGGCCGGCACGGCCAGCGGTGCGCAGGGCGTCGCCCTGTCGCCCGACGCGCGCCGGGTCATGGCCGGTGACCTCGAACGTCGAGGCGGTCACCATCTGGGACATCACCGACGCCGGCAACGCCGAGATCGCCAACCTGCCGGGGAACGCGCGGCGTCCGACAGCGGCGAGCTTCACGCCGGATGGACACATCCTGGCCAGCAGCGGTGGCGGTTCGGTGACCGAGTGGGACCCCGGCGTCCAGGCGAGGCAGTGCGATCCCTGGAGGTCGATCTTGGCGCCACGATGGACGTGCCCGACGACGCGTCACTATGGAGGAGATCGCGGTCTCCCCTGACGGTGAACTCGTCGCCTACGCAATCGAGGACATCGCGACCGTGAGGGACGCACGCACCGGCGAGGAGGTCGTCTCGCGGCTCGCTCCGGCTGGTTCGTCCTCGACGTCGCGTGGAGCCCGGACGGCGAGCGGCTCGCGATCACCACCGTCGGACGGCATCACGGACGTGCTCGACCGGACGGTCAGCGAGCTGGCCACCTTGAACGCCGGCGATGGGTACGTCGGCCTGGGGTACGAACTTCAGCCCAGATGGTCGCCTTCTCGCGGTCGCCACCCAGCTGCTCGAAGTCGCCCAGCCGCAAGACAGCCGCGTCCAGGTCTGGGACTGGGAGGCAGGCGAGGTCGTCACGACGATCCAGATTGATGGAGACGACGTCGAGTTCGACCCGACCGGCACCCTGCTCGTGGCCGGCGGAAGCTTCGGGCCGGCCGAGGTCTTTCGAGTACCAAGTGGCGAGCGGGTCCACACTCTGACCGGCGTCGACGGCGGCATCGGAGCCTTCTGCGATGAGCCCCGACGGCACGACTGATCGCCGGCGGCCTGCTGGGACGGAGCGATCAGCATCTGGGACAGCGGGCACCGGGACCCAGCGACTTGGTGCTTGACCGGGCACCAGGACATCGTGAACAACGTGTCGCGTTCAGTCCGGACGGAAGGCTTCGCTGCTGAGCGCCGGCTTCGACGGAGTGGTTCGGGTCTGGGCCATCGACCTCGACGACCTCATCGCGATCGCACACGACGAGCTCACGCGCGGGTTCACCGACGACGAGTGCCGGCAGTACCTGCATCAGGAAGGCTGCGAATCCTCCTGATTCGTATGCGACCCGACCGCGACCGGGTCGCGACCGGACGCGACTGAGCGGCCACCTGATCTCGACCACAAGCGTGCAGCGTCGAGGCATCGCTTCGGACCAGCCGGAGCCGCACCTCGGAGGTCATCATGACCCGCACCGCCCACGCCACTCTCGTCGGCGCTGTCCTCGTCGTCCCGACCGGACTGCTGCTCGCCGCCTCGCCCGCTGCCGCCGAACCTGGCGCGCTGGCCTGCCAGTACGGCAGCGGCTCCGGACAGTGTCTCCGACGCGGCGGCGGCCTACTACTCCCGCCTGTGCGAGAACGCCGCCCTCACCAAGGCGCAGATCGAGCACAACGAGCTGTCGCAACTGGACCAGCAGCCGGTCGTCACCCCGGCCGAGACCGGCAACGACGGTTCGTCGGTTCCCACCGCCGCGATCGCCGTCGGCGCAATCTCCGTGCTCGGCGCCACCGCGCTTGTCGTCGGCATCGCCGTCAGCCGGTCCCGCGCCGGCTCGCGGCCGGACACGGCCACTCCGACGCCGACCGACGTTCCCTCCCTGCCCGTGCCGTCATAGGCCCCCGGCGTCCACCGAATTTTGTGCATGATCACGGAGTGGGCGGAGGGCCGCTCCCCCGTGATCATGCACAAAACCCCTATTCGTGATCATGCACAAACCCTATCGTGATCGCGAAGTGCGGGACCGGCCGCGCTCGATGTGGGAACCCGGGACAGGATGACCGTTCGGTGAGAATGAGCCCATGGCCCGTCGCACCATCGCACCACCGCCGGAGCGCCCGGCGGAACGCCCAGAAGAGCGCATCGTCGACATCGACGTCGGGCAGGAGATGCGCGGCTCGTTCCTCGAGTATGCGTACTCGGTCATCTACGCCCGGGCGCTGCCGGACGCGCGGGACGGGCTGAAGCCGGTCCAGCGACGGATCCTGTACCAGATGGCGCAGATGGGCCTGCGGCCCGACCGGGCGCACGTGAAGAGCGCCCGCGTCGTCGGCGACGTGATGGGCCGGCTGCACCCGCACGGGGACGGTGCGATCTACGACGCGCTGGTGCGCATGGCGCAGTGGTTCTCGATGCGGGTGCCGATGGTCGACGGGCACGGCAACTTCGGCTCGCTGGGCAACGACGACCCGCCCGCGGCCATGCGCTACACCGAGTGCCGGCTGTCGCAGCCGGCGATGCTGATGACCGCGACGCTGGACGAGGACGTCGTCGACTTCATCCCGAACTACGACGGCCAGGAGCTCCAGCCCGAGGTGCTGCCGGCCGCGCTGCCGAACCTGCTGGTCAACGGCACCGCCGGCATCGCCGTCGGGATGGCCACCAACATGCCCCCGCACAACCTGGTCGAGGTCATCGCGGCCGCCCGGCACCTGCTGAAGCATCCGAAGGCCGACCTCGAGACGTTGATGCGCTTCGTGCCCGGGCCCGACCTGCCCACCGGCGGCAAGATCGTCGGGCTGGACGGGATCCGGGAGGCATACGAGACCGGTCGCGGCAGCTTCCGCACCCGAGCGACCGCACGCATCGAAAGCCTCACCCCACGCCGCAAGGGCATCGTCATCACCGAGCTGCCCTACAACGTCGGGCCGGAGCGGGTGGTCGAGAAGATCTCGGAGCTGGTGAAGTCGAAGAAGGTGCAGGGCATCGCCGACCTCACCGACCTCACCGACGGCAAGCACGGGCTGCGCCTGGTCATCGAGGTGAAGAACGGCTTCCACCCCGAGGCCATCCTCGAGCAGCTGTATCGCATGACGCCGCTGGAGGAGGCGTTCGCGATCAACAACGTCGCCCTGGTCGACGGCCAGCCGCGCACGCTCGGCCTCAAGGACCTGCTCGCGGTGTACGTCGACCACCGGCTCGAGGTCGTGCGCCGGCGCTCCGCATACCGTCGCCGCAAGGCCGAGGAACGGCTGCACCTGGTCGAGGGCCTGCTGGTCGCGATCCTCGACATCGACGAGGTCATCCAGATCATCCGCAGCTCCGACGACACCGCGATGGCGCGTGACCGGCTGATGCGGGTCTTCGACCTGACGCAGACCCAGACCGAGTACATCCTCGAGATGCCGCTGCGCCGGCTGACCAAGTTCTCCCGGCTGGAGCTGGAGAAGGAGCAGGAGGACCTGCAGAACTCCATCGCCGGGCTGAGCGAGATCCTCGACGACGACGCCAAACTGCGGAAGGTCGTCTCCGATGAGCTCGCCGACGTGGCCGCGAAGCACGGCACGCCGCGGCGCACGATCCTGCTCGAGTCCAGCGGGACCACCGCCACGACCGTGGCCGCCGTCCCGCTCGAGGTCGCCGACGAGCCGTGCCGGGTACTGCTCTCCTCGACCGGCTTGCTGGCCCGCACGCAGAGCCTCAGCGAGCGGGCTGCCCGCGGGCAGCGGACCAAGCACGACGTGATCGTCTCCGTCGGTCACCACGACCGCTCGCGGCTCGGTCGGGCTCGTCACGTCCGCCGGGCGGGTGCTGCGGCTGTCCGCGGTCGACCTGCCCGCGCTGCCGGACACGGCCGACGCGCCCAACCTGGCCGGCGGTGCCCCGGTCTCGGAGTTCGCCTCCTTGGGCGCCGACGAGCGGGTGCTCGCGCTGACCGGGCTGGGCGCGGACTCGGCTGGCCTGGCCATCGGCACCGAGAGCGGCGTGGTCAAGCGGGTGGTCCCGGACTATCCCGCGAATCGCGACGAGTTCGAGGTGATCGCGCTCAAGGACGGGGACCGGGTGGTCGGCGCGGTCGAGCTCGCCGACGACGAGGCCGACCTGGTGTTCGTCAGCTCCGATGCGCAGCTGCTGCGGTTCGCTGCGTCGAGCGTGCGGCCGCAGGGGCGCGCGGCCGGCGGGATGGCCGGCATCCGGCTGGCCGGCAGCGCCCGTGGTGGTCTACTTCGGCGCGGTCCACGACGAGGTCGACGCGCAGGTGCTCACCGTGTCGGGAGCCTCAGCCGCCCTGCCCGGCACGGTTCCCGGCTCCGCCAAGGTCACCCCGTATGCGGAGTACCCGGCGAAGGGCCGGGGCACCGGCGGGGTGCGCTGCCACCGATTCCTCAAGGGCGAGGACACCCTGCTGTATGCCTTCGCCGGGCCGGCGCCGCTGCGGGCCGCAGCCGCGAGCGGCGTGCCGGTCGAGCTGCCGGAACCGACCGGACGGCGCGACGGGTCGGGCACGCCCGCTGAGCCAACCGGTCGCGGCGGTCGCGGGACCGGTTCGCTAACGTCCGCACTCGTGTCCAGCTCCGGTGCCTTCGACGACGTGCTCGCGGCGAACGACGCATACGCGGACTCGTTCGCGCTGCAGGGCCTGCCCGGCCGGGCGCGCAAAGGCCTGGCGGTCGTGACCTGCATGGACTCCCGAATCGAGCCGCTGGCCATGCTGGGGCTGCGGCCTGGGGACGCGAAGATCCTGCGCAACGCCGGCGCCCGGGTCACCGAGGACGTGCTGCGCACCCTCGTCCTGGCCGCGCACCTGCTCGGCGTCGATCGCGTCATGGTGGTCCCGCACACCGAGTGCAAGATGGCATCGGCGACCGACGACGAGGTGTACGCGCTGATCCAGGAGATCAGCGGCACGGACGCCCGCTCGCTGGACTTCGGGCTCGTCGAGGACCAGCTCGAGACCCTGCGCGACGACGTGCAGCGGATCCGGTCATGGCCGTTCCTCCCGCACGCGTTCGAGGTCGCCGGCTTCCGGTACGACGTGGACACGGGACGGCTCGAACATGTCTGCTGACGGTGACCTGCTCGCCTGCGACCTGCTGATCATCGGCGCCGGGCCGGTCGGGCTGTTCGCCGCCTACTACGCGGGCTTCCGCGGCTGGTCCTCGGTGGTGATGGACACCCTGCCCGAGCCCGGCGGCCAGGTGACCGCGATGTACCCGGAGAAGGACATCTTCGACGTCGCCGGCTTCCCGGCCGTCAAGGGCCGGGTGCTGGTCGAGAACCTCGTCCTGCAGGCGAAGCCGTTCGACCCGACGTATGTGCTGGGCGAGCAGGCGGTGACGCTGGAGACCTCGGCCGAGGGCCCGGTGATCGTGACCACGGACCAGGGAACGACGGTGGAGTCCAAGGCCGCCCTGATCACCGGGGGCATCGGGTCCTTCACCCCGCGCCGGCTGCCGGCCGATCCGGCGGGCAGCGAAGGCTGGGAGGGCCGCGGGCTGGTCTACTTCGTCCCCCGGCTCGACGACCACACCGGCCGCGACGTGGTGATCGTGGGTGGCGGCGACTCCGCCTTCGACTGGGCGTGGACCCTGCACCCGATCGCGCGGTCGGTGCATCTGGTGCACCGGCGGGAGCAGTTCCGGGCGCACGCCGGGATGGTCGAGCAGGTCCGCGACCTCGGCGTGACGCTGCATACGACGTGCGAGCTGTCCGACATCCGCGGCGACGGCGCGATCGCGGAGGTCGACGTCCGGCACCGGGAGACCGGCGAGGTCACCACGCTGCCCGCCCAGACCGTCGTCGCCGCGCTGGGCTTCGTCGCCAACATCGGGCCGATGGCGGAGTGGGGCCTCGACCTGGACCACCGCCGGATCGTCGTCGACCAGGCCATGCGGACCAACCTGCCGCGGGTCTTCGGCGCCGGCGACATCGTGACCTACGACGGCAAGGTCCCACTGATCGCCACCGGCTTCGGGGAGGCGGCCACAGCCGTCAACAACGCGGCTCCGGTCGTCGACCCCAGCCACGGAGTTTTCCCTGGTCACTCCAGCGGGGGTTCCGCGGAGTGAATTCGGTGCTAGCGTCGTGAGCGCTTTAGTCGTTGTTCAGAAGGAGACAGGCACCATGGCCCAAGGAGCAGTCAAGTGGTTCAACGCGGAGAAGGGCTATGGATTCATTGCCCAGGACGATGGCGGACCTGACGTCTTCGTGCACTTCTCAGCCATCCTCGCCGACGGCTACAAGAGCCTCGACGAGGGACAGAAGGTGGAGTTCGACGTGACCCAGGGCCAGAAGGGCCCGCAGGCGGAGAACGTCCGGCCTCTCTGAGCCACCCGCACTGAAGGAAGGCCCTCACTGCGGCGAGGGCCTTCTTTCGTATGCCGCCGCGGCCTTCGCCACGTGTCCGCGCTGCAGTTGTGGGGCCTCTGCTCCACGTAAACCTGGAGAACTGGCCCGACAACTGAAGCGATGATCAAGCCCCCGCGGGCTCAGGCGTCGATCCGGCTGCGGTCGAGCGCGGCGGCGCCCTCGACGAGAAAGTCCTTGCGCGGCGCGACGTCGGAGCCCATCAGCAGGTCGAACACCTCCTCGGCCGCCTCGGCCGCGCCGACGGTGATCCGCCGGAGGGTGCGCTGCCGCGGGTCCATGGTGGTCTCGCGCAGCTGCCCGGCATCCATCTCGCCGAGCCCCTTGTAGCGCTGCGGCGGCATCTTGACCTTTCGGCCCTTCTTCTCCAGGTCGGCCAGCACCCGCACGAGCTCGGGGTCGGAGTAGGTGTAGCGAAACTCGTTCTTCTTGCCGCCGCCGTTGATGACCTCGACGCGGTGCAGCGGCGGGACCGCCGCATACACCCGGCCGTCCTCGAGCAGCGGCCGCAGGTAGCGGTGGATCAGGGTGAGCAGCAGGCAGCGGATGTGCGCGCCGTCGACGTCGGCGTCGGCCATCAGGATGACCTTGCCGTACCGAGCCGCCTCGAGGTCGAAGCTGCGCCCCGAGCCGGCGCCGATGACCTGGATGATCGCCGCGCACTCGGCGTTCTTGAGCATGTCGCCAAGCGACGACTTCTGGACGTTGAGGATCTTCCCGCGGAGCGGCAGCAGCGCCTGGAACTCCGAGTCCCGCGCCAGCTTGGCCGTGCCCAGCGCCGAGTCGCCCTCGACGATGAACAGCTCGCTGCGCTCGACGTCGTCGCTGCGGCAGTCGGCCAGCTTGGCGGGCAGCGAGGAGGTCTCCAGCGCGTTCTTGCGGCGCTGCAGCTCCTTGTGCTGGCGGGCCGCGATCCGGGTGCGGGCGGCGGCCGCGATCTTGTCGAGCACCGCCCGGGCCTGCGCCTTCTGCCCGCGCTTCGGGGAGGTCAGGAACGCGTTCAGCTCCTTGGCGACCACGTGCGAGACGATGCGCGATGCGGCCGCGGTGCCGAGCACCTCCTTGGTCTGGCCCTCGAACTGCGGCTCGGGGAAGCGCACGGTCAGGATGGCGGTCAGTCCCTCGAGCACGTCGTCCTTGACGACCGGGTCGTCATTGACCCTGAGCAGCTTGGCCGCCCGCAGCGCATCGTTGACCGTCTTGACCATCGCGCGCTCGAAGCCGGTGACGTGCGTGCCGCCCTTCGGCGTGGCGATGATGTTGACGAAGGACCGCAGCGTGGACTCGTAGCCCACTCCCCAGCGGAGGGCGACGTCGACGGTCACCTCCCGCTCGACGTCCTGCGGGCCGAGATGGCCCTTCTCGTCGAGGACGGGGACCGTCTCGTGGAAGTGCCCGACGCCTTGCAGCCGGACCACGTCGTTCACGGCGGCGTCGGGAGCCAGGTACTCGCAGAACGCAGAGATCCCGCCGGCGAAGTGGAAGGTCTCCTCGGTCGCTTCGGACTCGCCGGCGCGCTCGTCGCGCACCGTCAGCCGCAGGCCCGGGACCAGGTATGCGGTCTGCCGCGCGCGCGCGTGCAGCTCCTCGATCGAGAGCTCGGCGTCGGCCAGGAAGATCTGCGGGTCGGACCACCACCTGGTGCGGGTGCCGGTGCGGGTCCGGGGCACCTTCTTGAGGACCCGCAGCCCGCTCCGCCGAGTGAACGCGTCGCCCGGGGCCGGCCCGGCGAACTCGCCCGGCACGCCGCGGTGGAAGGACACGCCGTGCGTCTTCCCGTCCCGGTCGACCTCGACGTCCATCCGCACCGACAGGGCGTTGACCACCGATGCGCCGACGCCATGCAGCCCGCCGGACACCGCATACGAGCCGCCGCCGAACTTGCCGCCCGCGTGCAGCTTGGTCATCACGAACTCGACCCCGGACAGCTTGGTGCGCGGCTCGATGTCGACCGGGATGCCCCGGCCGTCGTCGCGGACCTCGATCGAACCGTCGGCGTGCAGGATCACGTCGATCTTCCCGCCGTGCCCGGCGAGCGCCTCGTCGACGGAGTTGTCGATGATCTCCCAGAGGCAATGCATCAGGCCGCGCGAGTCGGTGGACCCGACGTACATCCCGGGGCGCTTACGGACCGCATCCAGGCCCTCGAGAACCGACAGGTGCCGGGCCGTGTATGCGGCCCGAGGGCGGCCGGCCGTGGCACGGGTGACGGGCTGCGCGGTCACGCTGAGTGAACTCCCTGCACACGCTCGAAGGGTCTGAACGAATCCGGTCACGGGTCCGGCAACGAATGTAGCCGTGAGAGCCGACATCACCGGCCGCGGCTCGCAGGGGTCACGAGACGGACACGATGTCGGAAAGTTCGGGTGACGTATGAGTTACGCCACAAGCGGACGACGCCGCGCCGTGTGGAATGGAGTTGCCTGAAAGACTGTTCATGCGTGTAGACAGGTACCAGACACACCGACTGAACCACCGACTGAGGGGCGATGTGACCACCGCACTGGCACCGACCGCGCTGACGGCCGCAGATCGCTGCGACCGCTGCGGTGCCCAGGCCTACCTGCGCGCGACCCTGCCGTCCGGCCGCGAGCTCGTGTTCTGCGCTCACCACGGCAAACAGTTGCGGGACTCGCTGGAGTCGGCCGGGGCGAGCTTGCATGACGAGACCGAACGACTGCGCGAGACCCCGGCCATCGCGGCGTTGGACGAACGCTGACGCCACCTTGTGAACGCGCGAAGGGCCCCGGGCTAGCTCGGGGCCTTTCGCTTTGCGCCGGAGGCCGGCGTGCCGTTCTGGGGTGAGCTGCTCGTCGCGTCGGCGCTGCTGGTGGCGGCGGTCGGGGTCGTGATCCCGCTGCTGCCCGGTGCCCTGCTTGGCGGCGATCGCCATCACGGTCTGGGCGATCGTGGCCGGCGGCTGGGCGTGGGCGGTGCTGGCCCTGGCCCTCGCCATCCTGGCGCTCGGCCAGGTCGTGAAGTACGTGTGGCCGGGCCGGCGGCTGACCCGCAGCGGGGTGCCGATGACCTCGATCGTGGCCGGCGGACTGCTGGGCATCGTCGGGTTCTTCGTGATCCCGGTGGTCGGCCTGCCGATCGGGTTCGTCGCCGGGGTGTATGCGGCCGAGCGCCTGCGATTGTCGTCCAACACAGCGCTGCCGAGCCACCAGGCGGCCTGGCGGTCGACGGTCGAGGCGATGAAGGCCACCGGCCTGTCGATCCTGGTCGAGCTGGCGTCGGTGCTGGTGGTCAGTGCGCTGTGGTTCGGTGCTGCCCTAGCGATCTGACGGAGCGATCTGACGGAGCGATCTCACGCGAAGGACTGCCGATGCCCGAGGGCCACACGATCCGCCGGCTCGCGCTCGACCAAGCCCGGCTGCTCGCCGGTGGGCCGGTGCGTGCCTCGAGCCCGCAGGGGCGGTTCGCCGACGGTGCCGCGCTGATCGACGGGCGGGTGCTCCAGGCGACCGACGCCTACGGCAAGCACCTGTTCCACCGCTACGACGGGGACCGCTGGCTGCACGTCCACCTCGGGCTGATCGGCAAGTTCACCCACGGCCCGCTGCCGGCGCCGGCCCCACGCGGGGCGATCCGGCTGCGGCTGGAGAGCGACCACGCATACGTGGACCTGCGCGGGGCGATCATCGTCGAGCTGCTCACGCCGCTGGAGCGCCGGGAACTCCTCGCCCGGCTCGGGCCCGATCCCCTTCGACGGGACGCCCGGCCGGCGCCCGCATACGACCGGATCCGGCGCAGCCGCCGACCGGTCGGCGAGCTGATGATGGACCAGGCAGTGCTGGCCGGCGTGGGCAACGTCTTCCGCGCGGAGATCTTGTTCCGGCAGCGGGTCGACCCGTTCCTGCCCGGGCGCGAGCTCGCTGCCGAGCGCTTCCAGGCGATCTGGGATGACCTCAGCCTGCTGATGCGCGCGGGCGTGCGCAGCAACCGCATCGTCAGCACACTGCCCGAGCATCGCGAGCGTGGTGGGCGGGTGCGGCCCGAGGACGCGCACTACGTCTACCGGCGGGCCGGACTTCCGTGCCGGGTCTGCGGCACCGAGATCCGCACCGAGGTGATGGCCGGGCGCAACTTGTTCTGGTGCCCGAAGGACCAGGTGGACTAGGGCTCATCGGTTGGGCGTCGCAGTGCTCGCGGAATCTGCGGATGATGTGGAACCTCGCGGGGCCGCTGGGGGGTCGTTAGCCTCAGAGTCGGCCGAGGAGGTCGGATTGAGCGAGGAGATCCTGGCCTTTCCCGCGCAGCGTGCGGAGGTGGGCGAGGAGCCGACGCTGAGCGAGGTCTTCCACGCGTCGTACCGGCGCCTGGTGGTGCAGATGTACGGCGTGGTGGGCGACAGCAACGAGGCGGAGGACCTGGTTCAGGAGGCTTTCGTGCGTGCCGCTGCTGCGGGCAACCGCTTCCTGCGGGCCGAGAACCACGAGGCCTGGCTGCGCACGACCGCGCTCAATCTGCACCGCAAGCGCTGGCGGAAGCTGCGCAACTTCGCCAAGATCCGCGACCGGCTCGAGCAGCCGACGGACCTGCCGGGACTTGACCAGCATGTCGCGATCGTCTCCGCGCTGCGCGCCCTGCCGGAGCCGCATCGGCAGGTGATCGCGCTGCACTACCTGGCCGACCTACCGGTCGCTGAGGTGGCTTCCATCTTGGGCTGCCCGGTCGGGACCGTGAAGTCACGGCTGCAACGCGGCCGGGAGTCGCTCGCGGTCGCGCTCGGCCCATGGGAGGCGGATGCGGATGTCTGAGCAGTTGCTGATCGAGAGTTCCGGGAGCGGGCCGAGCACTTGGTCCCGATGCCGGACCTCGACGAGCTGCAGCGGCGGGGGACCCGGATGCGGCGGGTCCGGCTCGCCGCCGGCGCGGCGGTCGTCGCATCCGCGCTGGCCATCGGCGGCGTCGTGGTCACGAGCGGGATCGGTCAACGAGGATGCCATCGCGCCCGCGACGGGCGGAGACGAGAACCTGCCCGCTCCGGAGCCCACTGGCCTGCCGCCGCGCTCCGGTGTTCCCCACTGGCCTGCCGCCCGAAGGGGCGGCGCCGAGCACCCCAGCCAACGGTGAGCTGGTCGCCTCGATGATGGTCGCCTGTCAACTCGAGCACTGCGGGATATGTGTATGCCGACGGCCGGCTGATCTGGCAGAACCTTGCGCAGTGCCGACGGTTTGGCTCGAGCAGCGCCTCACCCCCGAAGGCGTCGAGCTTGTTCGCGCCGAGATCTCTCGTCCGGGCTGTTCGACCCCGACCGGCCACCGCCCGGCAGCGAGCTCGGTCTGGCGCCGATTTTCACGGCGACATCCAGGTGCGCAACGGTGACCGGCTCGTCTACGTCCAGGGGAAACAGGGGCAAGCGTGGCTGCCCGAGTTCGATCGGCTTCAGCAGCGGTTGACGGAGCTACAGTCGTGGCTGCCGTCGAGCGCGTGGCAGGACCGGGAGATCAGGTCCTTCGTGCCGTCCCGGTACGTTCGTCTGCCTGTCGAACCACCCGAACGGATTTGCGTGGAAAGCGCCGATGGAACCGTCCAGCATCGTGAGCCAGCTCCCGGAGCCGGCCGGTGAGCTGCTCGGCGACGCTCCCACCGTGGCGATGCGGACGTTCTCGCCAGCAGGGACCTCCACGACCGCCGCGCTCGACGCCCGAACGGTTGAACTACTTCGTCGATGATGTGGACAGCCCACCTTGCTTCGACGTGCCGACCGAGGAAGCCAGGACGCTGACGGGGACGCTCCACCGATTCAGGCATCGCGTGGGAATGGCGCAACTCGCGGATGGTACTACCGCTTCGACACCTCCGGCCCCGGTCAGCAGCATCGACCGTCCGCTTGATCGGGATCTGGCCGAGCCTGCCGCACGGCGTCCCGGCAACCGACAACATTTGTATGAGGTCCCGACCGGCGCCCATCAGCTGAGGCAGACATCTAGACCGCGAAGCTGACCGGCAGCGTCACCAGCCAGAGGGTTGCTCCGACGAAGAGCACCAGGCCGATGCCGAGCACGATCCGCCGCGCTCGCTGGGAGTCGAACTTCGAGCTCATCCCGGCGAAGAACAGGACGGCCGCGAACAGCACGACGCACAGGACGTAGTTCGTCGCGCGCTGGATGTTCACGCGCGCAGCGGCCGACGACACCTCCGCTTGCGCGGCCAGCTCATCCGCTTCGGCCCGAGCGGCCAGCTGGTATTCCGGCATCACAAAGGGGGTGAGCGGCGCGTCCGGGGTCACGAGCGGTCGGGTCGCGACCCACGCGTCCATGGCCGGGCGGAACTCCGGCCGGAAGCGGGCGTAGTAGAAGTCGGAGAGCATCGTGTTGCCGCCGGCGTACGCGTCCGCCCACGACGTGAAGGTCGCGATGTCCACCTGGGTCTGCGCATTCGCCAGGTCCGCGGCCTTCGTCGACTCGATGCGCAGCGCGCCAGCGCGACTGAACGCCTTGGCCTGCTCGCCGTTCCACCGACTGGCCTGGTAACCACTCCACGCCGTCGCGACCGTGGCGAGCGCGAGCAACGCGGCCGCCACGACCTCGAACCGTTCGGCGGCGCTGGTCCGCGCGTCGCTCACGTCGACGCCTCTCCGCGCTCGTTGCACGGGATCGGCACGTCGACCGACAGCTCGGCCAGCGCGTCCTGCATCATGCTGAGGTTGCGCTCCATCGCGACCGGTTCCAGCCCGCCGACGCCCTCGACGAACGGATGGTCGAGCGAGTACAGGATCAGCATCAGCGTCACGACCGTGGTCGCGATCGCGCCCATCAGGACGCCCTGCGGCACGGCACCCTCTGCGCTGTCGGCGAAGAGCAACGTGTATCCGAAGATGACCGTCGCCAAGAAGAACAGCGCGATCCACAGGGACGTCGGGATCACCCCGACCGCACCGTGAATGCGATCCAGGCGTGCCTCCTCACGTTGAGACGTCTGGTCCAGCCACTTGTCGTAGGCCGACTGCTCACTCGCGGTCTCGGGCTCGATGGTCCGCACCGTCTGGAACAGCGCGAGGCCCCAGGGGTTCGCCTGGTCCTGGATCGTGCCGGCGCTCATCCGATCCCATTCGTCCCCGACTACCGATCGTCCGTAGCAGATGAGCTGGCCGGTCAGGTCAGGGCGGGCGTCCTCCGGCAGGAACTGCGCCGTCTGGATCTGCTGGCCGACCATCAGCGCTTCGGTCTCGGCGCCGGTTCGCGACTGGTCGTAGCTGCTGAAGGCCAGGAAGATGATGAAGCCGAGGAGCACCGAATACCCGGTGGCCAGGACGCCGAAGACCCCGGATGCGCGGTCACCGTCGGTGAAGCGGCTGCCTTCCGGCGCGCCGCGACGGACGAGCAGCATCGCTGGTGACCGCGAGCGTGGTGACGACGAGGATGGTCAGGGCGCCCCACACGAGGTTCACGTCTGGAGGCTAGGGCGGCGCCGTCGTCGTGGCGTCACTCGACATGCGTGAAACGCCAGCCACGTGCTCTGGTCGCAGCGGCACCCGGGTCAGCTCCAGCCCGGTTGCGTTGCGCACCGCCGCCAGGATGGCCGGGCCGGACGAGATCGTCGGAGGCTCCCCCACCCCGCGCAGCCCATACGGCGCGTGCGGGTCTGGGTTTTCGAGCACATCGATCTGCATCGGCGGCATGTCGAGCAGCGTGGGGATGAGGTAGTCGGTGAACGACGGGTTCTTGATCAGGCCGTCCTCGACGACGACCTCCTCCATCAGCGCGAGCCCGAGCCCCTGCGCGGTGCCGCCGGCAATCTGCCCGAGCACGGCCTTCGGGTTCACCGCCCGGCCGACGTCCTGCGCGCAGGCCAGGTCGACCACTTTGACCAGGCCGAGCTCGACATCGACGTCGACGACGGCGCGGTGCGCGGCGAACGCATACTGCACATGCGCGTTGCCCTGGCCGGTCTCGCGATCGACCCTGACCGTCGGCCGGTGCCGCCACTCGACGGTCTCCTCGACGACTCGGTCGCCGAGCACATCGGCGAGCTCAGTCGGCTCGTATGCACCGCCGGCCAGCTCGGCCACCTTCGCGCGGACTCGCGCGCAGGCCGCCTGCACCGCTCCCCCGGTCACGTACGTCTGCCGTGATGCGGACGACGAGCCCGCGCCGCCGATCTGGGTGTCGCTGGTCTGCACGACCACCCGCTCGACCCCGAGCTCGGTGCGGACGATCTGCTGCTCGACGGTCACCAGACCCTGCCCGACCTCTGCCGCCGCGGAATGAACGGTGGCGACCGGTTCGCCGCCGACGATCTCCAGCCGGACCCGCGCGGTCGAGAAGTCGTCGAAGCCCTCAGAGAAGCCGACGTTCTTGTACGCGACGCCGTACCCGATGCCGCGCCGCACGCCTTCGCCGTGCGTGGTGTTCCCCGCCCCACCCGGAAGCTGGATGACGTCCCGGCCGGCCGCGGTCGACGGCAGCGGCATGGCCTGCACCCGACGCAGCAGCTCGGCGACCGGCGCCGGGCTGTCGATGAGCTGGCCGGTCGGCGCCTGCGCGCCCTCGGACATCGCGTTCCGAATCCGCAGCTCGACCGGATCCATGCCGAGTGCGGCGGCGCCCTTGTCCATCTGCGCCTCGTATGCGAACGCCGCCTGCACGGTGCCGAACCCGCGCATCGCCCCGCACGGCGGGTTGTTCGTGTATGCGCCGTAGCAGTCGACGTGCACGTTCGGGACGACATAAGGGCCCGATGCCCATGAGCCCGGCGTTGGCCACGACGGCCGAGCTCGACGAGGCATACGCGCCGCCGTCGAGATGGATGGTCGCGCGCACATAGACCAGCGACCCATCACGGTCGAAGCCGTGCTCGTAGCGCAGCTCGGCGGGATGGCGATGCACATGCCCGAAGAAGGACTCCTCGCGGCTGTAGACCATCTTGACCGGCCGACCGATGCGCAGCGCGAGCATGCACGCGTGCGCGTGCATCGACAGGTCCTCGCGCCCGCCGAACGCGCCGCCCACCCCGGCGAGCGTGAGCCGCACCATCGAGGGCGGCAGGCCGAGCACCGAGCACACCTGACGCTGGTCGGCGTGCAGCCACTGCGTCGCGACATACAGGTCGACGCCGCCCTCGCCGTCGGGGACGGCCAGGCCCGGACTCGGTGCCGAGGAAGGCCTGGTCCTGCATCCCGACCACGTACTCGCCGGTGACCACCACGTCAGCACGCGGCTCCGGATCGCCCTTGCGGATCTTCAGGTGCCGGATGAGGTTCCCGGTGGGATGCAGCTGCGCGACCGGCTTGCCGTCGGGCGTCGGGACCTGCCCGAGCGCTTCGCGGACATCGGTGACTGGTCGCAGCGGCTCGTAGTCGACCTCGATCAGCGCGCAGGCCCGCCGCGCCGTCTCGGGGTGGTCGGCCGCCACGATCGCGACCGGTTCGCCCTGGTAGCGGACCACGTCCATCGCGAGCACCGGCTGGTCGGCGTGCTCGAGGCCGTAGAGCTTCTCCCCCGGCACGTCGTCGGCGGTCAGCACCGCGCGCACCCCGTCGAGCGCGAGCGCCGGGCCGATGTTCATCGACCGGATCCGCGCGTACGGGTGCGGGCTGCGCAGGGTGGCGCCCCAGACCATGCCCTCGGCCCACAGGTCGCTGCTGTAGGCGAACCGGCCGGTGACCTTGAGGACGCCGTCGGGTCGTTCGGCGTCGGTGCCGATCCCGGACGTGGTGCGGGTCTCGGTCGTCGTCGTCACGACTGCTCCCGGATGCGGACCGCCGCCACGCGTACCGCGTCGAGGATGGCCTCGTAGCCCGTGCAGCGGCAGATGTTTCCCGCCAGCGCCTCGCGGATGGTCGCGTCGTCCGGCGTCCCGTCGCCGGCGAGCAGGTCGTGGGCCGCGATCAGGAACCCGGGCGTGCAGAAGCCGCACTGCACGGCGCCGGCGTCGAGGAACGCCTGCTGCACGACGTGCAGCGCGTCGCCGGCCGCGAGCCCCTCCACCGTGACGACGTTGCGCCCCTCCGCCTGGCCCGCAGCGACCAGGCAGGCGCATACCGGAGCATCGTCGAGGTAGACGGTGCACGAGCCGCACTCGCCCTGCTCGCAGGCGTTCTTCGAGCCGGGCAGACCGAGCCGGTCGCGCAGCATCGTGAGCAGGCTGTCGCCCTCCCAGACGTCGTCGGCCTGCCGGGCCTCGCCGTTGACGGTCACGTTGACCCGCACGTCACGCCGCCTGCTGGTAGTCGGCCCACGCCCACGCGAGGGTTCGTCGGGCGAGAACATTCAACGCGTGCCGGCGGTAGGTCGCCTTGCCTCGTACGTCGTCGATCGGCGAGGCCGCCGACGCGACCAGCTCGCCGAACCTCGCCGTGACCTCGTCCGGGATCTGGTCGCGGGTGGACCAGCGATCTGACAAGGCGTCCGCGAGGAAGTGCTCCGCGTCCTCGGCGCGTCGCGGCGTCGGCGCCGCGGACCCGATCCCGGTCCCCACCCGGCCAGTGGTCGGATGCAGCGCCAACGAGAAGGACACGACCGCGATCACCATCGCGTTGCGGGTTCCGACCTTCGCGAACTGCTGCGGACCGTCGGGCACCGGTATGCGGACCGCGGCGACCAGCTCGTCGGGCGCGAGCACGTGCTGCTTGACGCCGACGAAGAACTCGTCGACCGGGACGTCTCGCGTGCCGCGCACTGACGCGACCTCGACCACCGCGTCGTCGGCCAGCAGCGGTGGCAGCGCGTCGCCCGCCGGCGAGGCGGACCCGAGGTTGCCGGCGATGGTGCCGCGGTTGCGGATCTGCGGCGAGCCAACGGTCCTCGAAGCCAGCGCCAGCCCCGGCAGCACGTCGGCCAGCTCGGCGATGACGGTCGTGTACGTGACTCCCGCGCCGAGCCGGATCCACTCGCGCCCGTCGACGGTGAAGCGCTGCCAGCCCGTGAGCTCGTCAACCCGGCCGAGGTCCAGCAGCGCCGACGGCCGGACCCGGCCGAAGTTCATGTCCACCATCACGTCGGTGCCGCCGGCGACGACCAGCGCGTCCGGTCGCTCGGCCCGGACTTCGAGCGCCTCCGCCCAGCTGGTCGGAGCCAGGAAGTCCATCGCTACCCCCTCTCAGCCGTTCGGCCGATCACGCCGCAGCCAATGCCCTGAGTCATCGACCAACGATGGCAGAACGTCGCGCGAAGCGGCCCGAACGGTGGATACGACCTGGCTGGCGGCGGCGAGATCCCGCGGGTAGCCTGCCGGACTTTCTCTCGTCTGAAGCCCTGAAAGGCGCCCCTGTGAAGCTCCAGATTCGTTGCCGTTCCGGTCGTTCTTGCGGCGATCCCGTTGAGCGTCGTGTGGACACTTGGCCCGGCCAGTGCGGACGCGGAGCCCCACAAGGTCACGCTGTGCCACGCGACTCCGCCGGACACTGCGGCGAACGGCTGGGTACCGATCGAGATCGACAAGAACGCGGTCGTGCCGGCCCACTCCCCCATCGACGTCAAGGACATCATCCCGCCGTTCGAGTACAAGGACGGCAACGAGACAAAGAGCTTCCCGGGCCAGAACTGGGACGCGGACGGTCAGGCGATCCACAAGAACGGCTGCACGCCACCGAGCCCCAGCCCGAGCCCCGACGCGACTCCGGCAGCCGCCCCGACCGCCGACCCGAGTCCTCCGGCACCGCACCCGACCCCGACCGACTACCGGCAGCCCCACCACCGCCAACCGGCAGTCCCGACCCCACCGACTCCGGCAGCCCGACCCCGACCGACACCGGCAGCCCGACCCCGACCGACACCGGCAGCCCGACCCCGACCGACACCGGCAGCCCGACCCCGACCGACACCGGCAGCCCGACCCCGACCGACACCGGCAGCCCGACCCCGACCGACACCGGCAGCCCCACCCCGACCGACACCGGCAGCCCGACCCCGACCGACACCGGCAGCCCCACCCCGACCGACCCCCCCGAGCCCGACCCGACAGCCCGACGCCGACGTCCTCCCCGGCGGCGACGTCCACCCCGACGGACGTGGCGGTGCTCAACCAGACCGCGACTGCGGCACCGACGCCCGCCGCCGGCGCGGCGCTCGCGTCGACGGGCAGCAGCCTCACCGGCTACGCGACCGCGGCCGTGGCGGCCCTGCTCGCCGGAACGGCCTTCATGATGGCGACCCGTCGCCGTCGTGAGCTCGCCCCGGTTGTGGTGGAGACCGAGACGGACTAACCGCCACACCCCCAGCCTGAGCGCCCCGCACGTCAGCCGTGCGGGGCGCTCTCGCGTTCCGTGCGCCGAGCCGCCTCGCACACACGACGATGGCGGATGTGACCATCCGCCCGGCCCGACCCGGCGACGAGCGCGGGCTGGCCGAAGTGCGCGTACGCGCGTGGCAGGTGGCATACCAGGGCATCATCGCGGCCTCGGAGCTGGACGCGATGTCGGTGGACCAGGACGCAGCCAGGTTCGAGTCGTTGCTGCCCATGCATACCGGGCTGCTGCAGATGCTCGTGGTGGAGTCCGGTGGCGAGGACCGGCCTCGAATCGCGGGCTTCTGCAGCCTCGGCCCGTACCGCATGGTCAGTCGATCGACGCGCTGGAGATGGTGGAGCTACGCCGACCCAGGGACCGTGGGCGAGATCTACGCCTTCTATCTCCACCCCGACTACTGGGGTTCCGGTCTCGCCGACGACCTGATGGCCGAGACGCTTCGGGCGCTGGCCGACGATGGCTGGCCGCTGACCCGACTGTGGGTCCTCGAGAAGAACGAGCGTGGTCGGCGGTTCTACACCCGGCACGGCTGGGCGACCGACGGGCAGCGCCGCACGCTGCCCATGTCGGGTGACCCGGTCGAGGTCCGGATGCAGCGTGCCCCGCGGGTTACTGCCGGCGGCTCGGGCGTCAGCCCGGTGGGTTGGCCTTGAGGTCGTTCAGCGCGTTCGTCAGGTCCTCGTTCCCAGGCAGCCCACGGATGACGTTCGTCGCGGCGGTCAGGACTGCCGCGCCCGCCCTGGCCCGGCCTGAGTCGTACAAGCCCTCGGCGCGATCGATGAGGGTCGCGACCGCCGTCGCCCGCCCACCAGCCAAGGTGCCCGCGCGGACCCGCTGGTCGTAGTCGGCCCGGACGACGGTGAAGCTTGGCGCGGCGACGAGCTGGGACTGCAGCTGCGAGTTGAACTGCGTCGAGCTGCACCTCCGCGGCGGCAGCGATCTCGTTGGCGGACATCACGTCGCTCGGGACCAGCCCGAAGGTGTCGAAGCCCCGCGCGATCTCGGTGCCGTAGATGTAGCCGTTGTACCAGTACGTCGACCACAGGCCGCCGAGGTTGAGCCCGGTGGGGTTCGCCGGCGTGTTGATCGGCCCGCGGTCGAAGAACGCGATCTCGACCGGGTTGGCCGTGTCGGTGAAGTCGATGATCGAGATGCCGCCTTGGTACCAGGCCTGGACGAGGATGTCGCGGTTCGGGCACCGGGATGATCGAGGAGTTGTGCGCGACGCAGTTCTCGCTGGTCGTCTGCACCGCCGGCATCTTGTAGTAGCTGCGCGAACTGCATCTTCCCGTCGACGATGTCGAACAGCGCGTCGGCGCCCCACTCGCGGCTGGTCGGTGACGCGGCAGCGGGCGCTGCGTCCCGCCGCCCCACTCGTCGGTGAACATCACCTTGGTGCCGTCGTTGTTGAACGTCGCCGAGTGCCAGTACGCGAAGTTCGGGTCGGAGACGGCATCGAGGCGGACCGGGTTCACCGGGTCGGAGATGTCGAGCAGGATGCCGTTGCCCTGGCAGGCGCCGGCGAGCAGCCCGATCTCCGGGAACGCCGTCACGTCGTGGCAGGTGTTGGTGTTCGGCAGGGGCGAGTACGGCCGTGCCGGACGGGTGCAGCGCCCCGGGCAGCGTGTTCTGCAGGCCGTTGAAGGCGCCCGTGGCCGCATCGGTGAAGATCCGCGGCTGGCTGACGACCGCCGCCGTCTCGGGTGCGGCGAGCGGCACCTTGATGACGTCGATCCGCCACTGCGTCGGGTTCCCGGTCGTGACCGGGTCCTGGGTCAGTGCCGCGTTCTCGCAGCCGGCGAGCTCCAGCGGCGAGCGGACGCCGGCGGTCCCGCTGTTGTAGACGTAGACGTTGTCCGGGTCGTCCGGGTCGGTGACCAGCGTGTGGGTGTGCGAGCCACGGCACAGTTGCACGCCGGGGAGCTGGACCGGGTTGTCGATGTCGCTGATGTCGAAGATCCGGACGCCGCGGAAGCGCTCGAGGTTGACCGCGCCGGGGCTCCTTGCGTGCCGCAGTCGATCCGGCCACGGGTCTCCTCGACGGAGATGAAGAGCAGGTTGCCGTAGACCGACGGGTCGCCCTGACCGCCCGGGCAGACGAAGGACGTGCGCAGCGTCGGGTTGGTCGGGTTGCTGATGTCGTAGACCTGGAAGCCGTTGAAGCTGCCGACGATGGCGTTGGTGCCGGAGAAGGCCAGGTCGGAGTTGACGAAGCCGAAGTCCCGGGCAGCCGCGTCGAAGGGCGGCGACCCGCGGGTCGTTGTCCAGCAGCGCCAGATTGCTCGCGGCCGAGGTCCACGGGATGTAGCCCGGCGCGAGGCCGCTCGCGAGGATCGGTCTGCGCGAGGGCGGCGAGCGGCAGCCGACGGGCCGACGAGGAGGGCGAGGACGGCATCGGGACGGCGACCGCCGCCGCAGACTCCGGGTCCTGACGGATCGAGCTGGCGTCGCTGCCACGTGTCTTCACCTCCGAGCGCGAGCGGAGCCGCACGGCTCTCGTCGGCTCCGCGGTTCCTCCGCTGATCTTGCCGAACGGCGACAGACCGTACTGCGGTGATCCGTCGCGCCGCTATAACCTTCGGAGAATCGTGGTGTTGTCGATCGAGCTGTGGAGTCGCCGATGCGTGCCGTTCGGACGATCACGGTCGTCGCCGCCGTCGGGCTTGCGCTCGTGGGCTGCACGGCCGGGTCCGACGACTCCGACGACACAGCCCGCGTCGTGCAGCTGGGCCCGCCGGGCGAGATCGCCACGCGAGTTGACGTCGGACGACGCTGCCGCCGTCGACGGTGCGCCCACACCGACGCGGACGTGGCATTCGTCCAGGGCATGATCCATCACCACGCGCAGGGCGTGCAGATGACCGCGCTCGTCGCCGACCGAGCGGCCAGCAGCGGACCTGCCCGTCATGGCGAAGCGCATGGAGATCTCGCAGTCCGACGAAATCGTGCAGATGGAACGTTGGCTGGCGGTCCGGGGCGAGGACGTTCCCAGCGCCGCCCAGCACTCAGGTCACGGCGGGCACGGCGCTCACGGCGGCATGCTCATGCCCGGCATGCTGACAGAGGAGCAGATGGCCGCCCTCGCGACGGCGACCGGACCGGCGTTCGACCGGCTGTTCCTCGAGTCGATGATCGGCCACCACCAGGGCGCGCTCGTCATGGTGGCTGACCTGTGCGGTCCAGGGCGGCGGTCAGGACTCCGAGCTCTTCCGGCTGGCGCAGCACATCGACTCGGACCAGGCGATCGAGATCTCGCGGATGAGGGCGATGCTCGCCCCGTCGGCGGTAGCCCTCGCGCCGCTGGACGGTCCGTCCGCGCCGGTATCGCCACATCCCAGCGACGAAAGGCGGCGGCCCGCTCCCGTGTCATCCTGAACGGGACCTGGAGCGAGAAGTGGTTGTGAGCGGTCCCGAGCCGGAAGTCCTGGTGTCCGGGTGGCAACCCGGCCCGGCGGCGAAGGTCGCTGCCGGGCAGGCGGACTCGGCCGACTGGGCCGACTCGTTCGATGCGTTCTACCGGCGCGAGTTCCCCCGGCTGGTGGCGTTGGCCCGGGCCGTCTCGGGCAGCGCATCCGCCACGGACTTGGCCCAGGAAGCCATGCTCGTGGTCTTTCGGCGGTGGGACGAGGTCTCGGGCCTCGAGCAGCCCAACGTCTGGGCCCGCCGGGTCTGCCTGAACCTGTCGCGCTCACTGGTGCGCCGGCGTGTGGTCGAGGCCCGCGCGATGCTCCGGCTCAACGCGCGACGCGAAGATTCCGGCGAGTGCGACGTGGCGGACGCCGAGTTCTGGTCGGTCGTCCATGCCCTGCCCCGGCGCCAGGCCCAGGCGATCGCGCTGCGCTACGTCTACGGCCTCGACGTGGCCGCGATCGCCGAGACGTTGGGCTGCTCCGAGGGCAGCGCGAAGACCCACCTCAGCCGGGGTCGGGCGGCGCTCGCCAGCCGCCTGCACGAAGGAGACGAGGAGCCGTCGTGAGCCTCGACCAGCGGGCCCGGACCGCGAGCGAAGGGACCTGCTGCGCGTGAGCGAGCGCCAGGTCGACACCGAGACGTGGCTGCGCGACCTGCCCTGGCTTCGGCGGCGCCGCGATCTGACCCGTATCGTCGCCACCTCCGCCGTGGTCGCTCTCGTCGTCGGTGGCGGCTGGTTCGCGAGATCGCAGCTTGCTGCGTCGGACCAGCCAGTAGCGCCGACCGGCCCGACCGAGGTGGCCCCCGAGGATCCGGCGGAGTCGTTCATGCAGGCGTGGGCGAGCGGCGACGCCGAGGGTGTCATGGACATGCTGACCCCGGGCGGACGGGTCGACGGCTACGAGGTGGCGCAAGTTCCCGCGCTGCTCGACTGGTCCCGAGCCCTGGGTCAGCGTTACCAGCTTCTACCAATGCATTCACCCGACTCCCGGCGACACGGAATGCATGTACACCATGGAAGACGACATCGTCCGCGCGGCCGGCCTGTCCGGCAGGAGTGGGTTTGATGGCCTGGCCGTCCTGAGCTTCGATGGCGACAAGATCGACGTTGCCGAGGACGTCGTCCGTCTCCCCGGCAACGACGGCATCGGGCAGCCATTCATGACCTGGCTACGGGATACCCATCCGAACGACGTCGACCTCATGCTCGACTCCGACGACCGTCCGCGGCTGAGCCCCACCTCGATCCGGCTCTGGAGGTTCCACACTCGAGGAGTTCGTGCGCTCCGATGGCATCCTGGTCCGCGCGCAGCAGATTCGGATCAACGAGATCTGTGCGGCGGCCATGGCCGCCGCTGGGCGCAGCCCTGTCGGCGCCACGTTCGCAGGCGGACCGCCACCTGGGCCGACCGGGGCAGGCCGGCTGGAGGGCGCCGTCGCCCAGATGCGTGCACTGCCGCCGATCGAGCGCTACCAGCCGATGTTCGACCAGCTGTACACACTCCTCGACCAGCGGGCCGCGGAGATCGGCCGAGGGCGACGCGAGACGGCTTCGGGACGACAGGACCGAACATCGGTGACAGAGATCTGGACCGCAGCCCCATGGCTGCACCCGTCATGCGACTACAACTGGCCAGGGCTGAGCTGGAGCCGCGCGCGGCTCAGTCCAGGTAGTCCCGCAGCACCTGTGACCGCGACGGGTGCCGCAGCTTCGACATCGTCTTCGACTCGATCTGCCGGATCCGCTCGCGGGTGACCCCGTAGACCTTGCCGATCTCGTCCAGCGTCTTCGGCTGCCCGTCGGTGAGGCCGAACCGCATGGCGACCACGCCTGCCTCGCGATCCGACAGCGTGTCCAGCACCGCGTGCAGCTGCTCCTGCAGCAGCGTGAAGGACACCGCGTCGGCCGGCACGACCGCCTCGGAGTCCTCGATCAGGTCGCCGAACTCGGAGTCGCCGTCCTCACCGAGCGGCGTGTGCAGCGAGATCGGCTCGCGGCCGTACTTCTGCACCTCGACGACCTTCTCCGGGGTCATGTCGAGCTCCTTGGCGAGCTCCTCCGGCGTCGGCTCGCGGCCGAGGTCCTGCAACATCTGCCGCTGGACCCGAGCCAGCTTGTTGATCACCTCGACCATGTGCACCGGGATCCGGATGGTCCGGGCCTGGTCGGCCATGGCGCGGGTGATCGCCTGCCGGATCCACCAGGTCGCATACGTGGAGAACTTGTAGCCCTTGGTGTAGTCGAACTTCTCGACCGCCCGGATCAGGCCGAGGTTGCCCTCCTGGATCAGGTCGAGGAACAGCATCCCGCGGCCGGTGTAGCGCTTGGCCAGGGACACCACGAGCCGCAGGTTGGCCTCGAGCAGGTGGTTCTTGGCGTTGCGCCCGTCCTGGGCGATCCACTCGAGCTCGGTGCGGAGCTTCTGCGCGATGCGGTCGCCGGAGTTCAGCTTGTCCTCGGCGAACAGGCCGGCCTCGATCCGCTTGGCGAGCTCGACCTCCTGCTCTGCGTTGAGCAGCGGGACCTTGCCGATCTGCTTGAGGTAGTCCTTGACCGGGTCGGCGGTCGCGCCGGCGACCACCACGGTCTGCGTGGGCTCGTCAGTGTCGTCGGACTCGGAGATGACGAAGGACTCGTCGTCCTTGGCGCCCTCGGCAGCGGCTTCCTCGCTCTCCGCCTCAGCCAGCTCGGCGGCGTCCGGTTCGATCCCGGCGTCCTCCAGGACGACCCCATCGACCGTGGTCGGTGCCACCTGCACGCCGAGCACGTCCGTTGGCAGCTCGACCTGGGCAACGGCCGGGGCCGCGCTGGACCCGTTGACCTCGACGGCTGGTGCCTCGACCGTCTCCGGCGCGGCCTTCGAGTTCGCGGCAGCCGCGGCCTTCTTCGCGGGCGCGGCCGGCTTCTTCGTGGGTGTGGCTTGCTTCGCGGGCGCGGCGACAGCCTTCTTGGCGGCCGGGCCGGCCTTCGTCGCCGCAGCAGACTTCTTTGCCGTGGCGGTGGCCGCCTTGGTCACGGGGGCGGCCTGCTTCGCGGGCGCCTTCTTCGCCGCAGGCGCGGCCTTCGCCGGCGCCTTCTTCGAGGCAGCCGATTTAGTGGGCATGGCCGACTTCTTGGCCGCGCCGACCTTGGCCGCCGGCTTCTTGGCGGCCGTGGTCTTCGCCGTCACGCTCTTCGCGGACGATGTTTTGGCTGCGGTGGCGGGGACTGCCCGCGTTGCACTACGGGATGTTCGGTTGGACTCGGACGTCACGAAGGACCTCTCGTCGACGGCATGGTTGCTCCCGACATGACCCCGAAGGGGCGGTGCGGGGACGGCGCCAGCAGGCAGTTACTACGACATTGTAAATGGCCGACGCATTCCCTCCGCGCCAGCGATCAACCGCCGGCCGGTTTCGCGGCGGCCTTGGCGGCGCTTTTGGCCTCCTGCTTGAACGCCCGCACCTCCGCCAGGGTCTGCGCGTCCACCACGTCGGCCACCGAACGTCGGGTGCCCTCGACCGCGTATGCCGCGGCAGCGTCCTCCCAGCCGGGCGGCCGGACATTCAGCTGCTTGCCGAGCAGCGCGACGAAGATCCGCGCCTTCTGGTCACCGAAACCCGGCAGCGCCTTGAGTCGGGCCAGCAGGCTCGCACCGTCCGGCACGTCCCGCCAGATCGCCTCCGCGTCACCGCCGTATGCGTCCGCCACGAGCCGCGCGAGCGCCTGGAGTCGGCCGCCCATCGAACCCGGGTAGCGATGCACCGCCGGTGGGCCGGTCATGTGCGCTGTGAACGCGGCCGGGTCGTACGACGCGATCATCCCGGGATCCAGCCGATCAGGCGTCCCGATCCGCTCGGCGATCAGCGCCGGGCCGGCGAACGCGCGCTCCATGGGGAACTGCTGGTCCAGCAGCATGCCGACAAGCAGGGCGAACGGGTCACGGCTCAGCAGCGCGTCGGCGCCCGGTTCCTGGGCGATCTGAAGGCGCCGCATCGCTCGACTGGAGTCCCTACTCCTCAGCCTTGACGGCCAGGACAGGGCAATGCGCATCCAGCAGGATCCGCTGCGCGTTGCTGCCAAGGATGAGCTTGCCGACCGGGCTGCGCCGGCGCAGTCCGATGACGATGAAGTCGGCCTTGGTCTCCTCAGCGACCGCGATCAGGTCATCTGCCGGCTCCGCGCCGCGGACGAGCGCCCGCACATCGAACTCGATGCCCTCGGTCTTGAGCTCTTGCGCGACCTGGGCCAGCGCCTCGTCGGTCTCGACGGACTGATCGATTTCGGACATCGACCCGCCCTTGGTCGAGTTGATGACGACCAGCTTCGCCTTCCGCAGTCGAGCTTCCGCCACCGCGCGCGTCAGCGCGGCCCTGCCCTCGGGCTTGGCGACGTACCCCACGACGATGGTCGACATCCGCACTCCCTCCAAGGTTCAGGCCTGCGCCGCGACCATAGCGCGACCGCCTACGGCTGTCGTCCAGTCAGCGCGATCAGCCTGTCCTGCGGCGACGCATCCGCCGCGACCGAGACCTGGGCGGCAAAGGCACCTCCGCGGCTCCACGCGTCCAGCACCTCGGGCGTCAGCCACTCCAACGCATGGTCGACGGCGTGCGGGTCGAGCGCGTCGTCGTCGCCGATCGCCCGGGCCAAGTCCCAGGAATGCACCAGCACGTCGAATGCGACCTGTCGGCAGTACTCAAGAGCGGACTCATCGCCGTAGGACAGATGGACCGTGCGGTCGAGTGCCCCTGGCTCCCGCCACGACGTCAGCGCGGCCCCCGACTGTTGGTCCCAGGCAGCAACCGGATCGTCGCCCAGCAAATCACCGGACAGCGAGTCACCCACGTCGGCGATGGTCTTGCCACCGACCAGCGGTGGCACCCACGCGCATTCGCCGACGACGTGGCCGACGAGGTCATGAACCGTCCACTCGGTGCTCGGCGTGGTCCCGGACCATTGGTCGGCGCCGACCCGATGCACGCGGTCGCCGAAGGACCGCACCGCCGTCTCGAACCACTCCAGCTCGTCACCCATCGACGAACGCCTCCTCTGCGATAGCGCGCCGCATGCCCTCGTCGCCAAACCGCTCGAACATGCCTGAGGTCTGGCTGACCTGCTCTCGAATGGCCTCGAGCTTGGCCGCCAGCCACGGGTCCGACCACGTCACCAGGAACGCAGCCTGCGCCCGCGGGATCCGCGGTGGCTCGAAGCCCATGTAGATCTCCTCCGCGTCGAACACGTCGTGGACAGTCGCATACCACTCGATGGTCTCGGCGGCTTGCAGCACGCGCGGCCGATCCTCGCCCCCGTCGGCCCAGGCTTCGACCGCTCGCGCGACCCAGCGCGAGACGGCGACATGGTCGTCGTGCCCGGTGATCCCATCCGGACCGAACGTCAGCACGGTCGCGGGCCGCACCTGCGACAGCACCTCGATCAAACGCTGCGCCGCCTCCTCCACAGGCACGTCGGCGCAGGCACCGTCTGGGTAGTCCAGCCAGTGGTGCTCGGTCACCCCCAGATGAGCGAACGCATCCGCGAGCTCACGGGTCCGGACGTCGGCAAGTTGTGCCGGCGGCCAACGCTGCTCGTCGAGCGAGCCGGCCTCACCCCGGGTTGCCGTCACGCACACGACCCGCTGGCCCTGGGCGGCCGCCGCGGCCATCGCCCCGCCGGACAGGTAGGTCTCGTCATCCGGGTGCGCCCAGACCCCGAGGATCGTTCCCAGCCGAGCCACCTCGGCCGGGCCGTCGCTGTCCCCCACGATCGCTGACCGTACGCGGAGGCAACGAGTCGGCGCAGCCGTTCGGTGCGAGGATCGGCCTGTGACCACCGCGTTCGTCCTTGGCGGCGGCGGCCACCTGGGCGCGCATGAGGTGGGGATGCTGCGTGCGCTGTTGGAGCGGTCGATCACCCCCGACCTCGTCATCGGAACGTCGATCGGCGCGATCAACGGCGCGTTCCTGGCCGCCGACCCGTCCATGGCCACGGTGACCAGGCTCGCCGAGGTCTGGGCGTCGATCCAGGATGACGACGTCCTGGGCGGCTCGTTGTTCGGCCGGCTGCAGACGTTTGCCCGCACCCGAACGCACACCCACTCGAACGGACCGCTGCGCCGGCTGCTCGCCGAACGGCTCCCGGTGAAGACCTTCGAGGAGCTGGCCGTCCCCTTCCAATGCACGGCGGCGTCGATCGAGCGGGCCGCGCCCACCTACTTCTCCACCGGCGAGCTGGTGCCGGCCATCCTGGCGTCGTCTGCGGTCCCCGGCCTGCTGCCTCCGGTGCGCATCGGCGACGAGCACTTCCTGGACGGCGGCATCGTGGACTCGATCCCGCTCGGCCGGGCGCTCGAGCTCGGGGCCAGGACCATCTATGTGCTGCAGGTCGGCCGCGTCGAGCAGCCGTTGACCCCGCCGACCCGGGCCTGGGAGGTCGCGCTGGTGGCCTTCGAGATCGCTCGCCGGCATCGTTTCTCCGCCGACCTGGAGTCGGTGCCGGACGGCATCGACGTGCATGTGCTCCCCACCGGCGAGCAGCTGAAGTACAACGACCCGGCGCAGCTGCGCGACCGTGGCTTCTCCCGGACGTCGAGTCGCATCGAGCGCTCGTACGCCGCAACCACCGACTACCTCCTGGCGCGCGACCTGGGGACCGGATGAACCCTCCGATCCCGCCGGTCATCGTCCGTCGGCTGGTCATCGCACCGGCGGTGCTGCTGCTCGGGGTGGTCGCGGTGACGACGGTGCCGGTCCTGCTGATCACAGCGACCGTCATCTCGTTCTGGGTCCCCGGCAAGTGGCGACCGATCCGGCTGCTCGGCTTTGCGCTGGTCTACCTCGCGATCGAGTGCATCGGACTGCTCATCTGCTTCCTCCTCTGGGTGCTCAGCGGGTTCGGCTGGAAGGTCCGCAGCCCGCGGTTCATCGAAGCGCACTACCGGCTCATGCAGGCCTTCCTCACCGTCCTGTATGCGGCCGGCACGCGGCTGTTCAAGGTGACGGTCGTGACCGACGGCGTCGACATGCCCGCCTACGACGACGACCCGACCACCATCGAGCGACCGCTGATCGTGATGAGCCGGCACGCCGGGCCGGGCGACTCATTCCTGATCGCCCACGAGATCATGTCGTGGAGCGGGCGGCGGCCGCGGATCGTGCTCAAGGACACCCTGCAGCTGGACCCGATGATCGACCTCGTGCTGAGTCGGATCCCGTCCGAGTTCGTGAGTCCGAGCGACCCGTCGACCGGTGCGGTGCCGGCGATCGAGCGGCTGGCCACGGGCATGGCGACCGCGGACGCGCTGCTGATCTTCCCGGAGGGCGGCAACTTCACCGAAGGCCGTCGGACCCGGGCCATCCAGAAGCTGCGGGCGTCGGGACATCACGAGCAGGCCGCCAAGGCCGAGCGGCTCACCAACGTGCTGCCGCCCAGACCGAAGGGGGTGTTCGCCGCGCTCGACGGCTGCCCCGGGGCCGATGTCGTGGTGGTCGGGCACACCGGGCTCGACCGGCTGGACTCGTTGCGCGACGTGTGGCGCGAGATGCCGATGGACAAGACCCTGCTGTTGCGGTGGCGCCGCATCCCGCCGACCCAGGTCCCGAGGGACTTCCACGCCAGGGTGGCCTGGCTCTACGACCTGTGGGCCGAGATCGATGACTGGATCGAGGAGCAGCAAGACGAGCTGCCCACCCGCGACGCGCCATGACAGTCACCCAGCCAGCTCGCCGTCGAGCTCGAGCGTCTGCATCGTGGTCGAGCAGATCTCGCGGATCGCCGAAGGCTTCAGCGCGTGGCGCAGGGCGTGATCGAGATAGACCGCCATTCGATAGTCGGGCTGCGCGGCCAGGGCCCGGTCCAGCGCCACGGCGGTGCGCGCGCCGTCGCCCTGGCAGTACGCAGTGACCGCCGCCAACGTGGCCGGTGCGGCAACTAGGTCATCCGGCGCCAGCCGGGTCAGCTCGATCCAGAGTCGCTGGGCGACCCGACCCTCGTTGCCCGAGAACCAGCGCAGGGCGGCATCGCGCACCAGCACGTCCTGCAGCGCGAGGAGCACCCTGGCCGCGTCGTCGACCTCGAGCGGCGTCTCGTCGCCATCGAGGCGTCGCCTGATCTCGCGGTCGACGCAGGCGTGGTCCTCGGCGATGGCGACCCCGGCCGGGCGCCCGCCGCCGCTCACCATGGCCGACCACCGCTCCAGGTGTCGTTCCACCGCGCGCCGAACCGCCGTGGCCACCAGGCCGCCCCGAGGCGCCAGCTCGGCCACAAGCTCGCTGCGGTCCTCGGCGGCGACCATGCCCGCCGCCACCGCGGTCGCCACCGCCGCCACGCTCGAGGCATCGGCCAGCACCACGCCGGCCGTCGGACAGCACATCGGGTCCGAGCACAGGTAGGACCACCGCCGACCGTCATGCACCCGCAGCGCATCCCGGATCTCGATGCCGGCCGCTCGGCACTCGTCCTGCATCCGGTCGACGACGCCGCGGTGCTCGTCGGCCGCATACGCCAAGATGACGACCCCGCTCGCGTTAGCCCGGACCAGGGCCTGGACGAGCGGCGTGAAGTCGCAGCCAGGATCGGCAGCTTCGGCCAGGTCGAGCCGCAACGACAGCCCTACGGTCGACGGCTGGCCGACCAGGCCCACGACCACGAGGCTGTCCCGCGGATGGAAGCCGAGCAGGTAGGGGATCACCGCGATCAGGTCGTCGGGACCGGAGGCGCGCACTCGTGGAGTCGTGGTCATGGGCGCCGACCTTGCCGAGCCGGCCCCCGCCGCGCGACCGGGTGTCGCAGACCTGTGGACAACTCGGCCCGTCGAGCAGCCTGTGGACAGTTCGGTCTACCGTCATTCCATGTGCCGAAGCATCAAGACCCTCCGCCCGCCGTTCACCGCCGACGTCAGTGACGACGAAGTCCGCGCGGCCGCCCTCCAGTACGTCCGCAAGGTGTCCGGCTTTCACGTGCCCGCCGCGCACAACGCCGAGACCTTCCAGCGCGCCGTCGACGACGTCGCCGCCGCCACGACCCGGCTGCTCGACACCCTGCAGGTGAGAGGCCAGCGCGTCTCGGCGTGAGGACCACCCGCGTGCGCACCTCGACTCGGCGCGTGCTCAACGCAGTGGGTCTGGCCACACCACTCGGCCTGCTGGTCGGCGCGGTCGGCCGGGCGCGCTTCAGCCCGGCGCCCGACATGATGCTGGTCGCGCACGGCTACCGGCTCCAATTCCCACGGGCCAGCGCGTTCACAGTCGGCGACGTCGTGATCACCCGTGGCTCGTACGAGAGCCTCGTGGGACGACCAGCACTGCTCGCACACGAGACCCGGCACGCATACCAATGGGCGGCTTGGCTGGGCCTGCCGTTTCTCCTCCCGTATGCGGCCTGCGCCGGATACTCGTTGCTACGCGCAAGGAATCCGGCCCTGCGCAACATCTTCGAGATCCGGGCCGGACTGGCCGACGGGGGGTACGTCACAGCGCGCTGAGCGCGACCGGCAGGATGTCGGCCATGCGTTTGGATCACATCTCGTATGCCGTCCCATCAGCAGTGCTTGCGGATACGGTCCAGCGCCTGGGCGCCCAGCTCGGAGCACCCTTCATCGACGGTGGCGTCCACCCGAGCTTCGGTACCCGCAACTTCGTGCTCCCGCTGGACGGCGGTACGTACCTTGAGGTCGTCGCCGCGCTCGACCATCCGGCAGCGGACCAAGCCCCGTTCGGCCGAGCGGTGCGTCACCGGAGCCAGCTCGGCGGCGGCTGGATGGCGTGGGTCGTAGCGGTGGAGGACATCTCCACCATGGAGGCGCGGCTCGGCCGGTCGGCGGTCGACGGCCACCGGCGGCGCCCGGATGGCTACGACCTGACCTGGAAGCAGATCGGCCTGGCCGACGTGCTCGAGGATCCATCGATGCCGTTCTTCGTGCAGTGGACCTCACCGGAGTCCGAGCATCCGTCCCGCGCGGCGCCACCGCGGGTCAGCGCGGTGTCCTGCGAGCTGGCCGGCGACCTCGGAAGGATCCACGACTATCTGGGCGGACCGCTGGACCCCCCGGTCGACACCTCCAAGATCATCCGAGTCGAGGCCGACGACCCCGGCTTGGTCGCCGTCCATTTCGAGACCGCACACGGCCCAGTCCGCGTCGACTGAGCGCATGCCAGCCGACCTGGTCATCCGCGGGTCGATCGTTGTTCCCGCCGCCGAGCTGCGCTGGCGGTTTTCCCGGTCGAGCGGCCCAGGTGGCCAGGGGGTGAACACCACCGACTCGCGGGTTGAGCTGTCCTTCGACTTGGCCCGGACGGCAGCGCTGCCCAACGCGCTCCGAGACCGCGCGTTGGCTCGGCTCGGGGACCAGCTGGTGGACGGCGTTCTCACGATCACCGCCGCTGAGCACCGCTCACAGCTGCGCAACCGGGAGGCGGCCGCGGCGCGGCTCGCGGCCATCCTGCGGGCGGCGATCGAGCCGCCGCCCCGACCACGCCGGCCGACTCGACCCACGAGGTCGGCCCAGGAACGCAGAATCCAGGACAAGAAACGACGCGGTCAAACAAAGACCCTGCGACGGCGACCGATCGACTAGACCATGACGGTGTAGCCTCGGTCGAGCACGTCGACCTGGTGTCCGGCGAGGACACCGACGACATCGCCTCCGGTCTCGACCCGGGTACGTCCGCGGCAGTCCTCGTGTTCGAGCACGTGTGGGCGACCAATCTTGTGCAAGCCATCCGCGGCGTCGGCGGCGAACTCGCGCTCGACATCCGCATCCCAGCCGAAGACGTCGAGGCGGCGCTCGCCGCCGCATCGTAGAAGGAGATCGTTATGCGTCGAGGTAGGCCAGGTCTGCTTGGCACCGTTGCGCGGACCGCCGTGATTGCCGGCACCGCAACGATGACCAGCAACGCCGTCAACCAGCGGTCCGTGAACAAGCGCCAGCAGGCCGCGGACGCGCAGGCGTACCAGGAGCAGCAGGCGGCGCCTCCGCCCGTTGCCTCTGCGCCGCCGCCACCGCCAGCGCCTGCCGCCGCTCCACCCGGCGACGACATGATCAGCAAGATCACGGAGCTGGCCAAGCTCAAAGAGGCGGGCATCCTGAGCGAGGAGGAGTTCGCGGCGGCGAAGGCAAGGCTGCTTGCCGGCTGACCGGCCAATCCGGAGTCGCCAGCAGGTCGGTGTCGGGTCGGCGGATACTGTGCGCCGCATGCCCGCGGAGCCCGTCACTGTCCCAATGACCGGGTTCCCGGTCGCGCCAGAGAGCCTCGTCACGCTGGCGAACTGGCAGGATCCGCCGTTCAACCGGTGGGCGTTTCGGCATCTTCGGGAGGTCATCCCGACGCATCGGATTGCCGCCGCCCCGCGGGCCGCGGCGCTGCCAGCCGACCCGCATCAGCTCCTCGGCATCCCGCTGGAACGCCTTGACGGGTCAGACTCAACCGTCGGTGACGTGCTCGCGACGACCGACACCGATGCCGTCGTCGTCGTCCACGGCGGCCGTATCGTGCACGAGTCGTATGCGCCCGACATGCCGGCCGACACCGCGCACCTGCTCATGTCCGTGTCCAAGTCGGTCGTCTCGTGTGTCGCCGGTGTGCTGGTGGGGCAAGGCGTGCTCGACACCGAGGCGCCGGTCGCCACGTATGTCCCGGAGGTCGCCGGCAGCGGCTACGACGACGCCACCGTGCGGCACCTGCTGGACATGCGCACCGGGGTCGGATTCCGCGAGGAGTACACCTCGCTGGACGCCGAGGTTCGCGTGATGGAGCGATCGATGGGTTGGCGGCCGCTCTCCGACGGCGACCCGGTCGGGATGTACTCGTTCCTCACGACGCTGAAGCCGGAGGGGCCGCACGGCGGCCCATTCGTCTACCGCTCCGCCGACACCGACATGCTGGGGTGGGTGATCGAGCGCGCCGCCGGCGTCCGCATCGCCGACCTGATCTCGGAGCTGGTGTGGCAGCCGATCGGTGCCGAACACGACGCCGACATCACCTGCGACGCGGTCGGCTCAGCGGTGCACGACGGCGGGATGTCCGCGACCGCGCGCGACGCTCGCCCGCTTTGGGCTGATGCTGCTCAACCAAGGTCGCGTCGGCGAACGCGAAGTGGTGCCCGCGGCCTGGATCGACGATGCCGCTGCAAGCCGGCGACGACCTGCGCGAGGCGTTCGCCGGCTCGGACAGCGCGCCCTACCTGCCCGGCGGCTGGTACCGCAACCAGTTCTGGATCGTGCCCGCCGCCAGCGGCACGGTGCTGCTGTGCCTGGGCATCCACGGGCAGATGGTCTACGTCGACCGGGCCACGGACACGGTCGCGGTCAAGTTCTCGAGCTGGCCGGATGCGCAGAACCCGGCGCGCCTGGTCGACACCGTCCGCGCGTTCGGCGCCGTCGGCGCACACTTGAACGAGCAGTGATCACATGTGATGGCTCGACGGCACATCCAGTGAGGGATTGCGGTCGAAGAACCCGAACGGCTTGAGCCAGAACGACACCGTGTCGACCGGCATCATCGGCCAGTCCTCGACCCGGGTGATGTGGTGGATGCCGAAGACGTACCAGAGCACCACGTCAGTCGCGACCAGCTCCTCGTCGTCTGAGATCCATCGAGTCATCCCGTCGTCGGTCGCCGACTGCACCGGGTATGCGCCGCACGGCCAGCGCTCGTCGTCGTGCTGCCGCGTCACCCAGACCGGCTTGCCGATGACCGGCGCTCTGAGGTACTGCGGTGTCGAGGGGTCCATCAGCGGCGGGAACGCGCCGGTCGGGACCAGCTTGTAGGCGACCGGGTCGCCGAAGGCGTTGAGCCGGTCTGGGTTGACGACCTTCCAGGTGCGCTGGGTGTCCCAGCTGTAGTCCCGCCCGGCCTCGCTCTCGCGAGCAACGGCGGTGGTTCGCGTGCGCAGGCCGAGGCCGTACGGGTTGTCGGGCCCGATCGGCGCCGCCTCGGAGTCGACCTCGACGACCGTGTTGTCGGTGCCATCGACGTCGAGGTCGAGTCGCGCGACCAGGAAGTGCTGGTGGAACGGCGCATACGTCCGATGGTCGACGACAGTGCCCCACGGCGGCGGGTCAGCGCCCTCGGCGAACGGGGTGGTCACCATGATTCCGGTGGCCCGCACTTCGCACTCGATCGACCCGTCCTGGTAGAAGCGCCAGTAGACGAGGTACTCGTAGTTGGCCACGGTCGCGTGGCACGAGACGACCAGCCGACGCATGCGCCGGACCTCGGCACCGGTGTTGCCGTCGACGTGCTTCCACAGGACGGCGTTGTCCTCCTCGTGCAGGCAGATCGCGTTGGTGATCGTGAACGGCTCACCGCGGCTGTCGGTGAGCACCGCGTCCACGTAGGTGATCTCGCCGAGGCAGTCGCAACCCAGCTCGAGCGAGGTGGTCATGTAGCCCAGACCCCACTCGCCGATGTCGTAGGCCGTGCGTCGGTAGTGGTCCGGTGTCGGGTCGCGGTAGGGCACGACCATCTCCGCGAACGACATCCGGTATGCGATCGGGCGGCGGGTGCCGTTGTCGTCGTATGCGACCTGGTAGATCACCGGGCCTTCGCGGTAGTTGAAGCCGAGCCGCATCGACCAGCCCTGCCAGGTCAGCTCGTAGCCGTCCAGGGACAGCGATGTGCCTTCCGGCTGGCTGATGTGCAGCGGCTTGATGTCCTCGCGCTGTCGTCAGGCCCGGCACCAGCGCGGGCGCATACTCGCCCATCACCGGTGCGGGCGCGATCACGCCGTTGTCTTCGATCTCCAGCAGCTCCATCGTGGCCATGTCCACGATGAACTTCAGGCCCGCGACCGGGTTCGCGTAGGGGTTCGACTCGGGTGTGTTGCGGACCCAGACGTCGCACCAGCCGAGGCGCCGGTCCCGGAACTGCTCCGGCATGAGCTCGCGCCCGTAGGTCCAGACGTCGACCAGGGCGAGCGACATGTCAGTGACTCCGCGAGCAGCCAGCGCCGCGATCACGTCGGGGTTGGACTTCAGCGCGTCGTCGCACTCGTGCCACTCGTCGACGGTGAAGTTGGGCTGCACCCCGGGCACGTGGTCGAAGGACAGCACCGTGTCGGCGCCGAGGTCGACGACCGCTTCGTAGGTGCGGTTCGTCGCCCGGTCCCAGAGCACAGCCTGGGCTTGACGCGGCAAGGAGTCGCCCTCCGTCCACGACAGCACGTCGGCCTTCGGTGGCTCCAGCAGCTCGATCGCGGCGACCCGGAAGGAGTCCGTCACGCCGGAGTCGCGCCGCAGCGCGGACACCACCGCTCGGAACTCGTCGGCGGACAGCGGGTCGAGCGGATGCGCAGCCATCAGTCGTCCAAGATCAGAGCGGGCGTGTCCTTCCGCAGCGTCTCGCCGCGGAAGTAGGCCGGATCGGCGCGCCAACGCCACGCCATGACGACCGCGCCGAGCAGAATCAGGCCCACTCCAAGAATCAGCACGAGCCCGACACCGCCGATGCTCGCCCCGCTGCCGTAGTCGGGGCTGGCGCTGTCTTTCAGCGTGACCACGAAGACGAAGAGCAGGCCCAGGCCGCCGAGCAGCGGGAACAGGAACTTGAACACGATGTTGAACGCATCGTCGAACAGCTCGTTGCGGAAGTACCAGATGCACGCGAACGCGGTCAGCCCGTAGTAGAAGCAGATCATGATGCCGATCGAGTAGATCGTGTCGGTGAGCACGTTCTCCGACAGGAGGAACAGCAGCGCGTAGTACGCCGCCGCCGCCACACCGGCCACGACCGTCGCGTACGCCGGGGTCAGGTGGGTCGGGTGGATCTCGGCGAACCTGGCCGGCAGCGCCCGGTATGCGGCCATCGCCAGGAGTGTCCGCGTCGTCGGCAGGAATGTCGTGATCAGGCTAGCCGCGCTCGAGGCGAGCACCGCCAGGAAGAGCAGCAGGTCCCATGGGCTTCCCATCACCGGCTCAGCCAGCGCGCCGAACACGTTGTCGGAGATCTCCTCGTTGGCCAGACCAAGGCCCTCTTCGCCCACCCCCGCGTACATCTGCGTCGCGATCGCGACGATCAGGTAGGTCGCGAGGATGGACACCACGCACAGCAGCGCCGCGCGTCCGGGGGTTTTTTCCGAGTCCGTGGACTCCTCGTTCACGGTGAGCGAGGTGTCCCAGCCCCAGAAGGCGAAGATCGAGCCGGACAGGCCGGCGACGAACGCCGAGAGAGTCAGCCCCGACGGACTGAACCAGCCGATGTCGAAGCTCAGCCCGGTCGGTGAGTCGCCGGACTTCGCGAACGCGGCCAATGCGAAGAACGCCAGCACCAGCAACTGGAAACCGACCAGGAAGAACTGCACGTGCTCCGTGGTCGTGATGCCGCGGTATGCGATGTACGTCGCGACCGCGAGGAACGCAAGGCAGGTCAGGATGTTGACGGGCTTGTTCTCCCAGAGGTCGCTGAGCCAGTCGCTGCCGACCAGCTCCCCGACGAACTGCCAGAAGAACTGGACCGCGACGCCCGCGAGGTTCGACAGCACGATGACGGTCGCGACGACCGCGGTCCAGCCGCCAAGGAAACCCAGGACCGGACCGAAGGCCTTGGTGGTCCAGGTGAACGACGTGCCGCAGTCGGGGGCCACCCGGTTGAGCTCGCGATACGCGTACGCCGCGAAGAACATCGGCAGGAAGCCGGCGATGATGATCACCGGCACCTTGGCCCCGGCTTCGGCAACCAGCAGACCGATGGTGGCAGTCAGCGCATACGCCGGCGCAACCGACGAGATACCGAGGACTGTGCCACCGAGCAGGCCAACCGCGTTCTGCGACAGGCCCTTCTCGTGCAGGTCCGCCTCGGGCAAGTGTTCGTGGGTGTGGTGCGGGCCACGACCATGCTGGCTGCCATCGGCGCTCATGGAGACCTCCCACGTGGTGGATCGACCCTCCGGTCACCGTATCCACGAACGCGGGTCCGCTCAGGGTTATCGAGGACTAAGGTGCTGAACGGCCGACGGAAGGCGGACGATGACCGCAAACGGTGTCGTGGTGGGCGTCGACGGCTCACCCGCCGGCGAACACGCGCTCGAGTGGGCGGCCGATGCTGCGCTCGCGCACGGACTCCCGCTCACGATCGTGTATGCGCTGCCCGACGTCGAGGGTGAGGTCGTCGAGACCGGTCGAGGCAGCGGCCAGGACTCGATCCTCGACGATGCCGTCGACCGAGCCGGCAAGCGGCTGCCAGGCTTGGAGGTCCACGGCGTCCAGTACCCCGACTCGCCCGTCCAGTCGCTGCTCGCCGCGGCCGAGGACGCGAACTTTGTGGTCCTCGGTTCCCGTGGCTACGAGGGCTTCCGTGGCCTGCTTGTCGGCTCGACCGCGCTGCATGTGGTGCCGTTGGCACCCTGCCCCGTGGTCGTCGTACATCCCGACGACGAGGAAGATGCCGCCGAGTCCGAGGCCCGACACCCCGGCCAGGTCGTCCTTGGCTACGACGGATCGGCGCAGGCCAACGCCGCCGTGGTCTTTGCGTTCGAACATGCCCGCGCGATCGGTGCGGGCTTGGTCGCGGTCTCGGTGACCAAGGCTCGACAGACGGCCGAGGTCAAGGACGTCGACGTGGAGGCCGCGCCGCTCGGCTCGCCCGAAGCGTCGTTCTGGGCACCGGTCCGGCTCGTCGCATCCGAGTTCGCGTCGGTGCCGATCCGGTACCGCACCGGCCGCGGGCGCCCGGCGGCGGTGCTTGTCGACGAGACCGACGGATGCGCGCTCGGGGTGGTCGGCGCGCGCGGCCTCGGCGGCTTCCGGCAGGTCGTCATGGGGTCGGTCAGCCAGCAGCTCATCGCACACGCCGACTGCCCCGTCGCAGTCGTGCGCGCGGCCGACGCGGAGTGACCCCTTGCCGCTGATGCAGGGCTTCCCGCCGGCGCCGGACACCGTCGTACCTCGTCGGCATTGGCAGGACGAGGCATACGTCCCGTGGGCGTTCAACCACCTGCGCGAGCTGGTGCCGACCCAACGAATAGCCCGGCGCACCCGGGACGACTCGTGCGCTGCCGGCCGGCGACGGCGCTCGACCTCGCGGCGATCGATGTGACCCGCAGCGACGGCTCGCCGTCGACCGCGACGCAGATTCTCGCCGACACCTGGACCGACAGCGTCGTCGTCGTCCACGATGGCGAGCTGGTCGTCGAGTCCTATGCCGGGCATGCCCGGGCAGACCGCACCCACCTGCTGATGTCGGTGACCAAGTCGGTCGTCGGCTGCGTTGCGGGCGTGCTGGTCGGTCGAGGCCTCATCGACCCGAACGACTTGGTGACCCAGCACGTCCCCGAGCTCGAGGGCAGCGGCTACGCCGGCGCGACCGTGCGCGACCTGCTCGACATGCGCTCCGGCATCGCCTTCCGCGAGGCATACGGCGATCCCGACGCGGAGCTGGCCGAGCTGGAACGTTGGATCGCCGAGCCAGCCGTCGTCGGCGAACCCACCCGCGGGCTGTATGCCTTCCTCGCCACGCTGCCCGCCGATCGACCCCACGGTCAGACCTTCAACTATCGATCCTGCGAGACCGACGCCCTCGGCTGGGTGCTGGAGCGGGCAGCCGGGATGCGGATGGCCGACCTGATCAGCCACGACGCTGTGGCAGCCGATCGGGGCCGAGTACGACGCCGAGCTGCTGATCGACGGGCTGGGGACGGCCATCCACGACGGCGGCCTGTGTGCGACCGCGCGTGACGTCGCGCGGTTCGGGCTGTTGCTGCTCGACGGCGGTCGGGTCGCCGGCACCGACGTCGTCCCGCCGGGCTGGTTGGCGCGGGCCTGGACCGTCGATGCGGACTCCCGCGGTGCATTCGCCGCCTCGCCCAGCGAGCAGCAGTTCCCCGGTGGGTGGTACCGCGACCAGCTCTGGGTGCGACCCGGTCCGTACGGCGACGTGATGCTCTGCATCGGCATCCACGGACAGCTGGTGCACGTGAACCAGCGGACCCGCACGGTGTGCGTGAAGCTGTCCACCTGGCCGACACCGCAGAACCCGCGGGCGCTGCTGGACACGATCCGGGCCTTCGACGAAGTGGGGGCGCACCTCGCCGGCGCGTCGACCCAGCCACCGGGACCGGCCGGCGTGGCGACCGGCAAGAAGCACTGACCGGCCGAGAGGACAGGCGAATGGCAACGACGTTGAAGGGCATCTCCGAGATCAGGTCCTTCTTCCGGACCAACCGCCAGCCGATCTACATGGTGGGGCCGACCGCGTTCAACCTGCTGGGGATCGACCGGTGGGTGCGCAACTTCGAGTACGTCTCCTACTACGACTCCTGGGACGGGTCGCACCCGCGGGTGTTCACCCCGAAGAACCGGCCGTACGTGGAGTTCGAGAGCAGCGAGGAGATCAACAACTACCTGCTCCGCGACCCCGAGGTGCAGGCCCACATGAAGCGGCGCGGCGGCACGCCGAAGATCGCGATGGTGTTCTTCGACGAGGAGACCGAGGAGATCTGCCGCGAGCTCGGCTACGAGCTGATCCTGCCCGCCGACTCGTTGCGGCGGCATCTGGACTCGAAGATCGTCACGACGCAGCTGGGCAACGAGGCGGGCGCACCGTCGGTGCCGAACGTCCTCGGCAAGGCCGCGAGCTGGTCCGAGCTGGTCGATCTCGCTGGGTCCGCCGAGCTCGGCAGCGATCTCGTCGTGCAGACGCCGTATGGCGACTCCGGCAAGACGACGTTCTTCATCAAGCAGGAGAGCGACTGGGACGCCAACTCCGAACACATGGTCGACGAGCAGCTCAAGGTGATGAAGCGGATCACGAACCTCGCGGTCGCCGTCGAGGCGGTGAACACCCGGCACGGCACCGTGGTCGGGCCGTTCATGACCGACCTGACCGGCTACCCCGAGCTGACGCCGTACAAGGGCGGCTGGTGCGGCAACGACCTGTTCCCCGAGGCGCTGTCCGACGAGCGGCGAGCCACCGCGATCTCGCACGTCCGGCGGCTCGGCGACCGGCTCCGGCAGGAGGGCTACCGCGGCTTCTTCGAGGTCGACGTGCTGGTCGATCTCGACACCGACGCGGTCTACCTTGGCGAGCTCAACCCGCGCATCTCGGGTGCTTCGTCCATGACCAACGTGACCGCGGGCGCATACGCGGACATCCCGTTGTTCCTGTTCCACCTGCTCGAGTACATGGACGTCGAGTACGAGATCGACGTCGACGAGATCAACGAACGGTGGCGCGCGCTCGCCGCGGTCGATGTCTGGGCGCAGCTGATCATGAAGGAGCCGAACGACTCGGTGGAACGAATCCTGGCCGCACCGCAGACCGGCACGCTGGACCCTCGACGAGGACGGTCAGATCAGCTTCGACCGGGTGACCAACGACTGGCACGAGGTGACCCACGAGGACGAGGCCTTCTACCTGCGGGTCTACGCGCCGGGTGACTACCGGTTCAAGGGCGCGGACCTCGGCATCCTGGTGACCAAGGGCCGGATGCAAACCCACGACGACGACGGCTCACATCTGACCGAACGCGCACGCCACTGGATCGAGGGCATACGGTCGCAGTACGTCAGCGAACGCACTGCCCGAGCACCCGGACGTCGTGCCGATCGCATACGTGAAATAGGCGCAGGACCAAGAAGGGAACGGCCATGTCGGAAAAGAAGGTCTTCCTCAACATCATCGGCGGCGAGCAGGTCGGCTCGGTCGACGGGACCGCGATGGACGTGGTCAATCCCGCGACCGGCGAGGTGTATGCGACCGCACCGCTGAGCGGGCCGGCGGACATCGACCGCGCGTACGAGGCGGCCGCGAAGGCCTTCGAGTCCTGGCGGTGGGCCACCCCGTCGGAGCGGCAGCGCGCCATGCTCAAGTTCGCCGACCACATCGAGGAGCACGCGGACGAACTGGTCGCGGTCGAGGTCGAGAACACCGGCAAGCCGATCGGGCTGACCAAGTCCGAGGAGATCGGGCCGATGCTGGACCAGATCCGCTTCTTCGCCGGCGCCGCGCGGGTGCTCGAAGGTCGGGCCACCGGCGAGTACATGCGCGGCTTCACCTCCTCGATCCGGCGCGAGCCGGTCGGCGTCGTCGGCCAGGTCGCGCCGTGGAACTACCCGATGATGATGTCGGTCTGGAAGTTCGCGCCCGCCCTGGCCGCTGGCTGCACGGTCGTGCTCAAGCCCTCCGACACGACTCCGGCATCGAGCGTGTGGATGACGCAAGCCCTGCAGGAGTTCTTGCCGCCGGGCGTGGTCAACGTGGTCTGCGGTGACCGGGACACCGGCGCCGCGCTGGTCGGGCACAAGACCCCCGCGCTGGTGTCCATCACCGGCTCGACCGGGGCCGGCATCGCGGTCGCCACGGCCGCCGCGAAGAACGTCACCCGCGCCCACCTCGAGCTCGGCGGGAAGGCGCCGGTGATCGTGCTCGACGACGCTTCGCTCGAGGCCGCGGTCGAGGGGATCAGCACCGCCGGGTACTTCAACGGCGGGCAGGACTGCACGGCGGCCACTCGGGTGATCGCGCAGGCCGGCATCTATAACGACTTCGTCGCAGCGCTGTCCGAGACCGCTCGCAACACCAAGACCGGCGCGCCGGACGACGAGGACGTGCTGTACGGGTCGATCAACAACCCCAACCAGCTCGCGCACGTCGCCGGTCTGGTCGAGCGGGCGCCAGACCACGCTGAGGTCACCGCCGGCGGTCATCGGGTCGACTCCCCAGGCTTCTACTACGAGCCGACCGTCGTCGCCGGCCTGCAGCAACAGGACGAGCTGATCCAGACCGAGATCTTCGGCCCGGTCATCACCGTGCAGCAGTTCAGCGACGAGGACGAGGCGGTCGCCTTCGCGAACGGCACCGAGTACGGCCTCGCCTCCTCGGTCTGGACTCGTGACGTCGACATCGCCGGCCGGATGGCGGCGCGGCTCGACTTCGGCTGCGTGTGGATCAACACCCACATTCCGCTGGTCGCCGAGATGCCGCACGGCGGCTTCAAGAAGTCCGGGTATGGCAAGGACTTGTCGATGTACGGCTTCGAGGACTACACGCGGATCAAGCACGTGATGCATCACCACGGGTACTCCGGCCCCGATGGGGGCTAGCCGCGAGGTGGTGGAGGCATAGATTCGCGCGGTCGCGCGCGTGTGACCGGTATGAGGCGCGGGGGTCCGGCCGGTGAGGACTCCTTCGGGGCGTTCGTCGCCCATCGGACGCCCGCGCTCCTCCGCACGGCGTACCTGCTGACGGGCGACCAGGCCTCCGCCGAGGACCTCGTGCAGTCGGCGCTGGTCAAGGTTGCTCCGCGATGGGACCGGATTGTCGCGGGCGGTTCTCCGGAGCCCTACGTCCGGACGGTGATGTACCGCGAGCACGTGAACGCCTGGCGTCGTCGCGGCGCGCACGAAGTTGTCGGTCTGGACGGTGATACCGCCGACGTCGGCGACGATCCGACGGCCGGCATCGCACTCCGACTCACGATGGCCGAGGCGCTGCAACGTCTCGGTCGCCGACAGCGCGCCGTCATCGTGCTGCGCTACTTCGAGGACTTGTCCGAGTCGGCCACCGCGGAGGCGCTCGGCTGCTCGGTCGGCACCGTACGCAGCCAGACCGCGAAGGCCCTGGCCCGGCTGCGAACCTTCGTCCCCGCGATGCTCGAGGAGGTGCCGTCGTCATGAGTACGGACCAGCAGCTCCTGCGGCAGGCCTTGGCCGAGACGGCGGACGAGGTCGTTGCCGTCGACGTGCTCGAGCGGGTCCTGCTGGACGTGGATCGGCAGCGTCGCCGACGCCGGATGTGGATCGGTGGCGGGGTGCTCGCCGCGGCCGCGGCCGCGGTGGTGGGCGTCCTGGTGCTGGCCCCCGAGGACCGCACCGCCGAGCCGGCCGACCTGCCCGCCCCGCCGATCCGAGTCCTGCTCGACACAGAAGCGGCCGACCAGGTCGAACGCCCGACCCTGGCCGTGCTCAGCGACGCCGACATCACCTGGGTGCTCGACGACACGGGCAGGCAGCACGCGCTGCGCACCGACACGTTGGTACCGGGTGCGTCCGGCATCGGGTTGACCTCCGACGGGCGTTGGTTGCTCACGGCGGGCCCGGTGCCGGGCGGTTGGCTGGCATCGGTCGTCGACGTCGCCGGTGTGCAGCAGGGCCTCGCGGAGACCGCGATCGTCGCTCCGCAAATGGGGCCGGAGGGGACCAGCGGCGTGCCTGAGATCAGCCCTGACGGGGCGCTGGTCGCGATAGGGACGCGCGGATTCGGGGTGCACGTCCAACTGCTCCGCACCGACGGGAGTCAGTCGGCGCTCGTCGGGCTGGACGACTGGGACTACCCGGTCGTCCAGCAGCTCGGGGAGGCGGGCGTCGACGTGGCGTTCTCCGCCGACGGATCGCAGCTGGTCGTGTTCACCGGCGCCGACGTCGGCATCATCGATGTCGAGGCCGCGCTCGCCGAGGTCGCGCACGGGCCAACGGCAGTCGCTCTCGACGAGCCGGCCACGGCCGGATCGGGCTGGGCCGCCTCGCCGGACCTGTCCCAGATCGCCGTCAGCAGTCCGGGGCCCACCTGGGCCACCGAGGAACGCCGCTGGTCCATCGTCGATACGGAAACCGGCGAAACCGTTCGCGAGTTCTCCCGTCCTCTCGACGAGCGGCTGATCGCCTGGCGCGGCGACGACACCTTGGTCTGGGTCCGACGGTCCTGGAGCACCGGCGCCTTCGAAATCGTCATTGACGACGTCGTCACGATGGCGATCAGCCCGCCCGCCGGGCAGGTGCTCTCACACGCCGCCCACGTCAGCTGAGCCCAAGCGGCTGCGAGCCGCTCGTTCGCCCGGCCCGCGTGGCCCGACCACGAGCGCCAGCGACCGCAGCAGAGCATCCGCGCCGGCCACGTCCAGGCGACGCAAAGGTCCCGGCCGCGCCAGCGTCCCGAGCACGGGATGCGCCCAGGCCGGCAGCAGGTCGGCGGCCGCGCGCTCCAACACCTGGTATGCGGGCCGGGCCACCAGCGGCAGCGGTGGGTTCTCCAGGAAGCGCACCACGTCGCGGGTCGATCGCCGAGCCGGCGAGCTCCGGTCGGAACGACTCCAGTCGGTCGCGGAGCTGCCGCCGCCGTCGCCGGCGGGTCCTCCACGTCCAGCGCCTTGCCGACCACGGCCATGTCCGCGACGTATGCGTCGGCGTCCACGTCCTTCGGGCCGAGGGCCTGGGCAGCCGTGAGGAACGAGTCGGCGAGCGCGGTGTGCACCCACGCCAGCAGGTGCGGGTCGCTGGCCGCATACGGGCGACCGTCGGGCGACGAACCAACCACCGGCACATGCGCACGCCGCACGCGCTCCACAGCGGCCAAGGCCTGCGCCGAGCTGCCGAACGTCACCGTCGTGATGAATCGGTTGGTGCGCTGCAGCCTGCCGAGCGCGTCCGAGCGGTAGTCGCTGTGCTGCTCGACGCCAGCGAGCGCGAGCGGGTGGGCCGCCTGCAGCAGCAGGGCGCGGATGCCACCGACCAGGGTCGACATCGAACCGTGCACCGACCAGATGGTGCTGCCGGGGCCGAACCAGCCGGCGTCACCGGGCTCCTCCAGGGCTCGCACCCAGGCGGGTCGGCCGTCCGGATCTCCGGACAGGATCCGCCGGAACGTCCGGCGGACGCTCTCGGCGGGGTTGTTGGCACCGAGCACACGACCATCCTCGGTCGAGAGCACGTGATAGACCACCCGCCATGAGCCTGGACATGGAGGTGCGTCGACTCGGCGACTCCGGACTGGCCGTCTCCGTCGTCGGGCTCGGCTGCAACAACTTCGGCACCCGGATGGACGAGCACGCCATCGTCGAGGTCGTCGGCGCAGCGCTGGACAGCGGCATCGCGTTCTTCGACACCGCCGACACCTACGGCTCGGTGCCCGGTCAGTCCGAGGAGCTGCTCGGCCGAGCGCTGGGCGGACGACGCGACGATGTCATCGTCGCGACGAAGTTCGGCAACTCGATGAAGGGGGTGAACGGCCCCGACTTCGACGCCCGCGGATCCCGTCGCTACATCGTCACCGCGGTCGAGGCCTCCTTGCGTCGGCTTCGCACCGACCGCATCGACCTGCTGCAGATGCACAACCCGGACGAGCGGACGCCGATCGACGAGACGCTCTCCGCACTGGACGACCTGGTGCGCGCCGGGAAGGTGCGCTACGTCGGATCGTCGAACTTCGCGGCCTGGCAGGTTGCGGACGCCGAATGGGCCGCGACGACCAACGGCAGGTCCCGCTTCATCTCGCGCAGAACGGCTACTCGCTGCTCAACCGGGCCGCCGAGGCCGAGCTCGTGCCGGCGCTCGTGCACTTCGGCATCGGCCTGCTGCCGTACTTCCCGCTCGAGCACGGTCTGCTCACCGGGAAGTACCGCGAGGGCGAGCCGCCACCGGCCGGCTCTCGGCTGGGTCGCGACACGTATCGGCGGGTGTTCGCCCGGGCCGACTGGAAACGGATCGAAGCACTCCGCGCGTTCGCGCAGGCGCGCGACCTGTCGATGGTCGACGTCGCGATCGGCTGGCTGCTCGCTCAGCCCGTCGTCGCCTCGGTCATCGCCGGCGCAACAACGGCAGAACAGGTGCGCGCCAACGTACGTGCCGGCGGCTGGCAGCCGACCGTCGAAGACCTGGCGGCGCTTGACGACATCACGTTGGTCTGAGCCGGCCTGCATAGCATTTCGTCATGGCCGTTGAGCTGAACCACACGATCGTGGCCGCCTCGGACGCGGCCGCATCGGCCACCTGGTATGCCGACCTGTTCGGGCTGGCCGCGCCGATCCAATACGGACCGTTCTGGCAGGTGTCGACGAGCAATGGCGTCAACCTCGACTTCCAAACGGTCGAGAAGCGAGCCCAGATCACTCCCCAGCACTACGCCTTCCTCGATCGGCGAGGACGACTTCGACGAGATCTTCGGCCGCGTCGTCGAGCGTGGCATGGACTACTTCGCCGATCCTTTCCGGAGCCAGGCGTGGCGAGATCAACCACAACGACGGCGGTCGTGGCGTGTACTTCCCCGACCCGGACGGTCACTGGCTCGAGATCATCACCAGGCCGTACGGCAGCGGCTGACCGTCGGCCCCGGCCGGCCTACGCCGCCTGCCCATGTTCGTATGGGTCGTCGAACTCGGGGTCCCAGTCGTACCAGTGGTATTCGGGTGGCTCCTCGAACGGGTCCGGGTCGAGGAGCTGCAGATGTCGACCCGGCTCGACCGCCGCCCGATGGGATCCGGTGGCTGCGCGCGTTCGTCCTCGACCGAGGTATGCCAGCGCCGGCCGGGCTGGTCCACACCAGCGCCCCGCCGGCCTCCCGGCGCAGCTGCCACACGCCCTTGGTCTTCAGCTCGTGATGCCGCCGGCACACCGGCGCCAGGTTGTGCACACAGGTCGGGCCGGCCGGCCACGGCACCGTGTGGTCCAGATCGCAGCACGTCGCCGGCGCCCGGCAGCCCGGGAACACACACCGCGGCCGGGCATACGTCACCGCCCGCCGGGTCGCTGTGCCCGGCTCGTACCCGGGGTCCGGCACACACTCCGGCGGGCACTGCCCGGACGCATCGGTCGCCGTCGACCCGGTCGGTACCCGCTCCACCTGCACGTCGCAGTCCCGGGCGACGTCGTCGAGCACACTGCCGGGCACCGCGCCCACCCCGGCCAGCTCCACCACCGCCGGCGCCTCGGCACCGTGACCGACGGGGTCCGGGGTGAGCACGATCTGCGCCCGCCGGCCGAGCGCGCCCGGGATCTCCCCGGCGGCGGCACCGCACCGGACCAGCTCCACGAACGCATCGAACGTGGCCTGCGCCAGCGTCCGCTCATCGGACGGCCGGCCGCGCCACCGCGCACGCGTGCGCGGTGTTCAACACCGCGCCCGAGAAGGTGCGCCGACCCGTAGGCGGTCAGAACGGCCATCCCATCGGCCAGCGGCACCAGCGACAACTCCCGCCTGGCCAGCTTGCGCGCCCGCCGGTCCTCGGCCGCCTTCGGATCCGTGGTGACCACCCGGCGCCGCAGCCACGCGGCCAGCTCGGTCGGGGTGTGCTCCTCCGCATAGGTCACGGCGTCGTCGATGATCCCGGCGACGGCTCCTGAGCGGCCCGGCGGGTGATCCGCAGCGCCACCGCCAGCTCATCGATCGCATGCCGCGGCCGTGTCGGCCGCCGCGGGAGGTCGTTTCGAACATGTGTTCGATATGTAGTCGACCCTCAACGACACTGTCCAGAGGCCGACACGAATTCGTCCAGGCGATAGGAAGGCGCCATGACGCATGAGGTGAAGGGCATCGTTGCGCGTGCCGCCAAACAACCGGTCGAGCTGCTGACCGTCTTGGTCCCCGACCCTGGGCCCGGCGAAGCGCTGGTGCAGGTCCAGGCCTGCGGGGTCTGTCATACCGACCTGCACTACCGCGAAGGCGGGATCAACGACGAGTTCCCGTTCCTGCTCGGCCACGAGGCGGCCGGTGTCGTCGAGTCGGTCGGTCCGGACGTCACCATCGTCGCTCCAGGCGACTTCGTCATCCTCAACTGGCGCGCGGTCTGCGGCGAGTGCCGCGCCTGTCGCAAGGGCAAGCCACACCTGTGCTTCAGCACCCACAACGCGACCCAGCCGATGACGCTCGAGGACGGCACGCCGCTCACACCCGCGCTTGGCATCGGGTCCTTCGCCGCGAAGACGCTCGTGGCAGCTGGTCAGTGCACGCCGGTCGACAACCGGGCTTCGCCGGTGACGGCCGGCCTGCTCGGGTGCGGTGTGATGGCCGGGCTCGGGGCCGCAATGATCACCGGCAACGTGCAACGCGGTGATTCGGTCGCAGTGTTCGGCTGCGGCGGTGTCGGAGACGCCGCAATCATGGGCGCCCGCTTGTCCGGCGCCACCCGCATCGTCGCGGTCGATATCGACCCGCGAAAGCTGGAGTGGGCGCGCGGGTGCGGAGCCACGCATACGGTCGATGCATCGAAGCAGGACCCGGTCGAAGCCGTGCGGGCGGCAACGGACGGCTTGGGCGCCGATGTCTGCATCGAGGCGGTCGGCAACCCGAAGGTTCTGGAGCAAGCCTTCTTCTCCCGCGACCTCGCCGGAACGCTGGTCCAGGTTGGCGTCCCAACCCCGGACATGACGTTCCCGTCCATCCCGATGATCGAGTTCTACGGTCGAGGCGGCGCGCTCAAGCCGGCGTGGTACGGCGACTGCTTGCCGAGCCGCGACTTCCCGGCCCTCATCGACCTGTACCTGCAGGGCCGGCTCGACCTGGACCGGTTCGTGAGCGAGACCATCGCGCTCGCCGACGTCGAGGAGGCCTTTCACCGGATGGAGCGCGGCGAGGTGCTCCGCTCAGTCGTCGTGTTCTGAGTCGCCTATGAGTTTCACGTCTCGCAAGCCCTCGTATGCGGCTTCGCGCCGCGGCGAGCTCGCGCTGAAGCATCGCGATCGCGTCCTGCATCCCCGTGATGCCGAACGAGTCGCGGATCATCTCGACGGCGCTGACGATCTCCTGGTCCATGCAGGTCAGTTTCGCAGCGCAGCACCGTCGCCCAGCACAGCGCCACGGATCCGGTCGCCAACAGCGCGCATCCGCGCGAGAACCTCATCGCGTTGCAGGTCGTCGAACTCGGCGAGCACCGCATAGGAGACCGCCCGAGCCGGACCGGTCACGAGTCCGACGTCGGCCCGCACACCGACGTCGGTCCCGGTCTTGTGCCGCAGCACCAGGCCACGGTCCGGGTCAGCGATGGGCCAGCGGGTCGAGCCCGAACGCCGACGCGACCATGGACAGATCGACGCCGGTGGCGAGCCAGTCGAGCGCCCGGCGGGGCAGCCTGGTCATCAGCAGTGACAACTCCGCCGGTGAACCGCTCGCGAGTCGCGGCGGGTCATCCGCCGTCCGCAGGTCGCGCACCTCGTCGTGCAGCGCCGTCGCGGTCATCCCCAGCGCGACGGCGCGGGCAGCGACCGCGTCGAGCCCGACCCGGCGCAGCAGCACGTTGGTCGCAAGGTTGTCGCTCACCGACGCGACGAGCACGGCCAGGTCCTCGATCGGCAGCGTCGACATGCGCAGGTGCTGCCACAGCCCCGAATCCGCGACCGGGGCCCGGCCAGTCCGGTCGAGCAGCTCGGCTCCGTCGAGCAGGCCATTGTCGAGTTGCGCGGCAACCTCGGCCAGGAGCAACAGCTTGCCGACGCTCGCGATCGAGAACACCTCGTCGGCCAGCTGCGCCTCGAGTACATGAGCGGTCACCGCATCGCGCAGGCATACCCCGAACCGCATGGCCCCTGTGCCTACCATGACGAATGACCAACACGGCCGAGGTGCTCGAACGAAAGCGCGCCGAACTCGAAGACGCAGCTCGGCATCCTGGCCGCGCCGCCCGCGGACACCGGCGGCATCTCCTTCGGCAAGCGGGTCGGCGACGGCACCAGCATCGCGGTCGAACGGCTCTCCGACGTCGCCTCGTATGACCGATTGCGGCAGATGCTGGCCGATGTCGAACGTGCCCAGGCCAAGCTGGCCGACGGCACGTACGGCCGCTGCGATGTCGACGGCCAGCCGATCGACGCGGCTCGACTCGAGGCGCTGCCCTGGGCGGCGCGCTGCCTCGAGCACGCGTCGGTTCGCTGAGCTACTCGAGGAACCGCAGCGCCCGCTCCCACAACAGTTCGGTCGCCTCGGGGTCGTACTCCGCGGGCAGCGACGCATCCGTGAACAGGTGCCCCTTGCCGGGGTACCAGAACATCTCGAGCTCCGCGCCGGCGGAACGCAGGTCCTCCGCGAAGCTCTCGAGCGTCTCCCGGTCGTCGAACGGGTCCTCGTCCATGGCATGCGCCTGGATCGGCGTCCCCGCCGGCCAGACGTCGGTCGCCGAGCATCTCCATCGGAATCGGGCCCGAGATCAGCACGACCCGGCTGACCGTCCGCCGGGTGGCCACCAACGCAGCTGCAACGGCGCCATTGGAGAATCCGACGGTCGCGAAGCCGTCCGGCAGGTCGGCCAGTCCCTCCAATGGCCCGCTGCATCGAGGACCTCGCGGGCCGCCAATCTCCTTCAGGTAGGCGAATCCGTCGTCGTAGCGTGTCGAACATTCGGCCGTCGTACTGGTCGACGATGGTCACGTCGTGACCGGCCGCCGTCAGTCGGTCGCGCGCGTCCAGCACGCCGGGTCGAACCCCGAGGACAGAGTGGAACAGGGCGATCTGAGTCATGCAGCCACCCAACACCCCGGGTCTGACATTGACGCACAGCGCAGTGCCAGGATCGAGCGGTGCGCTTCGACGTCGCGGTGGTTGGGGCCGGCCCGGCCGGCTCGGCTGCAGCCCTGGCCGCGCTCCGGGCGCAGCCCGATGCCCGAGTGCTCCTCCTCGACCGACACGACTTCCCGCGCGACAAGCCATGCGGCGACGGCATCGCGCCGCAGGTCGTCGACGCGCTCGAGGTCCTCGGCGCCGACGACCCGACCGCCGGGTTCGCCCCGGTCGAGCACCTGCAGCTGACCGGCCCGCACGGGTCCAGCGTGCGCCGCCGGATGCGTCGGCCGACGAAGGTCGTGCCGCGCGCGGTCTTCGACGCGCGGTTGGTCCGGTCGGCGATCGACCTGGGTGCGCGAGTTCGTCCGGCATACGGTCAGGGACGTCGACGTGCGGCCGCGACGAGGTCGTCATCGACGGTCGGTATGCGGCCCGCGCGGTGGTGGCGGCCGACGGCGCCAACGGGACGCTGCGCCGACGACTCGGCGTGCCACCCACCCCGCCGACGGCGGTCGCGATCGCGCTGCGCGCATACGCGACGGCGGACGAGACCGACCAGTGCATCGTGATGGCCGAGCACGGCTGGCCGGCGTACGCCTGGCTGTTCCCGATCGGCGACGGCCGCGCCAACGTCGGATTCGGGATGTCGATTGACGCCGGTGTCAGCCGAGTCACGCTGGAAGACGGGTCTGAGAAGGCTGCTGCCGCAGGTCGGCGAGCTGGCCGACGCGCGGGCACATCACCTTCCGCTGTCGATCGGGCGGCCGCGACAACCGGACGGCCGGGTGGTGCTCGCCGGTGACGCCGCGTCGCTGATCAACCCGTTCACCGGAGAGGGCATCTACTACGCCGTGGTCTCCGGCGCGATCGCCGGCACCGCGGCGCTGTCGGGGCCCGACGCCGGCCGGCGCGCGCGGGTCGCGATCAGACACACGCTCGGTCGACACTTCAAACACACCGCGCTGACCTACCGGCTCGGCACCTCACCCGCGATGGTCGATGCCGCCATCCGCGCCGCCAACCGCGACCAACGAGTTTTCGACACCCTCGTCGACCTCGGGCTCGCGGACGGACGGCTGTCCGCCCGTGCGCTGCTCAGCACCATCCGTCATCTCGCAGGAGCGACCGCATGATCGTCGGAGTGAACAAGATCGTCATCCAGGTCGACGACCAGGACCGCGCCCTGCAGTTCTGGACCGAGCGCGTCGGCTTCGAGGTCGTCAAGGACGCGACCATGGGCGACGAGCGCTGGGTTGAGGTCCGCACCACCGGGCACGCGACGATCTTCGTGCTGAGCCCGCGCGAATACCCGGCACCTGCGGTCAGGGACGGCATCCCCAATGTCTCCTACTTCTTCGAGGCGGATGACCTGATCTCGACCTACGAGCAACTGAGCAGCCGAGGTGTCAGGTTCGTTCAGACGCCGGTCGAGTACCCGTGGGGCTGGTGGTCGATGTTCGTCGACGACGAAGGCAACCGGTTCGCACTCACCCCGGTGTCTGCCACGTGACCCCCGGGAACCGGGTGAAGTCCGCGTTGTTCAACGTCCGGATCCAAAGTGACTGTTGTGCGCACGGTGACAGCATTGCACCAAGATCAATCAGTTCTTGTGTCACTGTCACCAGCCCGCCAGCACCACCTTGCCGCGCGTCGTCCCGCTCTCCAGCTGGGCGTGCGCCCGGCGCAGGTTCGCGGCATTGATGACGCCGAACGACTCGGTCATCGTCGACCGCAGCACGCCTTGATCGACCAGGTCGGCGGCCTCGGAAAGGATCTCGTGCTGGCGCACCATGTCCGCGGTCCCGAACACCGGCCGGGTCGGCATGTACTCCCAGTGCACGGAGACGCTCTTCTGTTTGAGGAGGCGGATGTCGATCGGTTCCGGGTCGTCGATCAACCCAATCCGCCCCTGTGGCGCGATGAGCTCCGCGATCTCCGCCCAGTGCTGGTCGGTATGCGTGGTGCTGAAGACCACGTCGACCGGCGGCACATCGAGCGCCGCGATCTCTGCGGCCAGCGGCCGGCCATGGTCAACGACATGATGCGCGCCGAGGTCGAGCACCCACTCGCGCGTCTCTGGCCGGGACGCCGTCCCGACCACCGTGTATGCGGTGAGCCGCCGGGCCAGCTGTACGGCCATCGAGCCGACTCCCCCGGCAGCCCCGACAACCAGCAATGTCGAGGGCGTCGTGGGACCACCGCGCGGCAGCGAGAGCCGGTCGAACAGCATCTCCCACGCGGTCAACGTGGTGAGCGGCATGGCCGCAGCGGCCGCGAAGTCGAGCGAGGCCGGCTTGCGGCCGACCACCCGCTCGTCCACGAGCTCCAGTTCAGCGTTGCTGCCCGGTCGACCGACGTGCCCGGAGTAGAACACCTCGTCGCCGACCCCGAACAGCGAGCACTCAGACCCAGCCACGACGACGACGCCTGCCGCGTCGAAGCCGAGCACCTTCCATTCGCCGGCGGGCGGCTGCGACCGCTCTACGGATCTTGGTGTCGACCGGGTTGACTGCGACCGCGCGCACCGACACGAGCAGGTCGCGACCGGTCGCGACCGGGTCGGGCAGCTCGATGTCGACCAGCGACTGCTCGTCGGTGGGCGGGAGCGAGCGTTGGTACCCGACGGCGCGCATCGGCGGTCTCCCGTCGTCGTAATCTGGCCCGGTCATGCCCACGCCGACGATCGAGGACCTCCGCCGTCGCGTGGACGGTCTCATGGTGCGCGACCAGCATCGACTGGGTCGACGGCTGCACGGAGCCCGCCGGACGAACGACCGCCAACGCTGGCCTGCTGGCCTCGCTTGAGCGCGACGTCGCCGCGGCCGAGGCTCGCGTTGCCCAGCGCCGAGCCCGCGTCCCGGCGATCAGCTATCCAGACCAGCTTCCGGTCACCGACCGCAAGGACGACATCCTGGCCGCGATCCGTGACCACCAGGTCGTCGTCGTCGCCGGCGAGACCGGATCCGGCAAGACCACCCAGATCCCGAAGATCTGTCTCGAGCTTGGTCGTGGCGTGCTCGGCACAATCGGCCACACCCAGCCGAGGCGGATCGCCGCCCGCGCGGTGGCCGACCGGATCGCCGAGGAGCTCGCCGCCCCGGACGCCATCGGCTACAAGGTGCGCTTCACCGACAAAGCGGGCGAGCGCGCCCTGGTCAAGGTGATGACCGACGGCATCCTGCTGGCCGAGATCCAGCGTGACCGCATGCTGCTCGGCTACGACACGGTCATCATCGACGAGGCGCACGAGCGCAGCCTCAACGTCGACTTCCTGCTCGGCTACCTGAAGCAGCTGCTTCCGCAGCGTCCCGATCTCAAGGTCGTCATCACCAGCGCCACCATCGACCCGGCTCGGTTTGCGCGGCACTTCGACGACGCCCCGGTCATCGAGGTGTCCGGTCGCACCTACCCGGTCGAGGTCTTCTACCGCCCGATCGACGAGGAGTCCGACCAGACCCAGGCCATCTGCGACGCGGTCGGCGAGCTCACGCCGCTGGACGGCGACGTCCTGGTGTTCCTGTCGGGCGAACGCGAGATCAAGGACACAGCGGATGCCCTGCGTCGCATGCATGTCAGGAACACCGAGATCCTCCCGCTGTATGCGCGGCTCACATCCGCCGAGCAGCACAAGGTGTTCGCCGCCCACGAGGGACGCCGGATCATCCTCAGCACCAACGTCGCCGAGACGTCGCTCACCGTGCCCGGCATCCGGTATGTGATCGACCCGGGCACCGCGCGAATCTCCCGGTACAGCAACCGCACCAAGGTGCAGCGACTCCCGATCGAGCCGGTGAGCCAGGCCAGCGCCAACCAGCGCAAGGGGCGATGCGGCCGGGTCGCCGACGGCATCTGCATCCGGCTGTACTCCGAGGACGACTTCCTCGCCCGGCCGGAGTTCACCGACCCGGAGATCCTGCGCACCAACCTGGCCGCGGTCATCCTGCAGATGGCCGCGCTGCGACTCGGCGACGTCGCCGAATTTCCGTTCCTGGACCCGCCCGACCGGCGGCAGGTTCGCGACGGGGTGCAGCTGCTGGAGGAGCTGGGCGCGCTCGACGCCCAGCGGCTCACTGACGTCGGGCGCCGGCTCGCGCAGCTGCCCATCGACCCGCGCATCGGCCGGATGCTGCTCGAGGCCGATGGCCTCGGCTGCGTGAACGAGGTGCTCGTGATCGCCGCCGCACTGTCGATCCAGGACCCGCGCGAGCGACCTTCGGACGCGCAGGAGAAGGCGGACGCCGCGCACGCGCGGTTCCGCGATCCGACCTCGGACTTCCTGGGATACCTCAACCTCTGGACCTATCTGCAGGAGCAGCAGGACGCGCTGTCGTCCAGCGCCTTCCGCCGGCTGTGCCGCGCGGAGTTCCTGAACTACCTGCGGGTGCGCGAGTGGCAGGACCTGGAAGGCGCAGCTGGCCCAAGCACTCAAGTCACTGGGCATCGCGCGGAACAGCACAGCATCGGAGCCCGAACACATCCACCGCGCGCTGCTCGCGGGGCTCTTGTCGCACATCGGCCTGCGTGCCGAGCCCACCAGGGACTACCTCGGTGCCCGCGGCGTGCGGTTCGCCGTCTTCCCGGGCTCGGCGCTGAGCCGCAAACCGCCGCAGTGGGTGATGGCCGCCGAGCTGGTCGAGACGTCGCGGCTATGGGCCCGGATCAACGCCCGCATCGAGCCGGAGTGGGTCGAGCCAATCGCCGGTCACCTCGTGTCCAGGACCTACAGCGAGCCGCACTGGGAGAAGAACCGCGGCAGCGCGGTCGCATACGAGAAGGTGCTGCTCTACGGCGTCCCGATCGTGGCCGCGCGCAAGGTCGCATACGGCCGGATCGACCCCGAGGCCTCCCGCGACCTGTTCATCCGGCATGCGCTTGTCGAGGGCGATTGGCGCACGCACCACACCTTCTGGCACGAGAACCGACGCACGCTCGCCGGGATCGAGGAGCTCGAGCACCGCACGCGCCGACGCGACGTCGTCGTCGACGACGAGACGCTGTATGCGCTGTACGACGAGCGCATCCCCGCGGACGTGGTGTCGCAGCGACACTTCGACCGGTGGTGGAAGCAGGAGCGCCGCCGCCGGCCGGGCCTGCTGACCTTCACCGTCGACCAGCTCATGACCGAGGACGTGGACGCTGCGGGCGACGGCGACTACCCGCCGACGTGGCGGCAAGGCGACCTCGAGCTCGCGCTGTCCTACCGGTTCGAGCCGGGCGCGCCGGACGACGGGGTCACGGTGACGATCCCGCTGGCACTGCTCAACCAGGTCGACGCCGACGCCTTCGCGTGGCAGGTCCCGGGGCTGCGGGCCGACCTGGTCGCCGCGCTGATCCGCAGCCTGCCGAAGGCGTTGCGGCGTCAGGTTGTCCCGGCGCCGGACCACGCCCGGGCGGCACTACACCGGATGCGCGCCGCACGTCGAGCCACTGCTGCCGGCGCTCGCCCGCGAGCTGCATACCGCCACCGGGGTGTCGATCCACCCACGCGACTGGGACTGGGAGAAGGTGCCGGCGCACCTGCGGATGACCTTCCGCGTCGTCGACGGGGATCGGACGCTGGCAAGCGGCAAGGACCTGGAGAGAATCCGGGCCGAGCTCACCCCCGCGGTGCGAGAGACAGTGCAGGCGGCCACCCGAGGCATCGAGCTCACCGGCCTGACCGACTGGCCGCCCGTTACGGAGATCCCGCGGGTCCACGAGGACGGCGTCTTGGGGTATCCGGCGCTCGTCGACGAGGTGGCGAGCGTTGCGTTGCGGGTGCTCGATGCGCCACCCGCGCAACGGGTCGCGCACCGCGCCGGTGTGCGGCGCCTGCTGCGACTTTCGACCCCGTCACCGGTGCGCTCGGTGGTGGCCGAGTTGGACAACGCGACCAAGCTGACGTTGGGACGCAGCCCGTACCCTTCCGTGCCCGCGCTGCTGGACGACGCGCTCACCGCCACCGTGGACTCGTTGATTGATGAGACGGGCGGTGCCCCCTGGACAGCAGCCGCATACCAGAACGTGCACGACCACGTCCGGGCGAATGCGCACCAGCGACTTCGGGATGTCGTCGTCACGGTGGCCGAGGTGTTGAAGCACGCGCACGAGGCAGAGCGGCTGCTGAGCACAACAGCGGCGGTCGCGCTGCTGCCCAGCCTCGCCGACGCCCGTGACCATCTCAGCCGGCTCGTCCGCGCCGGGTTCATCAGCGCGACCGGCTGGCCGCGGCTCACCGATCTCGCCCGCTACACCCGCGGCATCACCGTGCGGCTGGAACGGCTGCCCGGCCGGGAGGCCCGAGACCGACAGCTGATGGCCACCGCACACCAGCTGGAGGCCGAATGGCAGGAGCTGGCCGAGAACGCCCCGCTGTGGGCGCCGCCGGACGCCGAGCTCGCCGACGTGCGATGGATGCTGGAGGAGCTGCGGGTCAGCCTGTTCGCACAGACCCTCGGCACGCCCTACCCGGTGTCCGACAAGCGGGTGCTCAAGGCGCTCGACGCGCTCACGGTCTGAGCACGGCCAACCCGCGCGGCGAGAGCCGGTACCCGACCTCGAGTGACTCGGTGAGGCCGAGCTCCTTGAGCTTGCGGACGTCGCGCTTGAACGGCAGCGTCTCGCGACCGACCTGGGCCGCGAGGTCGGCGGCCCGCACACCCGGTTGATCAGCGATCAGCCGCAGGTAGTCGTAGGCCCACGACCCCATGCGGTCGAGCCGGGCGAAGTCCGACTCGGACGGCTCCCCCGCACGCAGCGCGATCCGCGGATCCGCACCGTCGTAGTGCAACGCGATCCGGAACAACGAGCCGGCGCCAGGGACGTCGTCTCGCGACGCCATTCCCGCGGCGGCGAGGTCGTCGTCGGTGATCGCGTCCACGACGGTCACGTCATCGATGACGATCACCCCGACCGCGGTGCGCAGCCGCGTCCCCGGCTTGACTCGGGCCCGCTCCCAGCGCCGAAACGCCAACGTGACCTGGCCGGCCACGATGCCGTCGAGGTGGCGCTGCGGGATCAGCATCGCAAGGCCCGCCGGATGCCTGGGACGCGTTCCCGCGCGGCCTCGATGCTGGCCCGGGTCCTGGCGGGTTCACCCACCCGGCCGAGCGCGAGCATGCCCTCGTCCCCGGCCCGCTGGCCGGCCTCGATGCGATCGGTCGCGGTGCGCATCCGGACCAACGCCGCGTCGAGCAACATCCACGCCTCGACCGCCGGGTCCGCATATGCGGCCACCAGCAACCGCAGGCGGCGGGCGATGGCGGCGTCGTCCAGACCGTCGACCGGCCGAACCAACGGGAGTGCGTTCCAGACCAGGAACGCCAGGTCATCGACCGGCAGGCCGGGGCCGGCCAGATCCCAGTCGAACATCCCGACGAGCACGTCGCCGTCGAAGGCCATGTTGTACGGCGCGACGTCGTTGTGGCAGATGATCTGGTCGTCCTTGAGCGACTGCAGGCCGAAGTACCACCGCTGCGGTCCCGGCCGGTACGTCGCAACGGCGTCATGAAACGACCGCAGCCAGCGACCCACGTTGGCAAGCCGCTCGTCGTTGAGGATCGACGTGTCGACGTCGATCACCTCGCCCGGCAGGAAGTCGAGGACCTCCCGCCCGTGCTCGTCGATGCCGTGCACCCGGGGCACCGCGGCGACCCCGGCGGCCTCGAGGTGGCCCAACAGTCCGTGGACGGCCGGCGTCCACGGCCCGGTCCGGCGGCGCACGGTGTCGCCGACTCGCACCGCTCCGCCGACGTTGCCGCCCGGCAGCGGCACCTCGGTCATCGGGTCGCACCGTCAACGACGGGTCAGCCCGAGCGCTGCGCAACCCTTCTCCAGTCCGTCGCGACCGAACGCGTCGAGCGGTCCGAGCGCACCGTCCCCGCGGATGCGGCCGGCAGCCGCTTCCTCGGCCGCCCACGCCAGCAGGTCCGCGGTCAACCCGTACGGGTCCGGCCCCTCGACGGTCACGGCGGCCAGTTCCGCGCCGCTGTCCGCATACGCCCGCGCGACCACCCAGGTCCGGGCCCGGGCCCGGGCCGCCTCATCCGGCCCGCCGCTCGAACCCTTCACCACCCGGCTCGCGACCGCGTCCATCGCCGCGCGCAGCGGCGGCAGCTTCGCTGCGTTGTATGCGGCCCACGACGCCACCTGGACCGGCGGCGGCGGCAACGGCATCCAGCCGAGGTACACGGTCACCTCGCGCAGGCCGCGCATACGAACGCGCCAGGGTGAACGGCTCGGACCCGCCGAACAGCACAGCCTGCCGCTGCCGACCGTCGACGTCGAAGTACTTGCCCGCGGACGCGACCCGGTGCCCGACCACGGCACCGTCACGCAGCCCGAATGCCGGCTCGAACATCATCCGGGCCCCGCTCGCGCTGGTTCCGCCGCTGGGTTTGTGCGCCGACCGCACGAAGTACCCGACGTCAACCGCGACGGCATCGGCGCCAGCGTCGTCGAGGGCCAGCGCCGCGGCGAGCGTGCCGGGCACGTAGTCGTAGCCGAAAGCCGGGAGCAGCGCGACGCCGGCATCGCGGGCGCGTTCCGACTCCGGCCCGAACACCCGCCGCAGGAACGCGTGCTCGCCAGTCGAGTCGATGTACGTCGCGCCGCTGCCGATGGCCGCGTCGAGCGCCGCCTGACCGTGCCGGGCGAACGGCCCGACCGTGCTGACCAGCACATCCCCGGGTGACAACAGCTCCAGCAGCCGCTCCGTGCCCGCCGGGTGTCGCGTCGGCCACCGCCGTCTGCAGGCCGCCGAGTTGCGCGCCGAGCCCGTCGACCCGAGCCTGGTTGCGGGCCACCAGTGTCGGCGACAGCCCACGGGCCACCATCGCCCGTGCGGTGAGCTCGCCCGTGTACCCCGTCGCGCCGAACAGAACAATCCCATTGGTCATGCGCTCGATCCTGCCCGATGTCACTCCCGCTCGGTCCGGGTGACGCCCCGACCGTCGTGCCAGGCCTCGATGATCAGGTGCTTCTTGCTCTCCGGCAGCCGGACGGTCACCGCCTCGGTCAGGTCGATCCGGAACAGGTGGTAGTCCTCGTCATGCTCCACCTGGATCGCCCGGCCCGCGACCTTCGCGTCGCCGGACCAGACATCGGGGTCTTCCGACGCCGAGTGGATGGCCACCCTCGGGTCCCGCAGCAGGTCTCGTGCCTTGAGCGACCCGGGCATCGATCCCAGCCACAGCTGACCGTCCCGGAACTCCACCTCGGTGCCGCTGATCCGCGGCGAGCCGTCGGCCCGCAGGGTGGCCATCGTCTTGTGCCCGTGGGCGTCGAACCGGCGCTTGACCTCCGCGGCCAGCTCGGGCGCCTCGTCGGCGAACTCCTGCCAGGACGTCATGCGGCCATCATCGCGGCGAGCCGCATCGCGTCGCGCGGTGCGTGCACCTTGGCGTCGTTGTCGAAGTAGACGAACACGTCACGAGTCTGCGCCCATGACCGGATCCGGGCGGCCCAATGCGCCAAGGCCTCGTCCGAGTAGCCGCTTACGTACAGCTCCTCATCGCCGTGCAGCCGCACATACATCAGGTCCGTCGCGGTCGGCTGGTCGAAGAACGGCCAACGGCCGGCGGTGTCCGCGACGACCAGCGCGACGTCATGGCGTTCGAGCACCGGCACCGCGGCCGCATACGACGGGTGTCGCGCCTCCAGCGCGTGTCGCAGCCGGCGACCGGCCGGCGTCTGGCGCGGCAGCAGCGACAGGAATCCATCGAGCCGGACCTCGTCGTAGTGCAGCAACTCCGGCAGCTGCCACAACAACGGGCCGAGCTTGTCGCCGAGGTCGTAGACGCCCGAGTCGAAAAAGCGCTGCAATGCCTCCTCCACCCCCTGCAGCTTCTTCATGTGCGTGATGAAGCGGCTGCCCTTGACCGCGAACACGAACCGGGCTGGCGTCGCATCGCGCCAGCCGGCGAACGCCCCCGGCTTCTGCAGCGAGTAGAACGACCCGTTGATCTCGATGGAACTCAATCGCTCGGCCGCGTATGCGAGCTCCAGTCGTTGCGGCAGGCCGGACGGATAGAACACGCCACGCCACGCCGGGTAGCGCCACCCCGAGATCCCCACCCGAACGTCGCCGATGCGTCCAACCTAACCTCGGGGCATGAGCCAGTGGGCCGAGGTCGGCGAAGGCGTGTTCCAGCGCCGCTACCACCCGCTGGACATCAGCGTGTGCGTGGTCCGCGGCAGCGACGGGCTGCTCGTCGTCGACACCCGGAGCAACCACCGCGAGGGCGCGGAGATCCGGCGCGACCTGCGCGAGCTGAGCCCGCAGCCGGTCCGCTGGGTGGTGAACACGCACGCCCATTTCGACCACACCTTCGGCAACCACTGCTTCGGCCCGGCGTCGGACGGTGCGCGCGACGATCTACGGTCATCGGCTGCTGCCGGTGCACCACGAGACGTACGAACGACCGATGCTCGAGCGCGACGAGTTCCGCGACGTCGTGCTCACACCGCCGAGCGAGCTCGTCGACGAGCACCAGGTGCTCGACCTCGGCGACCGCGGCGTCGACCTGGTCCACCTCGGCCGCGGGCATACGGACAACGACCTGCTGCTGCACGTCGCCGACGTCGATGTCTGGCTGGTCGGTGACGTGGTGGAGGAGTCCGGCCCGCCGATGTACGGCTCCGGCAGCTTCCCGCTCGACTGGCCGGACACGGTCGCGGCGTTGCTCGAGCGCCTGCAGCCGGCCACGACGGTCGTCCCGGGGCACGGCGCTCCGGTCGGCCGCGAGTTCGTCGAGGCGCAGCAGCGGGACCTGCGGACGGTCGCCGACCTAATCCGTGAGCTGTATGCGGCCGGGGTGCCGGCCGCCGATGCCGTCGAGGCCGGAGGGGACCGCTGGCCGTTCCCGGCCGACGGCCTTCAGCGCGCGGTGGACGACGCATACGCGAGGATGGGGCCGTGATCACGCTCAAGACCCCGACCGAGATCGATGCGATGGCTGCCGCCGGCCAGGTCGTCGCCCGAGCGCTGAACGCGCTCGCCGAGCACGCCAAGGACGGCGTCACCCTGACCGAGCTCGACGAGGTCGCCGCGCAGGTGATCCGCGACGCCGGAGCCACCTCGCCCTTCGACGGCTATCACCCGCGCTGGGCGCCGTCGCCGTTTCGCGGAGTGACCTGCCTGTCGGTCAACGACGTCGTCGTCCACGGCCCGCCGGGGCCGCGAATCGTGCGCCACGGCGACGTGTTGTCCGTCGACTGCGGCGCCATCCTCGACGGGTGGAGCGGCGACGCCGCCATCACCGTCGCGATCGGCGACGTCCCGGAGTCGACCCGGCGGCTCATCGAGTCGACCCGTGAAGCGCTGTATGCCGGAATCGCGCAGTGCCGCCCAGGCAACAAGCTGGGCGACATCGCCGCCGCGATCGAGGCCGTCGCCGACCGGGGCGGCTACGGAATCCTGGACAACCACGGTGGGCACGGCATCGGCACTTCGATGCACGAGGAGCCGCACGTCTCCAACCGCGGCCGGGCCGGCCGAGGGCTGAAGATGCGCGAAGGCCTGGTGCTTGCACTCGAGCCGATGTTCCACGCCGGCGGCAGCGACGGCTACCGCACGTTGGAGGACGGCTGGTCGATCGCCACCGACGACGGCAGCCTGGCCGCGCACTGGGAGCACAGCGTCGCCATCACCGCGGACGGTCCCCGGATCCTCACTGAGCTCTGAGCGGCCGACCGCCGCCGAGCAGTCGCGCGGCCAGATCGGAGCGCGCGGCCATTAGCTCGTCGCGCGCCTCAATCAGGTGCCGGGGTTCCGGCCGGATGCTCGCGCTCGCTCCATCCTCCAGCGCACACAACAACGCGGCGCGCCGACCGATCTCGCGCAGGAACGACGCGGTGACCCCGCTCGTCGACCGGACGACATCGTCCACCGCCCGCTCCACCTCCGCACCCTCACCCAAGCCACGCGTGTACAGGGCCAGCAGGCGGCGGCGACCGTCGTCGTCGGGCAACGGGATCTCGACCGCCTCGTCGACCCGTCCGGGGCGCTCGACGAGGGCACGCTCGAGCACCTCGACCCGGTTGCTCGTGAGCAGGAACGCGACGTCGGCATCGTTGTCGAGGCCGTCCAGCTCGTTCAGGACCTGGAACAGGAGTGGCTGCGGCCCGTACGTGAACGAGCGATCCTCTGCGACCAAATCGCAGTCTTCGAGCACGACCATCGACGGCTGGAACCGCCGGGCGAGGTCGCAGGCCGCGCTTATGAAGCGCAGCGTCTCCCCGGCCAGCAGGATCGTGGTCACATCGGGCAGCTGCGACAGGAGGTACCGAACGGTGTGCGTCTTCCCGGTTCCGGGCGCTCCGTGCAGGAGCATGCCGCGCTTCAGGTGAAGCCCTGTCGCCCGCAGCTGATCGCGGTGAGCAGCAACACCCACGACATGGCGGGTGACGCGGTCGAGCACCCCCTCCGGGAGCACGAGGTCCGCCTGGGTCATGCGGGGTCTGGCGTGGAAGCGCAAGGGCCCCGCCCCGGCCATCCCGAGGTCCTGACCTTCGAGCGACAGCACTTGCCCGCGGAACACGCTGACTTCGTCGAGCAGAGTGCGCAGCTCGTCGACGATCGTGCGGGCCTGCTCGGGTTCGAGCGCGAGCACCTCGAGCACGAGCTGCTCGCGACCGTGGTGTGGGTCCGCGCCGAACAGCCCCACCACGACCGGTCCTCCCGATCCGTGCGCGAGGCACAAGCCCTGCTCGAGGGCCGTAACGTGGTCGTCGGGTCCAGTGTCCAACCGCGTGTAGCGGGGGGTCGCAACCGTGACCGGCGCACCCCATCGGTGGGACTGCAGCGCGTCACCCAAGCTCATCGGGTGCGGTGTCCGCATCCCGATCAGACGTGCCTGCCGTTGCGGTGCCGACCACCACTCAAGCGCCCGGTGGGCGTTGACTTGCTCGTAGGCCGGGAGCAGGAGGCTCACTGGCGCCAGCGTGTCCGCCGGGGCCCCCAGGTGCTCCGTCACGACGTCGGCAATGAGCGGCGCGTCGGACCGATCCAGTTGGATCGCCTGCTCCGCCACCTCGAGGAACGCGCGCACCTGCCGCGCCAAGTCCAGTGCAGTTCGTTCGTCCACGGGGGAACCCTGTCAAAGCCAGCCTTGACAGGTTCTGCCGGGATGGTTCTACGGTCCATGAGTCCACGTATGAACAGTTGAAGTCGGCCTCCCGACGGTCTCCGAGCAGCCGCACCTGCTGCTGACCACCGCGCTCGGACTGACAGTGATCGCCATTAGGTCGTGGGTGGCCAGCCGCGTCACGTCAACGTTGGCCGTGCGGACCTGCTAACCGCCCTGGCCCCACCGCCGGGCCATCCACACGTGGCCGATCACGACGACGAGCACGAAGAACGCCAGCCAGTCGTGCACCCAGGTGGCACCGGTCCGCAGGTACACCGGCAGGTCGAGCGGGCCGGTGTCCGCATACCGCATGATCACGCCGGTGCCGAGCATGACCAGGATCGCGCCAACCGTGAACGCCGAGTTCAGCTTCTGGCCGGCGTTGTACTTCTCCACCGGGATCCGGCCGCTGCGTCGGTCGCGGCTGCGCAGCCACTCCCAGTCGGCCGGGCGGAAGCGGTTGAGCCGGTCGAGGTCAGCACGAAACGCAGCCGAGAACAGCCCGAGCACGATCGGCACCGGCAGCAGCAGGCCGGCCATGACGTGCACTCGGCCCACGATGTCCCGATGGCCGACCATGACCGACAGGGGACCGACGTACAGGATCGCGGCGGTCACCAGGCACACGATCACCAACGCGGCCAGCGACCAGTGCACCCAGACCTGAGCCCGCGTGAAGCGAGTCGCGACCTCAGACCGGCTCATCGTCGCGTCCGTTCGAGCGTCCGATCCACGCGTCGATGTCGTAGCCGCGTTCCTCCCAGTAGCCGGGGTCGACTTCGTCGGTGACCTCGATCCGGTCGAGCCACTTCAGCGACTTGTAGCCGTACATCGGCGCGACGTACAGCCGCACCGGTCCGCCGTGATCGTGGGTCACAGCGGCGCCAAGCATCGACGTCGCAATGAGCACGTCATCCCGCCGCGCCTGCTCCATCGTCAACGACTCGGTGTATGCGCCGTCGAACGAGCCGATCCGCAGCGCGGTTGCACCCTGGTCGGGTTGGACGACGTCGAGCAGGTCCCGCAGCAGCACGCCCGACCACTCCACGTCGCTGACCCGCCAGCCCGTCACGCACTGGAAGTCGCGGACGAGGTTCGTCTGCGGCAAGGCGGCGAGGTCGTCGAGGCTGAGCTCCCGGGCATTGCTCACGAGCCCGAAGACCGAGAGCCGGTATGCGTCGTCGGCGACGCGCGGAACCCGACCGGTGACCGAGTAGTAGCGGAACCCGCTGCCCGCCGGGATCAGCTGGGTCAGGCCGGTCGGGTCGCGCAGCTGGAGGCCTGCGGTCAGCCGTTCCTGCGCGGTGGCCAGCCGGTCGCCGAACGCGACGCCGAGCGCGCCGAGGCCGAGCATGCCGAGGACCACCCGGCGCCCGACCGGCGTCCCCTGCTCGACGCGGGGCTCGTCCACACATCAGATGGTCGCTCACCGCAGGCGTGGCGGCGATGACCAGGTCCTTACAGGACTGGGCGGTCGGTCAAGGTCCGGAGGTCGCTGGGCCAATCGAAGCCATCCTGCTGCTCACCGGCAGGCCCATCGCACTCGCCCGGCCGACCGGCGAGGGCACGGTCAGTCTGGGCAGCAGGACCTGAACCAGCGGTCCGATCGCCAGCGCATACGCGACGGTCGCGACGCCGAGCGTGCCGCCGAGGGCGAAGCCAATGACCACCACAGCGACCTCGATCGATGTGCGGACCAGCCGGACCGAGCGGCCCGTGCGCCGCACCAGCCCGGTCATGAGCCCGTCGCGCGGTCCCGGGCCGAGCTGCACGCCTATGTATGCGGCCGTGGCCACCGCGTTGAGCGCGATGCCGGTAAGCCCAAGCAGCACCCGGGCGGCAACGGCGTCGACTTCCGGCAGCAGCCACAGCGAGCCGTCGACCGCGAGTCCGATCACCACAACGTTGCTGATCGTCCCGATGCCCGGTCGCTCGCGCAGCGGGATCCAGAGCAACAGGACCAAGGCCCCCACGACGATTGAGATGACTCCGATCGACCCACCGATGGTGCGCGCGATCCCCTGGTGGAAGACGTCCCAGGGCATGTTGCCGAACTCGGAGCGGATCATCAGCGCCATCGAGAACCCGTAGAGCGCCAGGCCGGCATACAGCTGGAGCAGGCGGCGGGGCATCCGGTCTTGTCGCATCGCACCACCATGCAGCAGGATTGGCACGTTCCCTACGGGCCAATCGACCTGGAGTTGGCATGGACAGCATCTCGGCGGCACGACTCGCGTCGCTGGTGGGTGACGTCGCCCGGGAGCGGCCACCCCTGTACGCGGCGCTCGCCGGCCGCATCCGGCTGCTCGTCGGTGACGGACGGCTGGCCGTCGGCGTCCGGCTGCCGGCCGAGCGCGACTTGGCCAGCGCCATCGGCCTGAGCCGGGCCACCGTGACCTCCGCCTACGGGCGGCTGCGCGAGGACGGGTGGGCGGCCGCCCGCCAAGGCTCCGGCACGTGGACCCGGCTGCCGGCCGGACCGGATGCTGGCGCCTGGATGCCCGGGCCGGTGCCCGCCGGAGTCATCGACATGGCGCACGCCGCTCCCCCAGCCCCACCCGAGGTGACCGCCGCGTTCACCGCAGCGCTCGCCGACCTGCCGCGATTCCTGCCCGGGCACGGCTATCACCCGCAGGGGCTGCCCGACCTGCGGGCCCGGATCGCCGAGCGCTACACGCTGCGCGGACTACCAACGACACCCGAGCAGGTGCTCGTGACCGCGGGGGCGCTGCACGCCGTCACCGTCGCCCTCGAGATCGTCTGCCGACGCGGCGACCGCGTGCTGGTCGAGCACCCCAGCTACCCCAACGTGCTCGACGCCATCGGCGCCCGCGGGGCCCGACGGGTCCCGGTCGCGGTGGACGCAGCCGATCCGGACGCGGTCGCCGCGGACCTCCATCGGGCCGCCAGGCAGACCGGCGCAACGGCCGCATACGTGCAGGTCGACTTCCAGAACCCGACCGGCATGCTGCTCGACGAGGCGCAGCGCAGCCGATTGGCCGTGGGCCTGCAACAGACCGACTGCGTCGCGGTCGTCGACGAGACGCTGGCCGAGCTCTGGCTCGAGCAACCGACGCCGGCGCCGTTCGCGGCCCTCGCGCGTCCCGATCGGGTTGTCACCGTCGGGACGATGAGCAAGTCGTTCTGGGGCGGGCTGCGGACCGGCTGGCTACGCGCCGAGCCGGACCTGATCCGCCGGTTCATGGCCGTCACCGCCCGGATGCAGCTCTCCCTGCCGGTCCTGGAGCAGCTCGCGTCCTGCCATCTGTTGGACGCGATCGACGCCGTCCTGCCTGCGCACCGAGCGCGGCTGCGTGAGCAGCGCGACCACCTGGTGGCGGCGCTGCGTGCGCAGGTCCCGGAATGGGGAGTCCACGTGCCGACCGGCGGGCTGGTCCTGTGGTGCCAGCTGCCGACCGACCTGTCGTCCTCGTCACTTGCGGCCGCTGGCGACGCCCACCGGCTGCGGCTGGCGGCCGGCCCACGGTTCGGCACCGGGCATGCCTTCGACGACCGACTGCGGCTGCCCTACACGCACCCGACCACGACGCTCGAAACCGCGGTCGGGCGGTTGGCAGAGATTGCCGCTGATCGACGCCCGCGCATCGAGGTCGCCGACGAGCTCGTCGTCTAGCCGAAAGCCGCGCTACGCAGCCAAGCCGTGTTCGTATGGGTCGTCGAACTCGGGGTCCCAGTCGTACCAGTGGTAGTCGGGTGGCTCCTCGAACGGGTCCGGGTCGAGGAGCTGCAGATGTCGACCAGGCTCGAGGGGCCGCTCAACAGGATCCGGCGGCTGCGCACGTTCGTCCTCGACGACGTACCGGCGGCCGGCCGGGCTGGTCCACACCAGCAGCCCGTCGGCATCCCGGTGCAGGTCCCACACGCGCTTGGTCTTCAGCTCGTGGTGCCGCCGGCACACCGGCGCCAGGTTGTGCACACAGGTCGGGCCGGCCGGCCACGGCACCGTGTGGTCCAGGTCGCAGCAGGTCGACGGCGCCCGGCAGCCAGGGAACACGCACCGCGGATGGCTTGAACCGCACCGCCCGGCGGGTCGGCTCGGACGGCTCGTACCCAGGATCCGGCACACACCGCGCCGTCGCAGTCCTCGGGCACGGCACCCGGCGGCGGCTGCTCGTAGCTGACCTGCGCATCCCGGGCGACGTCGTCGAGCACGCTGCCTGGCACCGCGCCCACCCCGGCCAGCTCCACCACCGCCGGCAGCTCGGCACTGTCACCCGCCGGGTCCGGGGTGAGCACGATCCGCGCCCGCCGGCCGAGCGCGCCCGGGATCTCCCCGGCCGCGGCACCGCACCGGACCAGCTCCACGAACGCGTCGAACGTGGCCTGCGCCAGCGTCCGCTCATCGTCGGCGGGCCGCGCCAACGCGCAGGCGTGCGCGGTGTTCAACACCGCGCCCAGCAGGTGCGCCGACCCGTAGGCGGTCAGAAGCGCCATCCCATCGGCCAGCGGGATCAGCGACAGCTCCCGCCTGGCCAGCTTCCGTGCCCGGCGGTCCTCGGACGCCTTCGGATCCGTGGTGACCACCCGGCGGCGCAGCCACGCGGCCAGCTCGGTCGGGGTGTGCTCCTCCGCGTAGGTCACGGCGTCGTCGATGATCCCGGCGACCAGCCCGGGTCCGGCTCACCATCCGCGCCGCCCGGCACCTTCAGGTCGGCCACCGCGTCCGCGATCTCGCCCGCCTTCCGGGCATCGATCCGGCCCGCGGCCATCGCATCCGCGAGCACCGGCCACGACGCCAACTTGAACGCCAACTCCACCCGCAGCTGCGCCGCCCGGCGCGTGACCCGCAGCGCAACCGCCAGCTCATCGATCGCATGCTCGGTCCGCTCCCGCCGCGCATCCAACTCGCGAATCGCCCGCGCCTGCTGCTCCACCGCCCACCCGACCAGCCGGTCGGCGTCCGCGATCGCGTCCAACAACCGCTCATCGTCCAGACCTGCGAACGTCTCGACCCGACCCAACCGCGCCACCGTGCCCGCGGCACCACCCCGCACCAGCCACGTCGGATCCACCACGACGCCAGCAGTCCGACACGTCGGGAAGGATCGCGAACAGCCGAAGACTCGGACCGACTCCTAGTAGAGGCCGCGGTCGCAGCGCGCAGTCTCACCGGCAGCACGAGCCGAAGACGAGGATCCTGATCTCGTGGCGGCCCAGGTTGACGACACCGCATTAGCGATATATCGTTGACGTATCGCTGATACATCGGCGATCCGTCAACGAAAGGAGCTCATGCATGAGCGCCACTACTCCGTTCATCCAATTCTGGGACTTCGGCGACCGACCCCGTCGCGGCCGCGGCGTCGCCTGGTCGGACCCGACCACCAACGGCGACGACGACTCGTCCACGCGTGGGTCTCGGCGCTCCGGCGAACGCCGCGGGCACAGCCACTGGACGCACCGCGGTCCGGACTTCGAGGGCCGCGGCCGTGGCCGGCGCCGAGCCTCGCGCGGCGACGTCCGCAACGCCGTCCTCGCCGTCCTGGCCGAAGAGCCGCAGCACGGCTACGCAATCCTCGGCCTGCTGGCCGAACGATCCGGCGGGCTGTGGCGACCCAGCCCCGGCTCGGTCTACCCGATCCTCGGTCAGCTCGAGGACGAAGGACTTGTGACCGCGGCCGAGACCGAAGGCCGGCGGGTGTTCTCCCTCACCGATGCCGGTCGCGCCTACGTCGAGTCCCACCGCGAGCAGCTCACCGAGCCGTGGCACGCGATCGGCGGCAGTCGTCGTCGCGGCGCGATGTCGCTGGCCGAGAGCATGCGCTCGCTCGGCGGCGCCTTCCGCGAGGTGGCCCACAACGGGACCGACGCCCAGCTGGCCCGCGCGGTGACCGTCCTCGACGAGGCGCGCAAGTCGCTGTACCGGATCCTCGCGGAGGATGAGACCGAAACTCAGCGATGACTTTCGGCGTCGACCGCCGTCATACGGTCGACGCGAGGAGGCACCGTGACCCAGCAGACGACCAGCCGCGAAGACGCCGACGTCGTCGCCGCCGCGCAGGCCGGCGACGAGGCGGCGTTCACGGCGCTCGTGGAGCGCTACCGCCGCGAGCTGCAGCTTCATTGCTATCGGATGCTCGGTTCGTACGACGACTCCGAGGACCTCGTCCAGGAGACCTTCCTGCGCGCATGGCGCCGGCGTGCGACCTACCAGGCTCGATCGACGTTTCGCGCCTGGCTCTACCGGATCGCGACGAACGCCTGCCTCGACGCCCTCGAGTCGCGCAAGCGGCGCATCCTCCCGCCGGAGGTTGGTCGGCCCGTCGGGCCGGACTCGCCGTTCGACACCACGATGCACCACGAGATCCCGTGGCTGCAGCCCTACCCGGACCACCTCCTCCCCGATGTCATGGCCGAGGCTCGGGAGACCGTCGAGCTCGCTTTCCTCGCCGCGATCCAGCACTTGCCGCCGAAGCAGCGGGCGGCGGTCATCCTGCGCGACGTGCTGGGCTGGTCGGCCAACGAGACCGCTGCGCTGCTCGACACGACCGTCGCGTCGGCGAACAGCGCCGTCCAGCGCGGGCGGGAAACGTTGCGCGAGCGGCTGCCCCGCCGGCGCACGGACTGGAGGCCGACGACCGAGCCGACCGCCGAGGAACGCCGGGTCCTCCAGCGTTACCTGGACGCGCACAACAACAATGACCCGGCCGCGATCGCCCGGGTCCTCAGCGAGGACTGCCGCCTGTCGATGCCGCCGGCGATCAGCTGGTTCGACGGTCGCGACGAGATCGTGGAGCTGATGCTTGAAGTGTTTGACCCGTCATCCGACAACTATGTTGGGCAGTTCCGGGTGACCCCGACGATGGTCAATCGTCAGCTGGCCGCCGCGAACTACGTGCGCCGCCCGGGGTCGGATGACTTCGAGGCGCTCGCCCTCGACGTGCTCACCATCGAGGCTGACCAGGTGGTCGAGGTCGTCACCTTCGACGGCCGAGTGTGGTTCCCGCGTTGCGGCCTGCCCGCGACCCTCACGACGCCCTAGATGCCACCAGCGGGGTTCGCCGTCCGTCGGGTATGCGTCCTGCCGGGGACCGCCCGCGCATACCAGGCCGAGGACTGGCGCGACAGCCTCGTGCTGGTGGCCACGGGCGAGCTCGAGCTGGTCGGCGTCTGTGGCAGCACGCATACCTGCCGGGCAGGCGACCTGATTTATCTGGACGGACTCCCGCTATGCCTGTTGCGGAACCGCGGTAGCGCGACCACGCTTCTCGTCGCCCTGTCGCGCGCGTCGCCGTGATCGGCGCTGGATCTGCCGCACGACGTATGCCGCGTCGTGCGCGGCACCCATGTCGAGCAACGTAGCTCGCGCGGCAGTCATCGAAGGAAGTTCAGAACCCGCTCGGCGACCTCCATGAGCGCCGAACCGCCGGACAGGTGCGTGTGCCCGGGCAGAGTCATGAACTGCGCTCGCGGGATTTCGCCCGCAGCTCGCCGGGCGTTCGCATACATCGGATCGGAGTCGGCCATCACGATGAGGCACGGAACCGACCATGCGCCGAGATCGGCTGAGAGCGGCCCCTCGGCCAGAGCCGATGACCAGGCCGCCGAGAGCGCCAGTGGATCGCTGGCCAGCAACGACTCCCGCATGAGCGCATCGAGCTCCGAACCGAACGACGACTCCAACGCGTCGACGCAGCCTTGCATCCCCTCCGTCCGCGCGGTCTCGAACGCGGCCGTCAGGGTTGTGACGAATGGCCACGACCGATCCCAGGCGTAGGGCTGGTTGCCGGTCAGGACCAACGAGAGCAGGCGGTCGGGCGCGTGCTCCCCGCAGGCGAACCCGAGCCGGGCACCCCAGGAGAACCCCAGCACGTGCACCCGCTCAACGCCCAGCGCGTCGACCACAGCGACCACGTCGGCCACTCGCCTGGGCAGGGCATACGCGTTGACGTCATGCGGTGCGTCACTGTGTCCGTGGCCGCGATGGTCGAGGGCTACGACGCGGAACGCGGTTGCAAGCCGTTGCACGAACGGGTCGGCGGCGAGCCAGTCCGTGGTGTCGCCGAGTCCGGCGAGCGCAACGACGGGAGAGCCGGCGTGACTCAGCTCCCGGTAGTAGATGCGAACGTCGTCCATGGCGTTGGTCGCATACGCCATGCCGTCCATTGTCGACGCTAGATCTCGATCCCACTGTCCTGCGACATGCTCGCTCACTTCCCACGAAACAGTCGTGCTCCCGGCCGCCGTACCCACGACGGCCGGGAGCACACCTGCAGGGGAAGTCAGACCCGCCGACGCAACGCCCGAACCGACAACGGGGCGAAGATCGCCAGGAAAACCAGAGCCCAGACCAACGACCAGAACACCGGTGTGGCGACCGGTCCTTCGACCATGAGGCCACGGGCGGCATCGCTGAGGATCGTGACCGGGTTGGCCTTGACCACGGGCTGCAGCCAGCCCGGCATGGTCTCGATCGGGACGAACACTGCACTCAGGAACGTGATCGGGAACAGCGCCGTGAAGCCGAACAGCTGGACCTTCTCCGGGTCGGACGCCAGCACACCGACCAGCACCGTGACCCACGAGAAGCACAGGGCGAAGAACATGATCAGAGCGAACGCGGCCAGCAGCCCGCCAAATGACGTCCCGAGCCGGAAGCCGAGGATGAACCCCACAACCAACAGCAGCACGATCGACCAGGCCTGCTTGACCATGTCGGCCAGGATCCGGCCGGACAGCGGAGCCCACCGCGCGATCGGCAGCGACCGCAGCCGGTCGAAGACTCCCTTGGTCAGGTCCATGTTCAGCCCCTGACCGACGTACATCGTCACGAAGAACATGTTCATCACGATGATGCCGGGCATGGCGTACTGCAGGTACTCCGTGGGTGAGTCCGCGATCGCCCCGCCGAACACGTAGGTGAACAGCAGGACAAACAGGATCGGCTGGAAGCTGAAGTCTCCGAGCTCCCACGGGTTGTGCCGGATCTGGATCAACGTCCGCCAGGCGAGCGTCAGGGTCTGCTGAAGGCCTTCGACCAGGGTGACCCGGGGCTTCAGGTCGGTGGGCTCGCGCGGGATCGTCCGGTCGACGAGATGGCGGACCGAGATGTCGGCGGTGCTCATGCCGAGGCTCCTTCCTTGAGCGTCTCGTCTTCGGGCTCCTCCGCCCGGTGCCCGGTCAACGTCAGGAAGACCTCGTCCAGGCTCGAGCTCCGAAGGGTCAGCTCACTGAGCAGGACGCCCGCGTCGTCGAGCCGCCGGACCACGGCAGGCACCAGGGCCGGGTCGCCGACGGCGGCCGTGACCCGCTCGCCCTGCACCTCGGGGGTCACGCGCGCCAGCTCACCGACGACGGCGATGACCTGGTCGAGATGCGCAGCGTCTGCCGGTCGGACTACCAGGGACTGTGCGCCGATCCGCGCCTTCAGCTCCTCGGGCGAGCCGGTCGCGATGACCTTGCCGTGGTCGATGACCACCAACGAGTCGGCGAGCTCGTCGGCCTCGTCGAGGTACTGCGTGGTCAGCAGGACTGTGACCCCGTCGGCCACGAGGAGTCGGACCAGATCCCACATGTCCAGCCGGCCCACCGGGTCCAGCCCGGTGGTCGGCTCGTCCAGGAAGAGGATGCGTGGGTTGCCCACGAGTGACGCGGCGAGATCGAGCCGGCGTCGCATACCTCCGGAGTAGGTCTTGACCGCTCGATCAGCCGCTTCCAGCAGGCGGAACTCCTGAAGCAGGTCTCTCGCCCGAGCCTTCGACTCGGCCTTCGGAATGGCCAGCAGCCGGCCGATCAACACCAGGTTCTCGGTGCCCGTGAGGTTCTCGTCGACCGACGCGTACTGCCCGGTCAGGCCGATCAGCTGCCGCACCTGGTGCGCCTGCTCCACCACATCGAAGCCGCCGACAGTCGCCCGTCCCTCATCGGCACCGAGCAGAGTGGCCAGGATCCGCACGGCGGTCGTCTTGCCGGCCCCATTCGGGCCGAGCAGGCCGAGTACCGTGCCTGGCGCCACCGCCAGATCGATGCCGGCCAGCGCCCTGGTCTCGCCGAAGTTCTTGACCAGGCCTTCGGCCTGGATCGCGAATTCCATGTCTCTCCTCCGTGAACAGTCACGTTGACGGTACGACTTCAACCCGAGTTGAAGGCAAGTCAATTCCCGGTTGATCCGTTCGTTGATAAGACGGACCGGACGGTCGAAACTCATCGGTCCCACCCTGGACCGGGGGTCTGACAGTCTCGTTATGGTCAATCGACGAATGGAGCGGCTCATGATCGACACCGGCAAGGCGTTCAGTGGCTTTTCGGTCCCCGACCTGGCCGCGGCCAAGGCGTTCTACGCGGACACGCTCGGGATGACGGTGGCCGAGGAGGGCGGCCTGCTCAGTCTCGCCGTCGACCAAGGCGCAAAGGTGCTGGTCTACCCGAAGGACAACCACCAGCCCGCGACGTTCACGGTGCTGAACTTCCCGGTCGAGGACATCGACGCGGCGGTCGACGAGCTGACCAAGGCCGGTGTGACCTTCGAGCGATACGAGGGGTTCGGCCAGGACGAGAAGGGCATTTTGCGCGACAACCCGCAGATCGCGTGGTTCACCGACCCGGCCGGCAACATTCTCTCTGTCCTGCAGGTCAGCTGAGCACCAACTGGGCGGGCAACGTCGTTTACGGGGCGCGCCGCATCCTCGCGCCGTCCTCCGTTGACGAGCTCCGTGAGCTGGTCGCCTCGAGCGACCGAATCCGCGCTCTTGGAACCGGTCACTCGTTCAGCCGCGTGGCCGACACGACCGGCGATCTGGTCTCGCTCGCCGGGCTCCCGCACGACATCGAAGTCTCCGCCGATCGCGGCAGCGTCAGCGTGCCGGCGGGTATGCGCTACGGCGAGCTGGCGGCCGCCTTGCAGGCGGACAATCTGGCCCTGCACAACCTCGGCTCGCTCCCGCACATCGGTGTCGCCGGTGCCTGCGCCACGGGCACGCACGGCTCCGGCGCACAGCTCGGCAACCTCGCGACCGCGGTGTCCGGTATCGAGCTCGTCAACGCCGACGGCGAGCTCGTCTGGTTGACCCGCGATGAGCCCGGTATGCGCCTGGCCGGCGCGGTCGTGGGCCTCGGCTGCCTCGGCGTGGTGACCCGGGTGACCCTCGACGTGCAACCCACCTTCGACGTGCGGCAGCTGGTGTACGACGACCTTCCGGTCGGGACTGCACGCCGGCACTTCGACGAGATCATGACGAGCGCCTACAGCGTGAGCCTGTTCACCGGGTGGCGGGGCGGCACCATCGACCAGGTATGGCTCAAGCAGCGCGTGGGCGTCGACGACTGCACCGACGACCCGCCGAACCGGTGGGGCGCGACCCTCGCCGACGGACCACGGCACCCGATCACCGGCCTGTCACCGGTGCACTGCACCGAGCAGGGCGGTGTCCCCGGGCCGTGGCACAACCGGCTGCCGCACTTCCGGCTCGACTTCACCCCGAGCGCCGGGGAGGAGCTGCAGTCGGAGTACCTGCTGCCGCGCCCGGCGGCCGCGGATGCGCTTGCGGCGCTCGACGGGATCCGCGACCGGATCGCCCCTGTGCTGCAGGTCTGCGAGATCCGGACCGTGGCCGCCGACGACTTGTGGCTGAGCCCGTCGTACCGACGGGACTGCGTGGCCGCGCACTTCACCTGGGTCAAGGACGCCGACGCCGTGCTGCCCGTGATCGCGCTGATCGAGGAACGGCTCGGCCCGCTTGGTGCGCGACCGCACTGGGGCAAGCTGTTCTCGGTGCCACCGGCTGACGTTGCTGCCGCATACGAACGCATCGAAGACTTCCGCCGGCTGCGCGCCGACCTCGACCCGACCGGCAAGTTCGGCAACGCCTTCGTCGACGCGTTGATCTGATCGGCTGTCGCGCCCGCGTACTAACGTGCTCGACATGACGGACCTGCTCGCCATCGGAACGCGTAAGGGGCTCTGGCTTGCCCGCAGCGACGACGACCGCCGCACCTGGACATTGGAAGGGCCGCACTTCCTGGCCCGGGAGGTTGCCTCGGTCGCGATCGACACCCGGCGCGATCCGGTGCGGCTGCTTGCCGGCACGCATTCCGAGCACTGGGGGCCGACGGTCGATTGGTCCGACGACCTCGGCTCGACCTGGCATGAGACCGAGCACGGAGCCATCCAGTTCCCGGCCGACACCGAGTCCGCGCTCGCCCGCGTGTGGCAGCTGCGCCCGGACTCGACGGACCGGCCGGACGTGGTCTGGGCCGGGTGCGAGCCGATCTCGTTGTGGCGCAGCGAAGATGGCGGGCAGACCTTCGCGCTCAACCGCGGCCTGTGGGACCACGAGCACCGCAAGGAGTGGGGTGCCGGCGCCGGCGGTGCAGCGGCCCACACGGTGCTGCCCGACCCGACCTCCGACCGCATCTTGGTCGCAATGAGCACGGGTGGGGTGTACGTCAGCGAGGACGCGGGCGGCGAGTGGCACCCGCGCAACCACGGCATCTCCGCGCCGTTCATGCCCGACCCCGGTCCGGAGTTCGGTCAGTGCGTGCACAAGGTGGCAGCGGACGCTGGTGGTCATCAGGTGCTGTATGCGCAGAACCACCACGGCGTGTACCGGTCGGATGACGGCGCCGACACCTGGACGTCGATCGCCGACGGGCTGCCGTCCGACTTCGGCTTCCCCATCCTCGCCTCGCCGCATACGGCTGGGACTGCTTGGGTGATCCCGATCAAGGCCGATGCCCAGCGGGTGCCGCCGGACGGTCGGCTGCGCGTCCATCGCACGCGCGATGGTGGGCGCACCTGGACCGAGCTCGGCGCCGGCCTGCCCGACCAGAGCTGGAACGTCGTGCTGCGCGACGCCGCCTGCACCGACGACCACGAGGCCACCGGCGTCTACTTCGGCACCCGCGACGGCAGCGTCTATGCCAGCGCCGACGAAGGCGAGACCTTCCAGGTGGTGGCAGATCACCTACCCGACGTGCTGTCCCTGCGGGCGGCCCGACTGCCGTGACCGTCACCGTCCGACTTCCAGCGGTTCTCGCAGAGATCGCCGGGGCCAGGTCGCTGGCCGTCGATGACGCCACGGAATCCCTGACCCTGCGCGATGTCCTCGACCGACTCGCCCAGTCCCATCCTCAGGTGGTGCGGCGCATCCGCGACGAAACCGGGGAGGTCCGGCGGTTCGTGAACATCTACGTCGACGAGGAGGACGTGCGGACGCTCAACGGGCTGGACACGGTCATCGAAAACGGCGCCATCATGCAGGTCATCCCCTCAGTTGCCGGTGGCTGAGTGGGACGCCGAGCTCGAGATCGGTGCGTCCCTGGCCCTCGAGCTCATCCAGGACCAATGCCCGAACGTCGCGCCGGAAGAGGTGCGGCTGCTGGCCACCGGTTGGGACAACACGGTCTATCTCGTCGACGACGCCTGGGTCTTCCGGTTTCCCCGTCGCCAGATCGCGATCCCCGGCGTCGAGCGTGAGATGCGGGTTCTGCCCGCGGTGGCGCGGAAACTCCCCGCGCCGGTTCCCGCATCCCGTGCACCTGGGTCGGCCGAACGAACGCTTCCCGTGGCCGTTCTGGGGTGCGGCGCACATCGCCGGGATCGAGCTGGCGGCGGTCGCCGGCCACAGCGACGAGCTGGGTCGACAGGTCGGTGAGTTCCTGCGTTCCCTGCACGACCTGCCGGTCGACGCCTCGTGGGAGCTGCCCTACGACCCGATGCGAAGAGCCGACTCGGCCCATCGCGCTCAGATGGCCCGAGTTCGGCTCCAACGGCTGGTCGACTCAGGCGTCACCATCACCGCACTCGACACCATCGACGGCTTGCTCGGCGAGGACGCTCCAATGTCGAGCTCCCCGACGGGCGTCTTGACGCATGGCGACCTGCATATCCGGCACGTGCTCGTCGACGACGCTGGCCAGCTCGCCGGCGTGATCGACTGGGGGGACCTCTGCGTCGCGGATCCGTCGTGTGGACCTCTCGGTTGGCGTTCTTGGCGTTCAGCGACTCCGCCCGGGCCGCCCTGTTCGCCGCATACGGCCAGATCGACGCCGCATAGGAGCTGCGCGCCCGCGTGCTGGCCGTGTCGCTCGCCGCCGCACTGGCGGACCAGGCGGCGCACGACCGCATCGACTGGTTGCGGGAGGCGGCGCTCGCCGCGCTGAGCAGGGCGGTCAGCTGAGGTCCGGATCCAGCGTACGGATCGCGATAGCCCCTTGCATGCTGGTCGGCGGTGGCCGTCGCCTGCGGCATCCCGGTCACCGCCAGCAGGAACGGCTCGCGTCGCAGCGCAACCATCGTGAGTTCGTCGCGCGCGGTTACGGTCGCGCTGCGCGGCACATCGCGCAGCAGCGCAAGCTCGCCGAACCAGTCGCCCGGCCCAAGTTCGCGGATGAGATGACCGGACTGCTCGACGGCTACGCTGCCTGACTCGATCACATAGAAGCGGCTGCCCGGCTCGCCCTCCCGGATGCACGCTTGTGCCGGTTGCAGCGGCCGCCGGTTCGGCGTCGCGCGCGAGCCGCTCCAGCACGCGGGCGCGGAGCACCGACAGGAACGGCACGCCATTCAGCAGCCGCAGCACCGTCTCGGGCACGACGGCTTCGGCGTCAAGTCGGCGGAGTCGTCGGAGGGCCAGCAGGGTGACCAGCGGGACGAACGTGCCAGCGACAAAGAATGCTCCGCCGCTGCCGGCCACGTGCAGAAGCAGCGGCGCGAGCAGCGTGCCCGCTGCGGTGGCCGCCATCATCATGCCCTCCTGGACACCGAACGCCGCGGTCAGTTGGTCCTCTGGCAATGCCCGATGGGTCAGCGTTCGGGTCGCGATATGGAAGAACATGCGGCCGAGCCCGGTGACCGCGAGCAGAACGACTGCGAGGAGAACGACCTCAACCTGGCCGGCCACCGCGATGGGCAGACCGGCGGCACACGCCCCGACGGCCACCAACGGAGCAAGCCGGGACCGGCCCACCATCAGCAGTCCGAGCAACGCTCCGCAGATCGCGCCGACGCCCACGGCGGAGGTCAGCAGTCCCGGGCCAGAGTCCGCTAGGTCCAGGACGTCGAGGGCGAGGACGACGAGCAGGATGTCCATCATCCCGACCAGCACATACTCCGCTACGACGAACAACGTGAGCAGCCGCGCCGCAGGCGACGCGAGCACGGTGCGCATGCCGCTGGACCGCACGGACCCGCCGACAATCATCCGCGCCGGAGGGTGTGACGGCAGGGTCAGCGTCACCGCTACCGAGATCGCCGAGACCGCGGCGAGGATGAGCAGGACACCCTCGGGGCCGAACGGCACGATTGCCACCCCGCAGAACAACGGACCCAGGAAGTACGCAAGGGCCTCGACAGCCCCGGATGCCGTGTTGCTCGCGGTGAGATCGGCCGTGGAGTCCGAGATCTCCGGCAGCAGCGCGTAGTGGACCGGCCGGGTCAAGGTCACCGCGACTCCCGCCGAGGCTGCGCACGCCGAGACGAACACGAACGGTGCATCGATGGCCAGCACGATGCCGGTCAACAGAAATGCTGCTGCCTGCGCGGCATACCCGCAGATGAGCGCGCGGGCGCGGCTATACCGGTTGCTCAGCATCGCCCCGAGGGGAGCCAGCAATGCTGAGGGGACCAGCTGGATCAGCGCGATCGCACTTGCGCCAGCGACTCCGCTGCGATCGAAGGCCCAGACGAGCAGCACGATGAAGTTCGCCCATTCCGCGATGCAGAAAACCTGGTATGCGGCCAGCGCCCGGCGCAGGTCGCGGTTCGACAGCGCACGGCGCAGCACCCCCCAACGTGACATCGCCGCACCGTATCCGACGACGAATCAGGACGAGAGGGCGGCCCGTATGTCGCGCTTGAGGACCTTGCCGACCTTGGATCGAGGCAGGTCGTCCCAGACCTCGATCTGTTTGGGCGCCTTCACCGCCGCCGACCCGCTCCTTGACGAAGGCGCGCAGCTCCTCCGACGTCGACCGACTGCCCAGCGTGCAGCTGCACGACCGCGGTGACCCGCTCACCCCACTTCTCGTCGGCCAGCCCGACCACCGCGCAGTCCTGGACCGCCGGATGCTGCATCAACGCCTGCTCGACCTCCGCCGAGTACACGTTGAAGCCACCGGTGATGATCATGTCCTTGGCCCGGTCGACGATGTAGAGGTATCCGTCCGCGTCCAGGTATCCGATGTCGCCGGTGTGGTGCCAGCCGAAGCGACCGGCCTCAGCGGACGCCGCCTCGTCGCGGTAGTAGCCGGCCATCACCAGCGAGGACCGGACCACGATCTCGCCGCGCTCCCCGGTCGGCAGCAGGGCACCGTCGGGCGACATGATCGCCACGGTCACCAGCGGGGCGGGCCGTCCGGCCGACGCGAGCCGAGCGCGGGCCACCGAGCCGTCCGCCTGGAAGTGGTCGGCCGGCGGCAGCATCGAGACCATCATCGGCGCCTCGGTCTGCCCGAACAGCTGCCCCATCACCGGCCCGATCCGATGCAGCGCCTCCTCGAGCCGCTCCACCGACATCGGCGCCGCGCCATACCAGAAGCACTGCAGCGATGACAGGTCCGTCGCAGTCCAGCTCGGGCCGGGCCAGCAGCATGTAGATCAACGTCGGCGGCAGGAACGTGTGCGTCACACTGTGCTTGCCGACCAGCGTGAGGAAGTCACCGAGGTCCGGCGCGCGCATGATGACGATCTCGCCGCCAAGGGTCATCACCGGGAAGCACAGCACTCCGGCGGCGTGCGTGAGCGGGGCCAGCGCGAGGTAGACCGGACGTCCCTCGAACGGGTAGCCGATCAGCGTCAGCGCCGACATCGTCTCGAGGTTGTGCCCGGTGAGCATCACGCCCTTCGGCCGCCCGGTGGTCCCTCCGGTGCCCACGATCATCGCGATGTCGTCGACCGGCTGCGCCTCCCACGGCTCCGCAGCTTCCTCGAAGGCCGTAGCGCCCACTCGTCCAGGCATACGACCAGCCGCAGCTTCGGCAGCGCCGGCCGGATCTCCTCGACCAGGTCGGAGAACGCGGAGTGGTAGATCAGCGCGGCGCAGTCGAACGCGTCGAGCAGGTCGCGGTTCTCGCTCGCGGAGTTGCGCGGGTTGATCGGGCACCACACCGCGCCGGCCCGCGAGATGGCGAAGACGCAGGAGAACGCGACCGGGTCGTTGCCGGACAGGATCGCGACGGTGTCCCCGGGCCGGATGCCGGCGTCGGCCAGCGCCCGCCCGACGCGATACGAGAAGGCTTGCACCTGCGCATACGACAGTGCCGCACCGTCGGTCGTCAGGCAGGGCGCGTCACCGCCGAGTGATGCGCCCTTGTCGAGGTAGCCAACCAGGCGCATCAGCCGTGGATGGTGAGCACCGGGTCAAGGACGAGGCCGAAGCTCTTCAGCACGCCCAGCAGCTCGCGATGCCCGAACGCCTGGCAAGCCGAGGCGAACCCTGCCTTGCGCGGTGGTTGCTGCAGCAGGCTGTACGCCGCGTGTGCTTGCAGGAGCCCGGTCTGCTTGTAGTTGCTGTTGCCGTGGATGACGCAGTGCGCACGTCCCAGGGGGCCGGACGCGTACACGGAGTCGACCGAGGTGTTGATCCGCGGGTTCTCCCGCGGGGGCATCCCGGCCTGCACGGACGCAGCAACCTCGGCGAGCGCGGGCTCCTGCTGCTCCGGGGGGAGGGTCTTGATCTGCTCCTCGACCATCTTGACGGTCTGGACGACGCCCTCCATCACGGTGCGGTTCAGCACACCGCCGATCGCCTTGCAGTTTGCGACCCGCGGGTCGTCCTTGAACCAGACCGGGTGGCTGGTACCGCCCCACGGCAGCACGATGGCGGACTCATGCTGGCCGGGTACCGAGACCTCGTAGTGCGCCTGCGGGTCCCACTGCACGTACTGGTTCTGCTCCAGGTAGTACCAGTCGGCCTTGAGGATGGTGAAGATGGTCTGCGTCGACGCATACGTCGGGAAGCCCTTCCACAGCACCAGGATGTCGAGGGTGTCCAGGCCGGGGTGCTCCAAGCAGATCTGCGCCGCGATCTCTCCCGTGGTGTACATCTGCGCGACACCCGGCGAGAGCAGCAGTCCCTTCTCGGCGAATGCCGCTCCCCAAGTGTTCTTGGTATGAAGCACCCAGTCCTGCTCGCCCGTGGTGTCGACGTAGTGACTGCCCGCAGCAAGGCAGGCCTCGACCACCTCGGGCCCTAACTTGATGAACGGGCCGACGGAGTTGCAGACCACCTGGGCGCCGTCGAACAGCTCCGACAGTGCGGCGACGGAGTGCTCGACCTCGACGATGTCGTAGTCCGCGGTCTCGATGCCCGGGATGCGGGTGACGACCTCCTGCACCTTGTCCTTGTCGCGGCCCGCGGCGACGAACGGGACGTTGAGCTCGCGCAGGTACTCGCAGATGAGCCGGCCGGTGTAGCCGGAGACGCCGTAGACGACGACAGGCTTCGTGCTCATCTCACATCCCCATCCCGCCGTCGACCGGCAGCCCGATGCCCGTGATGAACCGAGCCTTGTCGGAGGCGAGGAAGACGGCGGCGTCGGCCATGTCGGCTACCTCGCCGAGGCGGCCGAGGGGGGTCAGGCCGACGACGTCGCCCACCGCGGCCTCGGGACTCGGCGCAAGGCCGAGCGCCACCATGTCGGCCGCGAGCTTGAGACCCATCTCGGTCGCGACGAGCCCGGGGTACATGCAGTTCACCCGAACGCCGTACCCGAGCTTGCCGGACTCCATCGCCGCGACCCTGGTCATCCGGTCCACCGCCGACTTGGTGCCTGAGTAGCCAGCGATGCCGGGGAAGGCGATTGTGGCCGCGACGCTGGCGATGTTCACGACCGCCCCGCCCGTTCCGGCCGCGCCCCGGGACGCATGGCGCGGAAGGCATGCTTCATGCCGAGCAGCGTGCCGACGATGTTGACGTCGAGCATCCGGCGCAGATCGTCGGCGTCGACGTCGACCACGAGTGCCGACACCTCGATGCCTGCGTTGTTGACCAGGATGTCGAAACCTCCGAGTTCGGCGATCGTCGTGCTGACCGCCGCCTCCCAGGCCGTGTCGTCGGTGACGTCCAGCGGGACGAACACGACCTTCGCGGCGCCACGACTGAGCTCGGCAGCGGTGGCCTCACCCAGGTCCTTGAGCACGTCTGCGATCACCACGTCGGCGCCGGCGGCCGCATACGCGGCGGCGATCCCCGCGCCGAACCCTCTCGCGCCACCAGTGACGATCGCCTTGCGGCCCTGCAGTTCGCCTTGGCTCATGCCCGGAACGCTAGCGTCGGCTGGACATCTGTCAAGACTTTCCTGGACACTTGTCAAGGATTCGACGTCGTAGGGTGGTCGCATGGCACTCGTAAGGCCTGTGGACAGGTTCGGGGAACGTCGCTCCCAGCTGGCCGAGTCGGCGCTGCAGACGCTGTCCGAGCTCGGCTACGCACGCACCAGCCTGCGGGAGATCGCGCAGAACTCCGAGTTCTCCCATGGCGTGCTGCACTACTACTTCAGCGACAAGGTCGACCTGATCATCGAGGGCGTCCGGCAGTACAAGGCAGTGTGTGTCACCCGCTACGACCAGATCGTCGCGCGGTCAGGCACCGCGCGCTCGCTGCGCAACGGGTTCGCCGCCGCCTTGGCGACGACGTTGGTCGAGGACGGGACGATGCACCGCTTGTGGTACGACCTGCGCTCGCAGGCGCTGTTCGACCCCGCGCTCCAGGCGGACGTCCTCGAGATCGATGCAAACCTCGAGCGGATGATCTGGCGCATCGTCACCCGCTATGCAGACCTGGCCGGCAGTCCGCTCGCCGTCTCGTCCCCGGTCGCCTACGCCCTGTTCGACGGACTGTTCCAGCAGGCGCTGCTGCAGCATCTCGCCGGCGATGAAACCGCTGCCGGCCGGCTCAAGCGGCAGGCCCGACAGGTCATGGACGACCACCTGCTCGACACCTGATGGTGACGCGCGACCTGGCGACGGTCGCCCGCGCGGTCATCCACGACCTTGCCGGCCCGGTAGCCGAGCCACGCGCCGACCAGCTCGCCGCGGTGGAGGCCCTGCTCGACGATCGCGGCCGCGCCCTCGTCGTGCAAGCGACCGGCTGGGGCAAGTCCGCGGTCTATTGGATCGCGGCCCGCGCGATGCGCGAGGCCGGGGGCGGCCCGACCGTCGTCGTGTCCCCCCTGCTGGCCCTCATGCGCGACCAGGTCAGCGCCGCCGAGCGAGCCGGCATCCGGGCCACGACCATGAACTCCGCCAACTTCGAAGACTGGGCCAACGTCACCGACCAGCTGAAGCGGGACGAGGTGGACGTCCTGCTGATCTCTCCGGAGCGGCTGTCCAACCCGCGCTTCGAGGCTGAGCTCCTGCCGGATCTCCTGACCCGGATGAGCCTGCTCGTCATCGACGAGGCGCACTGCATCTCGAGCTGGGGCCACGACTTCCGACCCGACTATCAGCGCATCATGCGGGTCCTCGTCGCCCGGCCTGACCTGCCGGTTCTCGCCACGACCGCCACCGCGAATGCTCGCGTCACGGCGGACGTCGCCGCCCAGCTGGGCTCGGACACCGCGATCCTGCGCGGTCCGCTGGCCCGCACCTCGCTCCGGCTCGGCGTCACACCACGGATGTCGGCAGTCGAACGGTATGCCTGGGTCGACGACGCGCTGCGCGTGCTGCCTGGGTCGGGCATCGTCTACGTCCTCACCGTCGCCGACGCCGAACGCCTCGCCGACCATCTGCGTGACCGTGGGCACGACGTGGCCGCATACACGGGGCGACTCGACGCGGCCGCCCGGGCTGTGGTCGAGCGACGGCTGCGCGACAACGAAGTTAAGGCGGTGGTCGCCACGTCCGCGCTCGGCATGGGCTACGACAAGCCGGACCTCGCGTTCTGCGTCCACGTCGGCTCGCCGGCAAGCCCGGTCGACTACTACCAGCAGGTCGGTCGCGCCGGCCGCACGCTCGACAGCGCGGTCGCGATGCTGTTGCCGTCGTCGTCCGACGAGGCGATCTGGGACTACTTCGCGACCGCGAACACGCCGGACCCGGCGGTCGCAGCTCGCGTGCTGGACGCGCTCTCCGACGGCTCGGCGATGACCGTGCCCGCGCTGGAGGCGTTGACCAGCGCTCGCCGCGGCCGCCTCGAGATGCTGCTCAAGGTGCTCGCGGTCGACGGCGCGTTGCGTCGCACGAGCGACGGATGGGTCGCGACCGGGCAGGCGTGGCGCTTCGACTCCGAGCGGTATGCGGCGCTGGCTGCGGCGCGCGCCGCCGAAGCCGACCTCATGCGGGGGTATGCGTCCCGAGCCGGCTGCCTGATGACGTTTCTTCGCCGTGCCCTCGATGACAACGTCGCCGAGGCGGAGGCCTGCGGCACATGCTCGGTCTGCACCGGAGCGCTGCCCGCCGGCCTGTCGGGACCGACCATCGGCCGAATCGGTCGACGCCGCCACGACATGGGCACGCAAACGCGATGTTGTCGTCGAACCGCGCGCCATGTGGGCGAGCGGCATGCAGACCCGACGCGGCCGGATCAGCGTCAACCACAACGCCGCGCCCGGCCGAGCGCTCGCGTTCGCGGACGATCCCGGCTGGTCCGCGATCGTCGAGCCGCTCACCGCCGACGATGCCGCCGACCAGCCGGTCCCCCCGGAAGTCGCCCAGGCACTGGTTGCAGTGCTGACCCGCTGGGCGGCGGTCTGGGGCCCGCGACCGGTTGCGGTGGTGCCGGTGCCGTCGCGCACCCGACCCAAGCTCATCGACTCGATCGCCAGCCACATTGCGGAGATCGGCCGGCTGCCGCTCATCCGGTGCCTCGAATCAGTCGGCAATCGGGCGCCGGCCGATGTGGCCGCGAGTGCGCGGGCCCGAGCTGTCGAGACGTCGCTGCGGCTGGCCGACGGTGTCCCACTACCGGGCGGCCCGGTCCTGCTCGTGGACGACACCTACCGGACCGGCTGGACAGCAACTGTCGCTGCGGCCCTGCTCCGGGAGACTGGCGCAACCGCCGTGTTGCCACTGGTGCTGCACCAACGGCCCTGACCGTGGAGCGGCTCGATGGGGTGCGAGGGCACCGCGCTGGCCAGACGGCTTCGCGAAAGTGGATGCGTCGATCAACCAGCGACCGGCCGGCCAACGGTCAGGTCCTCCAGGGTGACGTCGGCCGAAGCGTGAGCCACGGTCCTGAGGAGGCTCAACCCAAGGCCGCCCAGGTCTTCCGTCCGACGATGCCGTCGGCGACCAGACCGCGGCTGGCCTGGAAGGCCTTGACCGCGGCCTCGGTCTTCGGCCCGAAGATGCCGTCGGCGCCGATCCCAAGCTTCTGTTGCAGGAACCGGGTGTGTTCGGAGCGATCGCCGCGCCGGATCGTCGGCCGAGCGCCGCCGACAACTCCCCCGCCGGTCGTGCCGCCACCCGCGAGCTGCGCGGCCCGAGCCCGCGCCTGGTCGGCGGGCAGGATGACCTCGAAGTGCATCTCGTCCGCGCGCTTTTTGTAGTCGCCGCCCCAGCGCAGGCCGTACTTACTCGCGATCGCACGGCACTGCGCCATCTGCGCCGGGTTGAACGTGTTGCGCTTGCCGAGCGGATGCTTCGGTGCGTTCAGGTCGATCGCGATCCCCGCCGAGTGGAAGGAGGGTTTCGACGACCCGCGGACGGCGCGGAACGCATACCCCCAATTGCCCGGCTCGACCAGTGGCTCGACCGTGGCGTGGAACTCGGCGGCCGCCCCGATCAGCAGCGCTGCGACGTCACGCGCGGACCGGCAGCTTGGTGCCAGTGCCGGGCACTGAGCATCGACTGGATGCCAAGCGCACCGCGGTTGTCCGAGACCGCGAACCCGTTGATCGAGGGCGCGATCTCGTGCGTGATGTCGCCGCCGACGAAGTCGACGCCCTCGCTCACGTCTTCGTCGTCGTGCTCGTGGTTCTCCCAGTGCTCTTCCGGAGAGATATCGGAGTCGCTCATCGAAACGTCACCCTCCATCCGCACCGCAGTCGTTGGGCCCTGGCAGCTCAAGGCAGGCGAGTCGCTGCTGGATGCGCTCGGTGTCGCGGTCGTCGTCGAAGGATGCGAGGAACGACCACCCCGCGAGGAACAGCGACACGATGCTGAGCACGAGCGCCAGCTTGGTCGTGATGTCCTGCGATGTCCCAAGTTCGGAGATGCTCATGCGGCGACGGTATTGCTTGACGCCATGGGTCGGGGAGTCCTTGACTCTGTTCTGACCGCCCGTGGCTGCTCACGATGGGGGGCGGCAGACACGGAGCAGGTGCCGTGGACGAAACGGTTCATGCCGACTTCGCGCGTTGGGCGCGCGCGCAGACGTTCTCGACGGCCGAAGCAACGCGGCTGCCGCTGAAGCCCGGCGACGTCACCGAGCCGGTCCGGCTCGACCCGGACAGCGCGTCGAGACTCGTCGTCTCGGCAGCCAAGCTGGCGGCCGGGTTCTTCCGCCCGACCCGCAAGACCGTCATCGTGTGGGTCGAGGGCGACAGTGAGCTCGCGGTCGAGATCGGTTCGGTGCGCATCGCCTTCGCCGGCGGTCGCGTCGATATCACCCTGCCGGTGCGCTGCGACCAGACCGGCCCGGCCGAGGTCATCGTCACGTTCGCGGTCGGCAGTCCCGACCAACCACGAGGGGCGTATGCGGCGACGCCGCGGCGCCCGACCGGACCGCAGCTGATCGTCGACACCTGGGGCGAAGCGCTCGTCGCATTCGCGTGGAAAGTCCTGCTCACGTTGACGACGCAGCTGTCCGGTGCCACGGGCAAGGACGCGCGCGGCAACCTGTTGATCCCGGCAGATCTGGCGGTCAACAGCGACGGTCTGTTCGTCCAGCCGATGGCTCGGTTCCGATTCGCCGGCGGTTCAGGACTGACATCGAAGGCCGGTGGCGCCCGTCCGACCGGTCCGGTCGGGCCGGTTGGTCCGGTCGTCATCGGCCCAGGGCGGGTGCGGCCGTCATGACCCTGTCCATCGACGATCTCGGCGTCCTCGGCAACCTGGGGACGGCGCTCGGCTTCCTGGACGACGGCGGCGGCCCCAACTCGGCCTGGTTCGGCGCACCGGACGAGTCGATGAAGACGATGCTGTCGAACGACGTCCAGCGCGAAGCGCTGGTCGCCTTCGTCGACGACGCGCTCGGTGGCGCGGACCGCTCCACGCAGGACGGCGTGGTCTGGCTGCCGCTGGTCAGCATCGACGACCCGCAGATCACCCTGTATGCCACCCTGGACGACCGTCCCGCCGACCACGTCGCCATCGGCGCGGCCGTCAGCTTCAGTACCTCCGACCCGCAGTCGCGGACCACATTGTCGGTGCCGTTGTTCCGGGCGGCGAAAGCCAACGAGTCGGTCGACCCGGTCCTGCTCGGCGACGTCGGCGGACGCATCCAGCTCACGACGTCGATCACGGTGGACGCCTCGGCTCCGACGCCCGGCGCGGCGCATCTCGGCGCGATCGGCTTCGACGTCGACGTGCCGACCAGCGACGACGACACCCCGCCGGCGTTCGGCCTTCGGCTCACCGGTCTGCAGCTGCCCGGCGCCTTCGCACCCCGCGACCTGGTCATCAACGCCAGCGACGCCGATGACCTCGACGACGCGCTGCTCGACCTGATCCTGGCGCTCGTCCGCGCGCAGGCCGAAGCCCTCGGCGGCGGCCCGGTCGCCGCCGTCGCCGGCCTGCTCGGCCTCACCGGCGGGAGCATCCCGGACTTCCCGGTCGAGCAGCTCGCCTCCCAAGGCGTCGGCGCCCTCGCCGTTTGGCTGCACGACGTGATCACCGCAGCGACCAGCCGGCACGCGTGGCTCGACCACCTCGCGGACCTGGTCGGTGGCAGCCGCAGCGGCGACCAGGTGCGGCTCGACCTCGGCATCGCGGCCCTCGGTATCGGCCTGCTGGTGGACACCGGACCCAGCGGGAACGCCCGGCTGACGCCCACATTGAGCGTCCTGGTCGGCGACGACGACGCGCGGGTCGAGGCCGCTGCCCAGCTGTGCCGCATCGACCTGGTGACCGGTGCCGCGACCGCGCTGCCGGGCCTGGGGCTGTGGGCCGCCGTCGGCCACGCCGGCAACCGGGTCCTCGACGTCACGAACCCAACGGTCGCCCGAGCCGACACCTCTGCGGATCGGCTTCGCCCTCGACCCGGACCGCAGACTCACGTTCGTCCTGGCGGCCGACCAGGTCCGACTGGGCACCCGCGACTACCCGACGCTCGACCTCACCAGCCCGGACGCGGTGATGGACGCGGCGGGCAACGCCATCGAGGACGTCGCGGAGGAGCTGCTCGGCAACCTCGGCGACGCGCTCACCACCGCCCGTGTCCTGCTCGGCCTCGACCCGCCGGCCGGCCACCCCGGCGTTCCCACGACGACGCTCGCCGTGCTGATGTCCGACCCGCTCGACGCGGTCGCCGCATACTGGCTGACCCTCACGACGAGCCATGCCGATGCAGTGGGCGCGGTGCTGCTCGAGATGCGCGACGCGCTGGCCGACGCCGGGTCGATGTTCAGCATCAGCGGGACCGGCGCATCGACCGACCCGTGGCACGTGCCGCTGGCCGGACCGGTCGGCCTGGACGTCTCCGCCGACGGACTCGGTGGTCACGATCGCGCTAAGCGCGAGCACCAGGGTCGACACCCTCGGGCAGCGCTGCACGGTGATCGAGACCCGGCTTGCGGCGACGCTCGCGCAGATCGACCTCGGCGGCCCGCTCGGCGTCGTTGCTCACCGGCTTCGACGGCCGGCTCACCGCCCGCGAACGCGGTGTCGTCCCCGGCCGCGTCGCCCTGTCGCTCGCCGAGGACGTCGAGCTCAGCTCCGGCCCGATCGGCCTCGCGATCGGCTGGACCGTCAGCGACGGCCTGCGCACCGCGATCGAGCTGCCCGACCTCGCGCTGCAGATCCAGGGCGAGACGATCCCGGTCGCGCGAGGGCGACGCTGGGACGCGATCCAAACGCTGCTCGGTCAGCTCGCTGGTCTGCTCCCGGGCACCGTGGGTGACGTCGTCGACTTGCTCGGCTGGCGGACCACCAGCATCGACAACCCGCCGGTGCTGCGCCTGGCGGACCTGATCGACGACGCACCCGGCGCGCTCGCCGCGTGGCTGCCTCAGCTGGCGCTCAGCCAGCTCGGCCCGGCGGCGCTCGTCGTTCCTCGCCGACCTGGTCGGCGCGAGCGGCGAGGTGTCCGGAGCGTTCGCCGGCTCGGGCCACCCGGACGACCCGTTCCGCCTGCTGCTCGGTGCCGGGCTGCCCGACCCGGCCGCATGGTTCCCGCCAGAGGGGCTGTCGCCCCGCGTCACCGACGTCCCGGACGCGCTGCAGCGTTGGCGGCCCGGCGAGCCGGGCTTGTCGGCCGCGTCACTGGAGCTCGCGCTGCGCGCGGAAGCCGGCGTTGCCGCCGGACGTCGCGGATCTCGTACGCGGCCGCAGCATCGCCGCTGGGCTCGATGCGATCGCGGCCCGCTGGATCGGCGGCGACGGACTCGTCGCACCTCCGCTCACCCCACCCAGCGGCATCGGCGTCGTCCGCGCGGGGGTGGCCGCCGGCATGACCTGCTCCGGCGCGATCGACCTCGAGACCGAGCTCGGCCGGGTACCGACCACGGTGGTCTACGTCGATGTCGGCGCCGGCGCATGGCACGACGCACCCGCCGATCGGCGGATCGACCTCACCGCACTCGGCCTCGAACCGCCATGTTCACGCCGCCGGCCGCGTCGGCGGGCGAATGGTTCGTCGCGCTCGGCACCCGCGCCGCGAGCCGGCTTGCGGCCGACGACCCGGACGGCACGGTCGGTCAGGCGGCGCGGCTGGCTCGCGTGCTCGACGCGCTCGCCTCGCTCGGCAACGACCTCGTCGTGGTCGCGATCGGCGGCGCCGGGCATGCGGCGCGGGTCGCGGTCGACACCCAGGCCGCGGTGTCCGACCTGCTGCTGGTCGGCACCCCGCTCGGGCCGGTCTCGCTCAGCGTGCTCACCACCCAGCCCGCGGCCGACGCGTTGCGGCTGCTGCATCGGCTGCTGCCCGCAGAGAGTCCGCTGGAGCCGGACGACGCCGACCTGGCACTCGGCCGGCACCTGGTCGACGGCCTGACTCGCCCTGAGCGACCTGGCCGATCCCGCCGCCGACCTGCGGCCCGCGGTCATCGCGGCGCCCGCACCACGCACCGGGCTGACGGTGACCGCGTGGTTCGGCGAGCTGAGCACAGCGCAGGTGAGCGCGAGCGATCACCGCGGTCGTCGCGGCCGGCCTGGCCGACCGGGCGCGGCTGCGCGCGCGAAACCCCTCTCGCGCCTCCGAGCGGAGTGTTCGGCGGCCTGGTGATGACCGTGCCCCCGAGCACGACCGGCACGCTGCTGATCGAGGGCGACGCGCGGCTCACGCTCATCGGTTACGACCGGGACGCGGGTGTCGACCGTCGCCGGTCGCTGCGCATCCGGGTCTGGGTCAGCGACCGGCTCGGCTGGCTGATCGCCACGCCCGGAGCAGGAGCTGCGTTTCGTCTCGATCGACGCCACCATCCCGCTCAGCGACGACGCGCCACCCGCGACCGCGCGTCGTCACGCTGCACGACGCCCGCGTGCTCGGCCAGTCGTGGGAGCGGCTGGTTGTCGGAGCGGCCGGGCCCGCGATGCCGCTGCTGCCCGAGGCCCGGCTGCTCATCGCCACCGCGGTGCAACGGCTGGTCGCGGATGCGGCCGCGAATCCCACCGCGCAGGCACTGGTCGACCTGGGCACGACGCTCGGCCTGGTGCTGAACGGCGGCGCCGTGCACGACGCCTTCGACCAGCTCGTCCACGACGCGTCCGGCCTAGTGGGCAACGCGCTCGCCACCGCGCGCGACGACGTGCTCGACTCCATCGCCGACCTGCTCGGGCCGGTGGCCGGGACGATCGACCTCGACAACGGCACCGTGCGCGCTGGTCGGCGGCTCGCCGATCGCGGGCCTGTTCGGCTGGGCCGCGGATGTGACCGCGACACCGGGCGCGATCGACGGCACAGTCACGTTCGGTCCGGACACCGCCGTCGGCGCGGTCGGTGGTGCTCAGGTGGTCATCGGCCTGTCGCCGCTCACCGTCGAGTTCCGCTGGCATCAGGCGGGCGGGGGCACCGACAGCCTGGCGCTGTGGCCGGACCCGAGCGGGGACGCAATCGCCCGCGATGTTCGTCGAGGCCGCGCCGAGCCTGGCCGGCCAGGTCGCGCTCGAGCTGATGCGCAGCGCCGACGAGTCCGCCCGGCCGGTCATCGACGCCGCGCTCGATGCCATCGGCATGCTCGCCGGGCAGGTCGGCGACGCCCGCCGCGCCGTCCGGCCGTTGGCCGGCTTCCTGTCCGACCCTGCCGGCTGGCTGCGCAGCGCCGACGCGATCGGCAACCAGCCGGTGAAGGTGCAGGCGCTGTTCGATGCACTGCGCCCGCTCCTCGGACTCGCCGGCGGCCCGGGCGATCCGATCGTGCTGTTCACCGGCGTGACGCTGTCCGTTGGCGCCGAAGGCGACGCCATCCGCATCGAGGTGGCTGCCGACTCGAGCGCATTCGCACCGCCGCAAGGGGCGACGGGTCGGCTCACCGGCGGAGTCACCGCGGCCCTGGTGGTCGGCGCGAGCGGCCCCCCGGTGCCGGCACTGGCCGTGCACCTTGGCCTCGACGGCGCCGATCCGGGCCGGCAAGCGGTCCACGTGTCCCTGTCGACAAGCGCTCTCAACGTCTTCCTGCGTCCCGCGACCGGCCCCGATGTCTCCCTGCTGCCGTTCGCCGGGTTGGGCGGCCTGGCCGCGGCGGCGCGAGATGGCGCTGCCGTTCCTGCTCGACCGACTTGCCGAGATCGACGGCGACATCGGTGACACGGTCGCGACGGTCGGCGACGCGTCTCGCACTGCGGACCGGGACCATCAACGACCGACACTTCGACGGGGCGGCGCTCAGCGCGTGGGCGTCTGAACCCGGTCGGCAAGCTCACCGATGCATTGCCGAGCCTGCTCGACGCCGGGCTGACCGCCCTCGCTCAACCGCTCGACGGCATCGTGCCCCAACGAGGTCAGCGTCACCGCGACCAGCAACGCGCTCAGCGTCGTCGTCGGTGACCTCACGTTGACGTGGACCCCCGCCGAAGACCGCGTCAGCCTGGTCGGCACCGACATCGACGTGCCCGGCGTCGACAAGCTCGGCTTCACGGTCACCGTGAGCGCCGCCGGGCTCGACGAGCTGTCGGTCACCGTCGGTCCCGCAGCGATCGACGCGGGCGGGGTCATCGTCAGCCCGTATGCCCACGTGGCCGCGGGCAACAGCCCAGTCGGCGGGGCCGGCATCGCCGTCGGGCTGGCCACCGACGCCACCCACCGCTTCGCGGCCCGCTGGCTGTTCGAACCGGCGTCGTTCGCGATCGTCGCCGGCGACGGCGTGCTCGTCGGCTTGGACACGAACACCGACCCGGTCGCGGTGGCCCTGCGCGTGGTCGAGACGGTCCTCGACCTCGTCGCGTCCGTCGCCATCGCCACCGACGCCGTGCAGGACCTCCTGACAACGGACGTCGGCAACAGCGACATCAGACACCGTGCTGCAGGACGTGCTGCTCGACGGGCACCGGACTCGTCGACGGCGTCTTCGATCCCGTCGACGCTGCCGGCGCGGGTGGCCACGCTGTTCGACAACCTCGCGACCGCCGGGCCCAGCGTGACCTTCGAGGGCATGACGCTGAGCCTGCTGAAGCAGAACAACGTGATCGGCCTGCGAGCTCGGCCTGGCCGAGCGGCTCGAGCTGGTCGGCGGCGACGTGTCGCTGTGGCTCGAGAACGACGCCTCCTGGATCGAAGGTCACGAGAACGACGGGGGCGTCTTCGTCGGCGTCGTCCGGGCCTCGGGCAACGACCTGACCTTCGAGCCGACGCTCGCGGTCAACGGCGTCGGCCTGCGCGTCGGCAAGCTCAGCGGCCCGCTGCTCGACTTCGGCATCACGGTCGAGTCCGTCGCGCTGCACACGTATGCGGAGATCGGCCTCGCGGGCGTGACCGGTGCGGGTGCTCAGCTGCAGCTGACCAACCTCGCGGTCGCGGCCAGCGGGGCCTCCGGCGGCAACAGCATCGCGGCCGGCATCGTGGCCGACACCGGGCCGCAGCCACCGAAACCGGCGTTCTCGCCTGCGCTGGCCGTCCAGAAGCACGGCGACGACCCGGTGCGGGTCACACTGCGGGCCGGCGACGGCGCCGGGCCGTGGTGGATCGCCATCCAGAAGGGGTTCGGTCCGCTGTACCTGGAGCAGATCGGCTTCGGGGTCGAGATGCCGCAGCAGCGGGTCGACAGCATCTCGCTGTTCCTCGACGGCTCGGTCTCGATGTTCGGCCTGACCTGCGCGGTCGACGACCTGCAGATCACCTACCTGGTCTCGAAGAACGACTTCTTCAACCCGGCGTCGTGGGACATCGACCTGGCCGGCCTGGCGGTCTCCGCCGACATGTCCGGCATCGTCATCGCCGGCGGCCTGCTGAAGAACGTGTCCCAGAACGGCGACATCGAGTACCTCGGCATGCTGCTCGCCCGGTTCGGCGTGTACGGCATCACCATCTACGGCGGCTACGGCGAGGCGACGGACAACCAGGGCAAGTTCGTCGCGTTCTTCGCGGTCGGCGCGATCGTCGGCCCGATCGGTGGTCCGCCGGCGTTCTTCCTCACCGGCATCGGCGGCGGCTTCGGCATCAACCGCGCGCTCGTGGTGCCGACCGACCTGTCGACCTTCGGCAACTACCCGCTGATCAAGGCGCTGGACACGGCGGCCTCGCCCGGCAACCCGATGGAGGAGCTGCGCAGCCTCGGCGCGTTCTTCCCGATGGAGCGCGGCACGTTCTGGTTCGCGGCCGGGCTGTCGTTCACCAGCTTCGTCATCGTCGACGGCATCGCCGTCGTCGCGGTCGAGATCGGCGACGGCCTCGACATCTAGCCTGCTCGGTCTGGCCCGGCTCGCGCTGCCGCGGCCGCAGGTCGCGCTGGTGTCGATCGAGCTGGCACTGCTCGTGCGGTTCTCCTCCTCTGAAGGCGTCCTGTGGGTGCAGGGCCAGCTGACGGACAACTCGTACCTGCTCTACCGCGACGTCCGGCTGACCGGCGGCTTCGCATACGTCATCTGGTTCAAGGGACCGAACGCCGGCCAGTTCGTGCTCACCATGGGTGGCTTCCACCCGGACTTCCACCGCGACGGCTACCCCGAGGTGCCGCGGCTCGGGCTGAACTGGTCGATCGGCGGCGCGATCACCGTCACCGCCGGCAGCTACTTCGCACTCACCTCCGAGGCCGTGATGGCCGGCGGCGACTTCGAGGCGTCCGCGCGGTTCGGGCCGGCCTGGGCGGAGCTGAAGTTCGGCTGCCACGGCATCGTCTACTTCGACCCGTTCCACTTCAAGGTCAACGCATACGCCAGCATCGCGGCCGGCGTCACCATCGACACCTGGCTGTTCGGCGAGATCACGATCTCGATCTCCATCGGCGCCCGCATCATGGTGGAGGGCCCCGACTTCCACGGCACGGCGACGTTCGAGATCGGCCCGGTCGAGATCGAGGTCGAGTTCGGCAGCTCGGCCAAGCACATCGACCCGCCGCTCGTCCGCGACGGCGTTCATCGACAAGTACCTCGAGGCCGCGCCGAGCGGGGGCGCTCAGTCGATCACCGTGATCACGACGTTCGGCGCGCAGCCCTCGGGCAGCGGTGCGCCCACCCCCGACGGCAAGCCGGACCGGCCGCTTCATCGTGGTCGCCGAGTTCGGCCTGATTCTCACCACGGTCGTGCCGGCCGCGGCGGAGGTGCACACCACCAAGTCGGGCAGCTCGATCGTCGCCGTCAAGACCGACCACAACCCGTCCCGGACCCTCGGGGTCGCGCCGATGGACCGCGGGGCGATGACCCCATTGGTGCAGATGGTGTGGACGCGCAAGGGTTCCACCGACCCGCTGAAGTTCCCGTTCGCGGTCACCGGCCCGGCCGTTCGGGTCGTTCCCCGTCGGGGTATGGGGGCCGCCCCAGGACGACGACAACCGGCCGATGCCGAAGGGCGACGTCATCGAGGCGCTGTGCGAGCTCGACCTGTCGGCGACCGCGGACATCGGTGAGGGCGGGCCGCAGATCCCCTACTACCAGGTGGAGATCAACGACCGCAGGCCGTTGCCGTTCAAGCGGCGCAGCCCGGTCGAGAACGCCATCCGCAACGCGGGCACCCGGCTGACCGCGCTGGTCGCGGCACCGGCCGACATCGATGCGGCCTTCGCGACGGCTGGCCGGTTCCTCGAACACACCGCGAGCCCGACTGCGTTGGCCGCGCTCCGCGGAGAGCGCCAGGCGCCGCCGATGGTCGGCACCCTCGGCGAAGGGCTGGACACCGTCACGGACACCGTCATCCCGACGGTCGGCGCCGCGCCGGTGACGCCGGCCGTCGACTCGTTCGTGTACCCGGCGCAGGCGATCGCGTTGCTGCCGGCCAGCGGCGCGGTCTCGCTCGCCGACGAGTCCCGCGCGGGGGCACGAACCCGCACGACGGTGCGAGGGTCGGCCGGGATGACGCGGATGCCGCCGCCCACCCTGGCGGGCGTGGACGCCGACCGCAGCGTGTCGATCGCCACCGTCGTTGGTGGTCGTCGAGCCGCCCGCCGCGGCCGTCATGACCGGCCGGACCACCGGCACCCTGCTCGCGACCGGTGACATGCCACCGTCGGAGCACGCGCGGGGAGCGCCCGCGCTCGTCGCCATGCGCGGCGGGGAGTCCCGCGGCCGGCTGGAGACGTTCTCCGCCTCGCTGCGGGCCGGGCGCCGGATGGCACCCCGCCGGCCCGGCGACACCGCGGGGCCGGGCGCAGTCGTCGGACCCGGCGACGTCGTCGTCCTCCAGCTGCCGAACGCCCGCCGTGACGTCAACGGCGACGCCGAGCGGCCGCTGCTCGGCATCAACGGCGCCCCGGTACGACTGGTCGCACTCGCCGACGGCGGTCGGGTCCTCGACGACCGCCGGGTGTCCGACGCCTGGCCGATCGCGCAGGGTACCGAACGCGTGGCCGTCATCGGCCTCGGGGTCGCCGACGACTCCCGGCCGATCGCCGCCGCCGGGCTCTGGGGTTGGCATGCCGGGATGCAGCTGCCGTACATCGGGTGGTCGACCGCGATCGGCTCCGGCTGCACGGTGCAGCAGCCGCGGCGAGGGGATCCGCGGACATCGGCAACGAGGCAACGCCGGCTGGGTGTCGGGCGCCGAGCTGGCGCGCGGGGTGAGCACCGTGACCACCCGGTTCGCCCGGCCAGTGACGACGGTGGCCGTGGTGCTGGACGACCCGAACGCGTTCGGCGACGTGCAGACCGGCCGCGACCTGGTCCTCGCGCTCTCTGGCGCGGTCCGAGCCACCGACGCGCAGGGCCGCAACCTGCCGCCGACCGTGCTCACCGGCGAGCTGCGCAGCGTGCTCGTGTACGACGTCGTCCCCGAGCCGCAGCGACGACGCGGATGCGGTCACGGTGACGGTGGCGAGCGAGGAGGGCTGGTCGCTGGTCGGCGTGCTGGCAGCCGAAGGGCTGTCCGCGGACGCGGTGGTCAGCGTGATCACCACCCGCGGCCTCGACGCCGCGACCAACCCGGTGGTCCAAGGCGGCCACGGGTCGACTCGACTCGCATGGCTTGGTCCAGCCGCGCCGGGCCGGACCAGACGAGGAGCGCGCTGATGCCGCCAAAGACCGGGCACTTCATCCTGCGCTCGAACGTGCTGCCACCGGTCACGGCCGGCGTCGTACGAGCTCGCAGGCGCGCAGACCGGGACGCCGTTCACCGTCAACACCGAACGCACCAACGTGAAGGTCAGCTCCCCGCGCTACACGATGCCGCCCGACCAGATCCTGTCGAGCTTCCCGCCGGCCAACGCCGAGGGCGCGTTCGGTGACCGGCTGCCGCAGATCGTGCTGAAGCGGCGGACCCTGCCGTGGGAGCGCAACCCGTTCGGCAAGGTCGAGGTGTCGACGACGCCGTGGCTCGCCCTGGTCGTCGTCGCCGAGGGCGAGGCCGAGCTGTCGCTGGAGCCGCGCCCGGTCGCCGAGTGCGTGACGCCCGGCACGATGCTGCTCGACCCGGCGGACAAGGACGTCGACCACGGCTACTGCCTGTCGCGTCACCGAGACCGTCGTTCGCAAGCTGTTCCCCTGCCAGGAGGACCTGGCGCTGCTCACCCACGTGCGCGAGGTCGACGTCGACGACACCGAGCTGGCCAACGGTGACGACGACGGGTTCCTCGCCGTGGTACTCGCCAACCGGTTGCCGGTCTTCGACGCCGCCACCGGCACGGTCGGTCCGCTACCAGGCTTGCCTGGTCAACCTCGAGGGCCAGCTCGACGAGCTGCCGCCGCCCAGCCCCCCGGAGCCGGACTTCACCTTCGAGCTCGCGCAGGACTGGAGCTTCCTCGCGACCGTGACGAAGGATCCGGATGTCTACGTGAGCGGCGGCGCCGCATACGACGTCTCGGTTCTCGGCAACGTCCTGCGCGATGTCGGCGCACCGCGGGCCGCCGCCCCGACCACGTTGGGCGGGAGTCACAAGGCCGATCAGCGGCGCCGCGCTCGACGGGACCTCGGTGCTGAAATCCGAGACCGCCGCCGCGGACATGGGCGAAGAACACCCCGGCGCAGGCCACCGCCGCGATCACGGCGGCGGCGGCCGACCCGAACGCGCAAGCCGTCGTCCGGGACGCGATGAAGCTCGGGTTCCACTACCCGATCTCGGTCTACGCCGACCGAGCGCGTGCTGCGGTTCCCGGTGCTCGCCCACTGGTCGTTCACGACCAACGAGGGCGCGACGTTCGAGACGCTGATGCAGGACCTCGACGTCGGGCTGCTGGGCACGCTGCCCGGTGCCCGATCCGGTCCGCCCCACCCGCGCCGACGCCGACCACCGTGGTCGCGACCGGACACTTGCAGCTCGACCACCGCACCCGTCGCGGCGACACCGCGCAGGCGTGGTACCGGGGGCCGTTCGTGCCCCACCCCGCCGACCGCGAGCAGCCCGACTCCGACGGCGCAGCTCAGCGTCGCGCACAGCGCCGACCACCTGCGCCGGGTCGTACCCGACGGGCGCGAGGACCTCAGCTACGCGGCCGCGTTCGAGATCGGACGGCTGCTCGCGCTGTCGCAGCTGTCGGTCACCGCCGCGCTGCTGCGCTTCCGCCAGGAGCAGTTCGGGATCGCCCGGCTGCACGAGATCGTCAAGGACGCAGTGCCGTGGGACGTCGACGTCGGCGGGGTCCGCGACCTCGGACATCTGGTGTCGACGTTCTTCGTCGACCAGCTGTCGCACGAGCCGGTCGCGCTTCGCCGGCCCGACCCGGCCGGTCGCCGACCCCGGCCGGCCGATCGAGGGGCTCGTCCGGGCTGACCCCGCGCCAAGCTCGACCAGCTCGTCGCCGCCGGCTTCGGGATCGACCTGGCAAGGCTCGGAGAAGAACAGCGAGCCGTCGGGGTGGTCGCCGCGCTCGCCGAGACGCAGGTGCCGGTGCTGCAACGCGACGGGATCGACGAGGCCACGTTCACCGCGCTGCGGGCGGGTCTGACGAGCGAGGTGCAGCGGCTCGCCGAGATGGCGATGCCCGAGCTGCCACGCTCCGATGAAGCGAGCCCAGCGCGACGCACTGCGACGAGCTGCTCGACGGACTCGACGACAGAGGAGGACGCCATGAAGATCGACTCCAAGACCTTCGTCGAGTATGCGAAGACGGCGGCGATCAGCATCCTCGACGACCTCGTCGAGACCGACCCGACGACGGCGACCACATGGTGCCCGGTCGAGCTCCGCCGCTTCCTGGCCGGTCTGCGCCTGCTCAAGGGCGTGCCGTTCAGCTACCTGGTCCCCGACGCCGACCTGCTCCCGCCGGAGTCCATCCGCTTCTTCTACCTCGACCGCAACTGGACCGACGCCGTCGTGCAGGGCGTGCTCAGCGTCGGCACCATCACCACCACCGACCGGGCCCAGCTCGAGACCGTCTATCCGACGCTGCGCGCCGAGGTCGACGCGACCGAGCGCACGGTCCGCGAGCCGACGAAGACGCCCAAGCCATTACGTGGCGGCGGCGGCACGATCACCGGCTTCCTGCTGCGTTCCCGCGCGGTGTCCGGCTGGCCCGCCCTGCACGTGCGCGCATACTCGGCGCGACGTCGTCAAGGACGAGCGAGCTGACGACGAGTCGCCGAGTCGCACCCCAAGCGGATGAAGCTGCTGCGGATGGAGCGGCTGGCGCCCGCCGTCCTGCTCGTGCTCATCGACGGCGTACCCGAGGTGGTGCACATCGAGGAGCCGCGGCAGGGCATCCAGTTCGGCGCGCGGATGGACACCGACGCGCCGCCGAACGCGCGAACCGCCGAAGTGCACCTGAAGGCGGCGCGACACCGGCGACAACCATCGAGCCGGAGACTGAGCGTCGCCGGTGCCGTTCCGCGCCGGGGCACCCGGGGTGATCGACATGCGCTGGCTGCGCGACCGCATGCTCGAGGCCAACCCGGCCAAGACCAAGCTCGGCCCGACGATGGAGACGCACGAGTTCGCGCTGGAGATGCTGCGCTTCCCCTACCGGCAGGTGTTCGGCGACCCGAAGGACACCGAGGCGATCAAGTTCTACGACCTCGACGCCTTCCACGTCACCAAGAACTTCCAGGAGTGGGAGGTCGAGCTGACGGCCCTGATCCAGCCATGACGCCGACTTCGACCGCACGATGTCGATCTCCAGCTGTTCGACGCGGCGATCCGCTCGCGGAAGTTCCTCGCCGCCAGCCGGGCGCACGCGTCCCTCGGCGAGATCGCGACCTGGGACCGCCAGCTGGTCCGCGAGCTGCGGTTGCTGGTGCCGATCGATGTGCAGGCGCTGCACGTCGAGGCCGGCAGCACCGAGCCGATGGTGCGGCTCCCGATGCTGCTCAGCACCAAGGACGGCCTCGACCCCGACACCGCGATGCCCGACCTGTTCGACCCGGGCAAGCCGCGAGCACCCGGGGTGCACCTGCACTGGGCGATGCCGGACGCGCTGCTGCGCGGCCGACTGACCGAGCAAGCCCGACGGCACCCGCAACCGGCTCGGACTGCCGCCCTGCCCGACCGCTGGGTCGTGCTGCGCCTGGTCATGGAGGTCGGCCGCGGACCGGCCGCACGTCCAAGGCTGGGTGCTCGAGGCCGACCGGGCGGTGGCGGTCCCGTTAGCGGGCTGGTCGCCGAACTCCACCACCGGCGCCGACCCGACCGGCGTCGTGCTCGCCCCCGACGAGCTGACCGGCACGGTCGGCGGGTCAGCAGTCTGGGCGAGCGTGTACGACGCGGTCGGCAACCGGTTCGCGTTCTACGACCCGCTCGACGACCTCGGCGAGGTGGCACCGAAGGGCGTCGACCAGGACGCCATCGCCTACCTGGTCGCGGGCTGGTGGCAGGACCCGGCCGCCGACCCGATCGACAAGGCGCGCAGCGCCGAGCAGCCTGTCCGAGCTGCTGGAGAGCCTGCGCTGGCGACTGCTACCGGACTGGGGGAACGCGCGCTATCTCGAGGAGTTCAACGCGTCGCTCGACGCGATGCGAGGTCCCCTCGGACTGCGGGTCAACGACCGGTTCGACCGGGACCTGGTCGCCCGGAAGGGGCTCGCCGCCGCCGCACCCGGGACCGTCTCCGGCGCCGTCAAGCCCACCGACCACCTGCTCACCGCGAAGTCCGAGCTGATTGCGTCGTCCTCGTTCGTGATCGACGCGGTCAACCGCTACGTCGCAGCGCCGTGGCACCTGCGGGCGTGTCTGCTCCACGGCGCGGTGTACGGCGTGCCGGTCGCGACCACGCCGAAGGTCGACCGCCGGCCGGCACCCACGGTGCCGCGGATCGCGCTCGGTGAGCACGACGGCGACGTGCTCGCCGCGCTGGCCAGCGTGCCGTCGGCACCCGAAGCGAAGCGGCGGGACACCGAGCGGCTGCTCGAGGCGTTCACCGCGCAAAAGATCAACCGGATCGGCACGTCGGACGGCACGGTCGAGATCGAGGAGCTCGAGCACGCCCGCGCGTTCACGTCCCTGCCGGCCGGCATCGCGGGCACCGACCGGTTCCTGCAGCGCGCCGAGCCGGGGAAGGCGGGCGGCAGCCGCATCGACATCCGAGCAACGTCCGCACCGAGGCCACCGCCAACGTGACGCAGGCCGTTCGGCGAGTCAGCGAGCTGCCGCCCCGTCGTTCAACGCCGAGGTCATGTATGCCTTCGACAAGCACGACCTCGTCGTGGCCGCATACGACGACATCCTCGACTACCAGTGGGACCGGCGACCGATCACGATGGCACCGACCGAGCCTCGGGTCGTCGACCGGCCGGCGATCCGGCACGCGTTCCCGGCCGACCCGATGGTCGCGGTGCAGGGCGCCGGCCGCAGCCTGCGGCACGCCAACGACGGTCGGGCGTCCGCGGACGGGAAGCTGACCTGCCGCTGGCCGACCCAGGTGATGGATGAAGAGCAGGGCGTGCTCACCGGTGCCGCGCTGATCCCGACCCTCGACAACGGCGCGGTCCCGCCGGAGGTGCTCTCGCTCGCCCGTGAGGTCGCGTTACACGACCCGTACCACACCGGCTGGCTGGCCTCGGCGGCCGCGCCGAAGCTCGGGCTGGGGACTGCGGTCGGCGTCCAGATCGTGCAGCAGCGGCTGCTCGCCGAGGCGGCCATCCGGTTCGGCGCGGATGCCACCTACGACGGTGCGACGACAGCGTTCACGAGCCTGGGCCAGATCCAGCAGACGCCGCGGCGCAGCCGCCGGCGAGCAGCCCAACAGCCGATGACCCAACCGCCGATCACCGCGGTGCAGCTGTCCGACCGGATCCACTCGTTCTCCCTGTTCAACGGCGCCGACCCTGACCCGGTCGGGGTCACCTGCTGGTCGCAGCCGTGGGTCCCGCTGTGGCTGGAGTGGGAGGTCACGCTGGATGCGCCGTCCGCGCCGAGCATCGACGGCTGGCAGCTCGGGTCGGCGGACCTCGAAGGAAGCACCGGCGAGAACGTGGCGACCACGATGCATACCGTCAACGGCCGCGCGCTGCTCACAACCGGCGCCGCGACCACGCTGAAGAGCGCGGTCGACGACTGGCTGGTCGCCGAGCAGGCCCGAGACAACGCCGACCCGATGTCGAGCCAGGCCAGCGACGACGCCGAGCAGGCACTTGCCGACCTCGCAAAGGCAGTGACCCAGGCGGACGTCGTCACCGCCGCGCTCGACGGCTTCCGAACCCAGCTGCTCGGACTTCCCTACCGCGACGGGATCCGCCCGGTCGGCGAGCCCGGTCGCGCCGCCGACCTTGCTGCTCGCAGGAAAGCTGCGGCTCACCCGCGCCCGGCTCGTCGACGCCTGGGGGCGGACGCTCGAGCTGCCGGTCGACGCGGTGGCGGTGACCGTCCGCGACTCGGTCGACGACGACCCGGGCGCGCTCTCGGTCCCGCCGCGGCTGACCCGGCCCGCACGCTGGCAGTGCCGGCTGGTCGACGCCGCGACCCCGGTCGGGGTCGAGGGCGTCGAGGCCCGGGTCGACCAGGTCGACCCGACCTTGCAGGTGAACCCGGTCATCGGCTTCCTGCTGCCCGACCATCTCGACGAGAGCCTCGAGGTCTTCGGCATCGACGGCAGCCCGCTCGGTGAGCTGCTGCACGAACCGGTCGGCGGCGGGGTGGTCTGGGAGATCGCGCCGGGTCGCGACGGCCCGCCGGACGCGGGGCCACGGCACGGGCTCACGCCCGCGCAGCAGCCGCTCGGCTCGTTCGCCGTCGGGCTGATCGCCTCGGACGCGGCGCACCGCGGCGGGCGGCCCGCTGATGACGAGTCGGCGCTGTCCGCCTTGCTGCGGGCGATCGACACCACGCTGTGGACCGTCGACACGTTCGCCTCCTTCGGCAGCGAGCACGTCGCCGGCCTGGTTGGCCGGCCGATCGCCGTCGTGCGCACTCAGCTGCGCCTCGAACTGCGCGCCCCCGACGACGTCGACCTGACCGACCCGGAGCGCAAGGCGGAGTGGGATGCCGCGGAGCGTGCACTGCAGGCGGTCGCGTTCCCGATCCGGATCGGCGAGCTCACCCGCACCGACGACGGTGTGCTCGGCTTCTTCGTCGACGACGACTTCACCCGATTCCGGCCGGTGGACAAGGCGGTCGCCGACCTCGCGCTCGACGCAGGCCGCAGCCGGGGGCAGCTCGGCCTGCTGCACCCCGGCGACCCGCTCCCACCGTCGCTCGTGATCGACCATCCGTATGTGGTCGGCCGGTCAGGGTCCGCGGTCGGGGACAGCGACACCCTCCACCTGCATCTCGGCCAGACGGTGACCCTGACCGTGCTCATGCACCCGGCGGGCAAGGCCTTCCTGTCCAGCGGCATCCTCCCGCGCTGGTCGTTCGCCCTGGCCCGCGACTGGGTCGGGCCCGGTTTGGCGCGGATCGCGCCAGCGCTGCGAACCGGCCCGGTGCTCGTCGAGACCGACCTGGCCGCCGAAGGCCAGGTGCGAATGCCGAAGGTTTCGGTCTTCGGCGAGGACCAGGACTTCTGGTGGCGCTCAACCCCAGGGACGTGGCGCAACGACGCGATCCTCGCGGCGACCCAGACCGCGCTGCTGCCGGACACTCCGGCCGAGTTCCGCGACGGCTGGATCCGGGTTCGGCCGACGCCACCCGAGGAGCCGTCCACGTGAGCCGGTACGACTGGCCGCAGCAACGGCGTCCCGAGGAACGCGACGACGCCGTCGGGCGGGGCGACTTCATGCGGCTGCGCCGCCGAGAGCTGGACCTGTCCGCGGCCCTGACCGCCGCCCGCACCACGAGCCGGCCCGCCGGCGTGGCGTTCGCACCGCCCAACTCGCGCGACAACCTGTGGATCCCGCTCGGACCGAGCACCGTCGTGCAGGGCCAGGCGGAGGGTGCGCCACGGGTCAGCGGACGGGTCCGCTCGCTGTGGGTGCATCCCGACGGGGTGCGGGTGTATGCGGCGACCGCCAACGGCGGGGTCTGGTACTCCCCCGACGGTGGCGAGTCGTGGCAATCTCTCGGCGGGCTGGCGCCGACCGGGATGCCGGGCATCGTCCGGCCCGCACACCGGCACGTGTGCGGCGCGATTCTCGTGGTTCCCGACAAGGCCGCGCCGGACGACCCGGACGAGGAGACCGTGTACGTAGGCACCGGTGAGCTGATCCCGAACGAGAACGCCTCTCCCGGCTCCAAGCTCGGCGGCATCGGGGTCCTGGTGGCGAAGGGCCCCACGACGTCCAGCGCGGCCGACCCCTGGACCGAGGAGGCCCCCAACCTGCTCGAGAAGGCGGTCTTCCGGCTCGCGGTCGAGCCGGGCGGGACCACCGTCGTCGCGGCCACGACGATCGGGCTGCTCCAGCGCCCCGCGGGCGCCGGCCAAGGGATCGAGTGGCCGCGGATCGCCGGCGCGCCGTTCGAGGACATGAACGCGGTCGTGACCGACGTGCTGTGGACCGCGGCGGTCGGTGGTGGCGCGCCCTCCCGGCTGTGGGTCTGGGCTCGCGGCGATCAGGCCGGACTGTGGGTGCGCGACGACGGCGAGGTCGACTTCAAGCCCATCGCCACGGCTGATGCGACAAGCCTGCGCGGTGCCCTGGCCGCGGCGGACCCGCCGTCAAAGGTGTACGTGTTCAACAACCGCGGGGACACGTCGCGGCCGGCGCTGTACCAGGTGACCTCCGCGGCCGGGCTGCCCACCGCGGCCCGCGTCTTCGGCATCCCGAACGTTGTGGGCACCCAGGGCAACTACGACCTCGCGGTCGCGGTCGACCCGAACAACGACGACCTGGTCGTGCTCGGCGGCTCCTACACCGACGGCCCGCCGGACGTGCCGCGGGTGCGCGCCAGAACGCAAACGTCACCGGGCAGGACTACGACCAGGACGCAGCGATCTTCGCCGCGGAGGTCGGCGATGAAGGCCGGCCGTTGCTGACCTACGGGCACACCACGCGACCCGCTGCGGATCGGCGTGGGCTGCCACGCCGACGTGCACGACCTGCGCTACGCGGACACCGGTGCCCAGCTTTGGGCGGGCTGCGACGGCGGGGTGTTCCGCTCGACTTCCCGGACCAGAACTCGGGGTTCGTCGCCCGCAACAACGGGCTCGGCGTGATCCAGGCGAACTACGTCGCCTCCCACCCCACCTGCGAGGGCCGGGTCGTCGTCGGCCTGCAGGACAACGGGATCATCGAGCGGTCCTCGTCGGCGGTGTGGCTGCATACCGGGGACGGCGACGGCGGCGGGGTGGCGTTCGACCTGACGGACAGCCACGCGCTACGTCCGGCAGTACTTCGACGGTCAGTGGACCGCCTCCGACGGCGGCCCGTTCAACCGGCTGCTCGCCTTCCGACCGGTGGGCGCGCCGTTCGCCCGGCACGCCGACGCGATCAAGGAACGGGACAACTCCGCCTTCTACTCCCAGGTCGCGACGATCGCGCATCACCGCGGCGGTGCCGCGGCGCCGACGCATACCCAGGTGCTCATCGGCACCACCCGGGTTTGGTACACCGAGGACTGGGCCGGCGACTGGGTGACCCTGCCCAGGGCGACCGACCCGATCGCCACGACCACGTTCGACAAGGACCAGGACGACTTCGGCGAGCCGATCACCGTCTGCAAGTGGGCGACGTCGGACGTCGCGTGGATCCTCGGCGAACGCAAGCTGATGCGGCTCGTCCGGGAGAAGGACAGCGACGTCGCGAACCCACCGGGCTCGTGGGACGACGACGTGGTCCTGAACCTGAACCGCAAGGCGTCGAAGAGCTCGACCGAGGGCCCGGACGCGCTGCGCAAGGTGGTCGTCTGGACCGACGTCGAGCCGAACCTCGACGCGCCTGGAGCGCAGCACGGTCCGAAGGGCGCGGCGTACCTCGGCACCGTCGGCAAGCCGGACGACGACGACGTCGACACGCTGTGGTGGTTCGACGGCGACGAGACCTGGCACCCGACCGGGCTGCGCGACGAGGTCGCGGCGCCGGTGACCGCGATCCGCTGCGATCCCAAGAACCCGAATGACGTCTGGGTCGGCACGACGATCGGGGTGTGGCATGGCGAACGCGACATCGACACGCTCACGTGGGACTGGACGCCGCTGCTGAACGGTCTGCCGGAGGCCGCGGTCGAGGACCTCGCGCTGTTCGACAGCGGCGACGGCCTGCGACTGCTGCGCGCCGCGATCGCCGCGCGTGGGGTATGGGAGCTGCGCCTCGGTTCTCCCGTCGAGGACGTGACGTATGTGCGCGCCCACGACGACGACCTGCGCTACCGACTGGTGGCGCATACCAAGCAACGCGACGGCACCACCGAGCGCTCGTGGCACGGCAGCCCGGACATCCGACCGCGGGTAACGCCGGTGGACCTGCCGGGTCTGCCCGGCGTCGTGCTGCGGCAGTCGGCGCCCGGCAGTCGACGTGCGGCTGCGCCGGTTCCAGGCCGCGCTGCGGTCGCAGTCCGGCGATGACCGGGTGCGCTCGACGGGGGCGTGGGACCTGTACTTCGAGGACGTGCTGCGCGATCTGGGGGCGCCGATCGATGCCGGGTCCGGTCGGCCGACCATCGACGAGGCGTTCTGGAACTCGGTGATGGTTGCGCCGCACGCGACCCGCGAGCCGTGGGCGACGGCCGGGCAGCCCGACCGGCTGCCCACCGAGGCCGACCTGCTCGACCTGACGCCGCCGCTCGAGGAGGGCGACCTGGGCAGCGTCTCGCTCGCGCTGACTGCGGTCGCGCACAAGGTCGACGTGGTCGTGCACCACCGTGGGTTGATCCCGGCTCGGCTCCGACGTGCGGGTGACCCTGCTGCGCTGGACCCGACGGCCGGAGGACCCGATTCCCCGTCGGGACGACCCGTCGACGTGGTTCACCGGGCCGATCACCTGGGCGGCCGCGGTCGACGAGGTGCTCAACTCCTCCGGCGGGACGACGTCACACTCGCCCGGCGGTGGTTGGCTGTTCGTCGGCTCCAACGCAGCGACCCGGCGCAAGACGCTGACCGGACAGGACCTCGACAGCGCGCAGTCCGCGGTCGCGACCTTCGACCTCGACCTCAGCCCGTTCCGCAACGGGACGGTCATGCTGCTGGCGGCGGTCATCCGCGCGGGCGGCGACAGCGCGCTCGCGACCTTGCCGCTGCGCGGGCTGGTGCTGTCGGACCCGCACGTTGCCGTTCGGTCATTGGTGGTGGAGCGATGAAGAGTCTCAAGGTCTGCTACACGGCGCCCGAGGGCGGCGCGGTGGACGCGACGCCGCGGCGGTCGAGCGAGGAGGCGGCCGCACTCGAACGGGTCGACAACGTGCGGCTGCGCCCGCTGCGCACTCCGCTCGAGGCCGCGGTCGAGAAGCACCGGCTCTGGGCGAACGGTCGCCGGCTGCGGGTGCGCTTCCTCGACGGGGTGCCGTCGGTGATGGAGCGGGTCGCCACGATCGCGCGCGAGTGGGAGGACCTGACGAACCTGTCGCTGTCGTTCGTCACGTCCGGCACCGCGGATATCCGGATCAGCTTCCGCGACAAGGGGTTCTCGTGGTCGACGGTGGGCACCGACGCGCTGACCGTGCCCGCGTCGCAGCCGACGATGAACTACGGCTGGCTCACGCCGTCGACCGCCTTGCGTGAGTACCAGCGCGTGGTGCGCCACGAGTTCGGACACGCGCTCGGGATGATTCACGAGCACCAGAACCCGGATGCGCTCGGCAAGATCCCGTGGGACAAGCCCAAGGTGTATGCGTATTACGCGCAGCAGGGCTGGTCGAAAGCCGACGTGGACTTCAACCTCTTCGAGGTCTACGACGAGAACGAGACAAACTTCAGCGACTACGACGCGTCGTCGATCATGCACTACGCCATCCCGGAGGAACTGACCATCGGCGACTTCTCCGTCGGCTGGAACACGGAGTTCTCCGCGTTGGACCGATCCTTCATGGCGACCCAATACCCCGAGGACTCCCCCGGCATCGTGGAGATCGGGGTCGGGAGCGGCGCCGTCGCCGCGGACCTCGCGGTCGGCTCCGAAGTTGACGTCTTCCACTTCGCCGTCGCCGACGCCGGCACGCACATCGCGACGACCACCGGACCGACCGACGTGGTCATGACCCTGCACGGTCCGAACGACCAGGGCGCGGTCATCACCTGGGACGACGACCGCGGCCGCGACCGCAACGCCCGGATCGTTCGCAAGCTCGGCGCCGGCGACTACTGGCTGTCCGTCCGGCACAAGGAGCCCGGCGGGACCGGAACCTACGGCGTGGAGGTCAAGCGGCGGCGCTGACGCCGGGATGCGCGTCAGGGCTTCAGCCTGTGGGTGAATGCGCGACCGTATTCAGCGCTAGAGTCATCGCGATGAACGACCGGGGGGCTAGCGCCGTCGAGTACGCCCTGCTGCTCGCGGGCATCGCCGTCGGCCTGGTCCTCGCGGTCGCCGGCTTCGACGAGGTCCTCGCGGCGGTGTTCAACGCGACCTGCGACGCGCCCGGCTTCGACTGCAACCCCTGACGCTCAACCAACCACGGACGCGAGCAGCTGACCCGCCCAGGTCGCCTGCACATCGCGGTAGTGCGGCGGATGCACGACGAACGCCTCCGGTCCCATCACCGCGAGGATCACTCCGAGCCGGGCTTCGATCGGCTCGCGCACGGTCACGACGACCTGGGAGCCCGACGCATCGGACTGCTGCACGACGACCTTGTCGGCGGCGGTATGCAACAACCACACCATGTCGGACGGGACGAACATGAGGACGTCAGCGGTACCCCGCCGCGCCGCCAGCAGTCGCCGCATCTCGTCATCGACGTCGAAGGTCTCGTCCAGCACCTCGCACGACCGGATCCGCCGCACGAGGTAGCTGCGGATGTCGCCCCGGTCGACCGGACCGGCGTCGAGCTCCCAGACGCCATCGACCAGGGCAAGCCGCAACGGGTCCACGGTCCGGGTGATCACCTCCGGGTTCCACGCCTTCGAGTAGACGATCCGCACTCGGCGACGGTCGGCGATCGCAGCGTTCAACGTGTCGAGGATCGGAACGCCCTCCGGCGGGCCAGCGCTCGTCGCGAGGCGGACCGCCTCCTCCAGCTTGTCCAGCGCGGTCAGCAGGTGCGGATCGCGGTCCAGCTTGCGATGGCCCGCCCGATCTGCGCGAGCAGCAGGGCTTCGACTGGGCTGAGCAGGTTGAGTCCCATCGCGTCGAATGCCTCGTCGCTGACCAGCTGGACCCTGGTTGCGCGGTCCGGCGACACCCACAGGCCGGCGTCATCGACGAAGGCGATGCCGGCCTGCAGGGACGTGACCCGCGAGTCGACGACGTCGACCAGGCTGGCCTGCTCGAGGTCCTCGGTGAGGTCGTCCACCGAGACCCCCAGCTGCGCAGCGAGCTCAGCGATCGGCATCCCTTCCGGGTGCGCCTGCAGGACCGGGAGGGCGTCCGCGACCGAGACGACGCGCTGGGTGTATCGAGGCATCAGCGGCCCACCTGTTGCTCGAGCCAGCCGCGCTCCTCCTCGACGACCTCCGGGGGCGCCACCACCCGGACGCTGCCGGCGAGCTGGTAGAGGGCGGCGCGAAACGCTGCGCGATGCACGACGTCCACGACCAGCCGCACCGGCTCGGTGCCTGCGTCGTCGATGATGATCGGGGCGAAGGCTGCTCGAGCGTCGGGCGCGAACTCCGCCTCGACTTCGAGTGTCACCTGGGTCGGCACCGAGCGCCGCCAGGTGAGCGGGTCGTTCGTGGGTGGGCGAGTCCACCTGGGTCGCTCGTATGCGTTCGGCGGGCCGACGTCGGGTTGTTCCACGTGTGCCACCGGGAACGACCTCGGGCCGTCCGCGTCGATGTCCAGCCCATCAACCCACCAACTGCCCTCGCCGTGGCGCAGCGCATACGGCTGGATCCGCCGCCGTTTCCCGAGATGGACGAATGCGACCTCGCGCCGCTGGTCGATCGCGTCGTACAGGGTCCTCATGACCCGCTCCGCGTCACGATCGCGGTGCAGTCGCAGGTCGAGCTCAGCAGTCCCGCCCTGCGCTCGCCCGACGCCACTCGGCGCCGTCGCCGCCAGCGGTTCGGTCGGGACATCGAGGGTCACGGCGAGTCGTTGCAGCGCCGCGCGTTCCTCGACGGTCAGCGACGACGGCTACCCGGTGGTCACGCGGGAAGATCCGGTAGTGCGCGGGCTCACCTCGGTGTGCGGTGTTCGCGATCCGCCAGCCGGACTTCTCGAGATTTCGGATGTCGCGGGCGATCTGGTCCTGCGACCAGTCCGCGTATGCGGGCACGCGGCGGCGAAGGTCTTCAACGGAGGCACCGAGATCCCCACGCTGGGACAGGAACCGGATCAGGTTCAACGCCCGGGCGACGGCGACGGCTTGGTTCCCACCAGGTGCCCGCGGCATCAGCCCTCCAGTCAGGCAGCCATCCTAGAGGCGAGTTCGTCGGTCATCGCCGAGGACAACTCCATGAGCAGAGCTCGGATCTCGTTCATGTCCCAGTCCCACGAGGCGATCCGCTCGGTGACCGACAGCATCGGAAGAGCGTGCGCGTCGCGGATCCGCTGGTACTCGTCGAACGCATCGCTGAGGACTGCCTGGCTGAGCAGTTCCGAGTCCCGCAGCGCGGCCGTCATCCCGTGCGTCGAGAGTGGGTCTTTCCAGTAGCCGGCGTCCCCAACCAATGCCCAGCCCGGCCCATGCGCCCGGCGCAGGTGCGCCGGGACACCGGGTACATGGCGAAGCCGCCCGACCCGACGGGCGCCATCAAGCCGCTCCCGGAGAGTGAGCTGTGAACTGAGCGACTGCACCGCAGCGTCCGCCCTACCGGAGCGGAGCAGACCGAACATCTTCGACGGCTTCGTGCCGACGAAGACGCAGGCCAAACCGTCGTTGGTCGGGATGACGCCGGCGGACGCATCGGGACCGTAGAACCACTCGTACCCGTCGAGATCCAAGCCGGCCCAGTAACCGTAGACACACGACATGGCGGCGCATCCCGTCATGAGGAACTCGGCCCCGACGTCGTCCGCCACCAGCGACCGCCGTCCGTCGGCGCCGATCACCAGGTCCGCGAGCTCCAGCCGGCGCGTGCCGTCGCGATCCACGGTCCGCACGCCCGTGACCCGGCCGTGCGGGTCGCGTTCGAGACCCGTCACCGAGGTGCCGAAGACCACGGTGGCTCCAGCCGCACGTGCGGCGTCGACCAGCAACGGATCGAGGACCGTGCGTCGCGGCGCATAGAGCGCCTCGACCCCGGCGGCCGGCCGGATCGACACCGACACCACCTCGTCGTCGTAGTGAAAGCGCGTGCGGCGAACCGGCGGTGTGCCGGCACCTATGACCGCATCGAGCAGGCCCCAGCGCTGGAGCTGCAGGACGCCGGCGCGCATCAGCGCATGCGTTGACACGGTGTCGGCCCCGTGCCGGGCGCGGTCGACGCAGAGCACGCGAAGCCCTGCCCGGGCGAGCTGCATGGCGGTCGACGCACCAGCCACCCGCGCGCCGACGACGACCACGTCCCAACGGTTCATGCGGCAACCTCCGCCCTCGACGGGACGCCCAGCCGAGCCGCGATGTCGCGCACGACCAGGCACGCGTCGTGACCGACTCCGTGGATGAATGCGGAGCTGCGGCGGGTCTGCCAGTGCAGCCCGATGGCGTACAGCCCGGGCGCCGGGGTCCGACCCTGGACGTGCCTGATCTCGCCGGTGGAGTCCAGCACCGGTATCTCGAGCCAGGGGTAGCTGCGCCGATACCCGGTCGCCCAAACCACGGCTGAGACTCGGTCGGCGCGCAGCTCCAGCCGTCGTACCCGGGGGTGCAGCCAGACCGACCGAACGGGCTCAGGTGCGCGAATCTCGGCGTCCAGCCCGGCGGTTGTCGCATACGCGTCGAGCCTGCGCACGAGTTTGCGCAGTCGAGCCGTGGCGCGACCGACAGACTCATTCAGGTCATCAGCGAAGACCAGTTGCTGACGCTCGATCGCCAAGAGGCGCCCGGCCAGCCGGACGCCACGGTCCTGCAGTGCGGCGAGGCCGACATCACGACCGTCGTCGGCACCGACGAGCTGCAGCGAGGGCTCGAAGCGCGCGGCCCGCGCGTCTCGGCGCAGGTCGAGCGGCTCGTTTAGCTCACCCAGCGCATCGAGCCACCACATGATGTCCCGGCCACGGTACCGACGTGGCACGTAGTTGTGGCGGCCAGCGGCGAGGGTCACCTGGCGGCCGGTGCGGGCCAGCTCGTCGGCGATCTGGACGCCGGACGCGGATGCGCCGACGACAACCACCGGGCCGTCCGGCACGTGTTGCGGACTGCGGTAGGTGCTTGGTGTCAGGTGCTCGACAGCATGTGGCCAGGTCGCCGTCGCGGTCGGCAGCCGGGCCTCGGCGCACCACCCGGTCGCGATCACAACCGCGTCCGCGCGCCAGGTGCCGGCGTCGGTCACGATCGTGTATGCGCCCCCCGCCGCGCGCACTGCCAGCACGTCGGCCCCAGGGATCACCGGGGCCGACGATCTGATTGCGTACGCCTGAAGGAAGTCCTTGACCTCCGCCGCGGTCATGAAGCCGTCGCGATCGGGACCGTCGTAGGCGAACCCGGGCAGCCGGGTCAGCCAGTTCGGGCTGAGCAGCCGCAGCGACTCCCAGGACTGGGATCGCCAGCGTTCGGCGACCTGGCCGCGTTCGAGGACGACGTGGTCGATGCCGGTGTCGGCGAGCAGGCGGCTGACCGCCAGCCCGGCCTGGCCGGCACCGATCACAACGACGGAGGTCTTGGGCATCGAGGATCAGGCAGCCCGAGTGGCCACGTCGATGACGACATCGGTGCCGTTCGTGAGCACGTCGTACACCGCGGACCGGCGGCGGGACTGCTCGACCAGCGCCTTCAGCTCCTCGGCGGTGGCGTCTCCCTCGACCGTGAAGCTGACTCGGATCTGCCGGTAGCCGTTGCGCACCTCGGGCGACAGGCCAAGGATGCCCAGCAGGTCGATGTCGCCCTCCACGGTCGACTCCACCCGATGCAGCGTGATCCCGCGCGCCGCGGCGATGTTCGCCAAACCCGCGGTCAGGCAGGCGGCGATCGCGTGCAGCAGGAACTCCACCGGGGTCGGGCCATGGTTGTTCCCGACCAGCACGGCCGGGTGGTCGGCGTCGTAGGCGAATGCCTCGGTGCGGCTGGTGTCCTCCTGGCCCGCGCCGTAGAAGCCATGGATCGTGGAGCGGCTGTGGGTGCCGCTGACCCAGGTGTTCCGGGCGCGGAACTGGAAGTCCGCAATCTCGGGTGCGCCTTTCACGGCGTCCAAGGTCGCGAAGAGGGTTGGCACGTCCACACCGTTCGCGCGGCGGGCGGGGTCTGCATACTCGTCATGAGCTGGTCTCCTTCGTCTCGTCGGGCTTCTGACGTCGGCGAAACTAGGCAGGCGACCTTCCCCGAACCTTCCCCGGAGGTGGGCGTTGACCGCACGAGTCGGGCAGCGGGCGAGCCGGACCCGCGTGGTGCAGCCGCGCGACATCGAGCTGTTCACCGAGATCACCGGCGACCGCAACCCGCTGCACTACGACGTCGACTTGGCCACGGCGAGCAGGTTCGGCGGCATCGTCGTGCAGGGCGGGGTGACCAGCGGCCTGTTGAACGCGCTCGTCGCGGAGGACCTGCCGGGGCCGGGCAGCGTCTTCCTGCACGTCAACTGGAGCTTTCGCGCGCCAGTGCGCCCGGGCGACGTCATCACCGCGTATGCCGAGGTCACCGCCGCCCGGGAGGACAAGCCGATCGTGACCCTCGCGACGCGGATCACCAACCAGGACGACGTCGTCGTGCTCGACGGCACCGCCGTCGTCTGGCAGGACCCGGTCGTGAGCCGTGCCCGCCGAGAGCGCGATGAGCGCTCGGAGCGCGGGCCTCGCATCGGCGACCTGCCCAGCGACCGCCCCGCCGTGATCCTGCGGCATCTCCGCGGGGGAGTCGCTGTGACGCTGATCGACCGGCTCCCGGCCGAGCCCGACGACGACGCGCTCTACGACGCGTTCGAGTCCTGGGCGGCCGAGCGCGGCCTGGAGCTCTACCCAACCCAGGAGGAGGCCTTGATCGAGCTCGTCTCCGGCTCGAACGTGATCCTCGCGACGCCGACGGGCTCCGGGAAGAGCCTGGTCGCGGCGGGTGCGCACTTTGCGGCGATGGCCCGCGGTCAGCGTTCGTTCTATTCCGCGCCGATCAAGGCGCTGGTCTCGGAGAAGTTCTTCGACCTGTGTGCGATCTTCGGTGCGGAGAACGTCGGCATGATGACCGGCGACGCGGCCGTGAACTCCGACGCGCCGATCATCTGCTGCACGGCTGAGGTCCTCGCCAACCTCGCTCTTCGGAGCGGAGCCGAGTCGAGCATCGGCCTGGTCGTGATGGACGAGTTCCACTTCTACGCCGAACCGGACCGCGGTTGGGCCTGGCAGGTTCCGCTGCTCGAGCTGCCGCGTGCTCAGTTCCTGCTGATGTCGGCGACCCTCGGCGACGTCTCGTTCTTCCGTGACGACCTCACCCGCCGCACTGGCCGGCCGACGGCCGTCGTCAGCTCCGCGGAGCGGCCGGTGCCCCTCTACTACTACTGGCGCATGACCCCGTTGCACGAGACCCTGCAGGAGCTGCTCGACACCAAGCAGGCGCCGATCTACGTCGTGCACTTCACGCAAGCCGCCGCCATCGAACGGGCGCAGGCGCTGATGAGCATCAACGTGTGCACCCGCGAGGAGAAGGACCGGATCGCCGAGCTGATCGGCGCGTTCCGCTTCACCGCGGGCTTCGGCAAGACGCTGTCCCGCCTGGTCCGGCACGGCATCGGCGTGCACCACGCCGGGATGCTGCCGCGCTACCGACGCCTGGTCGAGACGCTCGCGCAGGCCGGGCTACTCAAGGTGATCTGCGGCACGGACACCCTTGGCGTCGGCATCAACGTGCCGATCCGCACGGTGGTGTTCACGGCGCTGTCCAAGTACGACGGAACGACCACGCGCCACCTCAAGGCGCGCGAGTTCCACCAGATCGCCGGTCGCGCGGGCCGCGCGGGCTTCGACGACGCGGGCACCGTCGTGGTGCAGGCGCCGGAGCATGCGATCGAGAACGAGCGGCTGCTGGCCAAGGCAGGTGACGATCCGAAGAAGCGACGCAAGGTGGTCCGCAAGAAGCCACCCGAGGGCATGGTCTCGTGGGGCCAGCCGACCTTCGAGCGGCTGGTCGCCTCCGAGCCGGAACGCCTGACGTCGCAGTTCGGCGTCTCGCACGCAATGCTGCTCAATGTCATCGCCCGCCCCGGCGATCCGTATGCCGCCATGCGCCGGCTGCTCGAGGACAACCACGAGGACCGGCCCACCCAGCGCAGGCACATCCGCCGGGCGATCGCGATGACCCGCGAGCTGCTTGCCTCTGGAGTCGTCGAACGACTGCCCTCCGCGGAGCCGGACGGCCGGCGGGTGCGGCTCACGGTTGACCTGCCGGTCGACTTCGCGCTCAACCAGCCGTTGTCGCCGTTCGCGCTCGCCGCACTCGAGCTGCTCGACCGTGACTCCCCCACGCATGCACTCGACGTGGTCAGCGTCGTGGAGTCGATCCTGGAGTCACCGCGTCAGGTGCTGTCCGCACAGGCGTTTAAGGCCCGCGGTGAAGCGGTGGCGGCCATGAAGGCCGACGGCATCGAGTACGACGAGCGGATGGAGCTGCTCGAGCAGGTCACCCATCCGCAGCCGCTGGGCGACCTGCTTGCGGCCGCATACGAGATGTATCGCAAGGGGCATCCGTGGATCGCCGACCACGCGCTGGCACCGAAGTCAGTGGTCCGCGACATGTGGGAACGGGCGATGAGCTTCACCGAGTTCGTCGCGTTCTACGGCCTGGCGAGGGCGGAGGGGCTGGTGCTGCGCTACCTCGCCGACTGCTACCGCACGCTGCGCCAGACCGTGCCGCCGGTGGCCCGCACCGAGGAGTTCGAGGACATCGTCGACTGGCTCGGCGAGCTGATCCGGCAGACCGACTCGAGCCTGCTCGACGAGTGGGAGCAGCTGCGCGCCGGTGGCGGAGTCGTTGTCGCGCCGGTGCACCCGCTGGACGAGCAGCCCCCGCCGGTCACCGCGAACACCCGAGCCTTCCGGGTCCTGGTGCGCAACGCGCTGTTCCGTCGCGTCGAGCTGGCCGCAGCGCACGACTGGGCGACGTTGAGCGAACTTGACAGCGAAGTCGAGTGGGCGACTTCGCTGGCGCCGTACTTCACGGAGCACGCGGAGATCCAGACCGGCGCGAACGCACGCGGCCCGCACCTGCTCATGATCGACGAGCAGCCGGGTCGCTGGCTGGTCCGGCAGATCATCGACGACCCGGCCGGCGACCACGACTGGGGCTTCTCCGCAGAGGTCGACCTGGCGCGCAGCGATGCCGAGGGCGAGGCGGTCGTCGTGGTGACGGCGGTCGACCAGCTCTAGCGGCGCGTCGCCGACCGCCGCCAAGCGCGCAGCCGAGACCATGCGCGCATGCCAGGGCTCAGCGGACATGTGCTGCCGTCACCGAGTGGCTCGGCGAGGCTGGAACCGTCACCGACGTGACCTGCACCGGTCGCAACGCCGAGGTCACGGGTCGGGTCGATGGCGCGCCACCGCCCAAGGAGGAGCTCCTCGACCTACTCGAGGGCCAGGTCCCTGACGGCACGGGCATCGCCGTGGTCACCACCTCCGGCACCCCAATCGAGGCCGGCGAAGTCGGCCGCTGAGCCGACCAGTGGTGGCGCGAGGCGAATGAAGGGCGCACACTGGCCTTGATGACTCCGACCTCCGCCTCACGACGGCGGCACCTTGCAGGCAGTCCCTTCAACGTCCCCCCGGACACGACGCCCGTCGAGGCGTGGGTCGATCGCGACAGAGTCTCCCACGACCGCTACGGCCTCGGGTACGTCGTGGCAGTCGAAGGAGAGCACGCGGTGGTCGTCGACTTCGGCGGCCAGCAGGTGCGCATCGTCGCGCCGTTCGCCAAGCTCACCAAGCTGTGAGGTCTACAGCCTGAGCAGCAGGTATGCGGTGACGAGCGAGCCGAGCACCGCACCGCCGTAGCAGAGCGCCGTGATCTGCCCGCCCAGGTGCTTGAGCTGCAGCCCGTCGTAGAGCGTGAAGCGGAACCGGTGCGCCCAATGGAACAGCGACAGCGTGAACACCCCGAGCAGGACCAGCCGGGTGAGCCAGTTCCCGAGCAACCCGGCGATGTCTTCGTAACTGGGCGGTGAGATCCAGCCCAGCGGGAACGCCAGGCCGAACAGCAGCAGCAGCACCGGCAGGAACATCGCCGACGCCACCCCGCCCGCGCTGAACAGCAGCCACGGGAAGGGCTCGATCGATCGCTTGGCCATCTCAGGACCTCAGCACGAACGCGGCGACCACCACCGACACCACCGCCCAGCCGGCGAAGGCCGACCCGGCGATCAACGCACCAGGCACCGGCCGCCCGCGCAGCTTCAGCACCATCGCCTTCGGCGTCAGGTTGAACCAGGTGATCGCGTGATAGAGGAGGAACGCCAGCGTGATGACGTTCAGCGCGACGACCCACGGCGCGGACGCCCAGTCGAGGAAGTCCGCGTACTCGCGCTCGCCCCGGCCCACCGCCCAGATCAGCAGCAGCAGGAAGACGACGGTCCACGCGACGAACACGCTGCTCAGCTCGCGCAGGATGAACAGCAGGTAGGAACGCTTGCGCAGCCACCACCAGGTGGACATGCGCGGGCGGTACCACTGCAAGCGGTAGTCGGGAGCGACCGACCCGGGCGCAGGCTGCTCGGTCATCGCAGGCCACGCGGCAGCAGGAAGGACTTCATGGTCTCGGTCGCCGCGGTCAGCTTGTAGCGCTGGATCGCGCCGGCCGGGTCCACCCCCTTCGGGCACGCACTCGTGCACTCGCCGACGAACGTGCAGCCCCACACGCCGTCGTCCTGGTTCAGCACCTCGAGCCGGGCTTCGGCGCCTTGGTCACGCGAGTCGAGGTTGTAGCGCTGCGCGAGCGCGATCGCCGCCGGCCCGATGAACTTCGGATCGAGCCCGTACACCGGGCAGGCCGAGTAGCAGAGCATGCAGTTGATGCACATGCTGTATTGGGTGTACTCGTCCATCTGCAGTGGCGTCTGGAGGTACTCCCCCTCCGTGACCGGCTTCTCGGACCTGCGCACGATCCACGGCATCACCGTGGGCAGCTTGCGCAGGAAGTCGCCGATCTCGACGACCAGGTCCCGGATGACCGGGAAGTTCGCCAGCGGCCCAACCCGCACCGGACCGGGCGCGTAGTCGTGCAAGAACGTCGCGCAGGTGAGCTTCGGCTCGCCGTTCACCGTCATGCCGCAGCTGCCGCAGATCCCCATCCGGCACGACCACCGATACGACAGCGAGCCGTCGAGCCGGTCCTTGACGTAGTTCAGCCCGTCCAGGACGGACCAGTCGTCGTGCAACGGCACGTCGTAGGACTGCACGGTCGGTGCGGTCTCGACCTCGGGGCGGTAGCGCGTCACCTCGACGGTGATGCTGTCGGCCATGCGACCCTCTCAGCTGCCGTAGACCCGCTCGCCGGGTGGCCAGCGGGTGATCGTGACGGGTAGGTAGTCGATCTGGGGCGTGCCATCGGCGCCGCGGGTGACCAGCGAGTGCGCCAAGAACCGATCGTCGTCGCGGGCGGTGAAGTCAGTGCGCTGATGCGCGCCGCGCGACTCCTCACGACGCAGTCCGCTGGCCACGATGCACTCGGCGACGTCAACCATGCAGGCAAGCTCCAGCGCGGAGATCAGCTCGGTGTTGAACGCCCGGCTGTGGTCGTCGAGCCCGACCGAGAGCACTCGGTGCTGCAGCTCGGCGAGCTCGTCTGCGGCCTTCGCCAACGACTCGCCGGTGCGGTAGATGCCCGCGCCCTGCTCCATCGTTGACTGCATCGTGCTGCGCAGGTCGGCGATCCGATCGCTGCCGCCGGTCTTCTGCAGCACCTCGGTCTCGACCCGTCGGGTCTCGTCCCGCGCCTGCGCCTCGACAGCAGATGACGTATGCGGCGCGCTGGCCGCATACGCCGCAGCGGCCCGACCGGCGCGCGCACCGAACACGAGCAGCTCCGGCAGCGAGTTCGATCCGAGGCGGTTGGCCCCGTTGATGCTCACGCACGCGACCTCGCCGGCCGCATACAGCCCGGCGAGCGGCGTCGCCCCATCGATGTCGGTGCTGACCCCGCCCATCATGTAGTGCACGACCGGCCGGACCGGCACGAGCTGGCTGACCGGGTCGATGTTCTCGTACTTCAGGCACAGCTCCCGAACGAACGGCAGCTTGGTGTCGATGACGGCCGCCCCGAGATGACGCAGGTCGAGGTGGACCACCTGGCCGTACGGCGAGTCGATGGTGCGACCCTTCTCGACCTCGTGCACGAACGCCTGCGACAGCCGGTCGCGCGGGCCGAGCTCCATGCTGCGCAGCACCGGGCCTGGCTGTGGCTTGCCGAGGTTGTAGTCCTGCAGGTAGCGGTAGCCGTCCTTGTTCAGCAGAAACCCGCCCTCGGCGCGCGCGGCCTCGGTGATGAGGATGCCGGTGAACGGCAGCCCGGTCGGGTGGTACTGCACGAACTCCATGTCCTTCAGCGGCGCACCGGCCCGGTAGGCGAGCGCCATGCCGTCGCCGGTCTTGATGTTCGCGTTGGTGGTGAACGGGAAGACCTTGCCGCAGCCGCCGCTGCACAGGACGACCGCCTTCGCGAGGATGGTCTCCATCCGGCCGGTCATCAGCTCGATGGCGACCACACCCTGGACGCGGCCGTCGTCGACGAGCAGCTTGGTGACGAACCACTCGTCGTAGCGGACCACGCGGTCGTACTTGAGCGAGGTCTGGAACAGCGTGTGCAGCATGTGGAAGCCGGTCTTGTCCGCCGCGAACCACGTGCGCTTGCGCTTCATGCCACCGAACGGGCGAACCGCCACGTGACCGTCGTCCTGCCGGCTCCACGGACAGCCCCAGTGCTCGATCCGGCGCAGCTCCTCGGGCGCCTCCCGCACGAACGCCTCGACCGCGTCCTGGTCGCACAGCCAGTCGCCGCCAGAGATCGTGTCGTAAGCGTGCTCGTCCAGGCTGTCGTCGGCGGCAGCCACCCCCGCGGCGCCGCCCTCGGCGGAGACGGTGTGGCTGCGCATCGGGTAGACCTTCGACACGATGGCCACGCTGAGCTCGGGGTGGCTGTCGGCGATCTCGATGGCGGCGCGTAGTCCAGCTCCGCCGCCGCCCACGAGGACGACGTCGTACGTGTCGGTCAACTCCGCGCCTCAGGCTTCATGCATCGACGAGTGCTCGTCGTTCAAGAGCTTCCCGTGATGGTTAATGACCTTCACCTGCGTGCTGCCGTCGTGGAACTGGTGGAGTGACTTGCGGCAGCCGCACGAGAAGTACAGATGGTCGATCACCAGGCCGTCCTCGTCGTCGTCCCGGACATGGTCGACCTCGACGGTCCGTCCGCACGGAGCGCGCTTGCCGTTGAGGTGCTCGCGTATGTCCATCTGGCCGTCCTTGCCCGAGAGTCGAAGTCAACGACGATCCTGCCCCGCCGGCGGCCGTTCAGCGAGGATTTCGGCCCGATCCCTTCCTCAGGTCGCCAGCCGCTGAGCCAGCCAGGCCAGCGACATCGGGTACCGGTAGTCGATCCCGCCATGCTTGGCGTCGAACAGCTCGAAGTGGACCCGGTCGTCCGGCAGCCCCACGGCGGCCAGCTCGCCGCGGTACGCCTGCGCGCCGACGTCAAGGAACCATTCGTCACGGGTGCCCGCGTCGATCCAGACGGCGCGCAGGGAGCGGCACGCGTCCGCATACCGAGGCACCATCCGCACCGGGTCCCAGTCGAGCCAGCGCTGCCAGACGTCCGGGCGCAGCACGCCGGTCACCGGGTCGAACGGCAGCTCGGGTTGCCCGTCCTGGTCGGGCGAGAAGCACGCGGCGACGCCGAGATTGATGAGCAGGAGGTCGTCGTTCTCCTTCGTGAACGCGGTCCGGAGTTGGAAGCCCTCCCACCACGTGAAGATGTCACCGTCGTACTCGCGGAGCGCTCGCACGATCTTCCCGAACTCCGGGACGTAGCACAGTTCGTACAGCGCATCCCCAGCGTGCGTGGCCAACGCGCCGAACAGGTCCGGCCGCAGCATCGGCGTGATCATCGCGCCGAAACCGCCGCTGGACTTGCCGCTGATCGCCCGCGACTCCCGATCGGGAATCGTCCGGTAGTTCGCGTCCACCCAGGGCACGACGTCATCGCACAGGTACGAGTGGTAGCGGACCCGTGCCGATCGAGTCGACATACTGCGAGCCGCCGTATGCCGTCCAGGCGTCGACGTAGACGATCACACACGGCGGCGCCTGCCCGGTCGCGAACACCGCATCCGCGGTCTCGATGAACGGCTGCCGGTATGCGGTGCGGTTGCGCCACATCGTCACGTGCCCGGTGTACCCGGTGATCACGTACACGCTCGGGTAACGACGCTCCGGCTCGTCGTCGTATCCCGGCGGCACGTACACCCACAGCGGGCGCTCGTGCGGGTCGTTGAGCGGGTTGTCGCGCAGCACCTCGCTGGTGAAGACGTGCTCGTCGAGCCGACCGCTGAGCTCGCTGGACCACGGCAGCATTCGTCTCTCCTCCCGATCATGCGACCACGAAGCGGATCCTCGCGGCCAGCTAGCCCGGTGACCATCGCATCGGCTCAACCGGCCCGTCGACAGCGCTGGCGAGTGCTCGCTCCCAGATCTCGACGTCGATCCACCGCTCGAGCTTGTACCCGGCCCGGGTCAACACGCCGACCCGGGTGAAACCGAGAGCAGTATGCAGCGCCACGCTCGCCGGGTTCGGCAGCGAGATCAGCGCGACCGCGTTGACGTATCCGGCGGACGTCAGCTCGGCCAGCAGCGTCGCATACAGCGTGCGTCCGACGCCGCGTCCGTGCGCATCGGGCGCGATCCGCACCGATGTCTCCACCGTCCAGCGGTATGCGGCCCGCTCCCGGAAAGCGGACGCATACGCGTAACCGACGACGGTGCCGTCGACGGAAGCCACAAGCCACGGAAGCCGCCGGACATCCGCTCCCCTAGCTGCTCCGGCGTCGGCGGCTCGGACTCGAACGTTGAGATGTCGCCGAGGACCATCGGTGCGTAGATCTCGGAGAGCGAGGCGGTGTCGGCGAGCGTTGCCGAGCGGATGACGAGGTCGCTCACGTCGAAAGTGCCTCGACGATGACGTCGGGGCGCTGCTCCGCAACCCAGTGGCTGACTCCGACCAGCGGGATGAAGCGATAGTCCCCGGTGACGAAGTCGCCGCACGCGTGCGCCGCCGCCGACGTCAGCGCGACGTCACCCTCGCCCCAGATGTAGGTCGTGGGCACCCCTACTGGATCAAGCGCGGAGTCGGGGCGGGCGATTGCGCGGTACCACGACAGCGCCGCCCGGAGCGCCCCCTGTTCCTGCAGCGGGGCCACGAAACGATCAACGCCGTCAGCCGACAGGCCGCGACCCTCCGAAGAGCGCGCGCAGGCTGGCCGCGTTGTCCCGCAGCAACACCTGCTCGGCCTTGTCCGGCTCGGCGCGGAAGAACCGGATGTAGCCGACCGCCTCCCGCTGGCTCGGATCCGTGGCGAGCGCGCGGGCGATCGCGCCCGGATGTGGCACCGAGACGATGGTCAGCCGGGCGACCCGCTCAGGGGCTCGCGCGGCCAGGTGCCACGCGACGGTCGCGCCGAAGTCGTGCCCGACCACGTGCGCCCGCTGGATACCCAGGGCGTCGAGGATCCCGAGCGCGTCGCCAACCAGCAGCTCGATGCGGTAGTCGTCGACGGAATCGGGCCGCGCGCCCGGTGAGTAGCCCCGCTGGTCAGGGGCGATGCAGCGCGCCGTCGGCAGCGACGCCGCGATGCGCTCCCACATCACGGAGTTCTGCGGAAAGCCGTGCAGCATCAGTATCGGTGTGCCGTCGGCCGGCCCCCACTGCCGGACGTCGAAGGTGAACCCGCCGACGTCGAGTTGCGAGCGCGTCACTCGCCCACTCTGACAGGCTCGCCCCGTGGTCGAGCCAGCGTCCGCCGTGGCGGGTGAGCCGATCCGGTTCGGCACCGCCACCGCCCGCTGGGTGCTGCTGGCCTCGATCCTCGGCTCCGGGCTGGCGGGCATCGACGCGACCGTGGTCAACGTCGCGCTGCCGGCCATCGGCGAAGACCTGGATGCCGAGTTCGCGCAGTTGCAGTGGGTGGTCACCGCGTACACCCTGACGCTGGCGTCGTTCATCCTGCTCGGCGGCGCGTTGGGCGACCGGTTCGGGCGCCGTCGCGTGTTCGTGATCGGCGTCGTCTGGTTCGCGGTCGCTTCCCTGTTGTGTGGCCTGGTGCCGTCGGTCGGCTGGCTGATCGCGGCGCGCGCGCTGCAGGGTGTCGGCGGCGCGTTGCTCACGCCCGGGAGCCTGGCGATGATCCAGGCGTCCTTCGCCCAGGAGGACCGGGCCCGGGCGATCGGGGCCTGGTCGGGGCTGGGTGGGGTAGCGACCGCGATCGGACCCTTCCTCGGCGGCTGGCTGATCGGGTTCGCCTCGTGGCGCTGGGTGTTTCTCATCAACGCGCCGCTGGCGATCGTGGTCGTGCTGGTCGCGCTGCGGCACGTCCCGGAGACCCGCGACCCGACCGCGTCCGGTCGGATCGATGTGCTGGGGGCGGGACTCGGCGCACTGGGCCTGGGCGGCGTGACGTTCGCGATCATCGAGGCGCCGGCACGCGGTGCCACTGCCGCCGTCATCGGGTCGGCCGTTGTCGGGGTGGCAGCCATGCTCGGGTTCGTCGCGGTCGAGCGCCGGGCCGCGCATCCGATGCTGCCGCTGTCGATCTTCAAGTCGCGCCAGTTCAGCGCGGCGAACGCGGTGACGTTCCTGATCTATGCGGCGTTCGGTGGCTTCTTCTTCCTCCTCGTCGTGCACCTCCAGGTCGTCGCCGACTTCTCGCCGCTCGCGGCCGGGACGGCGCTGCTGCCGGTCACCGTCATCATGCTGGTCGGCTCACCCCGCGCCGGACAGCTCGCCCAGCGCATCGGCCCTCGCCTGCCGATGACCGTTGGCCCGCTGGTTTGCGCCGTCGCAGGCCTGTTGATGCTGCGGATCGGGCCGGACGCCGCATACCTGACCGACGTCCTGCCGGCGGCCGTTGTGCTCGGCCTCGGACTGACGATCCTGGTGGCGCCTTTGACCGCGACCGTGCTGGCGGCGGTCGAGACCCGGCAGGCGGGGATCGCCTCCGGGGTGAACAACGCGGTCGCCCGAGCAGCCGGGCTGATGGCGGTCGCCGCTCTCCCGGTGCTGGCCGGCATCACCGGCGACGACTACACCGATCCCAGCGCGTTCGCCGACGGGTTCCGGATCGCGATCTGGATCGCGATCGGGCTGCTGGTCGTGGGGCGGCGCTGGCCGCCGCGACCATCAGCAACGACGTGCTCGCTGCGGACGTCGTCGCTGCTCGGCGGCGCGCGGTGCCACCGGCCCGCCACTGCGCGGTGGAAGGTCCCCCACTCACCGCACGGGTGGACGCCCGTGTCGGATAGGCCCGATCCCCGCGGACTGGAGTGGGACTGGGCCGCGGCCGTCCGTGGCGTGCTGTTCGCGCTCCCGGCAGCGTTGGTGATCCCGACGGATGTCACCCGTGGCGTCGCACTCGCGGTCGGCGTGCTGCCGGCGGCGCTGACCGGGCTGCTCCCCACTCGCCGGGCGCGACTCATGACCATCGTGCTGGGGGTTCTCACCGGCCTCGCGGTTTTCGTCGGCGCGATGCTGGCGCAGGTCCCGTTGGTCGCGGTCGTCGGCATCTTCGGGCTCAGCGTCGGCGCCGCCCTTTTGGCCGCCCGTCGGCCGTTTGGCAACGTCGTGCTCGTCCTGGCCCTGCCGATGGTGGGCATCGGGTTCAGCTTCACCGCGCTCGACGATGCGGCCGCACTCGGGTTGGTCATGAGCCTCGGCTCGCTGTACGCATACCTGGTCTCGCTGCCGTGGCCGGAGTTCGCCGCGCCGCCACGACCCCGGGCCGTGCCGCCGAAGGCAGCGATGCTCGACTACGGAGTCCGGCTCGGTGCGGCGGCAGCGCTCTGCGCGGCCATCGGCTTCGCGTTCGACTTCGACCACGTTGGCTGGGCGTGCGCCGCGGCCCTGCTGGTGATGCGCCCGTCGCCACAGATGCAGCAGCTGCGCTCCATCGGGCGGGTGCTCTCGGTGCTCGCCGGATCGCTGGTCGCGATCACGTTGATTCGGCAGGACCCGTCGTCGATCGTGCTGGGCATCGCGGCCGTGGTCGCGGTTGCGGCCGCCTGTGGCACCCGCGGCAGCCGCTGGTACGTCACGTCGGCATTCACCACGTTTCTGGTGTTCGTGTCTGCTGCTGTACTCGCGGCCAGCCGATGCGCAGGAGCGGTTTCTCGAACGCCTCGGGGAGACGCTGCTCGGCGTTGGCGCCGCGTTCGTCTTCGGCGTCATGATCCCGCGCATCCGAATCCGACGAGCGAAACGGGCCCAACGATGAACGTGGGGCCCGTCTCGGTCGGCCGGGGGCAGTCGGTCAGTCGACCAGCGCAGGTTCCTCCGTCGCGAGAATCGGCTCCGGTTCGTCCTGCTTCTGGGCCAGCTTGCTCGGCCACCACATGTGCCGGCCGATGTCCAGGTTGAGCGCGCTGACCAGGACCAGCCGGACGATCAGCGTGTCCAGCAAAACACCGAGCGCCACCACAATGCCCACCTCGGCGAACGCCACGACAGGCAGCGTCGCGAGCACGGCGAACGTGCCGGCCAGCACCAAACCCGCTGACGTGATGACGCCGCCGGTCGCAGCGAGGCCAATCAGCGACCCGCGCCGAGTGCCGTGCTTGCCGGACTCCTCGTGCACACGGGTCATCAGGAAGATGTTGTAGTCGATGCCGAGTGCCACCAGGAACACGAACACGAGCAACGGCAACCCGGCGTCGGCACCCTCGAAGCCCGAACACCTGAGTGAAGATCACCGCGCTGACCCCGAACGCAGCGAGGAACGACAGCACGACGGTCGCGATCAGCACCAGCGGTGCGACGACCGCCCGCAGCAGCAGCGCGAGGATGAAGAAGACCACGATCAGGACCACAGGGATGATCACCCAGTTGTCCCGGGTTGACGCTCGCTCGACGTCCAGCGCCACGGCGGTGTTCCCACCAACCACGGCGTCCGCGCCTTCGACCTCGTGCACCGCGTCCCGGGCGGCCTCAACGGTCTCCCGGGCCTCGGTGCTGTCCGGCGGATCGGTGAGGGTGCCCTCGATGTAGACGTAGCCGTTCTGCGCCGGCGACGCCGTCACCGTGTCCGGGTCGACCCCGTCCACGCTTCGGAACGCGGCCTCCACCTCCGTCGCGCCGTCCTCCCGGCTGATGACCACGACGGGTTCACCGGTACCTGAGTCGAAGTGCGCATCCACGATGCGCTGGCCCTTGATCGAGTCGGGGGTGCCGACGAAGGAGTCCTCATACGAAAGGCCGTGAGCGTTGAGCTGGAAGACACCGAGCGACAGCACACCGAGGATCACCGCAGTGGTCACCCAGACGAGACGCGCCCGAGGTGCGATGAGCCCGCCCACCCGCGACCAGAAGCCGGTCGCGGTGTGGTCCTCTGAGCCGTAGGTCGGGTGCGTCGGCCAGAAGACCCACCGTCCACAGATGACGAGCAGCGCCGGGAGCAGGGTGAGCATGGCCAACCCGCCGACCGCGATGCCGATGGCGAGACCAGGACCCATGCTGGCGGTGGAGTTCATCTCCGCGACGACCAGGCAGAGCATGCCGACGATGACCGTGGCCGCGCTGGCGAAGATCGCCGGCCCCGCGCGGTGCAACGCGATGCCCATCGCCTCATGCCGGTCTTCGTGCCGGCGCAGCTCTTCCCGGTACCGGGCGACCAACAGCAGCGCGTAGTCGGTGCCGGCGCCGAAGACCAGGACCGTGAGGATGCCCTGGGTCTGGCCGTTGACCGTCAGGTCGGCGTTCTTCGCGAGCAGGTAGATGACCGCCTGGGCGACCGTGAGCGCAATGAACGTGGAGATCACCGGGAGCAGCCACAGGATCGGGCTGCGGTATGTGACCAGCAGGATGACAATGACCACGGCGAGCGCGGCATACAGCAGCGTGCCGTCGATCCCCTCGAACGCCTTCGCGAAGTCAGCGTTGACCCCGGCCGGGCCGGTGACATACATCGTCAGACCCTCGTCTGATGCGGCCGACTGCTCCTGTATGTCCTCAACGAAGGCCGGCAGCTCGTTCCACCCGTTGTCGCCGAGATCGACCGGAACCAGGACCTCGAGCGCCTGACCGTCCTCGGACTCGATCGGGCCGACCACGTCGCCCGAGACCAGGTCGAAGGTGGCAAACGTCTCGGCGTCCTCGGCGGCCACGGCCTGGTCCGCATCCGTGATGCCGCTGGTGCGCTCGTAGACGATGATGGCGGGCACCACGTCGGGGTTCTGGAAGGCGGCGGACAACTTGTAGACCTGGGTCGACTCGGCCTCGCCCGGGAGCCAGTTGACCGTGTCGTTGTCCTGGACATCGATCAGCTGTCCCGCAAGGGGTCCGGCGACCGCCAGCACCACCACCCAGAAGGCGAGTACCACCCATTTGGTCCGCCGGCCGGCCGGCAGTTTCGCGATCTTGCCAACTCCACTCACGAGGGACTCCCTGGTATGCGTGTGCTGCTCGCCTACGACGATGCCGGGCGGCTCGCTGCTCGGTCAACGCGATTGTTGCGTGACCCACTGACAGCCGGCTTCTCAGATCCCGCTCGGATGAGTTGATGCGACGTTCGCCGTTCGGACAACCCGGAAATCAGGACGAACGGGGCGGCTCAGCAGTCGGACCCGCCCGAATAAGGCAGCGACGACTGCTCGTCCGGGTTCCGCGCGACCACGAACCGCATCGCTCAGGCCGCGAGCGGGTTCACCCACAAGAGCTCAGGGAAGCGCGCGAAGTCCGTATCCGTCGAGAAGATCCCGATGCCGTGCTCGAGCGCCAACGCCGCGAGATGCGCGTCCGGGACCAGGTTCCCCGACAGCCGAAGATCGCGGATCAGCGACCCGAGGAGCACGGCGTGCCGCGCCGTGGGTGTCGGGGTCCAGACCGTGTCGAGGGCAAGCCAGCCGGCGACGAGCTCCCAGGCAGCCTCGCCACTCAATGGCTGAGCGGTGACCCTGGGGTGGGTCACGATCCGAACGAACGCAAGCAGCGACGGCCACGGCAGACCCGTTTGTCGAGGCCCGTTGAGCGTCTCTTCCAACCATTCCCGTGCTCGGTCGTGCCACGGGGACGCCTCGTCGGTCGCATAGATGAGCAGGTTCGCGTCGACGATCAACCGCGCTCCTCGTCGTCGAGGAGGTCCAGCACTTCGGCGACGTTGTCGACGGCGATTTTGACGCCAACCCGGGCGGTCTTCGTCCGGTAGGGCTTCGCCCCCCTTGCGCGCCGACGCGACTCAACGCCGCCTCGAGCCAGCCGGTTCACCGCTTCGCTGACGCCAATGCCCTCCTCACGCCGAAGCCGCTCGACCTCAGCGACGATGTCATCGTCCAGGCTCACGGTAGTCCGCATGCTCGATAGCCTACATCGTGACTCGTCAATGAACGCATCATGATGCGGACGCAAGCGAGATCTAAGGTGTGCCACCCGAGCCCGGACTTTCGCTTCATGGGAAGCAGTCGGACGGCGCGACGCCCGTGACCTACGACCCATGCCGCCCCATCCATTACGTGGTTCGCTCGGACAACCAGCCTGCCGGCGGCGACGCGGTCATCAGGGAAGCAGTTGTTCGTGTGTCGGCGGCCACCGGCCTGACGTTCATCAACGACGGCCCCACGACCGAGACACCGTCCGACTCACGGCGCCCAGCGATCTCCGTACCGTTCCGGTTGGAACACCTACGCTGAGTGGCTGTCGTTCGGCCAGACCAGCGGCTTACAAAGGGCGGCTTCGTAGGCCGACTGCAGCCTGGAGAAGACCGACCCCTGGGGCGCCGGCGCCTCGAGTAGAGCACCTTCTGCTTGTGACTGGGATCGTCGCGACGGGATACCAATCCGGCCTTCTCCAGGCGCTTCAGCCGGTCGGCCAGAATGTTCGAGGCTATTCCCTCTTCAGACCGGGTCAGCAACTCGCGGAAGTGACGGGATGTGCCGCGAAAGGAAAGGAGTGGGTATGGCGAAGCTCGTGTTCGGAATGAACCAGTCACTGGACGGCTACGTCGACCATATGGCGTTTGCGCCAAGCCCCACGCTGTTCCGCCACTTCATCGAACAGGCTCAGGGGCAGGAGGGCAGTGTGTACGGTCGCCGGCTGTATGAGGTCATGCGCTACTGGGACGAGGATCATCCTGAATGGGATGCAGAGGAACGCGCCTTCGCGGCGGCGTGGCGGAACCAGCCGAAATGGGTCGTCTCGCGCTCGTTGAAGTCGGTCGGCCCCAACGCCAGGCTGGTTGAGGATGATCTTGAGGGCGCGATCCGCGAGCTGAAGGCCGACCGCAATGGGGAGATCGAAGTTGGTGGCCCGGACTTGGCGCAAAGCCTCACCGAACTTGGCCTGATCGATGAGTATCGAATCTACCTGCACCCCGTCGTGCTTGGTCACGGCAAGCCATATTTCGCCGGACCCCGGCCGCCGCTCCGCCTTATCGCTCATGATCGGATTGGCGAAGATGTCATCAGGTTGACCTACGTTCCTGCTTAATCTCGCGACTCGCCGGATGGAAATCGCCGCTGAAGTCTGGTTTTGGGTTGGGCCCAAAGTGTTGCGCTCAGCAATCCGGCCGCGACGTGCCGGCGGAGTCCGCTTGCGACCTCCGCATCGATCAGGTGCGGGGCATGCAGTTCGTCGCTGGCCAGGGCCGCTCGAGCGGGTCCGTCGTTGAGCAGCCCGGCGATCGCCGCCGAGGCGTCGACCACGATCATCGCGCCGCGCGATCGGCATCCAGCCCAACGACGATGACGGCCGGCTCGATGTCGAGATCGGGCAGCTCGCCCAGCATCGCGGGGTTGTCGACTCGGTGCGAGGCGGCAGCCAATTCTCTGACCGCGACCGCCGAAACCGACGCCCAGCGGAGGCGACGTCAGGTTCAGCCGACCTCGCGATCGATCTGACCACGGACGTCGAGGAGCGCGAGATCGGCCGCCGCCTGACCAGCCGCCCAACCCGAGTCGGTTGGTGACGCTGGTCTCGCGCTGAGTGAGCCGCGGGAACATCTCATCCATCGCAGCCTGGATGTGCGCCTCGTGGCGCGCGAGCAGTGGTACGAGTTCGCCGGACCGCCCGCTGGCCTCGACCTCGTGCGCAACGGTCTGATCGAGTCGCTCACCGATACGTGTCGCATACGAGACCAGGAACGACTGCCGGAACGATCGCGTATGCGACCGCCCCCGTGCGTCGACGTGCGCGCCGTGCCGGGCCATCGCGGTGCTCGCCTGAATCAGCAACGAGGTCGCGAGCAGCTCGACCGCTTCGATGTCCTGGCGGGTGCCGACCAGGGTGCAGAACCCAAGCTGCTCGGAGATCACCGACCGGGAGCGGTTCGCGCGTGCGACCGCGTCGACGACCATGGCCTTCGGCACGACATACGGGGCGTCGATCCAGAACCGCGCGGAGACCATGGTCGGGGCGTCGGCGTCGCGGTCGAAGGTCAAGCCGTCGAGGGCATACCGGCTGATCAATTGCTGCGCCTTCGCCGACAGCGCCTCTGCCTCCTCGGGGAACTCCGTCGACTCGGCCTTGGCGAGCAGCGCCCTGACCCTGCCGAGTACCTGCGGATCGATCCCGGCCGCGGTCGCACCTAAGCCTGCCGACCGGTCCCCTGCTGCTCCACCAGGCGGCGGGATGACGATCGGGATAACTGGCAGCGCCATCAGCACGGCAGAGATGCGCAGGGCCGCGGCCATGCCACTCACCGAGCGCAGCTCGAGCTCGGCGTGCTCGCCGAGGCTCTCCAGGTCGTGCCGCCAGGCGCGCGGAAGCATCCCGACCGGGTGTTGACGCATCCGCTTACGCAGCAGTCCGGCCAGCAGCGCGCGGTCCATCGTCGTCTCGGGTCGGGCGGCGATCACGGCAAGGTCGGACGGCAACCAGCCGTTGTCGACGACAGCGTCGAGCGTGTCGCGGAGGTACACCACGAGCAGGTCGCGGATCAGTGCTGGTGGGACCGGACCGGTCGAGCTGCTCAGACTTCGAGCATGCTCGTCGGCCGACTTTGGATCGGCCGCGACCGACCACAGCGCGGCAAGCAGCCGGTCTGCCGCGAGGACGTTGGCATCGCGTCGGTTGAGCGACCAGGCCCACGAATCTTGTTGGTGCTGCTGGCGGTAACCCGTCTGGCTGGCCTGACGCCGTTGTTTCTTCGCGGCCCGCCGTTGCCGATTGTTCCTGCCCAACGCCCCGTCCCTTCTGCCGGCTGCGAGGAGCGTATGCACGGCCGCCGACATGCCCCGGACGCCACGCTGTGCCTGTGGATGAACAGCTCGCCCCTGGCGCTGTGGACAACGCTCGAGTGGCTGATGTCCGAACCTCTCCCCCGGCCAGGTGTTGAGATCGTCAATCGCTCGGCGCGTGCTGTGCCGACGAGGACCTCGTACAAGCAGGGCACATCAACGACGAGCATCGGGCCAATCACCGCGCTGCTCATCGAGTGCCTGGATCACCTCAGCGGCACGACTCGCGAGGCGCTTTTCGAAGCAGACTGCGCTCGGGTCGTCGGCCCAGTGGTCGAACGCCGGGATCTCGACGTAGCCGTAGCGTCGGTACAGCTCGAGCGCCTCCGGCTGTGGGTCGCCCGCGCGCAGCCGGAGGGTGGTCTGGCCAGTCGCCAATGCGTGCTCGTCGATCTGCTGCAACAGACGTGACCCGATCCCGCGGCGGCGGTGGGACGGTGCAACGTAGACCGCGTCGAGCTCGGCATACGTGTCTCGGACGACGAGCCCGGCGCTGCCGACCGGCACATCGTTATCGAGGGCGAGCCAGAAGCCGCCAGGTGGCGTCGCCATCGCATCGAGTTCCATCGGGTTGTCGGCTGCCTCGAAGCCGTAGCGCTCCTGGATCTCCGCCCAGAGCGCGTCGGCCATCATGCGAGCCGAGGGCGACCGGGCGTCGGCCGCGGTGATTTCGATCTCCTCAGCCACGACCGACGATCGTCGCACGGCCCGCCAGGTCGGCTGTCTGCCTGCGAGCGAACGACTGGATGAGGTCTTGACAAGCGGCCGGCTGCAAGCCAGGATTAGCACATATGTTCGACTCCCGCGATCGCCGTTTCGGTGATGACGCCGGCCTTGCGACGGTGCTCCGCAGCCCCGAGGTCGCGGCGATGGCCCGCAACCTGGGCTGCATGGATCGCGGCGTGTCGGATGCGGAGCGGGTCGAGCAGATCCGGGCGTTGGAGGAGCTGAAGGCGGCGGCGGCGGCCGCGCAGGCGCTCGTGACGGCTGATTTTGCCGCCTCGCAGCAGGCCGCGCAGGTCGCGGCCGGGACACCCGCCGGTGACGTCGGCCGCGGGGTCGCGGCGCAGGTCGGGCTGGCCAAGCGGGAGTCCCCGGCCCGCGCCCGGCGCTACCTGGGTTGGGCGAAGGTCGTGACCACCGAGCTGCCGCGCACCTTCGCGGCCCTGGCGTGCGGTGCGGCCACCGAGTGGCGGGCGATGCTGGTCGCGCGGGAGACCGCCTGCCTGTCCGCGGAGCACCGGGCCGCGGTCGACGCCGAGGTCGGTGACCGGCTCGCCGGGCTGGGGCGACCGGCAGGTCGAGGCCGAGACCCGCCGGGTCGCCTACCGGCTCGACCCGTACGCGGTGACCGCCCGCGCCCGCCGCGCCGAGAGCGAGCGGCGGGTGAGCCTGCGGCCGGCGCCGGACACCATGGCGAAGCTGTCCGCGCTGCTGCCCGTGGCACAGGGCGTGGCGGTGTATCGCCGCGCTCGGCGCGCACGCCGACTCCTGCCGCGCGAGCGGGGACGAGCGCGGCCGCGGGCAGATCATGGCCGACACCCTGGTCGAGCGGGTCACCGGACAGGCCCAGGCATCCGCCGTGCCGGTCGAGGTCAACCTGGTGATCACCGACACGGCCCTGCTCGACACCTCCCCGATCGACGACACTCGCAGAGCGCGGCCGGCGAGCGGGAGGAGCCGGCGGTCCTGCTCGGCCACGGCCCGGTCCCCGCACCCTGGGCCCGCGACCTGGTCCGCAACGCCCGACTCGGACGCGCAGATGTGGCTGCGCCGGCTGTTCACCCGCCCCGGCGGCGGCGACCTGGCCGCGCATGGACTCCCGGCGCCGCCGCTTCGACGGTCGGCTGCGCGACTTCCTGATCCTGCGCGACCAGGTCTGCCGCACCCCCTGGTGCGACGCGCCGGTCCGCCACCTCGACCACGTCACCCCCGCCGAGCACGGCGGACCGACCAGCGCCACCAACGGGCAGGGCTACTGCGAGGCCTGCAACCACGCCAAACAGGCCCCAGGCTGGACCACCGACCCCGTCGCCGGCGACGCCGGCATCGCCGTGACCACCAGCACCCCGACCGGCCACTCGTACCAGAGCCGACCCCCGAAACCGCCCGGCGGACGGTTCCAGCGATGGCGACCACAACCCCAGACCAGCACCGCCGAAGAACGCCTACGCGAGCTCATCCGCGCCGCGTAACTGCCGCCTGATGCAGGGCCGGTGCGCGCGCGACCGCCAGCCCTGCTTCGTGCAAACCCACCTCGACGTCTGACGCCGTCTTGAAGGCTCGCGGGGCGAGGTGCGCCGCGAGACGCGGGTCGCTGAGCGCAACCAGCCACGGGCCGCCGTCGACCGCAGACCCGACGACGGCTGTGAGCGAACTCGCCCAGACCCGGTACGCGATCGCCGAGAGCGTGCTCGGGTCGACCTGCGGGGTGGTCCAGCCGAGCTCGACGGTCGGCGAGCCCGGGTACAGCGTTGCGACGTCCGCGAGCGCGTTCAGCACTCGCTCCTCCGCTGTGCGGCCGCGCAGCGGAATCACCGTGCATCCGTGTATGGCCTCAGCGAGCTCGCGTGCTCGGCTGGTCGCAGGCCGCCGCTGCTCGTATGCCAGAACGGCGTGGCCACCCGAGGCCGACGCGGCCTCGAGCACAGCGTGAACGGTGTCGAGCAGCGCCGCCGACGCGAAATCGGTCGCCTCGTCGGCCGCCGGGCCCACCACGAGCAGCACAGCCGGCGGCCGATGAATAGCCGTCCTCACCATCGAGTTCGGCATCGTTGCTCCCCTCGTCGCGCAGGGCGGACCCCTCCTCACGGGAGTTCGGTGCCGATCGCCGATCGGATTGGTGGGTTCGTCGGGTCAGCGCGCGCCGAGGGCTCAGACTGGGTTGCTGTGCGCGTCGCGGTATGCGGCCCACACCTCGGGGCGAAGCCGACCGCGGTCGGCGACCGCGAGCCCGCGTGCGAGCGCCCATATCCGGACCTCGGCTGTGGTCGGTGCGTCGCCGCTCGCCGCGACCTCCGCATTCACCGCTCGGTCGACAAGTGGCAGCTCGTCCGGCGAGGACAGCTCCAGCATCCGTCGGTGCGCGTCGAGGTCGTCGAGCTCGTGCGACAAGGCGGCACCGAGGAAGCGGTAGGTCCACTCCATCGCCAGCTGCCGCGTCTCGCAGAAGACGATCGGCACAGAGGGGAAGCGCACTTGCGCCTCGGTCAGCCCCTCGGCGACGACCGACGGCCGCACGAAGGTGAGCTTGAAGACGGCCGACCAGCGGTCCTCTACCACGACCGCGGCGTGCGGTAGCGCGGCGAGGTCGGCCAGCAGATAGCGCAGCTTGCCCTGCGTGAGCGTGCTCACGAGGTCCTGCAGGCTCTTGCGCTCGACCGATGCGACGACTACCTCGTCGACGGCGACGGCGTAATCACCGGCCGGGAGTGCACGCCGCGACGTCGTGGCCTGCTGCTTGTCGAAGGACCACGCATACCGCTCATGGGAGTCGACCAGGATCTCGAGCGAGTGCCCGGACGCGCGTGCCGTCGGCAACGCGACGTTCGGCCGGGCCTGCTTGGTCGTGCGCGCCGACTGCCAGAAGATCACCTCGCGCCCTCGGGCCCGGGTGAGGACGAACTGCGAGCGCTGCTCGCGAGCGCGATCAAGCACCAGGTCGATGGCGGCCCCGCGGCGGGTGCAGGAGCGCACCGGCACCCGCTCGACGATCTCCGGGTCGGCCGGCCACTCGTGCGCTCGGTGGCAGTAGATCTTGTTGGTTCTGGGCCACGTGTCCTTGGCCTTAAGCGCGACGCCGTTCGGTGCAAGCGGGACCCACAGCAGGTAGGGCAGCGTGGAGTCGGGATCGGGGTTGCGCGCGATGACGAACTCCACGCCCACAGTGTGGCCTGCCGAGCTGTCGGAAGGTCGCCGTAAAGTGCGCGCGTGATGACGTTGGACGAGGCCGCCCGCATCGCGCTCGAGCTGCCCGAAGTCGTCGAGGGCGAGCAGTACCGCGGTCGCGCATGGTCGGTGCGCGGCAAGACCTTCGCCTGGGAGCGCGGGTTCAGCAAGGCCGACCTCAAGCGCTTCGGTGATGAGACGCCCCCTTCGGAGCCGATTCTCGCTGTCCGCGTCGAGGACCTCGGCGAGAAGGAGGCCGTGCTCGGCGCCAGCCAGGGCGGCTTCTTCACGATCCCGCACTTCGACGGGTATCCCGCGGTGCTGATCGAGCTCGGCGTCGCCACCAAGCGCTCGGTTCGAGCGGCTGTGGTCGACGCGTGGTTGGTATGCGCACCTGCGGAGCTGGCGGACGCATACCTCGGTGCACGACGTCGGCGCCGCTGAGCAAGCCGCACATCACATGGCCGCTCCGTCAAGTCCGCGAGAGATCGTCGTTGTGGCGGCGAGCAAGCAGTGGTCGTGTTGCGAGTGCGGCGGGACCGGCGCACTCCTGACCATGACCGACGGCGGTCCGCTGTGCATGAGCTGCGCCGACCTCGCGCATCTGGTGCTGCTCCCCCGAGGCGACGCGGCTTTGACCCGTCGGGCGAAGAAGGGCAGCAGGTTGTCGGCCGTCGTGATCAGGTTCAGTCGCGCCCGCGGGCGTTACGAGCGTCAGGGACTGCTCGTCGAGGAGGACGCGCTCGTCGCCGCGGAGGTGGCCTGCCTCGCCGACGAGGACGTCCGCGCCCGGCGCCGAGAGCGCGGCGAGGCGTCACGGATCAAGGCTGACGACGCCTTCCACGACGACTTCGCCGACGCGATCATGCGACTGTTCCCACGGTGCCCACCCGATCGGGCCAAACAGATCGCTAGGCACGCGGGCCAGCGCCGCAGCGGTCGGATCGGGCGCAGCGCAGCCGGACGGGCTCTCGATGAAGAGCGGTGGAGCTTGCGGTCGTCGCCTCGGTGCGACATGAGGACACGACGTACGACCGCCTGCTGATGGACGGGGTCGATCGCTCGCTTGCTCGCGACGAGGTTCGTGGCGACGTCGATCACGTCCTGTCCGGGTGGCGCGAGTCCTCGACGTAGCCGAAACCACCGAGCGCCGGTGAGATCTCAGGGCGCTTCGAGGTGCTTCTCGAAGCAGACTGCGGTCGGGTCGTCGGCCCAGTGGTCGAACGCCGGGATCACGACGTAGCCGTTGCGCCGGTACAGCTCGAGTGCCTCCGGCTGCGGGTCGCCCGCCCGCAGCCGAAGGGTGGTCTGCCCGGTAGCCAGGGCGTGCTCGTCGACGCGCCGCAGCAGACGCGTCGCGAGTCCCCGCCGCCGGTGGGACGGCGCGACGTAGACGGCGTCGAGCTCGGCATACGCGTCTCGCACGACGAGCCCGGCGCTGCCGACCGGCACGTCGCCGTCGAGGGCGAGCCAGAAGCCGCCCGGTGGTGTCGCCATCGCCTCGAGCTCCATCGGGTTGTGGTCGGCTTGGAAGCCGTAGCGTTCCTGGATCTCGGCCCACAGCGCGTCGGCCATCAAGCGAGCTTCGCGTGAGCGCGCGTCGGCGGGCACGATGTGGATGTCGGTGATCACGAGCGACGATCGTGGCATGGCACCGCTGCATCCGGTGCGTTGCCGAGGCTTCTCGATACCGCGCGAAACTCACCCATCATCACCGGCTGTCGGGGCTTGACAGTGCGGCGCCCTGCAGGCCATGATTAGCACATATGTTCGACTCTCCGACCGCCGTTCCGGTGATGACGCCGGCCCTGCGACGATGATGCGCGGCCCCGAGGTCGCGGCGATGGTCCGCGACCTGCGTTGCATCGACCGGGGGGTGTCGGATGCGGAGCGGGTCGAGCAGCTGCGGGTGTTGGAGGAGCTGAAGGCCGCGGCGGCGGCCGCGCAGGCGCTCGTGACGGCGGACTTCGCCGCCTCCCAGGAGGCGGCGCAGGTCGCGGCCGGGACACCCGCCGCCGAGGTCGGCCGCGGGGTCGCGGCCCAGGTCGGGCTGGCCAAGCGGGAGTCCCCGGCCCGCGCCCGGCGCTACCTGGGTTGGGCGAAGGTGGTGACCACCGAGCTGCCGCAAACGTTCGCGGCCCTGGCGTGCGGTGCGGCCACCGAGTGGCGGGCGATGCTGGTCGCGCGGGAGACCGCCTGCCTGTCCGCCGAGCACCGGGCCGCAGTCGATGCCGAGATTGGTGACCGGCTCGCCGGGTGGGGCGACCGGCAGGTCGAGGCCGAGACCCGCCGGATCGCCTACCGGCTCGACCCGTACGCGGTCACCGCCCGCGCCCGGCGCGCCGAAAGCGAACGTCGGGTCAGCCTGCGGCCGGCGCCGGACACCATGGCGAAGCTGTCCGCACTGCTGCCGGTGGCCCAGGGGGTGGCGGTGTATGCGGCGCTCGGTGCGCACGCCGACTCCTGCCGGGCCGGCGGGGACGAGCGCGGCCGCGGGCAGATCATGGCCGACACCCTGGTCGAGCGGGTCACCGGACAGGCCCAGGCCGCGGCCGTGCCGGTCGGGGTCAACCTGGTGATCACCGACGCCGCCCTGCTCGACTGCGCGCAGGCCGACGCCGCGCGAAGCGCGGCCGGTGAGCGGGAGGAGCCGGCGCTGCTGCTCGGCCACGGCCCGGTCCCCGCGCCATGGGCCCGCGACCTGGTCCGCAACGCCGACTCGGATGCGCAGGTGTGGCTGCGCCGGCTGTTCACCCGCCCCGGCGGCGGCGACCTGGCCGGCATGGACTCCCGGCGACGCGCCTTCGACGGTGCAGCTGCGCGACTTCCTGATCCTGCGCGACCAGGTCTGCCGCACCCCCTGGTGCGACGCGCCCGTCCGCCACCTCGACCACGTCACCCCCGCCGAACACGGCGGACCGACCAGCGCCGCAAACGGGCAGGGCTACTGCGAGGCCTGCAACCACGCCAAACAGGCCCCAGGCTGGACCACCGACCCCGTCGCCGGCGACGCCGGCATCGCCGTGACCACCAGCACCCCGACCGGCCACTCCTACCAGAGCCGACCCCCGAAACCGCCCGGCGGGCGGTTCCAGCGATGGCGACCACCACCCAAGACCAGCATCGCCGAACAACGCCTACGCGAACTCGTGCTCGCCGCGTGACCCAACGGGCGCGCCGCACACGCTCAGGTCACACGCCAGGTCAGGAAGCCTTGAACACCGTGTCGGCGTGCCACTCAAGGAACTCGCGATTCGGCCGACTGGCTCGCCTCTCAGGCAAAGCGATGACCTCGCCCGACCTGGCGTAGAACTCCTCGCCGTTCTCGAACTCTCGCCGCAGGGAAGGGCTGACCATCAGCTCAAATCGGGGACCGATGCCCAGGTAACCGCGATCGAACAAGGTGTGCACGTCCGAGCGAAGGAGCAGGCCGTTGTCCAGTCTGTTCTCCCCTCCCGCAGTGACCGGCCGGATGTGCGCAGCTTGAAGCACAGGGACGATCCGATCACCCGTGACGGCACAAGTTCGGTGATAGGCGTCCAGGACAAGCGCTTTGAAGGGTCGCTGACCAAGTCGGGTCGGAGTAAGGCGCGGATCACCGAACACGTCACCTGCGACGGGGGACGGAGATTCGTTGGCGACCAAGAGCCCCCGAAGCAACGACTCCACCTCGGATTCCGCGCTGTCGAAACCTTTGCCTTGCACGATGTTCGGCGCCCAGTTCGAAGGCGCCGGCAGCGCGCGTTCCGGCGGAAGGAAGGCGACGTCGCGCAGCATCACGAGGATCACGGGATCCTCACTCGGCAGCAGTGCAGCCTTTCGGTACTTGCCGATTCGGCGCCGCATCTCCTCAGTCGACGCCGCGCCGTTGCCTTCCCCGAAGAGGTCCCAGGCCTCGGTGAGCCGAAGAGCGACGAAGCCGCTGAAGAACCCGAGGCCGACGATCGCGTGATGCGGATAGTGCGTCTTGAAGGCGAAGGGCTCACCGATCGCCAACGCCTTGAACGTGCGGCCGCCGCTGGGCAGCCAGAAGTTGACCTCGTTCAAATAGGGTCGAGCCGCGAGGAACCGATACCACGCCCCATCAGTGACCCCGACGAAGACCCGCACGCGTGCATGGTGCCGCCGACGCGATGGATGCGCCGAGGATTCCTCAGATTGAACCCACCATTGTCCTGCTGCGGTTCCAGTCGAGGACTGGGGTCACGTCTCTTCGGGCCCGGCGATTGTCGAGCTTCATTCTCGGGTGTAGCCAGTCCACCGACTTTGGCGCCGCGCCGCATCAGAAGCCCTGCAGCGATCAGCGCACAGGTAGCTTGCGACCGTGACGCATCCGCGCCGCGGCTTGTACGAGCAGTTGGTCACCGCTGCACTGCGGGAGCAACTTGCTGACCTCCCGGACAACCTCCGGGCCAGCCACCGAGACCTGCGTTCCGCCGAAGCAGCCGATCGGCTTGCCCTGCACGTCGCCCGTCAGCTCGCGATGGAGATCGCGAGCTACAAGGACGACGCACGGGTCGAGGACGGGGTCGCGCTCGCGCGCGCTCTGATCGCTCAGCTCCGCAACGCAGACCTAGCCGAGCTGCCAGATCCAGCCGGCAAGGTGCTGCACGCCGTCGTCGGTCGGCGTCCAGATGGCCGCCAGGAGCGCATCGACAAGCCACTCATCCCGCTGCTCGACACCACGTTGCTCACGAACGCGCCGGGTGAGCCGACGCTATGGAGCCAGCTGCGGTCCGAGATCGACTCGGCCGACGCGATCGACGTGGTCATGGCGTTCATCCGACGCAGCGGCATCAGCCCGCTGCTCGACGACGCTGCGCCGGCACTGCCGACGCGGGCGGCCGCTGCGCGTGCTCACCACGACCTACACCGGCTCGACCGAGCGGCGCGCGCTCGACCAGCTGGCCGACGTCGGCGCCGACATCCGCGTCTCCTACGACGTCAGCACGACGCGACTGCACGCCAAGGCGTGGCTGTTTCACCGGCGCTCCGGCTTCTCGACCGCCTACGTCGGCTCGTCGAACCTGACGCACTCGGCGCAGGTGACCGGGCTGGAGTGGAACGTCCGGGTCTCGGCAGGCACGCAACCCGGACGTGCGTCGACAAGTTCAGCGCGGTGTTCGAGAGCTACTGGGCGAGCGGCGACTTCGTCGCCGTACGACGCGGACGCAGTTCGAGCGGGAGCACGACGCGGCCGGCCGACGGGACCGAGGGCCCGCACGTGCATGCTCAGCCCGATCGAGCTGCGCCCGCTGCCCGTTCCAGGAGCGGCTGCTCGAGCTGATCGAGCTGGCGCGCCAGCGAGGGCCACCACCGCAATCTGCTGGTCGCGGCCACCGGCACCGGCAAGACCGTGATGGCCGCGCTCGACTACGCGACGGCTGCGCACCGGCTCGGCCGGTCACGACTGCTCTTCGTCGCCCACCGCGAGGAGATCCTCGACCAGAGCCTCGCGACGTTCCGGCACGCCCTGCGCGACGCCGGCGTTCGGCGAGAAGTGGGTCGGCGGCGCTCGGCCGACACGGTTCGAGCACGTCTTCGCCTCGATCCAGAGCCTGACGCCAGCCGACCTCGGCAGCCTCGCGCCCGACCACTTCGACGTGGTGATCGTCGACGAGTTCCACCACGCCGCCGCGACCGTCCTACACCGGTTGCTCGACCACCTCGCGCCCGTCGAGCTGCTGGGTCTCACCGCCACGCCGGAGCGCAGCGACGGCCTGCCGATCCTGCACTGGTTCGACGACCGCATCGCCGCCGAGCTGCGCCTGTGGGACGCCATCGACCAGCAGCACCTCGCGCCGTTCATGTACTTCGGCATCCACGACGGCCTCGACCTGCGCGGCATCCCGTGGCGCCGTGGCCGCGGCTACGACGTCGACGGCGCTGAGCAACGTCTACACCAGCACCGACGCCTGGGCCCGCCTGGTCGTCCAGCAGGTGGCCGCGCACGCCGACGCCGGCCACGATGCGCTGCCTCGGCTTCTGCGTGAGCGTCGAGCACGCCCGGTTCATGGCGCGCGCACTTCAGCCGGCACGGCATCGCCGCCGGTCGCGGTCTGGGGCGACAGCCCGCGCGACCGAGCGCGAGGCGGCGCTTGCGCGACCTCGCCGCCGGCCGAGTGCGGGTGGTGTTCTCGGTCGACCTGTTCAACGAGGGCGTCGACGTCCCGCGGTGGACACCCTGCTGCTGCTGCGCCCGACCGAGAGCCCGACGCTGTTCCTCCAGCAGCTGGGACGCGGCCTGCGGACGGCCGACGGCAAGGCGTTCTGCACGGTGCTCGACTTCGTCGGGCATCCACCGCACGCGAGTTCCGCTTCGACCGCCGCTACCGGGCACTGCTCGGCGGATCGCGGCGCGACGTCGAGCGGGCGGTCGAGCGCGGATTCCCGTTCCTTCCCGCCGGGTGCCACATGCAGCTCGACCCGAAGGCGACGGAGATCGTGCTGCGCAGCATCCGCGAGGCCATCCCGTGACGTTGGCCGGCCAAGGTCGACGAGCTGCGATCGCTGCGGCGCGACCGGCCAGACATCGGCCTCGCCGGCTTCCTCCGACGAGCGGGCCTCGACCTCGACGACGTCTACGACGGCGGGCGCGGCTGGTCGGATCTGACGCAGGCCGCGGGCGCGCCGGTCCTGCCGGCCGGTCCGGCCGAGGTCTCGCTCCGCCGGGCGATCGGCCGCCTGCTGCACGTCGACGACCCCGAGCGCCTGACGGCGTACCGCGAGCTGCTGGCTGCGCCGATGCCACCGCCGACGTCGCTCGGTGCCCGAGCGCGACGGCGACTGGTCCGCATGCTGGTCGCACAGCTCGCCGGGCAGGTGCTCGAAAAGGACACCAGCGCTCCCGGAGGCCCTCGACCTCGTCTGGGCCCACCCGCAGGTCCGCGCCGAGCTGCGTCGAACTGTTCGAGGTGCTCGACGAGCGGGTCGACCACGTGCAGCCGCCGCTGTCCACGCACTCGGACGTGCCGCTGCAGGTCCACGCCCGCTACACGCGCGCATCGAGATCCTTGCGGCCATGGGTCATCGGCGGCCGGGCTGCGAAGATCGCCGCGCTGGCAGAGCGGCGTGTACGAGGCGCGAGTCCGCCAACGCGGAGCTGTTCGCCTTCACGCTCGACAAGACCAGCGGCGGCTTCTCCCCGACGACGCGCTACCGCGACTACGCCATCAGCCGCGACGCTCATCCACTGGGAGAGCCAGTCCGGCGACCCGCGAGCGACAGCCCCGACCGGCCTGCCGCTACCGCTACCACGAGCGCGACGGCCGGGCGATCCTGCTGTTCGCTCGGCTCCGCGCCGACGACCGGGCGTTCTGGTTCCTCGGGCCCGGCCGACCTACCGAGGCCACGTCGGTGAGCGGCCGATGGCGATCACCTGGGAGCTTGAGCACCCGCTGTCAGGCGATCTGTATGCGGCGTTCGCCGCCGCGGTCGCATAGCCCAACATCACGAGCAGCCGGAGCTTTGAGCGAGGTTCAGCCCTTCGCCTCGCGGCACGGATGATGTGGGCCTGGCCCGTTCGGACGGTTTCTATCGGTGCGATCACATCGGGACATTCCCGGCGTAGCCTGCTCATGCACTCCTCCATCAAGGACGTGCACCCAAGGGACATCACCGCCGAGGAACTCCCTCCAACGCAGTGCAGCTCGATCTCGAGATCGCCGCCATCCAGAGCCAGGCCGTGGGGCTCATGGATCTGATGGCCGCGAAGATGCGCGAGAGTGCTTCCTGGCGCATCGGTGGAATCGGTGAGCAGCTGGTCGTCCAGGTCGTTGTCGACACGGGGCAAGAACCGCAGGACGACGTCGAGGCGAAGCTCTTGACCCAAGTCCGTGCGGTCGAGGATGTGCTCGGCGAGGTAGGCCTGCCTCCGACCGAGGTCACGCCAATGCTTGTGCTTGCCGGGCGCAAGAACGCCCAAGCACAGCTCGGGCGCATCTCGATTTGTGGTGAGCGAGACCTGCCACGTGAACTGGTGCGACGCGGCCGCTGCTCGCTGGGCCGCCGTTCTCGAGCGGGCCGGCCTGCCGACCATGCTGCTGGCCGACTACGACGGCCACCCGGCCGGTGCCGTCAAGGTCGGCACGTTTCAGCGCGAAGGGCCTGGAGTTCGCGTCCGTGCTGATCCCGGATCACGATCGCGTGCCATCACCCCGTCGGCTGGATGAATCTTATGACGCGTATGAGGAGCCGGCTGCGCTGGAGCGGCGGCAGTTGTTCGTGGCGATGACGCGGGCACGGGATTCGCTGTGGCTCGGTTCGTCTCTCATGTGATCGCTTCTACGTCCCGCAATATCCGGTCTGCTCGGCCGCCGATGAGCCCGAGACTAACCACGAGAATCGGATCCGCTCCTGCTCGAGCCGCACGGCAGGCCCGTAGACGGCTTCAACGAGGTCTCGGTACAACGCGGCCTCGTCCACCGTCAGGCGAGTCAGCGGCGTTTGCGTCGGCACAGGCTCTACCACCCACTGGCCGCGATGAGCGAGCAAGGTCTCGCGATCCATAAGCATCGACCGGGCAGCAGGTAGGAACTCCCGGACCCGGTCGAGGATGGCGAAGCCGTGCGTGTCGAGGTCACCCCAGTACATGACGTCACGGTCGCGCAGCCACGGCAGGTGCTGCAGCGTCGACACGGCATACCCGCCGCCGAAGATGACGATGGCCTGCGCGGCATCAGGGAAGGCCAGAAAGGTTGTCTCGTTCTCGACGACGAAGACGGTCGGGGCATCGATCGGAGCAGCCGCGAGCTCATCGGCCCGGTACGTCAGCTCGCTCACACCGCGGGCCGTGCCGTCCGCTGGGTCGAGGAACCGCAGCCGCACGTATGCCGGTCGCCGCAAGAAGCGATAGCGCCGCACGAAGTCGGATCGCGGATGCTCAGCATCGATCCGGTCGGCCGGCAGCCGCTGGTCCAGGAGCTCGCCGATGACGAGCCGGTGCCGATCGACGAACTTGGTGTCCGCGCCCGGCGCGTCGACCTGCCGGACGTACGTCACGGTGGGGTCGATCGCCGTGACCCAGTCGACGACGGCGAGGATCGAGGGCCAGTCCTCGGCGACGGCCAGCGCCTTCAACGGATGAGACACGACCCAGTCGACGAGGTCCGGCGCCGCCGCACGCGTGGTCGCGAGCACATCGTCGAGGCGGCCAACCTGCGGCTTGGCCGAAAGGAGAGCCCAGAGCTGGTCGTAGGAGTCGACCCACACCCTCCGCGGCAAGTCGTTCGCGCCGACCAGCCGCCCACCGACGGACGAGGTCTCGATCCGGAGGCGCCGCGCCGCGGCCGACTGCCAGGCGGCGAGCCAGGCCTGCACTTCGGCATAGCGGGCGGCGACCTCGGCGGACGTCGGAGCGCGCAGGCCGATCGCCAACGGCTCCCACGCGGCGCCGGCCGCATACATCCGCAGGAACTCCGCGGACCCGTGCCGGCGCTGGAGACGAGCGAGCACGTCGGCAGGCAGCGTCCACGGACTGGACCGCGACGGCGCTGCCATGTCAGCCGTGTGCATCCGCCCGGCCCGGACCGACGGCGAGCAGATGGGCTTGCTGGCGCTCGCGGTACTCCTCGATGGTCATGCTCTGCAGCCGCGAGCAGTTGCCGTTCGGGTTGTCGACGAAGCCGACGGCCGACGACGTACGGCTCGATGACGTGGATCTTCTGCAGCGGGGTGACGATGAGCAGCTGCAGGCCGAGCCGCTGGAACAGGTCGAGCGCGTACCGGGTGGACTCGTCCGAGCCGCGCCCGAACGCCTCGTCGATCACGACGAACCGGAACGTCGCGCGAGCGCGCGGCGCCGCAATCGAGCTTGAACTGGTAGGCCAGCGAGGCGGCGAGGATGGTGTAGGCGAGCTTCTCCTTCTGACCGCCGGACTTGCCGCCGGAGTCGCGTGTAGTGCTCGTGCTCGGTGTCGTCGTCGCGGCAGTCGTTCGGACGCGGAGAAGACGAACCAGTTGCGGACGTCGGTGACGCGCTTGGTCCACGCCGCGTCGGCGTCGGTGTGGCCCTCGCGGCCTTTGAAGCGCTCGATGAGCCGGCTTGACCTGCAGGAACTTCTGCTCGGAGTACTGCGTCGCCGTCGTCGGCGGACAAGCGCGTCGTCGGTGCACGCCCGCAGATCGCGCTGAAGTCGCGGATCTCGGTGTTCGGAGTGTCGCTCGCACATCAGGTGGATGTAGCGGCCGGGGTTGTAGTCGATGGCGACCAGCGATTCGTTGATCGTGGCGATCCGGTCTCGGATCAGGTCGACCTGTTTCGTTCAGCTGCGACTGGAAGCCGGCGATGTCCCGGATGGTGTTGGTGTTCAGGTACGGCTTGAACTCGGCCTCGAAGCGCGGCAGGTCGTCGCGCGCCAGCCGCGCGGCAGCGCGCCGGAACTCCGCCGCCGACTCGATCGCGTCGTCCAGCTCGGCGACTCGACCGGGTAGTCGCGCCGGAACGCGGCCATCTTCGTCGCCGCCGAGCCCTTGCGCGGTGCCGGTCGTCCGCGAGGCGCGACGGCCAGCGGTCCAGGTCGGCGGCAAGCCGCGCTCGCGCCTGCTCCAGCGCGAGCACGCCGTCGGCGTCGGCCGGCAGCACTTCGGACAGGCGGCGCGGTGAGCGCCTCGATCGACCGCCGGCGCGGCGAGCTCGCGGCACCCTCGACCTCGGCTTCAGCCCGGCGGCGCGACTCCTCCGCCGTCGCCGGCCGGGTCGTCGCGGCCCCGAGCGCTCGCGTGCTCCGTGGTCAGCTCGCGCTCCTCCTCGTCGATGTCCGCAGCGACGGACTGCAGCATCTCGGCGAGCCGCTCGAGCACGTCGGACGATGACTCGAGTCGCGGCCTTCTCGGCCTTAGCGCGACGATCGGCCGGACCGACCGCCTCCCAGTCGAGCTCGTCCCAGCGGCGTACTCCGCCAGCTTGCCGAGCGCGGACCGCCGACCGTCGATGCTCGCGCCGTCCTTGGTCGAGCCGCTCGAGCGTCGCCCGTCAGCTCGAGCAACGTTCGCTGCGGTCGCTGCCGCGTCCGCCAGCAGCGCGTCGATCTTCGTGTCGTTGCTCCAGCCGAGCACGTAGCGGCGGCGGTCGTCGATCCGCCGCCGGTCGTCCTTCTCGTGCCGGCCACCGCGGTCCTTGATCTGCCCCGGCCGGGTGATCCCGCGGTCGGCCCGCCGGAACTCGCTCGACGTGTCCGCGCAGACGTAGCCGGCGCGGCGGCCAGCTCGCGCTCGAGCCAGGTCGCGAACGGACCGTCCTTCAGCTCCAGCGTGTCGGCGAGGAGCGAGGCCGGCACGCTGGCGACGGCGGCGTTGCGGAGCGACGACTGCCGGGCACCCGGTAGTAGACCAGCCGGGTGCCGAGGTGGCGGGCGTTGATCCACCGCGACACGGCCGGGTAGACGCTCGTGCGGCACGAGCAGCGACAGGGCGAAGCCGTGCAGCACCCGCTCGGCTGCGCCCTCCCAGTCGCCGTACTCCTCGCGGACCTGGATCAGCTCGCCGGCGAACGGCAGCGACTCGGCGTCGAGGCCGAGCTCGCGGCACAGCTGATCGCGCAGCTCGAGGCTGCGGCGGGGCAGGTTGGTGGCGCCGACCGTGGAGGCTGCGCAGCTCCTGCGCCCAGCTCGTCCGCTCGCTCCTGGACCCGGCGTGCGCTCGACCGCGGCTTCGCATCAGCCGGTTGTCGAGGTCGGCGACCCGGGTTTCGTCGTCGACCAGTCGCAGCCTCGATCTCGCGCCGTCGCGCCTCGAACTGCAGCCGCGTCGCCCACCGGGTCGAGCCCGGCCGCGGTGAGCAGCTCGGCGAACCGGTCGGCCTTGCCGCGCCGCAGGTCCCGGGCCTGCTCGGCGTCGCGGATCGAGCTCGCTCGAGCTCGGCGAGCCGGTCGCCGCCCCGGCCGGCGCGCTCGACATCGAGCCGGCTCGCGCTCGGTGCGCAAGTCGTCGAGCGTGCCGGCGGATCCCGTCGACGGCGGCTGTCCGCGACGCGATCTCGGTCCGCAGGTCGTCGATGCGCACCGTGAGCGTCGACGATCCGGGCGGCCATGAAGTACGGCAGCGCGTCCCGCTCGGCGCTCGAGCCGGCTGCTCTGCGTCCGATAGCCGGTCGTACTCGTCGCAGTCGGCCAGCAGCGGTGTCAGCGCATCGAGCTGGTCGGCGGGCGCGCCGGACCGCCTCGTGCGCCTTGGCTCAGGTCGTCGAAGTGCGCGATCAGCTGTCCGATCCAGCTCGCGCGGCGTCGAACGGCTCCAGCATGTGCTGCGGACGAACTCGTTGAGGTCGCCGACCGACTTCATCGAGACGGTCTGGTGGAACAGGTCCATCGCCTGCTCCGACTCGATGCCGAGAGCGCGGCGGAAGTCCTTGCCGTAGTCGGGGAAGCGGTCGTGCACGCGGGCGCCGGCCGCGCGCAGCCGCCGCTTCAGCGCCGTCGAGGTCGGTGCCGAAGTCGGCTGAAGTCGGCGGCGATCGACAGCGGCGCGGTCGAGCGATCGACGAAGAACCGGTCCGGCTGACCCTGGTTGCCGTCGCTGGAGCCAGAACACCTGGGCGAGGGTGACGACGTCGCGTCGTATGCGTCGTTGCGGAACACGCCGAGGAGCACCGAGTACGAGCCGGCGTCGCGCAGGCCGACCGGCCGGGAGGTGCCGGTCGCCTCGTTGCGCTCGGACTTGTAGTGGCCCTCGACGTAGGAGCGCAGGTGCGCTCCTGGATCTCGGCGCCGGCGGCCTTGTTGTAGGAGATCGCGGTGCGCCGGCAGCAGCAGCGTGGTGACCGCGTCGACGAGGGTGGACTTGCCGGAGCCGATGTCGCCGGTGAGCAGGCCGTTGTCGCCGCCGAGCGTCGAGCGCCCACACGCGCTGGTCGAAGGTGCCCCAGTTGAGAACCTCGAGCCGATCCAGCCGGTAGCCCGGCGGATGGCGTCCCGGTCGGCGAGATCGACCGCGCTGAACAGCGCGTCACGCGTCACTCCGGCTCGCGGCTAACTGGCCGCGTCCAGCTCGGCCAGCCACTGCGCGTCGACGAACGCCTTGAGGATGCGCCGCACCTCGACATCGCCGGCTGGCCGGTGATCGGCGCAGGAAGCCGAGCTCGACGACCTTGCTGATGTGCGTGTCGATCTGGTCGACCAGCCGGGCCTCGTTGCTGCCGCTCGGGCAGGAAGATCCGCAGCATGTCGACGATCTGGTCGCGGGTCAGCACGAGCCGGCCGTCGCCGTCCGTGGCGTCGAACTCGGCGAGCCGCTTGCGCAGCAGCGCCAGCAGCAGGCTGACGGGAAGCGACAGCGGATCGGCGCGGCCACGAGCCGCGGGATCCGGTGCTCGTCGTCGCCTCGGCATCGTCGGGGCGCGAGCGCAGGAACGCGTAGCCCTCGGCCTCGTCGACGACGACACCAGGCCGATCACCGCGACGTAGTCGCGGACCTGCGGCTGCAGCGGCAGCAGGTGCTGCCAGACCCGTCTCGTGCGTGTCCCGGTAGACACGACCCTTCATCAGCTGACGTCACGACCAGGGACAGGTCGGGCTCCGAGCGGGCCAGGCTGGCTGGGGTCATGCGGGCTCCCTCGCAGTCGGTCCGGACGAAGGTCGACCCGAGGCAGCGTTGCACCTCCGTGGGCGCCCGTCGTCATCGCGTCCACGCGACCTCGTCGCGGCGCTGGCTCGTCGAACGACGACGGTCGAAGCGTGGATCGTGCAGCGACAGGTAGCCGACGAGCTCGGCGAGCCCGTGCGCGAGCGGACGCTCGTCGATCACGGCCGTCGAGCTGCACCTGCCCGCGGCTCCGACCCGCCGCAACGCGTCGCGGACATGGGCGGCCAGCGCAGCCCGGTCGACGTAGACCTGGTCGAACAGCGCGGCGACGTCGATGTCGTCGTCGCCGCCTCGATGCCGGTGCTGTCGACGCGGACCTCGGCGCGCCGGCGCGTACAAGCGGCCGCTCCATCGGCAGCGCGATCGTCGGCGCGGTGGCGTCGATCGTCGACGGTCGAGCTGCGGGGCGGCGTCGCGCAGCGCGAGCGCTCGTTGCTCGATGCTGCGCAGCAGGTCCATGACCCGGCGGTTCTCCAGCCACACCTGATCGTCGAGGAAGCGGCGCAGCTGCTCCGACAGCAGCCGCACGGTCGCCTGGGTGCGCTCGACGCGGCGTCGAGCCAGTCGTAGTGGATGTGCCGCATGCGCGGGTCGCCGCCGTCGAGCGCGGCGAGCGACTGCACCCGCTCGAGCAGCTCGGCGAACTCCTCCTGCCGCTGCGCGCGACAGCAGGAAGTCGTAGAAGGCCTGGAAGCTACGGCCCTGGTCGGAGTCCGCGATCTGCGACGCGGGTGCCGAGCACCTCGTCGAGCAGCGTCGCCCTTGCCGCCGTCCCAGGCGGCGATCCGCTCCCGCAGCTCGCGGTCGAGGGCGCGGAAGTTGGCCTCGACCTCGCGGAAGTCGGCCAAGCAGCTCGACGGCCGTCGTGCTGAACTGCTGGTAGCGGTCGCGCTGGGCGGTCGGGTCCATGACCTCGACCCGACCCTCGCGCACCGACGCGATCTCGTTCGTCGATGGCGCTTCGCCGGCGCTCGCAGCTCCTCCAGCCGCGCCCCGGCATCTGTCTCGGCGCCGAACACCATCTGCCGGAGCAGCTCGAATGATCGTGTTGAGCCGGGACTCGGTGCCGACGAACGCTCGTGCTTCGCAGCGATGTCACCCAGGCGACGGCCTTCTCCAATGCCGGGGTGGCGTCGACGTGCGGCTCGTCGGAGCTCGGCGGATAGTACTTGCGTAGCCATCCGGCGTCCGTCGACGCCCAGTCGGCGAGGTATGCCTTGGCCGGCTTGGGGTACGGCGGCAGGTCCTGGCCGGCGTTGAGCGCATACAAGTAGTCATCGAGCCGGTCAATGAGGACGTCGGCGGGGATCGATCGCGGACGTTCTCGTCCACGAAGACCCGGCCGAGGAAGGAGAGGATCAACGCGACGTTGTCGGCCCGGAGGAGTCGCCAGGCCGGGTGAGTTCGGCGCAGGGCGTCGATGTCGTCGTGGTCCATTCCACCTCCGCGAAGGACGGTTCGACGTTATTGCGGCGGGATCGTATGCGGGCGGTCCGACACGTCGAGCGGGCGGCGCGGTCAAGCGGGGCCAGCAAGCTGTCGCTCAAGCGCGGTGAAAGCGTCGATGATGGCGCTCGCCTCGAAGGCTCGATTCCGCCGTCCTGCATTCACCCGGTGCACGATGTGCGCGGCCTCCCGCCGGACGATCGCTTCGTTTGTGGCCTGATAGCTGCACCCAATGAGGTCCGCTGCGGTGCTGACTGTGACCACGGGCGCGCCCGGGATTGGAGGAGCAGTTCAACCGCGGAACCGCCGCGCACGCGACCAAGCTCCTGCCGCCACTGCCCCTGGATCTGCCGGACCTTCCGTTCGAAAGCGGCGGCGTCGTCGACGGCGCGTCGGCATGCCGCGGCGAACAGTGCGATTGGGCTGAGAGGCGGCCTCGTCGAAGGATCACGTGGACCAGCGCTCGACCCGCACGTCCGTTGCCGTTGATGAACGGGTGGATCGTCTCGAACTGAGCGTGAGCGATCGCGGCCTGGACCACAGCGGGCAGGTCGTCGCGATTGACGAACTCGCACAGATCCTCGAGCAGAACCGAGGACCTCAATGGCCGTGACATCTGCGCCCGGCGCTCCGGCGGCCTCAGCGGCTTCCGCTCGCAGGAGGCGACGGCCACCTACCACCAAACCCTCGATGAAGGAGGACGCGACCGCCTCGGCTCGGAGGAGCAGGCGCGCAAGCGCCTCCGTGTCGACGAGCACAAGGGCGGCGGTGTCGACCTGACCGATGCCGCGCTCGGCCTCCGCAACGTCGGCGGCCACGTCGCCGTCGAGGCGGAACGCCCGGCCAACAAGCCGGTCGGGGTTCAGCCACTCTGTTGCGACTTGGGCCCCGCTTCCATCAGCTGCAGCCGCTGGTGCTGCCGCAGCCTTCGCAGACGAAGCAGCTCCCGGCCATCCGCATCTTCGTACCGCAGCTCATGCACAGCGGCGCGTCGGAGGCGACCCCGTGAGCGACTCCAGCAGCTCCATCGACGAGCCGATCGACGGTGACGGGCAGCGGCTTCGCGACCGGCGCGGTCTCCTCGCTCACCGGGCGCTCATCGGTCGGCGCCGACTGCGCCAACGACTCGACGTCCAGCGTCCTCGTCGGCGGGCGCATACGAGCCGGTCTCGAGCTGCCGCGTGCGCTCCTCGGCGGAGTAGACGCCAAGGGCCGACCGCTCGTCGAAGGACAGGTGGTCGAGTGCGAGCCGGCGGAAGATGTAGTCGACCACAGACTGCGCCATCCGGATGTCCTGGTCGTCGGTCAGGCCGGCCGGCTCGAAGCGCATGTTGACGAACTTCGTGACGAACGCCTCGAGCGGCACCCCGTACTGCAGGCCGATCGACACCGCGATCGAGAACGCATCCATCACGCCGGCGAGCGTCGAGCCCTGCTTGCCGAGCTTGAGGAAGACCTCACCGAGGCCGTTCTCCGGGTAGCGGCCCGCGGTCATGTACCCCTCTGCGCCGGCAACCGAGAACGACGTCGTCGTCGACGGCCGGGACTTCGGCAGCCGCTTGCGGACCGGGCGTGCCTCGAACGGCTGCGCCGGGTCAGCGGGTGCAGCTGCCTTCTTGGTGCCCGCATCGGACAGCGGCTGGCCGACCTTGCAGTTGTCGCGGTAGACCGCGAGCGCCTTGAGGCCGAGTTTCCAGCCTTGGAAGTAGATGTCCTCGATCTCCTCCACGGTCGCCGTCTCCGGCAGGTTGACCGTCTTTGAGATCGCGCCGCTCAGGAACGGCTGCACCGCGGCCATCATGTTCACGTGGCCCATCGGCTTGATGGCCTGCGCACCCATCGCGCAGTCGAAGACCTCGTAATGCTCCGGTCGCAGACCAGGGGCATCGATCACGTTCCCGTGTTCAGCGATGTGCTCGACGATCGCTTCGACGGTCTCCTCGGCATAGCCGAGCCTACGGAGCGCACGCGGGAACGGTTTCGTTGACGATCTGCATTGAGCCGCCGCCGACGAGCTTCTTGAACTTCACGAGCGCGAGGTCAGGCTCGATGCCTGTCGTGTCCACGCCCATTTGGAGCCCTATCGTCCCGGTCGGGGCGAGTAGCGATGACTGTGCGTTGCGCCAGCCATACTCTCTGCCAAATTCCAGTCCGCGGTCCCATTCCTTGCCCGCAGCGCCAAGGATTGCGCGGTCCACTTCGGTCAGCGGCCGCACCATGTCGTTGGCAGCCGCGTGCTTGCGCATGACCCGGGTATGCGCTTCGGCGTTGCGCGCATAGCCCGCGTATGGACCGACGACACCAGCGAGCTCCGCTGAGCGCCTGTATGCGACACCCGTCATCAGCGACGTGATTGACGCGGCCAGTGCACGGCCGCCGTCCGAGTCATATGCCAAGCCACTCGCCATGAGCAACGCACCGAGGTTCGCGTAGCCGATGCCGAGTTGACGGTAGTCGCGGGTCGTCTGGGTGATCTGCCTCCGTCGGGAAGTCAGCGAAGCAGATCGAGATATCCATCGCGGTGATGACGAGCTCGACGGCCTTGGTGAAGGTGTCGATGTCGAATGTATCGTCGTCGTTCAGGAACTTCATCAGGTTCAGCGAGGCAAGGTTGCAGGACGAGTTGTCCAGCGACATGTACTCCGAGCAGTTCGCCACAACAACACCGCTGACGATGTACGAGTGATTCCGCGGTTCGGTCAGGTTGTAGGTCGTCTCGTAGCCCTGGGGTTCCCGGCCAACCAGCCGGACCGTCTCGTCGGTCCTGTAGAAGGAGTGGTTGGCCAGCAGCACTTCAAGCTTGCGCTGTTTGCGATCCAGGGTGAACCCGACCTGGGCGGCGAATTCCTTGATGAATCGGCCGGAAATACGCAGATCAAACGAAGGTCCGTCTGACGAGTACGTGACCTCGGTCCCGTCCTTCCGCGTGTAGTGGAACGAATCGGTCTTCGTGCCCGTCTCATAGATCCGGCTGGCGATGCCAAGCGACGCCAACACTTCTTGCACATCGCGCAGCAGCCCATCCGAGCGACTACCGAGGCCGACGTAGCGTGTGCCGTTCTCGACTTGGTTGACCACACACCCGTCTGCATCGAAGAGACCCTGCAAGAACGCCCGAAGCGCGCTGTAGGGAGCTTCGAGGATGCTCACGGGCACCCGCTTCGTGGACGACTTGCCAGTCAGGACGCCGAGCCCGCGTAGGAATGCCTTGACCTGAGCGCGCTTCGACCGCAATTGCAGCGTTCCGTTCGCTTGAACACTCGGTTTGGAGTTGAAGCCGGTCGATGTTTGAAAGCAGGAGCCGGTGGCGCTCCCACATTGACGCCTCGTCCTTGCCGCCGTAGACGGTGACAGCTCCGTCGTCTGTTAGGCATCCGTCGCCCACGAGCCATCCGATGTAGTGCGCGAGTTCTGGCGACCATTTCTCCGGCAGCCGAAGCTTGCCGAGACCGCGTCCGACGCCTGCCGCCTGCAACACGGCGACTGGGATCGCCTCGCTAGCGAGGCTGCGATCAGCGAAGTGGTAGGACCGCACAATCCGGTCGTCTTCAGTGAGTTCCTCCGCACGGACGTAGCCCCGGTTCTCGGTCCACATGCGGTGGTTAGGCGTGCTCCGGATCCGCGAACCATCCGAGAACCGAAGCTCAAGAATTTCATTGGTCCCCGTAACCATGTACCGCAGCGGGCTGGTCGCGAGAACCCGCGACCGCGGGTCAAGCTCGGACGTGACATCGTTCGTATAGACAGCGAACGTCTCCCCGACCGCTGCTCTGGCAACCAGGTCGCCAATCGCGATGAGGCCTTTGTCAGTGACAACCCGCTGATCAGCCGGGAAGCATGGGTTCGAGGCTGTGATCCGCCCGGTCTCAGGGTTCGTGTGCCAGTCATTGATCGTGTCGTCGTACTGGATGCCCGGGTCTGCGCACTCCCAGGCCGCCTGAGCGATCTTGCGGAACAACGCCTTCGCGTCGATCGCCTCGATGACCTCGCCGGTCTGCCGTGCCTTGAGGCCGAACTCCTTGCCCTGTTCGACCGCGCGCATGAAGTCGTCGGTGACGCGGACCGAGTTGTTTGCGTTCTGGTACTGGACACTGACGATGTCTGCTGCCGCCGAGATCCATGTCGAAGCCGGCGTCGCGCAACGCGCGGATCTTGTCTTCTTCGCGCGCCTTCGTTTCGATGAACTCCTCGACGTCGGGGTGGTCGACGTCGAGCACGACCATCTTCGCCGCCCGACGGGTCGCTCCCCCGGACTTGATGGTGCCCGCGCTGGCATCGGCGCCGCGCATGAACGATACCGGGACCCGATGCGGTGCCCCCGGAGCTGAGCAACTCCTTCGACGAACGGATCCGGGAGAGGTTGATGCCGGACCCGGAACCGCCTTTGAAGATCAGGCCTTCCTCGCGGTACCAGTTGAGGATCGAGTCCATCGTGTCGTCGACCGCAAGGATGAAGCACGCTGAGCACTGCTGTTTAGACCGACGTGCCGACGTTGAACCACACCGGGCGAGTTGAACGAGAAGTACCTGATGCAGCAGCAGCCACGTCAGCTCGTGCTCGAACACCTCGGCGTCGGCCGCCGACGCGAAGTACCCATGCTCGCGACCGGCGCGCGCATACGTCAGCACGACCCGGTCGATGAGCTGCTTGAGCGACCACTCGCGCACGTCGGTGCCGACCGCGCCGCGGAAGTACTTCGTGGTGACGATCGTCGAGGCGTTGACCGACCAGAAGTCCGGGAACTCCACGCCGCGCTGCTCGAAGATCACCTCGCCCGAGCGCCAGTTGGTCTGCACGACGTCGCGGCGCTCCCACACCACCTCGTCGTACGGGTGCACCCCCGGGGTGGTGAAGACGCGCTCGACCGTCAGCCCCTTGCCGGTCGGCCGTCCACCGGTCGCCTGCTGCGGGTTGCCGCTCGTCGTCTCGGTCATGCTCTGCGTCCTCTCCGAAGCACCGTGTTGTTCAACAATCTGGTCGTGGGCCGGCTTCCCGGCGGTCGCCCCGCTTACAGGGGCGGATGGTCAGGTATGCGCCTCGCGGGCGCGCGCCGCCGTCGACTCCTCGGCGAGCCCCGAGTGCTCGAGGCGGAGCAGCGCGATCTCGTTCTCGAAGTCCTCGAGGGTGTCGAAGCTGCGGTAGACGCTCGCGTAGCGCAGGTAGGCGACCTCGTCGAGCTCGCGCAGCGGGCCGAGCACCGCGAGCCCGACCTCGTGCGCGTCGATCTCGGCGCAGCCGGTCGACCGGACCGCTTCCTCGACCCGTTGGGCCAGCAGCACCAGGTCGTCCTCGGCAACCGGCCGGCCCTGGCAGGCCTTGCGCACCCCGGCCAGCACCTTCGCCCGGCTGAACGGTTCGCTGGCCCCGCTGCGCTTCATCACCGTCAGGCTCGCGGTCTCCTGCGTCGTGAACCGGCGGCCACACTGCGGGCACTCGCGCCGGCGGCGGATGCTCGTGCCCTCGTCGCTCGGCCGGGAGTCGACCACCCGGGAGTCGGCGTACCGGCAGAACGGGCAGTGCATGTCGGACGCCTCCTCTACGGTCCTGGCTGCGCAGGCTGTGGGTTGTCCTGTGGACCCGGCTGTGGGTACCCGCTCACCGGCCTGTGGATCACGCTTCCCACAGCATGTGGACGACTTACAGCCGTGTAACTACTAGATGTAGTGACCCTAGAACGAGGGTCCGACAGTCCGCAACAGCGTTCGCGATCAAATCTGCGGACGATCTTGGGCGGTCGCGTCGTCGCAGGTCAGGACCGCCTTGTCGACTCCGCGATCTTGACCTCACATGGATTGCCTTCGGCGTGTCGCTGCGGCCGAGTGTCACGATCGCGGGTGAGAGCGATCTGCGGAGGCGAAGGAGCCATGGCAGACCCGAGTCGCAGCCCGGACGTCGACGAGTACATCGCTGCCTGCGCCGACGAGGCGCAGCCGATCCTCACGAAGATCCGGAGCACCATCCACGAGGCAGTCCCCGGCGGCAGCGAGAAGATCAGCTACCGGATCCCGACGGTCACCGTGGACGGCAAGATGCTCATCTTCTTCGCCGGCTTTGAGCACCACGTCTCCGTCTACCCGATCCCCGACGTCGAGGAGGACCTCGCGCAGGATCTGGCGCCGTACCGCTCCGGCAAGGGAACGCTGAAGTTCCCGCTTGGACAAGCCGATCCCGTATGCGCTCATCGCGCGGGTCGCCATGGCCCATGAACGCCGGCTGCGCGGCTGAGCCGCATACGACTCAAATGCTGAGCACGACCTTGCCTGCAGCGTGGCCGGCGTGGATGTGGCGCACCGCCTCTGCAGCGTCGGCGAGCGCATACGTGCGGTCGATGACCGGCGTGACCTCACCGGCCTCGATGAAGTCCCTGAGCACCTCGAGATCCTCGTACCGCTCCGGTCGAGATGAACGCGGGCATCCGCTGGCTCACGAACGGCGACAGCAACATCGCACCGAGCAGGCGCTGCGTCCCGCCGAGCCACCGGCCGTCAGCCTCGGAGCCGACGATGACCAACGCTCCCTCGGCGCGTAAGGCAGACGCCGCAGCTGCGACACCGAACGATGGCCGGCGGTGTCGAGGATGACGTCGTAGCGACCTGACCACGACTCGCTCGAGGTCCTCGCGGGTGTAGTCGATGACGTGGTCCGCGCCGAGTGAGCGCACCAACTCCACCTTCGCCGTGCTGCAGACGCCAGTGACCTCAGCGCCGTATGCCTTCGCCATCTGAACCGCGTAGTGGCCGACACCGCCGGCCGCACCGATGACCAGCACGTGCTGGCCTGGCTTGACGCGACCCTTGTCACGCAGGCCTTGCAGCGCGGTGAGCCCGGACATCGCGACGACCGCCGCCTCGCTCGAATGTCAGGTTGGCTGGCTTCCGCGCGAGCTTGCGTTCCTTCGCGCAGTCGCGTACTCGGCGAACGAGCCGTCGGCGATGCCGAACACCTCGTCGCCAGGCCGGAAGCGGCGTGACGTTCGTGCCCGACCGCCTCGACCGTGCCGGCGACGTCGCTGCCGCGGACTCGCTGCCTCGGGGCGCGCAGCCCGAAGCCCAGACGGATGAGATACGGCACGCCGGCCATCAGGTGCCACACGCTCGGGTCCACACCGGCGGCATGCACGCGGACGCAGCACCTCGTCGTCGCCGCAGACCGGCAGGTCGATGTCGCGGAACTGCGAGCACGTCGGTGTCGCCGTAGCGGTCCTGCACGATCGCCTTCATCGCGTGGCCTCCTGTTCGGAAATCGGGTAGTGGAACACGTCGTCGAGCGGGACGCCGAACACCCGCGCGATCCGGAACGCCATCTCCAGCGACGGCGAGTAGCGACCCTGCTCGATCGCGATCACGGTTTGCCTTGTCACGCCAACCTTCTCCGCGAGCTCGGCCTGGGTCATCTCCGCGTGCGCGAACCGCAGCGCGCGGATCGAGTTCGTGACGCTGGTCGGCTTCACCACTGCGGGAAGCCCCGCCGGTAGGAGACGATCTTCGTGATCGAGCCGAGGACCGCGGAGAGGACGAAGCACAGGTAGATCACGTTGGCGATCCAGAAGTAGTCCCACTCCGCCATCGCCATGAGCAGCGCCGCCAGCGCACCGATCAAGACGACGGACTGGCCGACGTACTCGCCGAACCGGCCGATCTCGCGGTCGCGCTGGTCCTTGTTCTTGTAGTCCCAGCCGATCAGCGCATGCAGCACGATCGACGCGACGATCGAGCCGCCGATCGTCCAGAGCATCGGCTCGACGTATGCGACGTCGGCGAGCCCGTTGCCATCAGCCCGACCCAGGATGATCGTCGCGTAGACCGCGAACGTGACGACCGCGAGCACCAGCTGGATCCACGCGCTCTTCTCGTCGTAGGTCACGGTGTCGCTCCCGATGTCAAGAATTGTTGACACGGCGAACGTAAAGCGTTCTCGACATGATGTCAAGAGTTCTTGACATCGCACCGGCTCGCATGGCAACGATGTGGAGGCGCCTTGACAGCCGGCGCTTCGGCGCGATAGGAAACCGGCTAGTTATCTAACCGATCGGTTATCGAAGGAGATACGCCGATGACCGCAACCACCGCACAGCGCTGGCGGAACCTGTCCGACCAGCTGACTGCCCGCATCGAGACCGTGCCGGCGGACGCATGGGACAACCCGTCACCGTGCGAGGGCTGGGTCGCGCGCGACGTCGTCCGGCACCTCGCCGACTGGATGCCCGCGCTCTACCTCGGCAGCATCGGGCTTCCGGTCCCGGACGGACCGTCGGCCGACATCGACCCGGTCGGCACCTGGGCGGCCGCGGACAAGGCGATCCAGTCCGTGCTCGACGACCCTGAGCTGTCGCAGCGGATGACGCAGAGCCCCGCCGGCGCAATGACGGTCGAGCAGCTGATCGAGTTCACCGGCCTGATGGACCTGCTCATCCACGCCTGGGACCTCGCCCGCGCCACCGGCCAGGACGAGTCGCTCGACGCCGACGAGGTGCACTACTTCCTGTCTGGCATCCAGCCCGGGCATGAGGAGGCCATGGTGGCCAGCGGCCACTACAAGCCGTCGGTGCGCGCTCCCCGCGGATGCGGACGAGCAGTCGCGGCTGCTCGCGTTCACCGGCCGCCGGCCCTGACGGCGCGCGCCGAGACCACGACCAACTCACTAAGCGAGGAGTCACTATGACCACGACGACCAGCACGAAGCCGGCGACAGCACGAAGACAGTCGAGATGCACCTGGAGCTCGTCCACATCCCGGTCAGCGACGTCGACCGGGCCAAGGCGTTCTACGTCGACCAGTGCGGCTGGGAGCTGCTCACCGACCACGTCCAAGCGGGCGACATGCGCATCGTGCAGATCAATCCGCCCGGCTCGAGCTGCTCGATCCTGATGGGCCGCAACATCCCCGAGATCTCCGACATGCCGGTGGGCGTGCAGAAGGGGCTGCACCTCGTCGTCGCCGACATGGACGAGGCGCGTTCCGCTCTTAGTGCACGGGGTGTCGAACTCGGCGAAGTGCAGGACTTCGGCGGGGTCCTGTACACCCGCCTAGAAGACCCCGACGGCAACTCTTGGCTGCTGCAGCAGTGGCCCAAGAAGTAGTTCAGCGGGCTCGCGCGGCCGAGCCCACCGGGTCGCGCGACCCGCTGAGCCTGGTCTTCGCCGCGCTCGCCGACCCCACCCGGCGCGCCATCCTCGCCCGACTCGCGTCCGGGCCGGTCAGCGTGGGCGAAATTGCCGAGCCGTTTGCGATGAGCGGGCCGGCTGTGTCGAAACACCTGCGCGTGCTGGAGCGCGCAGGCCTGGTCAGCCGCGAACGCATCGCGCAGTCGCGGCCGGCGCGATTGGAGGCGGCCCCGTTGGCGCAAGTCTCCCGGTGGGCCGAAGAGTTCCGAGCCTTCTGGGACGAGAGTTACATGCGGCTGGAGGACGTGTTGGCCACGATGGACGACGACGAAGGGGAGCAGGGAAATGGCACCTGAGCAGTTGACCCGCGAGCTGACCGTGACCACGCCGGACGACCGCTCCATCGTGGTGACCCGCGCGTTCGCCGCGTCCCCGACCAAGCTGTGGCGGGCGCATACGGAGCCTGACCTCGTCAAGAAGTGGCTCGGCCGACGGGCCTATCCAATGACGACCTGCGAGATCGACCTGCGGGTCGGCGGTCGGTACCGGTACGTGTTCGCCAAGCTCGACGGTTCGCAGCCCATGGGCATGGGCGGTGTGTTCGAGGAGATCGAGCGGCCGCGGCGGCTCGTCACGACCGAGGCGTTCGACGACTACCCCGGGCCGAGCGTCAACACGATCGTCTTCGAGGAGATCGAGGGCGGCACCGCCATGACGTTGACGGTCGTGTACCCGTCGGTGGAGATCCGGGACGGCTGGCTCGCGTCCGGCATGACCGACGGGATGAGCGAGGGGTATGCCCAGCTCGACGAGCTGTTGGGAACCGTCGCCTGAGCCCGTCAACTCACACTTTGACGACGTGCACCTCTGGGACGTCATCGAAGTCGTCGTCTTGGGTCAGGATCGGCACGCCGAGGCTGACCGCTGTCGCAGCGATCCACGAGTCATTGGCCTTCATGCGACGACCCGCGTGGTGCAGCGCAATACGCAGCCTGGCCCAGGTGGCCGCGACCTCGGAGTCGATCGTGACGATGGCCAACCGGGTCGCCCGCTGCAATGTCTCGAGTCGCTGTGCCCGGTCGGCTGGCGCCTCGGCGGCAAGGACCCCGGCCCAGAGCTCGCCCACTGTGATCACGCTGATCGCACCCGCATCAGGTATGCGCCCGGCCTCGATTGGTCGCCGCTGCTCTCGTGCGATGAACACGGAGGTGTCCAGCAGGGCTGCGCTCACTCCAGGGGCTCGAGCAGGTCGCCGGCGATCTCATCGAGCTGCTGGGTGAGGCCCGAGTCGGCTTGGACTTTCAAGGCAGCCAGGATGTCGGCCTTGGAGGACCACGCCGGGCCGGCGAGGGGGCGGAGTTCCGCGACCGGACGACCGGAGACGCTGATCATGATCCGCTCCCCCGATTCCACCCGTCTGAGCACGTCGCTGATGTGGTTGCGCAGTTCCCGGACACCGATCGACGCGGACACAGCTGCACTGTAGCGCATATGTACACAAGAGGTCTCATCCGAGCGGGAGGACGATCTCCTGACCGGGGAGCACGAGTGCGCCGTCGAGCTCGGGGTTGAGTCGCTCGAGTACGTGAATCGTGTCCCGCGGGTCGTCTCTGGGCCGCGCTTCGCGGGCGATGTCCCACAACGTCTGGCCGGTCTCGACAATCACCGAACGGGTGGTCGGCGCGGCGGCGGCATACGAGGCTGCATCCGAGGCGCTGGCGTCGGTGCCCCAGCGGCCGAGCGAGAAGATCACGAAGGCGGTCGCGAGCACGACCAGCACAACCACGACGCGGCCGCGTCGGGTGAACCGAACCGGTGGTTTCGCGGTTGCTGCCATCGGGACCTCCACGGTGCTGATCGAACTCGTGTTCGATCGTACGTCTGTTCTACAACGGCCAGGCAAGCTTGTCTACGACACGTCGAACACATGTTTGATTTGTGCTCGTTCCGTGACTAACGTGACCGCCGGTGCGGATCGCATACCCGGACGATGCCGGGAGGGTCCGACACCTCTGAAGGAACCGCCTGGAGAGGGGCGCGTGTGAGCACGGAGAAGCCGACGAAGGGCCGGTCCCGGGTGGCCGAGCTGCCCGACGGTCCGGTCCGAGCGACCGGGCTGACCGCCCGACAGACCCGCATCCTCGAGGTCATCCGCGACTCGGTGGCCCGTCGCGGCTATCCGCCGTCGATCCGCGAGATTGGCGAGATCGTTGGGCTGACCTCACCGAGCTCGGTGGCGCACCAGCTGCGCGCGCTGGAGTCCAAGGGGTTCATCCGGCGCGACCCCAACCTGCCGCGGGCGATCGATGTGCGGATGCCGGACGAGCTCGACGGCGCGCCGTCGACGATGGATGAGACCGACGTCGCCGAAGCCCGACCGGTGCCGCAGTACGTGCCGCTGGTCGGCCGGATCGCGGCCGGCGGGCCGATCCTCGCCGAGCAGGCGATCGACGAGGTCATGCCGCTGCCGAAGTCGTTGGTCGGCGACGGTGAGCTGTTCATGCTGCGGGTGGTGGGCGACTCGATGGTCGACGCGGCGATCTGCGACGGCGATTGGGTGGTCGTGCGACAGCAGCCGGTCGCCGACAACGGCGACATCGTGGCCGCGATGCTCGACGGCGAGGCGACGGTGAAGGTGTTCAAGCGGCGCGACGGGCACATCTGGCTGCTGCCGCGCAACGACTCCTTCGAACCGATCCCGGGCGACGAGGCCGTGGTGCTGGGTCGGGTCGTGGCGGTGCTTCGACGGGTGCCGTAGACATTCCGCTGACGCCAGCGAGGTCGGCGGGACAGACTCACGGCCATGCGCTACCACCTGCCCGAAGACCGACTGCCCGCTGCCTGGTTCAACGTCCTCCCCCGCCTCCCCGAGCCGCTGCAGCCGCCACTGCACCCAGGCACGAGGCAGCCGGTCGGTCCCGACGACCTCGCACCGCTGTTCCCGATGGCGCTGATCGCGCAGGAGATGTCGGCGGAGCCGTGGATCGACATCCCCGGCGAGGTTCTCGACGTCCTGCGGCTGTGGCGGCCGACCCCGCTGGTTCGCGCGTCCCGACTCGAGGCGGCGCTCGGCACACCGGCCCGGATCTACTACAAGGACGAGTCGGGCAGCCCGGCCGGCTCGCACAAGCCGAACACCGCCGTGCCGCAGGCGTTCTACAACGCGGCGGAGGGCATCACACGCTTGACCACCGAGACCGGCGCCGGGCAATGGGGCACCGCATTGGCTTTCGCCGCTGCGCAGTACGGCCTCGAGTGCATGGTCTACATGGTGCGCACGTCGTTCGAGTCCAAGCCGTACCGCAAGGTGATCATGGAGACGTGGGGCGCGCAGTGCGTTCCGTCGCCGGTCGACGACCCGGCGTCGCCGGGCTCGCTCGGTCTGGCCATCTCCGACGCAGTGCGCGACGCGGCCGGTCGCGAGGACTCGCACTACGCGCTTGGCTCGGTGCTCAACCACGTGCTGCTGCACCAGACCGTGATCGGCCTGGAGGCGCGCGAGCAGCTCGAGCTCGCCGGCGAACGACTGCCCGACGTCGTCATCGCGCCCTGCGGCGGCGGCTCAAACCTCGGCGGCATCTCGCTGCCCTTCGTCGAGGACACGGACGTGCGCCTGATGGCGGTCGAGCCGTCGAGCTGTCCGACGCTGACCGAGGGCCGCTTCGACTACGACTTCGGCGACACGGCGGGCATGACGCCGTTGCTGCCGATGTACACCCTCGGGCACGACTTCATGCCGCCGACGATTCACGCCGGCGGCCTGCGCTACCACGGCGACTCCCCCATCATCAGCGCGCTGGTGAAGTCCGGCCGGATGGAGGCGGTCGCATACCCGCAGGGCAAGGTCTTCGAGGCGGCCAAGATCTTCGCGAACTCGGAGGGCCGGGTGGCCGCGCCCGAGGCGGCGCATGCGATCCGGGCCGCCATCGACGAGGCGCTGGCGGCCAAGGAGACCGGCGAGGAGCAGGTCATCCTGTTCAACTACTGCGGGCACGGGTTCCTCGACCTGGCCGCATACGACGACTTCAACCACGGGCGGCTGCTCGACGTGTGATCGCGGCTGGACGCCACGTTGGAAGTCCCGCGGCCTTCGTAGCGCGCCAAGCCCTCGTGATCAGCCGACCACCTCCTCGGCGAGCCGCCCGAACGCGCAGCGTCAAGCGATTCACACTGACGCCATGTGGATCATCGGTGTGGTCGTGTTGTTCTTCGTCGCGACGTTTCCTGCGACCTGGCTGCTGATGCTGTTCCTCGGCAACGTCGGCGTGCACGTGTCCTACTGGGGCACGCTGCCCGCCGGCATCCTGATCTCGATGTTGCTGTCGTCGGCGGGGGCGGCGCGGTACAGCCGCATGTAGCGACGTCAGCCGCTGCGGCAGGACGGCCAGCCACCCGACTAACGCGGCCAGCTTCTCGTGCGCCGTCCACGGTGGGCCAAGCTGCTTGCCCGCGACCGCGACGTGCTCCTGCACCGCAGCCTCGGTCGCCCCGATGGCATGCGCCAGCGCGGTCGGCAGGTCGCGCTCGGTCTCACCCACGATCCGCAGACCTACACGCTCGGCGCCCCGGGTCATGACTTCTCGAAACATTTCGCCCTCGGCTGCGTGCAGCAGCGTGTGCGCTTGCAGGATCTTCTCGAGTGGCGGGTATGCGGTCGGTCCGAAGCTCTTCCCTGACCCGAGGATGATCCCGAAGCCGTTGACGTCACCCAGCTCGGCCACCAGGTCGCGGACGGCCGACGCGGCACGGCGGGTGGCTTCGGCGGTGACCGCCTCGATCAGCTCGCGTGCCTCATCGAGCGGCAGGTGGGCACCGGCGTGGTAGGGCTGCTTCTCGTCGGCGCCGCCGTGCTTGGTCAGGTCGATGCGCCGGCTCACAAGGATGTCGGGCCGACGCGAGTTCTCATCCGATGCCCGGACTGCGACCAGCGTCGCCCAACCCGATCGGGCCCGGCAGCCGATCGCCGTCCTCATGCCGGCTGCTCAGCGCGCGCGTCGAGCCGCTGCAAGGCTTCGCAAACCCGGGCACCGTCCGTCGTCCGCCAGAACGGCGGCAGGGACCGTACGAGGAACTCGCCGTAGCGCGCGTTCTTGAGTCGGCTGTCGAGCACCGCGACGACGCCGCGATCCTCACCGCTGCGGATCAGCCGACCGGCGCCCTGCGCGAGCTTAAGGGCCGCAACCGTCACGGAGACTTGCATGAAGCCGTTGCCGCCATGCGCCTCGACGTCGCGGGCCCGCGCCGAGCTCAGTGGATCATCGGGCCGCGGGAACGGGATGCGGTCGATGACCACCAGCGTGCACGCCTCGCCCGGCACGTCGACGCCCTGCCACAACGACAGCGTGCCGAACAGGCTGGTTGCCGGGTCGCTCGCGAAGTCACTGACGAGCGCGTGGGTGGCGTCCTCGCCTTGGCACAGGATCGGGTATGCCGTGCCGAGCCGCTCTCGCATCGTCTCGGCGGCCACCTCGGCGGCGCGCATCGAGGAGAACAGGCCGAGCGTGCGACCGCCGGCCGCGCGGATGAGGCGCTCGAGCTCGTCGAGCAGCTGTGGGCTCGGACCGCTTTGGGTCGGCGGCGGAAGGTGCGCGGCCACATAAAGGATCCCCTGGCTGGGGTAGTCAAACGGCGATCCGACATCGATGCCCTCCCACGGCGGCGCCTCCCCACCGGTGAGGCCGAGCGTGCGCGCGAGCGGCTCGAAGGAGCCGCCGAGCTGCAAGGTCGCGCTGGTGAGGACGACGGTGTGCTCTGCGAACAGCTGCTCGCGCAGCAGGCTCGCGACGCTCAGCGGTGCCACCTTGAGCGTCGAGCCGCGCTTGTCGTGGTGTTCGACCCACACGACGTCGCGCTCCCCCGCTTGCACGACCTCGCCCGCGACCCGATGGACCTGCTCGACGGCGGCTTTCACCTGCTTGGCGTTCGCGTCGTTGTCCTCACCCTTGCGCCACCTGGTGATCACGCGGTGTGCGGCATCGCGTACCGCGACCAGCGCGTCGAAGAGCAGGCCGTCGACCTTGTCCACCCGGCCTTCATCAAGCATGCCGAGCACATCGGCGAACAGCGCGGCTGCGTCGTCGAGGAACTCGGCGTCCTCGCCCTCGACGTAGCGGCGGGCCCGCTTGGCTGCCCGCTCGATCGCTTGCGGGCTCAGCTCCTCGGTGGCGGCGTTCGTCGCACGGTCGACCAGCTCATGCGCCTCGTCGATGACCACGGCGCCGTGCTCGGGCAGCAGCGGGATGCCGTCCAGCGCATCGATCGCCAGCAGGGCGTGGTTGGTCACGACGACGTCGGCGTGCTTGGCCCGCTCCTTCGCCTGCTCGGCCCAGCAGTCGGCCGCATACCGGCACTTGGGGCCGAGGCACTCGTAGCTGCTGACGGACAGCGAGCGCCACGCGCGCTCCATCGGCGCGGGCGCGAGCTCGTCGCGGTCGCCGGTCTCGGTGTCGTCCGCCCACGTGCGTATGCGGAGGACGTCGCGGCCGAGCGCCGATGTCGGCGTGGGCTCGAACAGCGTGTCGGACGTCGTCGTCGGCGATGCCCTCGTTGAGCCGGTGCAGGCACAGGTAGTTCTGCCGGCCCTTGAGGATCGCGTACTCGGCGTTGACCCCGAGCGGTTCGAGCGCCTCCGTGAGAGTTGGGAGATCGCGCTCGACAAGCTGTCGCTGTAGCGCGATCGTCGCCGTCGAGACGACGACCCGGTCCTTGTGCAGGATCGCGGGCACCAGGTATGCGAGCGACTTGCCGGTGCCCGTGCCCGCCTGGACGAGCAAGTGCTGGCCGGTGGTCAAGGCATCGGCAACCTCGCTGGCCATCTGTTGCTGGCCCTCGCGGGGGATGCCGTTGACCGCCTCGACGGCAGCCGCGAGCGCCTCGTTGACCGAGGGCTTGGCTGGTTTCGGCTGAGCGGACGGCACGGCTCATCCTCTCAGCGGTGTGTGACTCCTCCGTGCGCGCTCGATCTTGACCGCTAGTCGGCGACGAGGACCGAGCGCGCCTCGCGAACCTCGACCGGGACCGGGCCGCTGGTCTGGGTGATCGGCGGGCCGTCGAGGTCGATCGGTCCGAAGCCGTCGATCCAGAACCGGCCCTGCCACGACGTGGTGAGCGTGACCGTGTGCGGCGCGGCCGTGCCGTAGGTGTGGGTGACGGACTTGTCCGGGTAGACGCCGCCGGGGTTGTCGGTGGTCATCGTCTCGCCGTCGCCGAAGTCCCACGCCCAGGTTGGTGCGGCCTCGACCTCGATCGCGTAGCCCGCGAGGGTGAAGCTGGTCCGGCCCGGTGCGGTGGGCTGGTTGGCCGCGAAGATCGTCGGCAGGTTGACGATGGCACCGTCCGCCGGTTGGAAACTGGGCTGGGCCGTCGGCAGGTACTCGATGAAGGTGTCGCGCACGTCCGGCATCAGGTCGGCCGGCGTGCGCGGGTCCGACGGGCCTAGGCAGACGTCGTCAACGTTGCGGAACTGCGCGTCAGGCGGGCGGAGCAGCATCACGTCGAACAACGTGCGGTCGGGACCGCACAGGACAACCGCTGCCGTGCAGAGGTCGTCGGGGGCTGGGCCGACGCACGCGGCCTCAAGCCGCCAGCGACAGTCGGGGCACTCCAAGCCCGGCGCGGCGGATGTCGGGCGTAGCGCCCGCCGGTCCACCTGGCAGGAGGACCTGCGCCAGTGATCGCGTCGGCTTTGTCGTCGGCGCCGACGTCGCAGTCGAATGACACAGTGCGCCGGATCGGCGCGACCGCCGGCGTCGACGCCATGACACGAGTGCAACGCCACGAGCACGACCGAGCAAGCCCTACGCGCATCTGTCGATCGACATCGAGGATCAGCAAGCTCGGTGCCGACGCGACCAGGAAATCTGGTCGATGCTGCTGAGCGGGATCGGTCTCGATCACGCTCGCCGGCAGAGTCGACGCACGTCGTAGGCAGCTGACGATCGCCGATTGCACGCGAGCGTCGGATCGCCACTCGGACAGACGCAAGCCCACTTCGATGACGTCGGCGATCGCCATTCGCCGCCTCGAGGTGGTTGGCCCGGGCGGCTTCGCGTCGATCGTGTCGATGAACTGCGATGCATGTGCACGTCGGATCGGTCAGCGGCACGCAGCGCAGTTGTGTCGCCGGTAGCGACGGCCAGGTTCGACGCCGCCAAGTAATCGCGCACCGCCTGCTCGACAGCGGCGGTGGGATCGACGCGAGGCGGACGGTGAGGGCGTCGGCGACTCGCTCGCCGTCGGCGACGGGCTCGTCGAGGCAGCCGAGTCTGGACCGGTGTTGAGGGCGGCCGGTTCCCCGGCGCCGGACCCACACCCGGTCAGCACCAATGCGGCCAAAACAGCCGGAATGCCCCATGCGCGCACGACCGGAGAGGGTACGTGAGCCTCCGTCCGAGACCAATCCCACCCACGTCAGGCTGTGGATAACGCTGCCCGAGCCGCGTTTGTGGAAGGACGTCGGGCAGCAACTCTCCACTCGCGATGAGAACCTGACCCGCTATGGGCGCATATGCCCGATTGCTGCGTCGGCGAGTGGAGACTTACCCGGACGATGCCTGTACCGGCCGGATCAGGCCTGCCGCTGGACGGCGAACTCCCCCAGCAGCGACGCGAGCGGCTCGTTGACCCGCGCCCGCATCCGCGTGCCGGCGTGGTTGTGCTCCTCCTCGAGGATTTCGCCGGTGGAGTGAATGCGCGAGACCAGGTCACCACGGTCGTACGGAACCAGCACCTCGACCTCGACGGCGGGCCGCGGGAGGTCGCGCTCGAGCAGCGCGAGCAGCTCGTCGATGCCCTGGCCGGTGCGGGCGGACAGCACGACCGCATGCTTCTCGCGCCGCAACAGGCGGGCGAGCACCAGCGGGTCGGCGAGGTCCGCCTTGTTCACCACGACGATCTCGGGGATGTCCTGCGCGCCGACCTCGACGAACACCTCGCGCACCGCGGCGAGCTGCGACTCGGGCGCGTCGTCGGAGCCGTCGACCACATGCAGGATCAGGTCGGCGTCGGCGACCTCCTCCAGAGTCGAGCGGAACGCCTCAACCAGCTGGTGCGGCAGGTGCCGGACGAATCCAACCGTGTCCGCCAGCGTGTAGACCCGACCGTCAGGGGTCTCGGTCCGACGCACGGTCGGATCCAGCGTCGCGAACAACGCGTCCTCGACGAGGACACCGGCGCCGGTGAGTCGGTTCAGCAACGAGGACTTGCCGGCGTTGGTGTAGCCGGCGATCGCGACGGACGGCACCGCGTGCCGGCGCCGCTCCTGGCGCCGGGTGTCGCGCGCGGTCTTCATGTGCTTGATCTCGCGCCGCAGCTTGGCCATCCGCTCACGGATGCGGCGACGATCCGTCTCGATCTTCGTCTCACCGGGCCCGCGGGCTCCGATGCCGCCACCGCCGGCGACCCGGCCACCGGCCTGGCGGGACATGGACTGACCCCAGCCACGCAGCCGAGGCAGCATGTACGTCATCTGCGCGAGCGCGACCTGCGCCTTGCCCTCACGCGACTTCGCGTGCTGGGCGAAGATGTCGAGGATCAGCGCGGTCCGGTCGACGACCTTGACCTTGACCACGTCCTCGAGCTGGATCAGCTGACCCGGTGTGAGCTCGCCGTCGGCGATGACGGTGTCCGCACCGGTTGCGATCACGACGTCCCGCAGCTCACGGGCCTTGCCGGAGCCGATGTAGGTGGCCGCATCCGGCTTGTCCCGTCGCTGGATCAGGCCTTCGAGCACTTGCGAGCCCGCGGTCTCGGCGAGCGCGGCGAGCTCGCGCAGCGACGACTCGGCCTGCTCGACGGTGCCGTCGGTCCAGACGCCGACCAGCACGACGCGCTCGAGGCGCAGCTGGCGGTACTCGACCTCGGTGATGTCCTCGAGCTCGGTCGACAGGCCACGGACGCGGCGCAACGCAGCGCGGTCCTGGCGATCGAGCTGCAGCCCGTCGTACTCGGGACGGGCATCGTCGTATTCGTCGGTGGAGAAGACTTCGGTCACGTCGAGGTCGGACTCGTGATCATGGTTCGGTTGCGTCATCAGGCTCCTAGGTTCCCATGCTCACAACAATGACACCCAACGATTTCTGCCCAGGATGTGGACGTAGGCCGGCAGCCAGGGCCGGTCAGTCGGGGATGAATCCGGAGTCGAGCTCCCACGGGGCGATCGGCGAGTGGTCGAGGATCCACGCCTGCAGATCGCGATCCCAGCCCATGAGGACGATCACGCCCACGACCACGAAGACCAAGCCAAGCCCGCGCCGGACCCAGCCGTACGGGTCCGCCAGCCAGCGCGCGTTGCCCACCAGCCGTTGCCCGAGCAGCGCGATCAGCAGCAAGGTGCCGCAGAGTCCGATCACGTATGCGGCGAGCAGCGCGAGCCCATACGCCAGGTCCGACGGGATCACCGTGACGACGACGTAGCCGTACAACGGGCTGCACGAGGTGAACACCGGACCCAGCGCGACCCCGGTCAGGACGGCGCCGACCAGGCCGCCGCGCTGCTGCGCCGCCGACAGTCGTCGACCGCTGCGCGCCTGCAACGACAGCGCACTCGACACGCGCTCCCACATCGACGGGAACAGCGACACCAGCCCGAGCGCGATCAGCAGCCCACCGGAGATCGCCGACCACACCTCGACCGGCACATCGATGAGCACCGTCGACGCCTTGAGCAGCAACGTGAACGCGACGATCGAGGCGCCGAGCGACGCGGTGATGACGATCGCTCGCCGGGTCGCCAGCGACGTGCGCCGCCGGGTGCCCACCGCAACGCCCCCGAGGGCGGGCGGCACAGCCGGCTCACCCGCGACACCCGCGACGGAGCCGCCGACGATCACCGGCAGCAGCGGCAGCACGCAGGGCGCAAGCGTGGTGAGCACGCCGGCGACCAGGGCTCCGAGCAGGGCGAGCATCGCCGCTCAGCCGACGTTCGCCTGGATCTCGGCCAGGTCGTCGGAGTCGTACCCGCCGGTCCACTTCGTGAGCTGCCCGCCACCTGAGTCGATGTGCACGTAGGTGTGCTGAACGGTCACGCCGTACTGCTTGCGCAGGTCGGTGTCGTCGTCGAAGTTGGCCTTGACGATCGTCAGTCCAGGTGGCACGCCTTCAGTCTCGAACTGCCGCTCCGCCTTGCGGCACTTCGGGCACCAGTCGGCGTGGAAGAACAGCACGACGTCCGTGCCCTCGTATGCGGCCGGGTCGGCCTGGTAGTCGTCGAGGCTGATGTATGCGCCGGCCACCGGCGCAGGCGTCGGCGTGGGTGAAGGGGCTGGCGGTGCCGGCGATGACGCAGCTGGGCTCATCGGGGTCGACGGCGTAGGTGTCGACGGCGATGGGCGTGCTTGCTGCCGAGGCAGCGGACGAGGAGCTCGTCATCGTGGCTGGCACTGCGACGCCTCGTCCGACCCACCGCAGGCGGCAAGCAGCGGCAGGACGACGGTCAGCGCGACAGCACCGATCGACGCGCAGCGGGAACGCACACACCGATGATGCCGTGGTCTCGGCCCGTTCAACGGTTACGGATTCCTGACGGCCCTGCTCTCGGATGTGGGCGGGGCTACCCCGCGGCGGCCAGCCATACCGCCGACCGCGGCGGCAACGCGCCGGCGGCATACGCGGGATCGCTGGCGAGCAGCGGGACCAAGCCAGTGTCCGGGACCGAGGCCGGCTGGTCGCCGAAGTTGACCAGGCACACGAAGCCGTCGCCGCGGCGCACGCCGAGCACGTCGTCCGGCAGGTCGTCGACCCACGAGGCCGGCAGCCCGACGAGAGACCGACGGTGCTGCAGCGCGGTGCGGGTCATCGACAGCATCGACGCCGGGTCGTCGGACTGGGCGTCCACTGACAGCTCCGCCCAGGCGGCGGGTTGTGGCAGCCACGGCGTCGACCCGCCGGGGCCGAAGGCATACGGAGGCGACGAGCCGGCCCACGGGATCGGCACCCGGCAGCCGTCGCGACCGCGCATCTTGCCGCCGGTGCGGAAGAAGGTCGGGTCCTGCAGCACGTCGTCCGGCAGGTCGGTCACCTCGGGCAGACCGAGCTCCTCGCCCTGATAGACGTATGCGCTGCCGGGCAGCGCGAGCACGAGCATGAGCGCCGCCCGGGCCCGCTGCAGTCCGGCGTCGCCGTCGCCGTAGCGAGTGACCTCGCGCACCACGTCATGGTTCGACAGCACCCAGGTCGGGTCCGCACCGACCATGGCCATCGTCCCGATCTCCTCGTCGATGATCTTGCGGAAGGAGAGCGCGTCAAAGTCCGCGCGGACAAGGTGGAAGTTGAACGCCTGATGCAGGCCGTCCCCGCGGACGTAGCGCGCCCGGCGCTCCGGCGACCGCACCCACGCCTCCGCCACCGACATGCGGTCGCCGTCGTAGGAGTCGAGCAGTACCCGCCAGTCGAGGTAGATGTCGTGCACCTGGTCGCGGTCCCAGAACGGATGGTCCGGGCCGCCGTGCACCTCCGCATGCGGGTCCTGCGCCTCGAGGCCCAGGTCACGCAGCGGGTGGGACAAGTCCTTGGTGAGCGCGTTCGCCACGTCGATGCGGATGCCGTCGATCCCGCGATCCAGCCAGAACCGCAGGATGTCGAGGAACTCGGCGCGCACCTCGGGGTTGTCCCAGTTGAGGTCCGGTTGCTCGGGCGCGAACAAGTGCAGGTACCACTCGCCGTCGGCCACCCGCTCCCACGCCGGGCCGCCGAAGACCGACAACCAGTCCGATGGCGGCTGGTCGCCGTTGGCACCGAGCCCCTGCCGGAACACGTACCGCGCGTCGCTCGGGGCTGCCCGGGCCGGCAGCGAGCGCGGCCCGGAACCACGCATGCTCGTTGGACGTGTGGTTCGGCACGATGTCGACGAGCACCCGCAGGCCGAGCCCATGCGCATCAGCAACGAACGCGTCCATGTCGTCGAGCGAGCCGAACAACGGGTCGACGGCTCGATAGTCGGCGACGTCGTAGCCGCCGTCGGCCAACGGCGACGGGTAGAACGGCGTCAGCCAGACCGCGTCGACGCCGAGGTCGCGCAGGTAGGGCAGCTTCGACCGGATGCCAGGGATGTCGCCGATGCCATCGCCATCGGAGTCGGAGAACGAGCGGACGTAGACCTGGTAGATGACCGCGTCCCGCCACCATGCACGCGTCGGCTCCGTCATGAGTGCGCGGCCACCCAGTCCGGGCGAAGCACACCTGCGGACACCAGCACGGCCGGGCCGTTGAGCACGAGGTGGTCGTCTTCTCGCCTGGTCACGGTGAGCGTTCCTCCTGGGACGTCGACTTGGTATGCGGTCGCGGGCGGGGCCTGGTGCCGCCACATGGCTACCACCCCGGCAGCACAGGCACCAGTGCCGCACGAGCGGGTCTCGCCGACGCCCCGCTCCCACACCCGCATGGCAATGTGCTGCGGGCCGCGGTCGACGACGTACTCGATGTTGACCCCGGCAGGGAACACGCCGGGCGCAGCGATCTGGGGCATCACCTCGAGCGGACCCGCAGCCGCGAGGTCGTCGACGAAGCAGACCAGGTGCGGGTTCGGCAGGTGCAGGCCGGTGGCCGGCCGCATGCCCTCGGTGGTGGCCGCATACAGAAGCTGCCGGGTCCGGACCGGTTGCGCGACGCCCATGTCCACGCTGACCGAGCCGTCGTCCTCCATGGTCAGGTCGCGCACCCCACCGCGAGTCGCGATCGGCAGCGACCGGCTGGTGGCAAGGCCGGTGTCGACCAGGTAGCGGGCGAACACCCGGATGCCGTTCCCGCACATCTCGCTGGTCGATCCGTCGGCGTTGCGGTAGTCCATGAACCACTCCGCGGCGGCCGCCATGTCGACCGCATCGGCGGCCTTCGCGGAGCGCACGACCCGAAGCACCCCGTCGCCGCCGACGCCAGCGCGACGGTTGCAGATCGCGGCAACCAGCCTTGGGGTCAGCTCGAGCTCGCCGTCGACGTCCGGCAGCAGCACGAAGTCGTTCTCCGTGCCGTGCCCCTTGACGTACGGGATCGCGTCCGCGCTCACGCGCCTCAGGCTAGCCGCGCGCCGCGGTCCACGAGATCGGCGGCGTCGTACGGCAGCCACCTGACGCGCGGGTCGCGGCGGAACCAGGTGTCCTGACGGCGCGCGAACCGCCGGGTCGCCTGCTTCGTCTCGGCGATCGCGTGCTCCTCCGACAATGCACCATCAAACATGCGCAACACCTGCGCATAGCCGAGCGCCTGCGAGGCCGTCTTGCCCGCGCGCAGTCCGCGTTCGTCCAGCGACCGCACCTCATCGACCAAGCCGCGCTGCCACATCCGGTCCACCCGCTGGTCGATGCGTCCGTCCAGCTCCGGTCGCGGCACGTCCAGCCCGATCTGGGTCGCCGCATACAGCGAGGTATGCGGCGGCAGCACTGCCGTGAACGGTCGGCCGGTGATCTCGACCACCTCGAGGGCGCGCACGATGCGCCTGCCGTTGGACGGCAGGATGGCGGCACCCGCCGCCGGGTCGCGCGACGTGAGCCGAGCGTGCAGGGCCGGGGCACCCAGCATCGCCAGCTCCTTCTCCAGCCTGGTCCGCACCCCGGGGTCGGTGCCCGGGAACTCCATCGGGTCCAGCAGCGCCCGCACGTACAGTCCCGACCCCCCGACAACGACCGGAGTCACGTCGCGTCGGAGCAGATCGTCGACGACCTCGCGGGCGAGCCGCTGGTACTCCGCGACGCTCGCGGTCTCGGTCACCTCCCAAATGTCGAGCAGGTGGTGCGGCACGCCGCGGCGCTCGGCCGGGGAGAGCTTCGCGGTCCCGATGTCCATGCCGCGGTACAGCTGCATCGAGTCGGCGTTGATGACCTCGCCGCCGAGCCGCTCGGCGATGGCCACCGCCAGGTCCGACTTCCCGGCCGCCGTCGGCCCCACGACAACTCTCAGAGTTGGGGGTGCCATGACGGCCATCCTGTCCTAGCGTGGGCACTGGCCCTGACCGGTCGGACGGCCAGGCGGACGGAAGGGACTTCCCCCCATGAGCGAGATGTTCGACAAGGCCAAGGAAGCGGTCGGCGACCTCGCAGACAAGGCGAAGGACTTGGTCGCTGGCAAGGAAGATGACATCGACGCCGCGGTCGACAAGGCCACCGACGCCGTGGACGACGCGACCGGCGGCAAGACCGCGGGCGTCACTGAGAAGGTCGACTCCGCAGTCGACTCCGCGACGGACAAACTCAGCGGCGGCGACGCGCCAGCCCAGCCGTAGCAACGTAAGTTCCGTCACCGTCCGGGCCGCTGGTCGACCGCGGTTGGCTGGGTGTCGCACGCGTCAGGCTGTCTCCTGCCAGGTCCACGACGCGGCGAAGTACCCGACGCCATACGGCGCCTCGTGGCGGAGCAACTCGGCCCGGGTGACCGGGCGGCCAACGGCACTGAGCATTTGGGCCGAGACCCGCCAGACCGCCAGCCCGCCGACATGCAGCTCTTCGGCGCGCGCCGCGCCCAGCGTGGTGCCGATCGGGCCGAGCGAGAGATCGCCTGACTCGAACGCGCGCGCCATGTGCTCGTCGAAGTCGAGCGACCGCGCGTCGAACCCGCGCGGCGCCTTTTCCGTCCGCGTGGCCGAGCCGTCGGCGACCACGAGCAGCGCGGACCGCCCAGGGCGCTCGATCGTGCGCCGCGTCATCGTCAAGCCCTCAGACTCGTCGCCGATCTCGCAGTAGTCCCGCTCGTCCAGCCAACCGGCGTCGTCGAGCAGCCAGGCGCCGACCGACAGGGACGGCGGCAGGCTGACCCCGCCTCTGCCACCGACGGCGAGGTCGACGCCGAACCCGGCGAACGTGCCGGCCGCGTCCCCGGGATGCACGACGCGACATTTCCCCGCCACCGAGGACCACGGCGCGGTCGGGGCGGGCGGCAGCCAGGTCGCGACCACCTGACGGCACGCCGCCCGCAGCGGGTCAAGCTCATGCGCGGCCCCTTGCGCAACCTCGGGGACGAGCATCGGCGTCGCCGGGACGAAGCCAGCCGCGACGATCACACGGCGAGAATAGGCAGGCGATGCCACGATCACGGGCATGCGTTCCATCGAGCTCGCCTGGGACGACGCGCCGCACCGCGCGTCGACCCTGCTGCTCGAATGGTCCGGCGGCATCACCGTCGGCGAGGCGCTGAGCCAGCTGCCGCGCGAGAACGTGCCGCCGATGCTGGACGGCCAGCCGCTGGACCCGGCCGCGGAGCTCGACCGGATCACGTGGCGGCGCGGCGCCGTGCTCGGCCGACCCGACGACGGCGTCGACCCCGCGTTCGGCGAGCACATCCGGATCGTGGGCGGCCCACATGCCGGACTCATCGCCGCGCTGGAGCAGGCCGGCCAGCTCGTGCCGACGCTCGGGCTGTCCCGCGCCGGCGACGGCGTCTGGGTGCAGCCACGCTCGGGGGTCGACGCCCGCTACGAGGGCGTGCCCATCACCAGCCGACGGCTCTGGCAGCCCGGTGACGTTGTCCAAGCCGGCACCACGCTGGTCACCTGGTACCGCGGTTCAACGGCCGTAGGGGATACGACGTCGATAGCGGACGGGCGGCTCGGCTTCGCTCGCCCCCCGCGGATCCTGTCGTCGGCTGAGCCGGCCGAGGTCAGCGTCCCGACGCCGCCACGCCCACCGCCGCGCCGACCATTGCCCTGGCTGGTCGCCATCGCCCCGCTCGTGCTGGGCGTCGTCCTGTTCGTCGTGACCAGGAGCGCATATGCGCTGCTGTTCTCCCTGCTCAGTCCGGTCTTGCTCCTGGGCTCGTGGTGGAGCGATCGACGTTCCACCCACGGGCAGCACCACCAGGAGATGGCCGAGCACGAGGAGTCGGTGCGCCGCACGGAGCGTCGACTCGGTGAGCTGGTGGCCGAGGAGTCGCACCGTCGCCGTGACCAAACCCCCGACCCGGCGACGTTGCTGCTGCAGACGATTGGCGCCCGAGCCGGGCTGTGGCAACGACGTCGCGAGGACGCGGACCATCTCGACCTCACCGTCGGGATGGGCGACCGACCGGCCGCCGTGCGGCTGCGCAGCGAAGGCGGACGCGGTGACGGGCGACCGGTTCCCCTGGTGCCGTACGTTCCCGTGTCGCTGCCGCTGCGCGGCCTTGGGGTAGTCGGGCTGTGTGGGCACCGCGAACACGTCATCGGCCTGGCGCGGTGGTGGGTCGGGCAAACCGCCGGCTCGGCCAGCCCGCGCGACGTCCGCCTCGTGGTGCTCAGCATCCAGCCGTCCGCGGTCGAGGACTGGGCATGGGCGCGCTGGCTCCCGCATACCGGCTCGTATGCCGGCGACGCGCACGCCGCCCGCACGTTGGTGGCAGTGGACCAGCAAACGATTCGGACCCGGCTGGACGAGCTGAGCGCGCTCGTGGACCAGCGAGCGGCCGTCCGCGGCGACGGGCCGGACTACGTCGTGCTCCTCGACGGCGCCGCGGCGCTGCGGACGGAACCGACATGCGCCCGGCTGCTCGCCGACGGACCCTCCGTCGGCATGCACATCATCTGCGTGGACGACGCAGAGCAGCGACTGCCGGAGGAGTGCCAGGCGGTCGTGACCACCGACGACTCCGCCTTCGTGACCGTCCGAAGCAGCGGCGAGCCGGGGGCGGAGACGGTGCTCGCGCACCAGGTGTCCACGACGTGGGCCGACCAGTTGGCGCACGCGCTTGCCCCTCTCGTCGATGCCACGCCGGCCCCCTCGACCGACCGCGCCATCCCGACCAGCGCGCGACTGCTCGACATCCTCGAACTCGATCCGCCAACCGCCGACGGTGTGCTCAAGCGGTGGGCCGCGACGCCAACGACCGTCGCGCGCATCGGCATCGGTCTGGATGGCCCACTGGAGCTCGACCTGCGCGGCGACGGGCCGCACGCCCTGGTTGCCGGCACCACTGGCGCCGGGAAGTCGGAGCTGCTGCAAGCCCTCGTGGCGTCGCTCGCCGCGGCGAACCGGCCGGACGCGATGACGTTCCTGCTCGTGGACTACAAGGGCGGGGCGGCGTTCGGGGAGTGCGCCGGCCTGCCGCATACCGCCGGCCTGGTCACCGACCTGGACGCGGCACTGACCGCGCGGGCGCTCGAGTCGTTGACCGCAGAGCTGCGCCGGCGCGAGGCAGACACTCGGCGCCGCCGGCGCCAAGGACCTCGAGGCGTACGCCGCCGCGGGCAGCGTGGCCGGGCCGCTCCCCAGACTGGTGATCGTCGTCGACGAGTTCGCTGCGCTGGTCGACGAGCTGCCGGACTTCGTGCGCGGGCTCGTCGGCATCGCGCAGCGCGGGCGTTCGCTCGGCGTGCATCTGGTCCTCGCGACGCAACGGCCGTCCGGCGTTGTGTCCCCCGAGATCCGGGCCAACACCAACCTCCGCATCGCGCTGCGCGTCACCGACGACGCGGAGTCCGTGGACGTCATCGACGCGCCGGACGCCGCGCGCATCCCGCGCTCGTTGCCCGGTCGCGCATACGTGCGGACGGGGCACGGCGAGCTGCGCCCATTCCAGACCGCGCGAATCGCCGGGCCGGCGCCGGGCCAACCGGTCTCGACCGAGGCTCCGGCGCTGCGCCTGGAGATCCTGGACCTGCCCGCCCTCGGCCGTCCCTGGTCGCGCGCCGCGGCGACGGCGGACGGATCCGAGGTCACCGACCTTGGGGTGTTCGTCGTTGCGGTGCGCGAGGCCTCGCAGCGCGCACAGGTCGAGGCGCCGCCGCCGCCGTGGCTGCCGCCGCTGCCGGCCGAGCTGCCCTGGTCGGCGATGGACGCGCCGGGCGCCTTCGGTCTGGAGGATCGGCCGGTCGTGCAGCGACAGCCGCCCGCCGTGCTCGGCGATGGGCACCTGCTCGTCGCAGGCGCGGCTCGCTCCGGTCGCACCACGCTCCTACGCACGCTTGCGGTCTCGCTCGCGTCGTCGTCGACCGTCGACTCGGTCCACCTGTATGCGATCGACGGCGGCAACGGACCGTTGGCGGACATCGAGGGCCTGCCGCACGTCGGCGCGGTGGTGGCGTCGACCGACGTGGGTCGAGTTGACCGCCTGCTGTCGAGGCTGGCCGTCGAGGTGCGCCGCAGGCAGGACGCAGCGGCGGTCGACGAGCGCTGCCCTCGTGCTGCTCGTCGACCGGTGGGAGTCGTTCGTGGGGCGCTACGACGACGTCGACGGCGGGCGGTTGGTCGACCTGCTGCTCGACCTCGTGCGCGATGGGCTGTCGGTCGGGCTGCGGGTCGTGGTGACGGGTGACCGGTCGTTGCTGGTCGGTCGGCTGGCCGGGCTGGTGGACGACAAGATCTGCCTGCGACTTGCGGATGTCGGCGACTACGCCCTCGCCGGGATCGATCCACGCCGCGTGTCGCTGGCTGGTCCGGCGGGACGCGGGTACCGGGCGCCGTCCGGCGTCGAGCTGCAGGTCGCAGTGACGACGGCGGAGGACCTGCGCGCGGTCATCGACACGGCGAAGGCGCCCGAGCAGAAGCGACCGTTCCGCATCGACCCGATCCCGCGCTCGCTGCGATTGGACCAGGCGGAGGCACTGCCGTGGGCCGGGCCGGGTCGGGTGCTGGTCGGCGTCGGCGGCGACGACCTGATGCGCATCGGCGTCGACCTGGCGCGGGTGGGGCCGGGATTCGTTGTGACCGGGCCACGTCGATCGGGCCGAAGCACCGCGCTCGTCACCATGGCCTACTCGGCGCTCATGTCCGGCGCCCGCGTGGTCGCGTTGGCGCCCCGCGGCGGCCCACTGCTCGCGCTGCCGGCGGATGAGCGGATCCCGTCGGACCGGCTGACGCTGTTCACTGCGCGCAACGGCGGCGGTGACGAGGGCACCGCTGGCGCCGGCGCGAGGCATACGGCATCGACCCGAACGCGCTGGTCGAAGCGATCCAGACCCGGCCGGCACGCCGGTCGTCGTCGTGGTCGACGACGCCGAGCGGCTCAAGGACACGGATGTCGCGCCGGTCCTGAGCGAAGTCCTGCGGCAGGGCGACCGAGGTCGCGCGCTGGTGATCGCGGCGGCCACGGACGACCTCAGCCGCGCGGTGCGCGGGTACTTGAACGACGTGCGTTCGTCGCGCAGCGGGTTGCTGCTCACTCCCGACACCCATCTCGTCGGCGAGCTGCTCGGTGTGCGACTGCCGCGCTCGGCTGCGTTCCGGGTTCCGGTCGGGCGTGGGCTGCTCGTGGTCGACGGCGACGTCACCGTGGTGCAGGTGCCGCTGCCGCACGTCCTGGTCAGGCCGTGACCACGATCTCGGGGTAGCACCGCTCACCTGGGACCCGTGCCGACCGGCGGGCGGTCCCACTCGTCGTCGGGCATCCGGAGCACGTGGAGACCCACAGCGGCGAACCCGACGGTCGTGAGTCCCCAACCGAGGACGACGTCGAGCAGACGACTCGGCACGATCACCGCGGACACGAGGTGGACCGGTTGCGACACCGCGACCGCGACGGCAACCCACCGCGGCACGATCCTGGAGCGCCACAGGGCGATACCCAGAAGCAGCAGGCCCGCGATGTGCCCGACGACGAACACGCCGGTGCCGACCGACGCAGCCGGTGCGCTCATCATCGACGTGACGAGCCGGTCGAGAGCGTCGGCGTCCAGCCCCACGTCGACGCCGGCAGCCAGCACGGGGTCGGTGCTGGCGACTGCGCCGATTCCCGCGAACCCGAGGAACGCCAGGATCGTCCCGACCGTGGCCAGCACCGGCGTCGACCGCCGGACGAGGTAGCCAATGGCGATGACGCCCACGATGAGCGCAGGAAGGCCAACCAGGATCAGCCATGACATCAGCTCGAGCCGGTCCGGCTCGGCGAAGGACTTCTCGACGACCGCGCCGGGGTCGTCGTCGGTCCAGACGGCATGACGGCGCGGATCAGGGTGATGCACAACGGGCCGAGCGGCAGCAGGACGGCGACGAGGATGCGCCACAGCGGGCGCAGATCGCGGACCGGCCGGCCGCTGGCGGGTGCCGACCGTTCGGCCTGCGAGGTAGTGGTGGCCATGTGCGGACTCCCTCCAGGAGACCGCCCCGGCGGTCGGAGCGGACACGGGACAACCGTTGCGGTCCGCGTGCGTGCATGGCGTCGGTACCAGCACCACACCGCGTGGCGGCCGGCCGACGCATCGACCTGTGTGCCTGCACGCACGCGCGGATGGCGAGGTAGGTCGTACCGTGACGTTCGTGCAGCGCACCGATCGCAGCGCGGTCGTCTGGACGACGTGCATCGTCGTCGTCTCCGTCCTGCTGGTGGTCGCATCCCTGGTCGTCGCTGCGCTGGACGACGGCGTGAGGCTGCTGATCGAGACCCTCGTGACGGCGGTGGTGCTGGCGGCACCGTCGCTAGTCCTGGGCCTGGTCGTGGCGCGCCGCCGTCGGACGAACGCCGTGGGGCCGGTCCTGGCGTCGATCGGGTTCGTGATTGCGGCGACCACACTGCTCGACATCGCCTGGCGGGTCAGCCAGGAGCACCCCGACCTGCTCTCGGTGAACGACGCCGTCGTGTCGCTCAGTCAGGGCACCTGGATGTTCCTGTTCCTGCCACTCGCGTTCCTGACCCTGCTGTTCCCCGACGGTCGCTTCCTGTCCGCCCGCTGGCGCTTGGTCGGCGCCGCCCTGCTCGTCGTGGTCGCGCTCTTCGTCGTGCTGGCCGCGACCGCGCCGGCCGCATACCCATCGCCGTACGAGGATGCGCCGCACGCGCTGGGCACGCTGCCCGAGTGGGCCAACGTCGCGACGTTGGCCTTGCTCCCCGTCTTTCTCGGCCTGCTGATGGCCTGCGCCTGGTCGATGGTGCTGCGATACCGACGGGCGGGCGCCGACGGCGATGCGGTGCTGCGCACACAGGTGCGCTGGTTCGCGGTCGCTGGGCTGCTGCTCCCGGTCACTCTGCTCCTGTGCTGGGTGTCGTACTTCGTGCTCGGTAGCGCGGACCTGGTGATCGTCGGGCTCGCCGCGCAGTTCATCGGTGTGCCGCTCGCGACCGCGGTCGCGATGCTGCGGCACGACCTGTACGACGTGGACAAGGTCCTCGCCGCGCACCGTGACCATACGGCGCTGACACGCACGCCCTGCTGCTGATGTTCACGATTGTCACTGTCGTCGGCGGCCGCGTGCTCGGTCGGCGAGTCCGCGCTGGCCGCGGCTGTGGCCACGGCCGTCTGCGCGTGCCGCGCTGACGCCGATGCGGCGGCGACTCCAGGGTGTCGTCGACGCGCGGGTGTCGCCGCAGCGCACGACGGCGATCTGCGGCGTTGGACGCCCTACGACGGCGGGCGCTCGCCGACCAGGATCGGCCCGAGTCGAGCTCGAGCGTCGTCCTGCGAGAGGCACTCCACGACCCGACGTCTGCGCGTGGGCGTGCTGGCACCGGCACGGAAACAGCCTGGTCGACCCGTCCGGCGGGGCCTTCGCGCCGAACAGCTCGGATGGTGCCGCCCAGATCGTCGTCGGCGGCCGTCAGATCGGGTGACCATCACGTCGCGGTCGCTGCCGCCAGTGCTGCTTCGCGACATCGCCGACGCCGCTGGCGCTCCTGGTCGAGGTCGTCCGGCTGCGGGTCCAGGTCCGGTCCGGGCTCTCGACGAGGCCGAGCAGAGCCGGTCGAGGTTGCTCCACGCGGGCTATGAGGAGCGGCGCACGGCTCGAGCGTGACCTGCACGACGGTGCGCAGCAGCGGCTGGTCTCGCTCGGCATGGCGCTTGCGGCTGGCCCAGCGCCACCTCGAGGACGGCACCGTGGACGTCGACGAGGCTCATCGACCAGTCGGTCGTCGAGATCGGCACGGCCGTCGCCGAGCTGCGCACGATCGCGCACGGGCTGCGACCCGTCCAGCCTCGACGACGGCCTCGGTCCGGCGCTCGCGGCGATGATGCAGCGAGTGCCGCTGCCGGTGCAGCTCGACGTCTGCCCCTGACGACCTGCCGGACGACGTCGCCACCACGGCGTTCTACGTCGCGAGCGAGGCGGTGACCAACAGCGTGAAGCATGCGGAGGCGGATCGGATCGACCTCAAGGTCGCCCGCCAGGACGGCCAGCTCCACGTCCGGGTCGCCGACGACGGCGTCGGCGGAGCCGCAGTCCGGGCCGGCTCGGGGCTGGCCGAGCTGGCCGACCGGGTGGCGGCAGCCGGCGGCTCGGCTGCCGGTCGTCAGCCCGCCGGCCGCGGCACGGTCGTCGAGGCGGTGCTGCCGTGCGCATCGTGATCGGAGAGGACTCCGCGCTCTTCCGCGAGGGGCTCGCCCGGCTGGTCGAGGATGCGGGCCACGAGGTCGTCGGGCGCGCGGCGGACGCGTCGACGCTCGTGTCGATGGTGCGCGACGATGCAGCCCGACCTGGTCGTGATCGACGTCCGGATGCCACCGGACCTCACCGACGACGGTGCTCGTGCCGCACGGGTGATCAGGGGCGAACAGCCCGAGCTCGGGATCGTCCTGCTGTCGCAGCATGTCGAGGTCAGGCACTCCGTCGGGCTGGTGGCCTCCGCGGCGGTTCGGTTACCTGCTCAAGGACCGGGTCCTCGACGTGGACGACTTCCTCGACGCGCTGCGCCGGGTCGCAGACGGAGGCTCCGCACTCGATCCCGAGGTGGTGCAACGGCTGATCGGCGCCCATCACGTCTCCGACCCGCTGCGCGCGCTCACGCCGCGAGAGCGCGAGGTTCTCTCCTTGATGGCCGAGGGCCGCACCAACGTCGGCATCGCCCGTCGGCTGTGGCTGACCGAGCGCACCGTCGAGCGGCACATCGGCAACCTGCTGGCTCAAGCTCGGCCTGGCAGCACCGACGAGGACCACCGACGGGTGCTGGCGGTGCTGACCTTCCTTCGGGAACACACCTATGCCTGAACTGCGTGTACCGACGAGGCGATGAGGTCGAACATCGCGAGCAACGGCACCGCATACAGCAGCGACGGCGAGCCGAATGTCAGGCGAACGCGCATGCCCGGTGCGGTCGCGATCGGTACGTCGTAGCGCACCTCCAGGGTCGTCAGCACCTGAGCCGACCCGAGGACGTCGAGTCGGCGTCTCAGCGTCGTGCGTTCGACGACTCCGACCCGTGGGAGGTCGACCTCCTCGAATGACACCTCGCCAGGGTCCGCGTCGGTGGCGAGCGTGACCACCAGGTGAGCCCCGACGACCTCGTCGGGGACGGTCAGCGTCATCGATGCGCAGATCAGCGCACCTGCGTCGTATGCGACGGCAGCCATCCGACGGAGCGCTTCGGTCAACGCTCGCCGGACCGTCGACGACGACAGGTCTGGGGCTGACCCGCTCGGAGACCAGCCGCGCGATCCGCTGGTCGCGTTCGTCGGGCTGCAGCGGGACCTGGTACCAGTGATCGGGCAACGCGACCGCGACGTCGATGTCTGCGTAGGTCAGCACGCTGCCGCCTTGCGGTCGCGTGTCGATCCACGCAGGTCGCGCACGGCATGTCCGGCGTCGACGGTCGTGACCGTGACCGACGCCATGACGTTCCCAGTCGCGAGCATGAGCCCGCGGTCGGTGGGCAGGTCGGTCGGGATCGACGACGTCGTCGAGCGTGTGGCGACCGGGACGTCCCTGGCCGTCCCACGGACGACGAAAGGCAGCCGGTTGGACACCGTCGGCAGCCCGCCGCTGGTGATCTCGTCAAAGGCCGCCGGCAGGCCGCTGCTGGTGATGTGGTCGAACGCCTGGGTTGCCGCACCGCGGACGTCGTCCAGCCCGGATCGCCCGGCCACCGGTGCCCAGCACGCGGCCGAGCCCGCCGGTCGCGACCCCGAGCGCATCCAAGGCGAGCTCGGACGGTTCCTCCTTGCCTTCGCTCCCCGCCGCGGCCGTGCAGAGCAACGCACCGGACCCGGCGACGAGTGCCGTGGTCGCGAGGGCGCCGGACACCGGCGGGAACCAGACCGTAAGCAGCGAGAGCAGCCCGCAGACGGTCGAGACCGTGCCGAGAAGGTCGCCGACCAGGCCGACGGCATCCCAGACGTCGTCGATGCCGACCGATGAGAGGAGCGCGCCGAACCATGAGTCCGAGTCGCCGAACGCGGAGCTGGTCGCATCGGCCACCGTCGCGGCCGCCGTCCGTGCATCGCGGGCCAGCTCGTCGCGCAGGATTTCGACCCGAGCGCGCGCATCGGCTCCCGGTCCACCGCCGCGTCCCACTCCGACGTCGTGACCCGCCGGCCGCCGAACCACGTCGGGAGACCCCCGCCGTCGTGCCAGGACTCGCGTAGTCCGTGCCGTCGGAGAACGTCGACATGGATCGACAGCGGGTTGTCGCCGACCTCGGTCTCGGCCGCAATCTGCCGCCGTTGGGCGTCGGCACGCGCCGATGCGACGTCATCGAGTGCCGCAGCCAGCCGAGACCGCAGGCGCGCGGCATCGTCCTTCGCCACCGCGATCTGTCGAGCGAAGATGCGCAGCGCCTCTCCGGCTCCTGGAACGACGAGGACACCATGTCCAGCTGGTCCGGCAGCGGTGCGAGCCGGACCCGAACGCCGCGGCGGCCTCGCCGCGCCAGGGACCGGAGGCCAGCGACGAGTGCAGCCGGCGCACCGCGGCTCTTGTTCCGCCGTCTCCTCGCCCCAACGGAGCAGCGTGCGCGCCAGCTCGCCGACGGCGGCCTCGTCACCGGGCGCGGGATGTCACCCCGAGCGCCGCCCACGACCCCCCGCTCACTGCGGGCATCCGGCATTGGCAATCGCCTCGGCCAGCGCACGGTCGGATCCGCATACGCCTGGGCAGCGACCCGCAGCCCTGCACGCAGCCCGAGGGCTGCGTCGATCTCCGCGAGCCCTTCGGTCCAGCCCCGGCCGAAGCCGCGGACCTCCGCCTGCAACCGTTCGATGCCCGAGGTCGTGCGCGGCCGAGCCAAGCCTTCCCCCTGCCTGGCTCAGCCGCGCACGGGTCTGCTCGAGTCCGGTCGCGAGCGCGCGCAACTCCTCGGGACGGACCCTGAGCTCCATCGGTGAATCCCCCGCACCGTCGCTGGTCAGCGGAACTGGCTGACGAGCCGCGCCTCGAGCGACTCGTACTCCTGCCCGGTGCCCTGCAACGCGCGACCGATGCCGTCCAGTGCCTCGCGCATCTGCCGGGCGGTCCGGTCCCAGCTCGCGTACAGCTCCTGGAACGCGCCGGCCGCCGAGCCGGTCCAGGTGCCCGCCAGGTCGCCCATCGCCGCGGTCAGCTGGGCCAGCCGCTCGTCGATCTCGGCGGCCTGGCGCTGGACCTGGGTCGCCTTGGTCGCGAGGTCGCTGGTCGAGACCTTCATTTCGTATGCCATTGCCTGGCCCCTTCTTCGGGATGTGGACGCAGGCAAACGTAAGCAAACAGACGCATCAGCACAAGAGGACGTGGCGCCTTGTGGATAACCCGACACGGGCCATTCCCAACCCAGTCGTGATCTTGCACGAACCCGTGATCGGCGGAGTTCGTGCAAGATCACGGGAAGGGCGGGTGGCGGCGCGACGGTGCGCGTCAGGCCGGGACGCCGATGCGCGGCATGCCGAGCAGCACGCCCGGTGTCGGACGGGCCGCGGCCCTGCCGCGCCTCCCAGGCATCGCCCGCCTTGGTCCGGCGCAGCGCCACCGCCCCACCGTCGGCGACCAGATGGTGCGGCGCGGCATACGTGATCTCGACGGTGACCAGGTCGCCCGGTCGCGGTGTCTCGAGGCCAGGTCGGAAGTGCACCAGCCGGTTGTCCGGCGCGCGGCCGGAGAGCCGATGGGTCGCGCCGTCCTTGCGGCCCTCGCCCTCGGCGACGAGCACCTCGACGCGACGTCCGACCTGCTTCTTGTTCTCGGCCCAGGCGACGTCCTCCTGCAGCGCGACGAGCCGCTCGTAGCGCTCCTGCACGACGGCCTTCGGCACCTGACCGTCCATCTCGGCGGCCGGGGTGCCGGGTCGCTTGGAGTACTGGAAGGTGAACGCGCCCGCGAAGCGGGCCGCGCGCACCACGTCCAGCGTCTGCTCGAAGTCGTCGTCGGTCTCGCCGGGGAAGCCGACGATGACGTCGGTGGTGATCGCCGCGTCCGGCATCGCGGCCCGGACCCGTTCGATGATGCCGAGGTACTTGGCCTGCCGGTAGGAGCGGCGCATCCGCTTGAGCACGGCGTCGGAGCCGGACTGCAGCGGCATGTGCAGCTGGTGCATCACGTTCGGCGTCTGCGCCATCGCTTCGATGACGTCGTCGGTGAAGTCCTTCGGGTGCGGACTGGTGAACCGCACCCGCTCGAGCCCGTCGACCTCACCGCACGCCCGCAGCAGCTTGCCGAACGCATACCGGTCGCCGAACTCGACGCCGTAGGAGTTGACGTTCTGGCCGAGCAGCGTGATCTCGAGGACGCCCTCGGCGACCAGCGCCTCGATCTCCTTGAGGATGTCGCCCGGTCGGCGGTCCTTCTCGGTGCCGCGCAGGCTGGGGACGATGCAGAACGTGCAGGTGTTGTTGCACCCGACCGAGATGCTCACCCAGGCGGCGTATGCGGAGTCGCGGCGGGTCGGCAGCGTCGACGGGAACACCTCGAGCGACTCGAGGATCTCGACCTGCGCCTCGTGGTTGTGCCGGGCCCGCTCGAGCAGGACCGGCAGCGCGCCGATGTTGTGCGTGCCGAAGACCACGTCCACCCATGGGGCGCGGCGGGTGATCTCGCCGCGGTCCTTCTGCGCGAGGCAGCCACCGACGGCAATCTGCATACCGGGCCGCGACGCCTTGACCGGGGCCAGGTGGCCGAGGTTTCCGTACAGCCGGTTGTCGGCGTTCTCCCGCACCGCGCAGGTGTTGAACACCACGACGTCGCGGCGTCTGATCGGTGGCCGCGCGGACGTACCCGGCGTCCTCGAGCAGGCCGGACAGCCGCTCGGAGTCGTGCACGTTCATCTGGCACCCGTAGGTGCGGACCTCGTACGTGCGCGGGCTGATCATGGCGCCACCAGGGTACGTCGCCGCGACGTTCCGGCCGCACGTGCCCGAAACGTGATCTTCTGGTCGTTTACCGGACGGTCGGAACGCGTCAAGGTGGGCGTCATGGTTGCCGACCACGGGGGCTCTGCGACTCCTGCGCGTGCCCTGCTGGAGATGCGTGCGGTCAACAAGTACTTCGGCGAGCTGCACGTGCTCCAGGACATCAACCTCGCCGTGCAGCACGGCGAGGTCGTCGTGGTGATCGGCCCATCCGGGTCCGGCAAGTCAACGCTGTGTCGCACGATCAACCGGCTGGAGACCATCGACTCGGGCGAGATCCTGGTCGCCGGGCAGCCGCTGCCGCAGGAGGGCAAGGACCTCGCCGGGCTGCGCTCGCGGATCGGCATGGTGTTCCAGTCCTTCAACCTGTTCGCCCACAAGACCGTCCTCGAGAACGTGATGCTCGGGCCGACCAAGGTGAAGAAACAGTCGAAGGCGCAGGCCAAGCAGCACGCGACCGAGCTGCTCGACCGGGTCGGCGTCGGCAACCAGGCCGACAAGTACCCGGCTCAGCTGTCCGGCGGCCAGCAGCAGCGGGTGGCGATCGCTCGGGCGCTGGCGATGGACCCGCAGATCATGCTCTTCGACGAGCCCACCTCGGCCCTCGACCCGGAGATGATCAACGAGGTGCTCGACGTGATGACCTCGCTGGCCCACTCCGGGATGACGATGGTGGTCGTCACCCACGAGATGGGTTTCGCCCGACGCGCGGCGAACCGGGTGGTCTTCATGGCCGACGGCCAGATCGTCGAGGAGGCCGTGCCCGACCAGTTCTTCACCAATGCCCAGAGTCAGCGGGCCCAGGACTTCCTCAGCAAGGTGCTCACCCATTGATCACGTCTGCGGAGACCCGCGTATGCGACCCGCCGCGCGGCGACCGCATACGGAAGTGGCGGTAATCCCACCCACGAAAGGAACCAACCATGCGCACACCACGACTGCTGGCCCTCTCGGCGGCAGCGGTCCTCGCGCTGTCACTCGCCGCGTGCGGCGACGACGACGGGGACGGCGACGACGCAGGTAGCGAACCCACGCCGGCGGTGGAACCCACGTTCGCCGCGGGCACGACCATGGCGGAGCTGTCCGAGGCGGGAGCCGTGACGGTCGGCACCAAGTTCGACCAGCCACTGTTCGGGCTGAAAGGACTGGACGGCAATCCCGAGGGCTTCGACGTCGAGATCGCCAAGATCATCGCGGGCGCGCTCGGCATCGAGGAGGACGGCATCAGCTACATCGAGACGCCGTCCGCGGTCCGGGAGGAGAAGATCGAGCTCGGTGAGGTCGACTACGTCGTCGCCACCTACACGATCAACGACCGGCGCAAGGAGCGGATCAGCTTCGCCGGCCCGTACTACATCGCGGGGCAGGACATCATGGTTGCGTCAGGCAACCCCAAGGGCATCGACGGCCCGGAAGCGCTCAGGGACGCCTCTGTTCGGGTGTGCTCGGTGACCGGGTCGACGCCGTCGGAGAACGTCAAGCAGTACCTCGCCGACCCGGCCCAGCTGGTGCTGTTCGACGTGTACTCCAAGTGCGCGGACGCATTGCGCACCGATCAGGTCGACGTCGTGACCACCGACAACGTGATCCTGCTCGGGCTGATCGACCAGTCAGGCGGGGAGTTCGAGCTGGTCGGCGAGGCCTTCACCGAGGAGCCGTACGGCATCGGGATCACGAAGGGCGACGTCGAGTTCTGCGAGTTCATCAACGACACGCTGACCGCAGCCGTGGAGAGCGGTGCGTACGAGGAGGCCTGGACGTCGACCGCGGGCGCCGTCACCGAGGAAGTCCCGGAGCTGCCCGAGCTCGCCGCGTGCACCTGATCGCATCAGGCCGACACGTCGAGTTGTCAGACGTTCCGCGTCGCGGGTGACGCGGAACGTCTGACAGCTTCCGGTTAGGAAGGCGGCGGCGACGTGGACGCGATCTTCGACAACCTGGACCTGTTCTGGGACGGGCTGAAGACCACGCTGGGCATTTGCATCTACGCCGGCATCGGGGCGCTGCTGCTCGGGACCGTGCTGGCCGCCTTCCGGGTCTCCCCGCTGGCCCCGCTGCGGGCCGTTGGAACCTCTTACGTGACCGTCTTCCGCAACTGCCCGCTGACGGTGGTGCTGTTCTTCTTCGCCTTCGGGCTGCCGGAGCTTGGGATCAACGGTGCCTACTACTGGTTCGGCGTCACCGCGCTGATCGCCTACACCTCGGCCTTCGTCTGCGAGGCGATCCGGGCCGGCATCAACGCCGTGCAGACCGGGCAGGCCGAGGCCGCCCGGGCGATCGGGCTGACGTTCGGCCAGTCGCTGCGCTTCGTGGTACTGCCGCAGGCGTTCCGCTCGGTGGTGCCGCCGCTGGGCTCGGTGTTCATCGCCATGATCAAGAACTCCGCGATCGTCGGGGCGTTCGGCGTCGGCGGTGACCTGTTCAGCGTCGGGGCAACGCTCACCAGCGCGCAGGGGTACGGCGCGCTGCCCGTGCTCACCGGCGTGACAATCGGCTACCTGATCCTGACGATCCCGGCCGGCATCGGGCTCGGCTTCCTCGAGCGCCGGCTCGCGGTGGCGCGATGAAGAAGCGCGCGGGTTCCGCCGTCCCCACCGCGGTCCTCTACGACGCCCCTGGGCCCGGGGCGCGTCGCCGTGCATTGATCGGCGGCGGAATCGCGCTGGTCGCGATCGCGATCTTGATCGCGCTGGCCATACGCCGGCTGGAGGAGACCGGCCAACTGGAATGGGAGAAATGGGCGCCGCTGCTGGACCCGAACGACGACCAGTTCGAGCCTCTGTGGCGGTTCCTCTGGAGTGGGCTGAAGAACACCCTGATAGCGGCCGCGTTCGCAATGTTCTTTTCGCTGGTCGTCGGGACGCTGCTCGCGGTGTGGCGGATCACGTCGGGAAGGGCCACCCGCTGGTTCGTCGTGTCGATCATCGAACTGTTCCGCGGCGTTCCCGTGGTCATCGCGATCTTCTTCGCGGCGCGGGTGCTGTCCCAATACGGTGCCGACTTCGACCTGATCTGGTACCTCGTCATCGGCCTGACGGTCTACAACTCGGTCGTCATCGCAGAGATCATCCGGGCCGGGGTGGCCTCATTGCCCAAAGGTCAGTCGGAGTCCGCTTACGCGATCGGCCTGACCCGCGGGCAGACTCTGCGCCTGGTGCTGCTGCCGCAGGCGTTCCGGGTCATGCTGCCGGCCCTGATCAGCCAGCTGGTAGTGGTCCTCAAGGACACCTCGCTCGGCTTCATCATCTCCTTCCCGGAGTTGTTGCGCCAAGCCAACATCGCCGTGCAGACGCTGCAGAACCCGATCCAGATGTACCTGGTGGTCGGGGCGATTTACGTGATCATCAACTACCTGCTGTCGCGGCTGGCCGTGTACGCCGAGCGGCGGCTGTCCACTGGTCGGCGAGGCGGTCCCGCGGTCGCCGCTCCCCCACCGGAGCTGGCCACGGAGCTGTCCGCCGATTCGTCCATGATTCGCGGCGCTGGTCCGTCCGGCGTCTGACGATCCAGCCGCTCAGCGGGCGTACTCGGTCGCCCTCGACTCGCGCACGACGGTGATCCGGATCTGGCCGGGGTAGGTCAGCTCCTCCTCGACCTGCTTGGCGATGTCCCGCGCCAGCACCTGCGCCTGCATGTCGTCGACCGCGTCCGGCAGCACCATGACCCGGATCTCGCGGCCGGCCTGCATGGCGAAGACCTTCTCGACGCCCTCGTGCGCGCTCGCGATCTCCTCCAGCCGCTCCAGCCGCTTGACGTATGCCTCCAGGGACTCCCGGCGCGCGCCCGGTCGCCCACCGCTGATCGCGTCCGCGGCCTGGGTGAGGACCGCCTCGAGCGTGCGCACCTCGACCTCGTTGTGGTGCGCCTCGATGGCGTGCACGACGTCCTCGTGCTCGCCGTACTTGCGGGCGATTTCGGCGCCGATGATGGCGTGGCTGCCCTCGACCTCATGGGTCAACGACTTGCCGATGTCGTGCAGCAGCGCGCACCGCTTCATCAGCTCGATCGGCAGCTTGAGCTCGGCGGCCATCATCCCGGCCAGATGAGCCGACTCGATCAGGTGCTTGAGCACGTTCTGGCCGTACGAGGTGCGGTACCGCAGCTGGCCGAGCAGGGTGACCAGCTCGGGGTGCATCTCGGTGATGCCAAGGTCGACCAGCGCATCCTCACCGGCCCGCACGACCAGCCGCTGGACCTCGGCCTTTGACCGCTCGTAGGTCTCCTCGATGCGGTGCGGGTGGATCCGGCCGTCGAGCACGAGCGCTTCGAGGGTGAGCCGAGCGGTCTCGCGGCGGACCGGGTCGAAGCTCGACAGCAGCACCGCCTCGGGTGTGTCGTCGATGATCAGGTTGACACCCGTCGTCGACTCGAACGCCCGGATGTTGCGGCCCTCCCGGCCGATGATCCGACCCTTCATGTCGTCGCTGGGCAGGTGCAGCACGCTGACGACGCTCTCCGCGGTCTGCTCGCTGGCGAGCCGCTGGATCGCAAGCGTGATGATGTTGCGGGCCCGCGCATCACCGTCCTCGCGGGCCTGGGCCTCGATGTCGCGGACGAGCACGGCCGCATCGCGCTTGGCCTGCTGCTCGATGCTGGCCAGCAGCTCGGTCTTGGCGTCGGCAGCGGTCAGGCTGGCGACCCGCTCGAGAACCGCGAGTCGCTCGGCCTCCAGCACGTCGAGGCCGTCGCGCCGACGCTGCAGCTCGGCCTCGGACTCCGCCAGAGACCGGTCGCGGGTCTCCAAGCGGGCCGCCTCGCTGTCCAAACGGCCTTCGCGCTCGCCGAGCCGGGCCTCGCGCCGCTCCAGATCGGTACGGATCTCCCGCGTCTCGGTCTTCAGCGCGCCAATCTCCGACTCGGCGCTGCGTCGAGCCTCGGTGGCTGCGCGCACCGCCTCCTCGGCGAGTCGACGGCTCTCGGCCAGGTCGGAGTCCGCCCGGGACCGGGCTTCGGCAATGCTGCGCTCCGCTTGCGCTGCGCGACGGTTCGCTTCGTCTTCGGCCTTGGCCCGGATGCGCTCAGCCTCGGCGCGCGCCTGCTCCTCGAGTCGGGAGTCGGTGCGCCCGGTGGCGATCGGTGCCTCCTGGGACCTACGGATCAGCAACACGACCGCAAAGGCGGCCAGCGCGATGACGACGACCAGGCCCAGCAGGAGCAGAACCTCGACCAGCCCGACGCTCATCGCCTGCCTCCTCCGTCAGCCCGGGCACGCCGGGACGCATTTCGGAAGAGACCACCGGCCCATGGCCGGGCGGTGTCGGCGGATGACCGCCTTCCACGGTCACCGAGTGCGTCGGTCGTCGATCGGTTACGGCCGCTGGTGGACGGCGGCCGGGGTCATGTGGTCGGTGCTGCGGTGTGCCTTCAGGTGCTCGTACGTATGCCGAACCCGCGTCGCCGACCGGCGAGCGGGGTGATCCCTTCGTAACGCTGAGGCTAAGCCGCGATGAACGACCGGGCAAGCAGGCGCAGCCGTCACCCCTCAAGGAGGCTCTCATCGGCAAGCGCCTCGCGGACCACCGCGAGCGCCAGCCCCGGCGAGTAGCCCTTGCGGGTCAGCATGCCAACCAGCCGCCGGACCCGGGCATCGGGCGCCAGCCGCCGGGTCGTCGGCAACTTGCGCGCGACCAAGACCGCCGCCATGTCTGCCTCGGCCTCGCCGTCGATCGCGGACAGCGCATCCGACACCTCCTCGTCCGCGACCCCCTTCCGCCGCATCTCCTGCGCCAATGCGCGGCGGGCCAGGCCGCGGCCGTGATGTCGCGACTCGACCCACTGCCGCGCAAAGCTCGCGTCATCGATCAGCCCGACCTCGGTGAACCGGTCGAGCACGCGCTGCGCCGCGTCCTCGGGCACGCCGCGGCGGGCCAGGAGGTCGGCCAGCTGGCTGCGGGTGCGCGGACCGAGCGTCAGCTGCCGCAGACAGATCGCCCGGGCGACCGACTCCGGGTCGGCATTCTCGACCAGGTCGGCCGGGCTGTCCGGTGTCGGCCCGTCCGGACCCACTCGCTGCGCTGAGCGTCGTGACGTCACGCCTGCCTCGAACGTCGACTCAACAGCGACTCAGAAGACGTCGGGTTCAGCAGGCAGCGCGACCGGGGCATCCAGCTGCGGCCCGACTCCCAGCTTCTCCTTGATCTTCTTCTCGATCTCGTCGGCCAGGTCCGGGTTGTCCCGCAGGAAGGCGCGGGCATTCTCCTTGCCCTGGCCGAGCTGGTCGCCCTCGTAGGTGTACCAAGCTCCGCTCTTGCGGACGAACCCGTGCTCGACGCCCATGTCGATCAGGCCGCCCTCGCGGGAGATGCCGATGCCGTAGAGGATGTCGAACTCCGCCTGCTTGAACGGCGGGCTCACTTTGTTCTTCACGACCTTGACCCGGGTTCGCGATCCGACCGGGTCCGACCCGTCCTTGAGCGTCTCGATCCGCCGAACGTCCAGCCGGATCGACGAATAGAACTTCAGCGCTCGCCCACCGGTCGTCGTCTCAGGATTTCCAAATTGCACGCCTATCTTTTCCCGCAGCTGGTTGATGAAGACCGCGGTCGTACCGGTGTTGCTCAACGCCCCGGTGATCTTGCGCAGCGCCTGCGACATCAGCCTGGCCTGGAGGCCCATGTGCGAGTCACCCATCTCGCCCTCGATCTCGGCGCGCGGCACGAGCGCGGCGACCGAGTCGATGACGATGATGTCGAGCGCGCCAGAGCGGATCAGCATGTCCATGATCTCCAGCGCCTGCTCGCCAGTGTCCGGCTGGGAGACCAGCAACGCGTCGGTGTCGACGCCGAGGTTCTTCGCATACTCCGGGTCGAGCGCGTGCTCGGCGTCGATGAAGGCCGCGATCCCGCCGTTCTTCTGCGCGCTGGCGACCGCGTGCAGCGCGACCGTGGTCTTGCCGGAGGACTCCGGGCCGTAGATCTCCACGACCCGACCGCGCGGCAGGCCACCGATCCCGAGGGCGACGTCGAGCGCGATCGACCCGGTCGGGATCACCTCGATCGGTGCGCGTCCCTCGTCGCCCAGCCGCATGACGGACCCCTTGCCGAACTGTCGGTCGATCTGCGCGAGCGCGGTCTCGAGGGCCTTCTCGCGGTCTGGTGTGGGCATCGAGCGCGCCTTTCGTGCGGTGCGACATCACCTGGTCAGGGCTGGACGTTAGGACCTCCCCCCGACAAGCCGCCGACCCAAGGACCGGGGTTGTGGACAAGGAAGGCCGTTCGTGCCCCTGTGGACACGATCACCCTAGGACGAACGTGTGTTCGATCCGGTGCGACACGCCGGGTGCATCGTGGCGACCGCAAGCCCGATCACGAGCACCCCGGTCAGCACGTTGAGCCAGCCGTACGAGAGCAGCGCCACCACCACGCCGGCGAGCGCCCCGCCGGCTGCCCCGCAGACGTTCATGACCAGGTCGGAGGCACCTTGCACGGTGGTGCGGATGTCGAGCGGCACCGACTCGGACAGCAACGCCGACCCCGCGACCAGGCCGCACGACCAGCCGAGGCCGAGCAGGAACAGGCCGACCCCGAGCACCACCGAGTCCGCCGCCGCCGCGGTTCCAGCGATCACGGCCGACAGCACCAGCAGGCCGGCGCCAACCGTGATCACCGGCACCCGACCGAACCGGTCGGCCGACCACCCGACGATCGGTGAGAACGCGTACATGCCCAGCACGTGCACGCTGATCACCAGACCGATCACGGTCAACGACGCGTCGACATGGCGCATGTGGATCGGGGTCATCACCATCACCGACACCATCGCGGTATGCGCCACCGCCACCGCGCCCATGCCGAGGAGGGCGCGGGGTCGTCGCCCCACCTCGCGGAGGGCATCGCGCGCCCGACCGTGGACGACGCTGCCCGGCGCGACCCCGGCATACCGGCGGGCCAGCAGCAACGGATCCGGCCGCAGACCGACCCACGCGACCAGCACGGCCAGACCGAAGACCACCATGGCGAACAGGAACGCTCCAGACAGCTGCGGCATCCGCAGCGACACCGCAACCGAGCCCGCAGGCTCCGCAATGTTGGGCCCGATGACGGCGCCCACCGTGGTCGCCCACAGCACGACGCTGAGCGACCGGGCGATCCGGTCCGGTGCCGCGAGGTCGGTGGCCGCATACCGGGCCTGCAAGCCGGAAGCGGTGGCGACGCCGGCGAGCAGCAACCCCACCAACAGGACCGGGAGCGAGCGCCAGGACGCGGCGAGCAGCACGATCGCGGCTCCCGCCGCGCCGGTCCCGAGTCCGGCGACGATGCCGACCCGACGGCCGGCGCGATTCATCAATGAAGCCAACGGCAGCGCGGCCAATGCCGCGCCGAGCACCATCGCCGTCTGCGCGAGCCCGGCGACCCAGTCCGAGCCGGCGATCCCGACGGCGAGCAGCCCGCCGACCGCGATGCCGGCCGAGACGCCGAGCCCGTTGAGCACCTGGACCATGGACAGCACCGCGAGCGTCCGACGCTGCGTGGCGGCGATCATCGCGGCGTCGATCGACGGCGTCGCGGTCACTCCGTGACCGTACTGGCCGCCCCTTCCCGACGCCTTCCCTTTGTCGCTGACGTGATCACCAGGCTCGCTCAGCGCTCGCTGGCCGGCAGGCCGAGATGTCGAACCACCGCTCGCCACACGTCCTTCGCCGGTTCGCCGGCGGCGAGCGCCTGGTCGACCGTCCGGCCGCCGAGCTCCGGGATCACCTGGTCGTGCGCCCATGACTCCGCGTATGCGGTGCCGAGGTGGTGCCGCATCCGCCGCCAGAACTCGGTGAGCCGCACCCGAGGACGGTAACCGGTCACCGTCGCGGAGCAGCCTGTCGGTGCTCCGTTAGAGGATGGCCACGTGCCGCGAACGAACGCCCAGACCGACGACCCGCTCGAGGGGTTCTCCGCGCCGACCCGCGCCTGGTTCGCCGGCGCGTTCGCGGCTCCGACGGCAGCGCAAGCGGGCGCGTGGCAAGCGATCCGCTCCGGCCGGGATGCACTGGTCGTGGCGCCGACCGGATCCGGCAAGACCCTGGCCGCGTTCCTGTGGTCGCTTGACCGGCTCGCCTCGACCCCCCATCCGGAGCAGGCGCAACACCGCTGCCGCGTGCTGTATGTCTCGCCACTGAAGGCGCTGGCCGTCGACGTCGAGCGCAACCTGCGGGCACCGCTGACCGGCATCCGGCAGGAGGCCCGCCGCCTCGGCCTGCGCGAGCCGGACATCGCGGTCGCACTGCGCTCGGGTGACACCCCGGCCGACGAGCGACGGCGGTTCGCCCGGCAGCCGGCCGACATCTTCATCACGACGCCGGAGTCGTTGTACCTCGTGCTGACCAGCGCCGCCCGCGAGGCGCTGCGCGGGGTGGAGACGGTCATCGTCGACGAGGTGCACGCGGTCGCCGGCAGCAAGCGCGGCGCCCATCTCGGGTTGTCGCTCGAACGGCTCGACGCCTTGCTGCCCCGGCCAGCACAGCGCATCGGCCTGTCCGCGACGGTGCGGCCGGTCGAGGAGGTGGCGCGCTTCCTGCGACCCACGCGCGAGGTCGTTGTTGTGCAGCCACCGCACGACAAGCGGGTCGAGCTGTCCGTCGTCGTCCCGGTCGAGGACCTCGCGGCGCTCGGTGAGATCACGGAGGAGTATGCCGGCAACGCCGCCGCCGGCCCCGCGCGGACCAGTGTCTGGCCGCACGTCGAGGAGCGGGTGTTCGACCTGATCGAGGCGCACGCCTCGACGTTGGTGTTCGCCAACTCGCGCCGGCTGGCCGAGCGGCTGTGCGCGCGCCTCAACGAGATCGCATACGAACGCGCGACCGGTGATGCGTTGGAGACGGGCGCACCGGCGGCCGCGAACCCGGGTCAAGGCGGTTCGAGCGGCGGTGCGCCGACCGAGGTCGCCCGGGCACACCACGGGTCGGTGTCCCGCGAGCAGCGGCTGCTGATCGAGGAGGACCTGAAGGCCGGCCGACTCCCGGCCGTGGTGGCCACCAGCAGCCTGGAGCTCGGCATCGACATGGGGGCCGTCGACCTGGTCGTGCAGGTCGAGTCGCCGCCCTCGGTGGGCAGCGGCCTGCAGCGCGTCGGGCGGGCCGGCCATCAGGTCGGCGCGGTCTCCCGCGGGGTGATCTTCCCGAAGTTCCGCGGCGACCTGGTGCAGACCGCGGTCGTCGCCGAGCGCATGACGCGCGGGCGAATCGAAGCTCTGCGCGTCCCGGCCAACCCGCTCGACGTGCTCGCCCAGCACATCGTCGCCATGGTCGCGATGGAGGACTGGTCGGTCGACGACCTGGCGGCGCTCGTGCGGCGAGCCGCCTCGTTCAGCGCGCTGCCCGACTCGGCGCTCGATGCGGTCCTCGACATGCTCGCCGGGCGCTACCCGAGCGATGCGTTCGCCGAGCTGCGGCCGCGCATCGTATGGGACCGCGTCACCGGCACGCTTTCGGCTCGGCCGGGCGCGCAGCGGCTCGCGGTCACGAGCGGCGGCACGATCCCGGACCGCGGGCTGTTCGGCGTCCACCTGGTCGGCGAGAAGGCGACCCGGGTCGGCGAGCTCGACGAGGAGATGGTCTACGAGTCGCGCGTCGGTGACGTGTTCACCCTCGGTTCGTCGTCGTGGCGGATCGAGGACATCACCCATGACCGGGTCCTGGTGTCCCCCGCTCCGGGGGTCCCGGGCCGACTGCCGTTCTGGAAGGGGGACGCGCTCGGTCGACCCGCAGAACTCGGTCGCGCGGTCGGCGGCTTCGTTCGCGAGCTGTCCGCCCTCGACGGCGATGCTGCTCGTATGCGGCTCGCGGCGACTGGGCTGGACGCCTGGGCGCAGGACAACCTGCTCGCCTACCTCGACGAGCAACGCGAGGCGACCGGACACCTGCCCGACGACCGCACCATCGTGGTCGAGCGGTTCCGGGACGAGCTCGGCGACTGGCGGGTCGCCGTGCACACCCCGTTCGGTGCCCAGGTACACGCGCCGTGGGCGCTCGCGATCGCGGCCCGGCTCCGCGAACGCTACGGCGTGGACGTGCAAGCGATGCACGCCGACGACGGCCTCGTGCTGCGGCTGCCGGACACCGAGGACGCCGAGACCGCGCCGGCGGTCGGCGACCTGGTCGCGCTCGACCCAGAAGACGTTCAGCTGATGGTCACCGACGAGGTCGGCGGGTCCGCGCTGTTCGCCTCCCGGTTCCGCGAGTGTGCGGGACGCGCGCTCCTGCTCCCCCGACGCGACCCCAAACGTCGAACGCCGTTGTGGCAGCAACGTCAACGCTCGGCCCAGCTGCTCGGTGTGGTCAGCGAGCATCCGACGTTCCCGATCGTGCTCGAGGCGATGCGCGAGTGCCTGCAGGACGTCTTTGATGTGCCCGGACTGGTCGACCTGATGCGGCAGGTGCAGGCCAGGTCGGTGCGCATCGTGGAGGTCGAGACCGCGCAGCCGTCGCCGTTCGCGCGCTCGCTGATGTTCGGCTACGTCGCGCAGTTCCTGTACGAGGGCGACTCGCCGCTCGCCGAACGGCGGGCCGCCGCGCTCTCGCTCGACCCTGGGCTGCTGGCCGAGCTGCTCGGGCAGGCCGAGCTGCGTGAGCTGCTCGACCCGGATGCCGTCGCCGAGGTCGAACGGCAGCTGCAGCGACTCGGCGACGAGCAGCGCGCCCGGCATACGGAAGACCTCGCCGACCTGCTTCGGGTCCTTGGGCCGCTCTCCGATGAGGAGGCGATCGCCCGCGGGGTCGAGCCGGCGTGGATCGCGGGGCTGGAACGCACGCGCCGCGCGATCCGGGTCCGGATCGCCGGGGAGGAACGGATCGCGGCCGTCGAGGATGCCGGTCGACTGCGCGACGCGCTCGGCGTACCGCTGCCGGTCGGCGTCCCCGAGGCGTTCCTCGAGCCGGTCGACGATCCGTTGGCCGATCTCGTCCGCCGGTATGCGCGCACGCACGGACCGTTCACGACGGCGGATGTCGCAGCCAGGTTCGGCCTCGGGCCGGCGGTCGCCGCGCAGACGCTGGCCCGACTCGCGGCTCGGGGCGGCATCGTGCAGGGCGAGTTCCGGCCGGGTGCCATGGGGAGCGAGTGGTGCGATGCCGACGTCCTGCGCCGGCTGCGTCGCCGGTCGCTCGCCGCGCTCCGCAAGGAGCTCGAGCCGGTGCCTGCCGTCGCGCTGGCCCGATTCCTGCCAGCCTGGCAGCACGTGGGTGGCCGGCTGCGTGGCAGTCGACGGCGTCCTTCGAGTCGTCGAGCAGCTCCAAGCCAGCGCGGTGCCGGCGAGCGCGCTCGACGGCCTCGTGCTGTCCAGCCGAGTGGCCGGCTACCAGCCCGCGTTGCTCGACCAGCTCACCAGCTCCGGTGAGGTGCTGTGGGCCGGCCAAGGCCAGCTCCCCGGAACCGACGGGTGGATCTCGCTGCACCTGGCGGACAGTGCTGCCCTGACCCTTCCCGAGCCGGACGCCGCTGCGACCGCCACCCCACTGCATCAGGCCGTGCTGGCTGCGCTCGACGGCGGTGGCGCGCTCTTCTTCCGCGCGCTGTCCGACCGGCTGGGTTCGCTCGACGACACCGCGTTGACCGAGGCGGTTTGGGATCTGGTGTGGGGCGGCTGGTTGACCAATGACACGCTGTCGCCGGTCCGCACGCTGCTCGCGTCCGGCCGCGGTGCGCACCGGCCGGGCGGTGCGCGGCGCGCCCCGCGCACCCGGTATGCGAGACCCGGGCGTCCTTCGATGCCGTCCCGCTCGGGTCCGCTGAGCATGGCCGGACGGTGGTCGCGGCTGCCGGCCGTCGACCCCGACCCGACGCGTCGAGCGCATACGGCGGCCGAGGTGCTGCTCGACCGGCACGGCGTCGTGACCCGGGGTGCGGTTGTCGCCGAGCGGCTGCCGGGTGGGTTCGCGGCCGCATACAAGGTGCTGAGCGCATTCGAAGACGTCGGGCGGACCCGTCGCGGGTATGTCGTCGAAGGCCTGGGCGCGGCGCAGTTCGCGGTACCCGGTGCGGTTGACCGGCTGCGGGCCCAGGTCGGCGACCGGCGCACGCCGGTACCCGCGGTGGTGCTCGCGGCGACCGACCCGGCGAACCCGTTCGGCGCGGCGCTGCCGTGGCCGGCGCGGGACGAGGGACCGGGTCACCGGGCCGGACGTAAGGCGGGCGCGCTGGTGGTGCTGGTGGACGGCGAGTTGGTGCTGTACGTCGAGCGCGGCGGCAAGAGCCTGTTGTCGTACGTCGACGACCCGGATCGCCTGCAACCGGCGACCGACGCGCTCGCGCTCGCGGTGCGCGATGGTGCGCTCGGCCGGCTGACGGTGGAGCGGGCCGACGGCGCGCGGGTCACCGACTCGCCGCTGGGGCGCGCGCTGGAGGCGTCGGGCTTCCACCCGACGCCGCGCGGCCTGCGGATTCGTGCCTGAGGGCGACACCGTCTGGTTGGCGGGCCGCAACCTGCACGCTGCGTTGGCCGGCCGGGTCCTGACCTCGACCGACTTCCGGGTGCCGCAACTCGCGACCCGCGATCTGGCCGGTCAGCGCGTCGCCGAGGTGCTCAGCCGCGGCAAGCACCTGCTCATCCGCGTCGGCGACGACGTCACGCTGCACACGCACTTCCGGATGGACGGCGCGTGGCACCTCTACCGTCGTGGCGCGCGCTGGACGGGCGGCCCGGGCTGGCAGGTGCGGCTCGTGCTCGAGACCGCCGACTGGGTTGCGGTCGGCTACCGGCTACCGGTGATCGACCTGGTCGCGCGCGCGGACGAGCAGTCACTGGTCGGTCATCTCGGTCCGGACCTGCTCGCGGACGAGTGGGGAGTCGAGTCGGCGGCCGAGGCCGTGCGTCGCCTGGTCGCACAGCCGGACCGCGAGGTCGGCCTGGCGTTGGTGGACCAACGCAACCTGGCCGGGCTCGGCAACCTGTACCGCACCGAGGTCTGCTTCCTGCGTGGCCTGTCACCGTGGACGCCGATGGGCGACGTGCCCGACGTGGCCGCGGTTGTCGACCTGTCGCACCGACTGCTGTACGCCAACCGGCTGACTCATCACCAGGTCACCACCGGCGACAGCCGCCGAGGCCAGGACCATTGGGTCTTCGAGCGGCAGAACCGACCCTGCAGGCGGTGTGGCACACGGATTCTCTCGGCCGCGCAGGGGGATCCGCCGCACCAGCGGATCACGTACTGGTGCCCACGCTGCCAGCCCGGACCAGGGCCCGGCGGGTGACGGTTCAGCGTTCCGGGATGGCGTCGACGATCGTGCTCGGCCACCGCCGCGGAGCACCCGGACGTCAGTCGCATCCGCATACCTGTGAGCAGTGCGCCCGACGGACCAGACTCCGCGAGCGCGTCGAGCACGTCGTCGACGTCGAAGCGGAACAGCGTGGCGTCCGAAATGGCGGTGACCGTCGCGGTCCGTGGGCTTCTGCGAAGGATCCCAATCTCGCCGAACCAGGTGTCCGGACCAAGGTCACGCAGATGATGGCTCTGCCCGTCCTGGGTGCGGTAGGTCAGGAAGTCATGCGCCGGCGGGGGCGCCGGCACAGTCCACTGCGCCGGGATGGCTGCGATCAGGCGGCGGCGACGACGTCGCGGTGGCGCGCCGGGATCTTCACGGTCGGCACGGTGACCAAGGCGGACACGGCAGCGTCGGGCCGGGCACCGGCTGGGACTCGAGCGGTCGCCTCCTCGCGCAGCTCAAGCTCATCGCTCACGCCGCGCAGCACCTGCGACAGCGGCACCTCCAGAGCGCCGCAGACGGCAGCCAGCAACTCGCTGGATGCCTCCTTCTGGCCGCGCTCGATCTCGGACAGGTAGCCGAGCGAGACCCGCGCGGTCGAGCTGACCTCTCGCAGCGTTCGGCCCTGACGCATCCGCCGGCGGCGAAGCTCGTCGCCGAGCAGCCGTCGCAGCAGGACCGTGTCCCTCATCGAGCCCCTTCCTCACACCGTTGCTGCGTCCACCCTAGACGTCCCGACCGACGGCCGGCTCCTCGCCTCAACCCGCTCGACATGAAACTTGTAACGGCGTAATCATCGGCCGTGTTCCCGGCCGGCGCCACCCGGTTTGCGCCCTGGTGCCCTGGCCCGCGCCCTCCCGTGATCATGCACAAAGTCCCGGCGCTCGGAGATCGTGCAAGATCACGGGGAGGGATCGGCGTTGGTCGTCCCCTGACGTCCGTCCGGTCGGGCGCCGGCCAGGGCCTGGTCGAGCAGGTCCAGCGCTGCGGCCACCGACCCGGCCCGCACCGCCGCCCGCCCGCCGGTCAGCGTCAATGCCCGGACCAGCGGGCCGCTCGGCCCCGCGACCGCAACGAACACGGTGCCCGCAGCCACGCCGTCCTGCGGCTGCGGCCCGGCCACCCCGGTCGTCGCCAGGCCCCAGGTGGCGTCCAGCCGGCGACGAACGCCGTCGGCCATGGCGATCGCGACATCGGGGTCCACCGGGCCACGGTCACGCAACAGGCCCGCATCCACATCGAGCAGGCTGGTCTTGAGCTCGCTCGCATACGCGACGACGGCACCACGGAGCGTGGCCGAGACGCCGGCAACCTCCACGAGCGTCGAACAGAGCAGGCCACCGGTCAGCGACTCGGCGACCGCAAGCGTCTCCCCTCGATCGATCAGCTCCGCCACGAGCCCGGGGTCGACCGGCTCACGAGGACGCCCGCCGGGCCCGTTTCATCGCCGCGCGCTCGCTGGTTCGCCGCAGCACGAGCGCCCGCCGCACGTAGTCCAGCCCGGTCACCACGGTGACGACGAGCGCAGCGCCCATGACCCACGCGCGAGCGCTCGCCCAGGCACCGCTCAACGGCAGGATGTACAGGCCGATCGCGAGGCCCTGGAGCAGCGTCTTCAGCTTGCCGCCTCGACTGGCGGAGATCACCCCGTGTCGGATCACCCAGAAGCGCAGCAGGGTGACCCCGATCTCCCGGACCAGGATCACGATGGTCACCCACCACGCGAGCTCGCCGAGGGCGGACAAGCCGACGAGCGCGGTGCCCATCAGCGCCTTGTCGGCGATCGGGTCCGCCACCTTGCCGAAGGTCGTGACCTGCCCCCGGCGGCGCGCGATCTCGCCGTCCACCAGGTCGGTGAAGGAGGCGAACGCGAAGATCAGGAAGGCGAGGACCCGCAGGCCGGTGGACTCGGGGTCGGCAACCAGGGTGACCGCGAAGACCGGGACCAGGGCGAGCCGCAGCATGGTGAGCATGTTCGGCAGGTTCCACAACCGAGATCCCGCCGGCGGGTCGGCGAGATGGTCGACCGGTGGCGGCCGAGTCATCGCTGCATCCCGCGCGGCAAGGTCGGCTACCGCGGGCGGCCGCTCGGGTGCGCCACGAGATCGACCCCGTCGCAGCCGACCACCCGAGCCGGCACGAGCGCCCCGACCGGCAGGAACTGCGACCCGTCCCCGACAACGCTGGTCGTGCCGTCGACCTCGGGCCCCTGATGCGCGCTGCGCCCCTCCACCGCGCCGTCGATCACGGACTCGACCAGGACCTCCACCGGGTCACCGACGCGCTGCTCCGCCCGCTGCGCGACCAGCTCGTCGACCAGCGAGCTCACGTGCGCGACCCGGCGCACGATCTCATCGGCACCAACCTTGCGGTCGTACCCAGCGGCTTCGGTGCCCTCCTCGTCGCTGTACCCGAAGACGCCGACCGCGTCGAGCCCCGCCAGGTCGAGAAACGTCTCGAGCTCAGCCAGATCGGCCTCGTCCTCGCCGGGGAACCCGACGATCACGTTGCTGCGAACCCCGGCCTGCGGTGCCTGCGCTCGGACCTGGGCGAGCAGGTCGAGGAATCGGTCGGTGTCGCCGAAGCGCCGCATCCGTCGCAGCAACCGCTGGCTGGAATGCTGGAAGGAGAGGTCGAAGTAGGGGACAACTCCGTCGGTCGCGCACATCACCTCGATCAGCGTGGGGCGCATCTCGGCTGGCTGCAGGTACGACACCCGCACCCAGTCGATCCCGTCGACGCGCGCGAGCTCCGGGAGCAGCGTCTCGAGGAGCCGCAGGTCGCCGAGGTCCTTGCCGTAGGACGTCGAGTTCTCCGAGACCAGGACGAGTTCACGGACACCGCGGTCCGCTAGCCAGCGCGCCTCCTCGAGCACGTCCTGAGGTGGTCGGGAGAGGAAGGCGCCGCGAAACGACGGGATCGCGCAGAACGCGCAGCGTCGGTCACAGCCGGAGGCCAGCTTGAGCGGTGCGCTCGGCCCGCCACTCAGCCGCTGTCGCGGGATCCGCGGGCCGGACGCGGGGGCCACGCCGGCCGGCAGGTCCGGCACTCCAGCCAAGCCGTGGCCGGGAACCGCGGCCAGTCTCGCCGCCGGCCGGTCGACCGGAGTCAGCGGCAACAGGCTTCGTCGGTCCCTGGGCGTATGCGCCGGCAGCCGCTGGCCACCGAGCACGGACCGCAGGCGGGCTCCGATCGCGGCGTAGTCGTCGAACCCGAGGACCGCGTCCGCCTCGGGCATCGCGGTCGCGAGCTGTTCGCCGTAGCGCTCGGCCAGACAGCCGACCGCGACCACCGCCCGGGTGTGCCCCGCCGCCTTCAGGTCTGCCGCGGCGAGCAAGGTGTCGATCGAGTCCTTCTTCGCCGCGTCGACGAAGCCACACGTGTTGACCAGGACGGCGTCGGCCTCTCCCGGATCGTCAACGACCGTCCAGCCGTCGGCGTCGAGTCGGCCGGCGAGCTCCTCGGAGTCGACGTCGTTGCGCGCGCAGCCGAGGGTGACCAGCGCAACTCGCAACATGCGGTCACCCTACGGCCGGCAATCCCCACCCCTCGCGAATGTTGACGTTGGCGGGGTGGGACCGTTCCCAACCCCGCCAACGTGAGCGGGGGGGAGGGGCGGGTCAGGGGCAGCCGCGCTCGACCGGCAGGGTCGGTCCCGTCGGCGCGAGTGCTGTTCTGCGCGGCGTCGGTCGCCACCACCCACCAGCGCACCTGCTCGCCGAGGGTCGGCGCCGGGCCGATCTGGGCGGTCCAGCCACGCGTGCCGTTGTCCTGCATCGCGAACGCTGCGGACGCCGGTCGCATCCATCTCCCAGAACAGCGTCACGGTCCGCAGCGTGGCGTCGCTGACCTGGGCGGTCGCGGTGGTCACGCAGTCCGGGTTGAAGCTCACGAAATCGCGGTTGGCCGACACGGAGCTGATGACCGGCGGTCGGTCGACAGTGGCGCTGAACGGGATCGAGATCGGACCGTTCGGCGCACCGCTCACCGTCAGCGATCCGGTGTGCGTACCCTCAGGCGCGGCGGCCCGGTTCAGCGTGACGACGACGGCGGTCGACCCACCGGGCGGCGTCGATCCGGACGAGGGCGAGACCGTGAGCCAGCCGGCCGGGCTGCTGACCGACCAGGCGACCGGGCTGCCGCCGGTGTTCCGCAGGGACCCGGTGAGCTGCGTTGCGGAGAACCCGAACGTGAGCGTCCCGCCCGAGAACTGCAGCGCACCCGGCGGTGGAGGTGGTGGGGGCGGCGGCGGAGCTGGTGGCGCCGCGGGCGGCGGGATCGCGGGAGCCCCAGTCGTTGGCGTCGGCGACGGCGCCGGGCCCGGTGGCCCGGCAACGGATGGAGTCGGCGACGGGGAGACCACCGCACTCGCCACGGTTGAGCTTGGGCTCGGCGACGACGGCGAGGTTGATGACGGGACGAACCGGACGAAGACTCTGGATCGAAGAGCTCCGCAGACTGGCTCGGCGTCGGACTCGGGGTCGTCGTCACTGCGGACGAGGACGGGTCGTCGCCCGGCACGAGCAGCAACGCGCCGACCAGCACGGCCGCGCTGCCGGCGGCCGCGCCCCACCACAGCCCACGCCGGCGCGAGCGCACCAACCCGCTCGGCGACCGGCCGGACGGCGCCGCGCCACCCTTGGCGACCGCCACCGCGTCGTCGAGCACCCGGTCGCGCAGGTACAACGGCGCCGGCAGGATCGGCACGCCGGACAGCAGCACCGTCGGGGACACCAGGCGACGGCGCCGTTCGCCGCATACCTCGCAGTTGTCGATGTGCCGCGCGACCCGCTTGCGCAGCAACGGGTTCATGGTGCCGTCCCACCCGACGAGCAGTGCGTCGAGTTCTGCGCACTCGCCCCGCCCGGTACGCGCAACGAGCAGTGCACCGAGCGAGCGGTCCACGTGGTCGCGGACGCGGGACAACATCACGGTCGCGTTGTGCGGGCTGACCTCGAGCGCGGCGCCAAGCTCCGCGCCGTCCAATCCCTGGCGCAGGTGCAGGTCCAGCACCGCGCGGTCACGTGCGAGCCAGGCCGCCAGCGGCGGCCCAAACCAGGGTGCGCATCTCCTCGATGTCGAGGTCGCGCTGCTCAGGCGCCGGCGGCATCAGCTCCGGCACCTCGTCGGTCGGCACTTCCCTGGCCCGGGCGCGGGTCCGGCCGAGTGCCTGGTTGCGGCAGATCGCGTACAGCCAGGGCCGCAAGGCGGACGGGTCGCGCAACTGGCCGATCTTGCTCGCGGCGGCGACGAAGGTGTCCTGAAGGGCGTCCTCCGCGTCCTCGCGGTTGCGCACGATCGTCCAGGCGTAGTCGTGCAGCCGATCGGCGTACCGGTCGTAGATCGACGCCCAGGCGTCGCGGTCCCCCGTGGCCGCGCTGCGGACCAGGTCCGCGTCGTCCATCGGCTCAGGGTACTGAGCCGTTGCGTCGGGCACGCCAAAGCCTCGGGAGTCTCGTCCACGCCTGTAAGACGGGCGCGGTAGCGGAAGGTCACAACTTTTCGGGTGCGGGCCCCTGATTCGCAACGATGTGCCGTCGTATCGGATTGGCCGACTCGGCGGCACATCGTTGCGGAGAGTCCGCGGTTTTCTGTGACCGGAGCCGGCCCTTCGCCGTCCTGATACCAGCGGACCCGCCCCCGGGGTCCCTGGATCGGAGGCTTGCGATGAACCGCACGATCTCGACCATTGCCACCGTCGCCGCGCTCGGTGTCCTCGCCCCCGTGCTCGCCGGGTGCGACGAGGGCACCGTCGTGGTGCCGGTGACCGGCTCAGGCGCGCAGGCGCTCGCGTTCGTGGACGGCCAGTCCCTCGACGCGAAGATCCTGGCCTACCTCGCCGACAAGGGCGCTCCCGGCGCGACCGTCGCCATCACCAAGGACAGCCGGCTTGTCTGGGCCAAGGGCTACGGGTTCGCCGATATGACGACCAAGCGGCTCATGCAGCCGGAGACCCGCAGCCGGATCGGCAGCGTGTCCAAGTTCATCACCACCGTTGGTGCGCTCCAGCTCGTCGAGGACGGCCGGCTCGACCTCGACCAGCACGTGTATGCGCCGTCCGCGACACCCCTGTGGGGATCGGACCCGGGCGCCACGCCGGGCGTGGTGTTCGAACCCGGGGGCGTGCTCGAGGATCCGGCCGACTACTTCGACGCGATGGTCGCCGGCGTCGACAACTTGGGCGAGTACTTCCCGCCGGCCGAGCACCTCGATGAGATGCCGTCCTTGAACTGGGCGCTGCTCAACCAGGCCGCATACGAGGAGCAGATCGAGACCACGATGGCTCGCGCGAGCACCGTGCAGGTGCGCCACCTGCTGAGCCACACCGCGGGCTTCTCGAAGAGCGGCAAGGGGGCGCAGGAAGCAGCGGCGGAGCTCGCCGGCATCTCCGTCGACGACGTCACGACGGCCCAGACGCACCAGGCGTTCCTGATGGGGCTGTCCGACGCAGGCGCGCCATTCGTCCTTGACCCCGGCACGCAGGAGAAGTACTCGAACCAGGGCTTCTCCGTCGCCGGCTACATCGCTGGCAACGCAAGCGACGAGGGCGACTACCGCGCATACGTCGAGAACCACGTCCTCGAGCCACTCGGTCTGATTGACGTGGTGCCGAACAACGCCGACATCAGCGAGCTGGACGCGCAACCTCACAGCGGCAGCGACGTGCCGTATGCGCCGGACAGCGAGCAAGGGCTGAACCCGACGATCGTCAGCCGGCTCGGTCTGGCCACCGGTGGCTGGTCTGCGACGGCCCGCGATCTGACCCGCGTCATGTGTGCGATCGACCGGGGCAGCAACAACCTTCGCGCTCTGGAGCCGGAGACAGTCGAGCTCATGGGAGCCGATGCGGTGCCCGGCGCCAGCGGCGTGAACCCGCTCGGCTGGGACGGGTCGAGCGCGACCGAGCAGACCAAGAACGGCGACGTGACCGGTGGGGCGGCGCGGATCAGCAAGTTCCTGCCGGGCGCGTTCGACGCCGACGACGCCGAGATCAATGTCGCGATGGCCGTGAACAAGGGCGACACGCGTGCCCTCGTCGGACTTCCTGCGCGAGCTCGCGGAACTCACCGCCGGAGGCGGATATCCCCGAGGACTTCGACCTGTTCGACCCGGCGCACGCGTGCCACGTCGAGCCGACGTTTGACGTGACGATTCCGCTGCCCACACCGCACCCGGACCCGGACCCGGACCCACAGATCGCGCTCCCGACACGACGACGGCCCAACCCCGAGTCCAGCTCCCCCGACACGCAGGTCCCGGGTACCGCCGAGCCGGACACGACGGAGCCAGGCGCACAGACCCGGGCACGGCGGACCCAGACACCGCGGAGCCGGAGTCCACCGTCCCCGACCAGACACCGCCCGGACCCGAGGTGTTGGACCTGAGACTCGACCCGTTCTGCACGGTGCCGGCGCAGACTCTGGTGACGGCCCGGATCAACGCTCCTGCCGGGACCGGATCGGTCCAGCTCGAGTGGTTCGCTGATGGGCAGCAGGGCTCGGTTGCGATGGCTCCTGCGCCGGACCAGGGCCCGGACATCTGGACCGGGACGCTGGCGGCGACCGCCGGCTCGGCTCCCCCGAAGCCCGGCCCTACCTCAGTGATCAAGATCGTGGTCACCGCGACCGACAGCCTCGGCCGGACGGCGACCGGCGAGGCGATCCACGAGTGCGGCCCCGCGAAGGAGCTCGGGTTCACGACCCCGCCGACCCCGCCGTCTCCGACGGCCGACCGAGGAACCATCACGATCCCGCTCCGGCTGGATGAGCTGCCGGGCTGACCAATCGTCTGGGGCACGACCACGGGCGGGTCCACCCGACCCACCCGTGATCTTGCACGAAGTTTCTGTGACCCGGATCGACCCGGCGCCATCTCACCCTCAGTGGACCCGCCCCCGGGGTCCCGGAGCGCCGGAGGATTCACGATGAAGCTGCAGTCCAAGCGCCTCGCGTTCGCCGCGATCTCACTCGTCAGCCTCACCGCTGTCGGCCTGGCCGCGGTCTCATGGCCGACGAAGACCACCTCGACGGCGGCTGCCGACCCGGCCGAAGCGGTCCAGGCCCCGGCAGGCGTCACCCCGCCCCCGTCCGGTCCGACCACATTCACGGTGGACCCCACGATGACGCCGTCCGTCGCCGAGGTCGAGGGACTGCACGAGGGCGACGCACCCCGCCCGGTCGGGCGCCTGGTCACCCCGGACGGGACGGCCTCCGACGTCGTGCTCGACGAGCTCGCGGTCTCAGTGCCGGATGCGGCAGCGCTCGAGGAGGTCGCCGCTCGACTGAACGCGACGGTCGCCGACGAGCTCGGCGGCGGCGCATACCTGCTCCGGATCGATCCCTCTGACGTCGACGTGTCCGGCCTGCCCGCAGACCTCGAAAGCTTCGAGCCGATCCATGCCGGCGAGAACACGGCCAGCAGCGAGCGCACGCTGCAGCTGCTCGCCGCGCTCGCGCGGGAGACGGCCGACCACGGCACCGAGGTGTCGCTGAACTGGCTGACCGAGAGCGACGACATCGCCGACGGCCGCACGATCGAGGGGTTCGAGGACAACCCGAACTCGTTCACGTGGTCCTACCTGATGACCGGCGGCGAGCAGGACACCGGCGTCACCGCCGCGTGGCAGCTGCTGGAGAACCACGGCAAGCTCGACAACAAGGTCGAGATCATGATCGACGACGGTGGCTTCGTCGAGAACAAGGACCTGCCCGAGACCCGGAAGATCCGCAAGGCCGAGTGGGGGCAAGGTCACCATTTCGGCGTCCACGGCACCAACGTCGCGATCGCCGCCATGGGACGCGTCGACAACGAATTCGGCGCGGCCGGTCCAGCCGGACCGGTCGGTGAGCTGATCGCGGTGGCGCACGCCAAGGACACGTATGCCGCGTTCAAGCGGGTGCGGGACATGGTGAACGAGGAGAAGCCGCGCATCGTCAACATGAGCTGGAGCTCGGACGTCACCTTCGGCATGGCCGCCGCGCGCAGCGTCTGGGACAACTTCCTGGAGTCCGTTAAGGACCGTGGCGTTCTCTCCTTTGCGGCCGCCAGCAACGACGGACGCAACGTCGACAGCGAGAACTGCATCGGCAAGCGTTGCTGGGAGTCGCGCTTGGTGTTCCCCTGCGAGAGCAAGCACGTCATCTGCGTCGGCGGCCTCGAGAAGCGGTCGCCCTGGAAGGCCCCCGGCTCGAACTACGGCTCGAAGGAGAGCGACGAGTCAGTCGAGATCTACGGCCCGTACTACACCCTGGGGCTACCCAACCCGCGCTATGCCTCCGTCGACTGGATGTCCGGCACCAGTTTCGCCTCACCGTTCGTCGCCGGTGTTGCCGCCCTGGTCATGGCCGCCGACCCGACGTTGTCCGCCGGCGAGGTCTGGGCGATCCTGCGCGACACCGCGCACACCGATGGCGTCGGCTTCGACGGTGTGATCGATGGGCATCGGCGCCGGGTCAACGCCCTCGCCGCCGTCATGTCGGCGCTCGGAGTCGAGGCGACCGCCCCCACCGTCGAGATCACGTCGCCCACGGACAAGGAGGAGGTCCTGCCGGGGACCTGGCTCGACCTCACCGCGACGGCCACCGACTTCAAGGGTTCGCCGCTGCCCATCACCTGGGCGGTCGACGGTGCGAACCTGCATACGGAGCCGACCCTGCAGATGTCCGGGTTCGAGTTCGACCAGGACCGGCCGTACTGGGTGAGCGCGACGGTCAACGACGTGCTCGGGCAGACCGCGACCACCAAGGTCATGGTGCAGGTCTTCCGGCCGGCTCCTGAGATCAAGATTCTCTCCCCGCTGCCGGACGAGAAGGTCAACGAGACCTCGTCGGTCGACCTGTACGGCGAGTCCGAGGACCCGGTGACCCATGGCCGGCTGCCGGAGAACGCAGTGACCTGGCAGATCCGGCGCGCCGGAAGTGACTCCGTGGTCGTGAGCAAGTCAGGGCATGTCGCCCAGGTGAGCGCCGGCGCGCTGACGCCGGGCAACTATGTTGCGACGTTCACCGCCGACCACGGCACCGTCGTCACGAAGACCCGCGAGTTCCGGGTCATCGAGGTGGACGGCAACCCGCCGAGCGTCGTCATCGACGCGCCGACCAACGGATCCGAGCTCGTGGCGACCGAGGGCCACGACGTCGAGGTCGAACTCGACGGACGCGCCTTCGACACCGAGGACGGGGTCGTGGCCGGCACGTACTTCCGCTGGACCGTGATCGACGAGAACCTCGTCGAGCGCATCGCCTGCCAGGGCAACAACGTCCCCGACGACGCCACCCAGACTCATGGCGGTGGCATCCAGGCGGTCGTCGACTGCGCGAACGAAACCACGATGCTCGAGGTCGGCGCCGGCGCCGGCGTCATCACCGCCTTCACCCTGCGGCTCGACGTCTGGGACGCCAGCGGCAACACGAGCACCGACCAGGTCCAGGTCACCGTCGAGTTCAAGGCCCTCTGAGCGCTCTGGCCACCTGCAGCCGCTGATGATCGAAGTGTCTGAATGACGGTCTATTCGAAGCGGCGGCACATCGTTGCGTAAGACGGATCAGCCGGGGGCGAGGGCGGCGGTCGGATCTCCGGGCACGAAGGTCACGGTCACGACTTCGCCGGGGCCGCCGGCGGTGCCGAGGTCCTTGCCATTGACGAACAGGTTCGCCACACCCGCGTTGCCGAGCACAAGCTTGACCCGGTTGGGGTCGCCGAAGTCCCTGACCTCGCCGGTGTGCACCAGCCCCTCGAACACCTCGGTCTCACCGGCTACCGCGGACACCCACGTCGTTCCGCCGTTCACGGTGAGCCGCACGCTGACCCCGGGAGGGACCTCGGCCACCAGAGTCGGCGACGGTGCCGATGGCGGCGGGGCCACAGACTCCGAGGGGGACGCCTCAGCCGACGGACTCGTGGTCTGCCCGGCGGTGAGGTCGTTGCCGTCGCCGTCACCGTCGCTCCCGCCGCGGCTGGCTTGAAAGATGCCGACCGCGACGAGCAGCACGAGCACCGCGCCCATCGCGGCGCTCCAGTTCGGCCGACGTTCGGGCTTGGCCGCCTTGTCCGCCTCGAAGATGGTCCGCACCGCGGGGGCGTCGTCCTGGTGGCCGGACTGGAAGTCGGCGAGCAACGGGGCTGGGTCCAACCCAACGACCTTGGCGATGCTGCGGATGTGCCCGCGGGCATACACGTCGCCACCGCACAGCGCATAGTCGTCGCGCTCGATGGCCTCGACAACGGTGCGTCGGATCCTGGTGGTGTCGGCGATGTCCTGGGTGGACAACCCCTTCTGCCGGCGCGCGCCGGCCAGGGTTTCGCCGATGGACACCGGTCCAGCCTCCAGTTTCGGGGGAAGGGAGACGCCGCAATTCTATGCGGCCGTGATCACGGACAGGACACGATCGGATCTGATCGACGCCTCGTCACCAGGTGTTAGCCGCCACGCAACCCAGCAAGCACCTCGTCCAACTCGTCCGCCTTCACGAGCACGTCCCGGGCCTTGGAACCCTCCGAGGGGCCGACGATGCCTCGGGACTCCATCAGGTCCATCAGCCGACCAGCCTTCGCGAAGCCGACGCGAAGCTTGCGCTGCAGCATGGAGGTCGACCCGAACTGCGTCGTGACCACAAGCTCGACCGCCTGGCACAACAGGTCGAGGTCGTCGCCGATGTCCTCGTCGACCTCCCGCCGCGCGCTCTGCACGGACGTGACGTCCTCCCGGTAGGTCGGCGTCAGCTGCTCCGCGCAGTGCTTGACCACCACGTGGATCTCCGGCTCGGTGACCCACGCACCCTGGATGCGCATGGGTTTGCTCGCGCCCATCGGCAGGAAGAGCGCGTCGCCCTGACCGACCAGCTTCTCCGCGCCCGGCTGGTCGAGGATGACCCGGCTGTCGGCCAGGCTCGAGGTCGCGAACGCCAGCCGCGACGGCACGTTCGCCTTGATCAGCCCGGTCACGACGTCGACGCTCGGCCGTTGCGTCGCGAGCACCAGATGGATGCCCGCCGCGCGGGCCAGCTGGGTGATCCGGACGATCGCGTCCTCGACGTCGCGCGGCGCGACCATCATCAGATCTGCGAGCTCGTCGACGATGACCAGCAGGTAGGGGTACGGCTGCGGCGCCCGCCCGCTCTTCTCGGGCACGGTCACGGTGCCTGCGCGGACGGCCTTGTTGAAGTCGTCGACGTGCTTGAACCCGAAGGCGGCCAGGTCGTCGTAGCGCATGTCCATCTCACGGACGACCCACTGCAGCGCCTCCGCCGCTTTCTTCGGCAGCGTGATGATGGGCGTCACAAGGTGCGGGATGCCCTCGTATGCGGTGAGCTCGACGCGCTTCGGGTCGACGAGCACGAGCCGCACCTCGTCGGGGGTCGCGCGCAGCAGGACCGAGCAGATGATCGAGTTGATGAAGCTCGACTTGCCGGAACCCGTTGCCCCGGCGACCAGCAGGTGCGGCATCCGCGAGAGGTTCGCCACGACGAAGCCACCCTCGACGTCCTTGCCCAGGCCCACGACCATCGGGTGGTGGTCGTCCCGTGCGACCTTGCTGCGCAGCAGGTCGCCCAGGCTCACGATCTCCTTGTCGACGTTCGGGATTTCAATGCCGATGGCGGACCGGCCTGGGATCGGGCTCAGGATGCGGACGTCCGCCGACGCGACCGCATACGCGATGTTGCGCGACAGCGCGGTGACCCGCTCGACCTTGATCGCGGGGCCGAGCTCGACCTCGTATCGGGTGACGGTCGGACCCCGGGTGAACCCGGTGACCTGCGCGTCGATCTCGAACTGGTCGAGCACGGTGGTGAGCGCCTCGACGACGCGGTCATTGGCCGGCGTCCGTGCCTTGTGCGCGGCGCCGGCCTTGAGGGCGTCGATCGGCGGCAGGTGGTACGTGATGTCGCCGGACAGGGCCAGCTGCTCGGCCCGAGCGGGGATCGGGTCCGCGGGAGCCACCGCGTCGCGATCGGTGGTGGGTGCACCGACGACCGCAACCGGCCCGTCGGACGTATGCGCCTCGTCGGTGTCCGGCTCGGCCATCACGGCCACCCGGCGGCGTGGCCGCGACCGGGACGGGAGTTCGATGACCTGCGTCTCGGCTTGGTCGAGCGGCCCATCGGTCGGGGATTCGGGTTGGTCGCGCCCCAGCAGCCGCGCCTCGATCTCCTTGAGCCGCGCGGGCACCCGGTGTACCGGCGTGCCGCTGATGACGAGGGCACCGAACGCGGTCAGCATGGCCAGGAACGGGATCGCCAGCCACGGGGTCACAGCAGTCACCAGCGGCGAGGACGCGAGGAAGCCAAGGAGTCCGCCGCCACTGCGCATCGCGGTCGCGCCGTCGGGTGGGACCGCCGAGCCCTGGACCGTATGCCACACCCCGAGCACGCCGAAGATCAGCGCCCCCCACCCGACCAGCAGCCGACCGACCGGCACGTTGCGGTCGGGATGACGCAACAGCCGCCAGGCAATGGCCACAAGCCCGAACGGCACGAGCCAGTCGAGCGCACCGGTGGTGCCCTCGACGAGCGCGCCAGTGCTGTCGCCGACCGCCCCGCCCAGCCCCCACCAGGAGGCCGCGGCGATGAGGATCGCGACGCCAATGATCAGCAGGCCGAGACCGTCGCGCCGGTGCGCGGTATCCAGGTCGCGCGCGGCTTTCGCGCCCGCCCTGGCCAGCCGACCACTGAGCCGTGAGATGCCGATCCACAGGCCGCGCACGACGGCGGCCAGCCCGAGCCAGATGCCGCGGAGGATCGCGGTCACCGCTCGGGCGAGGGCCCGCACGATGGCGCGCAACGCGCGCGGGACCGGCCCGGGCCTGGTGGGCGGGCGACGGCGCGGCGCAGACCGCCTGGCTGGCCCGGCCCGCCCGCCCGATCGGGTGGACGAGCCGGACCGTCGTGGGGCGGAGGATGCGGACCGCCCCGAGGCAGCCCTCGGCTTGGTCGCCGTCGTGCGGCTGGCCATGCTTGTCAGGCTAGACGTCCGACCTCGCTATTCCCGGTAGCCACATGAGTTGTCAGCCGTTTCGCGTCACCGGTGACGCGGATCGTCTGACAGCGTCCACGGTCCGTCGAGCTGTCAGACGAAACGTGCGGCGGGGCGCACGAAACGCATGACAGGTCAAACCTCGACGACGACCGGGATGATCATCGGCCGCCGGCGATGCGTGTCGCTGACCCATTTCCCGACGATCCGGCGGATCTGCTTCTGCAGCTGGTGGGGATCGGTCGTCCCGGCCAGCAACGAGTCTTCGAGTGCGGAGGAGATCCTTGGCAGGACCGCGTCGAAGGCGGCGTCGTCCTCGAGGAAGCCCCGGGCATGGATCTCCGGTCCCGCAGTCACCTTCCCGTTCACGGTGTCGACGACGACCAGGACCGAGATGAACCCCTCGGAGCCGAGGATGCGCCGGTCCTTCAACGAGGACTCGGTGACATCCCCGACCGACGCGCCGTCCACATAGACGTAGCCGCACGGCACCGCCCCGACGACCGCGGCCACCCCGTCCACCAGGTCGACGACCACGCCGTCCTCGGCGAGCACGACCCGCTCGGGCGGAACGCCGGTCGCGATGGCGATCGCTCCATTCGCCCGCAGGTGCCGCCACTCCCCGTGCACCGGCATGACGTTGCGTGGGCCGACGATGTTGTAGCAGTAGGCCAGCTCGCCTGCGGCGGCATGCCCGCTGACGTGCACGAGCGCGTTGCCCTGGTGCACCACCCGCGCGCCCTGGCGAGTCAGCCCGTTGATGACTCGGAACACGGCGTTCTCGTTGCCCGGGACCATCGACGACGCCAGGATCACGGTGTCGCCCTCCCCCACCCGGATCCGGTGGTCGCGGTTGGCGATGCGGGACAGCGCAGCCATGGGCTCGCCCTGCGAGCCGGTGCACAGCAGCACGACCTGCTCGTCGAGGAGGTCGTCGATCTGGTCCAGCTCGATGACCAGACCGGGTTCGATCCGCAGGTAGCCGAGGTCCCGCGCCACCCCCATGTTGCGCACCATCGAGCGGCCGACGAGCGCGACCTTGCGCCGGTGCCGGGCCGCAGCGTCGAGGATCTGCTGGACCCGATGCACGTGCGAGGCGAAACAGGCAACCACCACGCGTCGGCGCGCCTCGGCGAACACCCGGTCGAGCACCGGCTCGATCTCGCGCTCGGTGCGCACGAAGCCCGGGACCTCGGCATTGGTCGAGTCGACCAGGAACAGATCGACCCCGGCGACACCAAGTCGCGCGAACGCGCGCAGGTCGGTGATCCGGCCGTCCAACGGCAGCTGGTCCATCTTGAAGTCACCGGTATGCAGCACTACACCGGCGGCCGTCGTGATCGCAACCGCCAGCGCGTCCGGGATCGAGTGGTTGACCGCGACGAACTCGCACGCGAACGGACCGATCTGCTCAACCTGGCCCTCGCGGACCTCGAGGGTGTACGGGGTGATCCGGTGCTCGCGCAGCTTGGCCTCGATGAAGGCGAGCGTCAGCCGCGAGCCGATCAGCGGGATGTCCGGCTTCTCCCGCAGCAGGTATGGGACAGCGCCGATGTGGTCCTCATGCGCGTGGGTCAGCACCACGCCGTCGACGTCGTCCAGCCGGTCCCGGATGTACTCGAAGTCCGGCAGGATCAGGTCGACGCCCGGCTGGTGGTCCTCGGGGAACAGCACGCCGCAGTCGACGATGAGCAGCCGGCCGGCATGCTCGAAGACCGTCATGTTGCGACCGATCTCGCCGATCCCGCCGAGCGGGACGACGCGCAGCCCGTTGGCGGGCAGTGCCGGCGGTGGTCCGAGGTCGGGGTGCGGGTGGCTCACAGGTCGAAACCGCCGGCCCGGAGGTCGGCCCGCAGCTGTTCGCGTTCAGCGTCGGTGGCCGCCGGCAGCGGCATCCGAGGAGATCCGCCACCGACTCGGCCGAGCAGGTCGAGGCCGGCCTTGACCATGATCACGCCTTGGGTCCGGGTCATCACCCCGGTGGTTACCGGCACGAGCCCGTCGTTGATCTCGCGCGCCTTGGTCACTTCGCCGGCGAGGTATGCCTCGATGCACGCGGCGATCCGGTCCGCGACCAGGTGAGCGGTCACGCTGACGACCCCGACAGCGCCCACCGCCAGCAGCGGCAGGGTCAACGCGTCGTCGCCGGAGTAGTAGGCGAGGTCGCATGCGTGCATGACCTGCTGGGCTGCGAACGGGTCCGCCTTGGCGTCCTTGTTGGCCACGATCCGCGGGTGCTCGGACAGCCGGACCAGGGTTTCGGTGGCGATGGGCACGCCGGTCCGGCCGGGGATGTCGTAGAGCACGACCGGCAGGCCGGTTGAGTCGGCGACCGCGCGGAAGTGCGCGAGCAGCCCGGACTGCGGCGGCTTGTTGTAGTAGGGCGTGACGACCAGCAGCGCGTGCGCACCCGCCTGCTCGGCCTGGCGGGCGAGCTCGATCGTGTGGTGGGTGTCGTTGGTGCCGACGCCGGCGACGATGTGCGCCCGGTCGCCGACCGCCGCCAGCACGGCCGCGATCAGCGCGGACTTCTCCTGGTCGCTGGTGGTCGGCGACTCGCCGGTGGTGCCGTTGAGCACCAGCCCGTCGCAGCCGAGCTCGACCAGATCGGTGGCGAGCTGCTGGGCCGCATCGAGGTCGAGCGAGCCGTCCGCGGCGAAGGGAGTCACCATCGCCGTCAGGACTCGGCCGAACGGGACGCCGGGCTGTGCGGTCGGAGCCATGGCCTCGAGGCTACCGGGCTTGCCGGGGCGGCTCGCTACGGCGCGACCCGGCCGTTCGCGACGAAGGCGCCGTGGGTGATCGGCATGAGCCGGGCGAACTCCTCCTCCATCTGCTCGGCGACCATCTCGATTTCCCGTTGCGGGAAGGACGGGAAGTTTGATTCGGTCGTTTGGGCCGAAGCGACAGGAAGTTCATCAACGAGCGCGCATTCATCGTCACGTAGGTCGATGAGTAGATGCCACCGGCAGCACGCCCCGAGCGACCTCGCGCGCGACGCCCGCGTCGAGCATCTCCGGTAGGAGTCGTACTCCGCAATGGCTGCTCGCTTGGTGGCCTCGTCGGTGATCCGGTATTGGCGTTCGCTTCCCTCCACGAATTCGTACGCACCCGGCTTGCCCTGTTGGACGAGGCGTCGATCAGGAGCGGGCACATAGAACACCGGATTGAGTTCTCGATAGCGCCCGCTCTCCTCGTTGTAACTGGTGATCCGGTGCCGCTGAAACTCTCGGCAAACGAAGATCGGTGCATTGACGTAGAACGTCATGGAGTTGTGCTCGAAGGGCGTGTTTCCACACCACGCGGGCTTCCCGTAGCGCCGCACATAGAGGACACCGTTCGGCACTGTGACGCAGTGCACCCGACCGGAGTACTTCACGACCTGGACCTGGCGCCTGCGTGCCTCCCGCGTCCATCCGACGCGTGGCTCGAGGTTCCGATCTCGATAGATAGTGACTCGATAACGTGGCTTGGTGCCGAAATGCCGAGCGTCATTCTCGAACGACGCTTCGGCGACCACGGCTGCCCGGCCAAGCTTGAGCACAAGCTCCTGCAGCTGGCCAGCAAGCGCATAGGACGTCGTGCTGTACGTCTGCTTCCCCGTGCTGCTGACTGACCCGTCAGAGTGCATCAAGCCTTTGAGTAGCTCCGCCAATTCGGCAGGAGACTGTTGGAGCATCTCCCACGGAATGACTCTTCTGTCGGTCCGACGCGTAGCACTTCTTCGCGAACAGTCGGAAGTCTTCGTCTGCCAACAGCCAATAGCGGTCCCCGCTCTGATTGACCGTGAAGCCAGCCCGCCCGGCCTCGGCGTGCAGAAACTCGATCTCGCGCGCCTTGCGGAGTCGGAACGAGGGAGTTCCTCCACTTGAGTAGCCGTCGCCGATGAAGAAACCCAGCAACGCCATGAATCCCGGCGGCCAAGGCTGCCGCGTGCCGTCTGCCTCCCATTGACCGCCGCCCATGCGGATTCGATGCGAGGCATCCATGAACGCGCGGGCTGGCACGAGATCCCAGCGCTCAAGTTGTGGACGGTTCCGACGTCGTGCCAGCATCCGATGATCGGGAGTCACGAGAAGATCGACATGATTCAGCGAAAGACTGACCATCGGGCCACAAACGGTCTTCACGACGTGACGTTCGGCTCTCTGGTACTCGATGCGGTCGTCCGGGGAGCAGTGTGACGAACTGCTCATCACCACGCACGTCGGGCCAGAATTTCCATCCCTCCGTTGTGAGTACTTCCGTCAGCTCGTCGTAGCAGCCGTGACGATCCCGCATGAGGTAGTTGATGAGGCCCTGAGACCGGTCCGCATCCGCGTTGACGTCCTGGAGTGACTGCTCTCCCTTCGTCGACACCCGAGCAGCCCAGAGGACGTCGGAGTCGCGTGCGAGGCGCGGACAAGCTCGACTCTCACGTCGCTGCGGAACTCGATCTCGCGATGAGCCGTTCTCGCTGGACACCCGAACTCCCTTGCCATCCGTTCAGCCGGCGCGAGCCTAACTTCCACCGCCGACATCAAGAGGGCGACGCGCCTGTCCCTTACTTCCCGCAGATGTTGACGTTGCCGCCGATTTCGACCGGCATCTGCGGCGGGCGTCATCATCCGCACGTCGGTGGCGTACGTCAGGATGTCCGGATGGCTCCCCCCGCCGCCGTCATGAGCGTGCGCCCGGCCCGGGTCGACGAGGCCGCAGCGATCGCCCGCATCCAGCTCGCGGCCTGGCGCGCCGATCACGTGCTGACCGACGCGCGACTGGACGCGCTGGACGTCGCCGACCTGACAGCATCATGGGACCTGGCGGTCCGCGCGGCACCCAGCCCGCGGCACCGGGTGCTGGTCGCGCTCGAGGGCGAGCGCGTATGCGGGGTCGCCGCGCTGGGACCCAGTGCTGACCCGGACGCCGACCCCGATCACGAGGCCGAGCTGCTGACCGTGCATGTCGACCCGGAGCATCGCGCCAATGGTCACGGTTCGCGGCTCGTGGCGGCGGTGGCGGACGTTGCGCGCTCCGACGGCTTCTCCGCGTTGACGCACTGGGTCGTCGCCGACGACGACCGCACCCGGATGTTCTTCACCGAGCACGGATTCGGCCCCGACGGCGCCTTCCGCGAGCTCGACCTGGATGGGGACGGCCGCTTCATGGTTCGCCAGGTCAGGCTGCATACGTCACTTGAAGAGGAGCGCGCATGAGGTTCGCCGGCTTCCCGCCGGAAGGGATCGAGTTCTACGAACGGCTCGAGGTCGAGAACACCAAGGACTTCTGGCAGGCGCACAAGCACGTCTGGGAGTCGGCGATCCGCGACCCGATGGACGCCCTGATGGAGGAGCTGCGCGAGGAGTTCGGCGAGGCGAAGGTGTTCCGGCCATACCGCGATGTGCGCTTCAGCAAGGACAAGTCGCCGTACAAGACCTTCCAGGGCGGCTTCGCGGCCACGGCGGGCGGCATGGGCTACTACACGCAGATCAGCGCCGACGGTCTGATGACCGCGGCTGGGTTCTACGAGCACTCCCCCGACCAAGTGGAGCGCTACCGGGCAGCGGTGCTCGACGACACGACCGGCGCCGAGCTCGCGGCGATGACGCAAGCGCTAGTGAAGAAAGGCTTCGAGCTGGGTGGTGACGTCATGAAGACCCGGCCGCGCGGTGTGGACCCGGAGCACCCGCGGATCGACCTGTTGCGGCACCGCTCGCTGACCCCGTGGCGCACCTTGCAGCCCGGGGCAACGCTGCACTCTCGGAAGGCGTTGACCCGGGTGCGCGACGACTGGCGCGCGCTGCGCCCGCTCAACGAGTGGGTGGAGACGCATGTCGGGGCCAGCCGCGAGGAGCGCCGCCGTTGAGCTCGGAGTCCGCGTCGGCGGACTGGCTCGCTGCTCGGCGCAAGGTCGTGCGGGACGCGTTGTCGCTGGGCCTGGCCGTCGGCACCTACGGCATCAGCTTCGGCGCACTGGCCACAACGTCCGGCCTGTCGGTGCTGCAGGCATGCGCGATGTCGGTGCTCACGTTCACTGGGGGGTCGCAGTTTGCCCTGGTCGGCGTGCTCGGCGCCGGCGGGTCGGGCGTGACTGGGACGATGACCGCACTGCTGCTCGGCTTGCGCAACACGATGTACGGCCTGCGGATCGCGCCCGTGTTAAAGGTGCGCGGCGTTCACAAGGCGGTGGCGGCGCACTTCGTGATCGACGAGTCGACCGCCATGACGATCGCGCAGGACGACACGGCGCACGACGGCCGGGCGGCGAGGCTCGCGTTCTGGCTCACCGGGCTGACGATCTTCGTCTGGTGGAACATCATGACCTTCGTCGGCGCCGCGGGTGCGACCGCTCTCGGGGACCCGGAGGACTTCGGGCTGGACGCCGCGGTTGGCGCCGCGTTCCTCGCGCTGGTCTGGCCGCAGCTGCGCATGCGCGGCGGATGGTTGGTCGCGGGCGCGGCCGCCGCGGTCGCGCTGCTGCTCACGCCCTGGCTGACCCCGGGTGTGCCGGTACTGGTCGCGGGTGTCGTCGGCGTGGCCGCCGGGCTCGCCGTCGCCACCACCGGGGCCCCATGATCTGGGCCGCCGTACTGGCCACGTCAGTCGGGTCGTACCTGCTAAAGCTGGGCGGCCTGTCGGTCCCTGGGCACGTCCTCGAGAAGCCGGTCGTGCGACGCGTCGCGATGCTGATCCCGATCGCATTGCTGGTCGCGCTCACGGCGGTGCAGACATTCGCCTCCGGCAAGTCCGTCGTCGTGGATGCGCGCGCGGCCGGGCTGGCGTTCGCGGTGGTCGCGCTGATGCTGCGGGCGAACTTCCTCATCGTCATCTTCGGCGCGGCCGCCGTCGCCGCCGGCATACGTGCCCTCGGCTGAGCCGCCGCTGTTCGGAGAACCGAGTCAGGTGTCTGAAAGCCAACATCTGCTCCTCCGCCGGGCTACCTTTCGCCGCAGAGGTTCTCAAGGAGGCTGAGATGGAAGCCGGCATGACCGCAAGCCCAGTTGTACGGCTCTCGCCGACTGATCGCATCCTGGTCGCTGTCGACCCCAGCGTTGGTTGCCTTCCCTGATGTCCGAAGTCGAACGGGCCACAGCCCTAGACCCGAAGGTTCGCGCGGCGTTGGACTCCCTGACCAACCGCGTCGGCGCGCTCTCGATGTCGGACCAGCAGGAACTGCTGACTTTGCTGTGGGCTTGGGTCCGCGCCAGGCTCCGCGCGGGTCTTCACCCGCACTTGGTTTGCGTACGCCTCAGCGACGGGGCGCGAACACTTGCGTTGGTCGAGGCGGCCCTCGAGGAGGTATTTCGTCGGGACAACCTCGACGCTCTGCTGACGGAAGGCCGGCGCCTGATGGCCGCGGAGTCGGCGAGCGCTGCGGAGCTCACCCGCGCTGATACCGAGGTGCGTCGGTTCATCGGCGAGGCCAAGGGGGGCCACGAGGACGCCCTCTTTGTGCTGGCCGCGGTTGGTGCTCTCAGTACCCTCGTCGTGCTCGCAGAGGCAGAGGCTGCGATCCACGGCCACTCCGGTCCGCTTTCTGGGTACTACCCACACCACTGACCTGCCTCGCCTCGGCAGACGGCCGACGCAGTCAGGCCATGCGGTGGAGATCGAGGGCGCGGCGCATGGCGGCACGGCCGCGACGGGTGTCGCGTGCATCTCCGTATGCGACTGCGAGGCGGTACCAGGCGCGCCAGTCGTCGGGCGCTGCCTCGACCTCGGCTCGACGGCGCTCGAAAACCTCGTCGGCGGCCGCGAGGTCGACCCGACCGGACGGCCGTCGGGGCACGGCTCCGACGGCAGTCCACCCTCGGCCTCGAGTGCCCGACCGAGCTCCTGCGCCGCTAGGCCGAACCGCAGCTCGCGCCAGACGACGATCACGCCTACGACCGGGAGAATCAGGACGCCGAAGCCGAGCAACACAAATGCGGGTCGGCCATCGGCGACCAGCACCACGCCACGCCAGCCGATGAATGCGACATAGACCAGGACCAACGCGACCAAGGCGTAGCGACCCGCCGCGCGGTCACGACCGGTCGAGGCCCAGGAACGCGTCGAGGCCGACGGTGAGGCCGGGATGTGCGGCCACCGAACGCACGCCGAGCAGCACGCCCGGCATGAACGACGACGCGGTCGAGCGAGTCGTGCCGGATCGTGAGGGTCTCCCCCGGCCCGCCGAGCAGCACCTCCTGGTGGGCGACCAGGCCGCGCAGCCGCACGGAGTGCACGGGCACGCCGTCGACGGTCGCGCCGCGGGCGCCGTCCAGCGCCGACGTCGTCGCGTCGGGAGCGGCGCCGACCCCGGCCGCGGCCCGGGCCGCGGCGACCAGCGGGCGGTGCGCCGGGCGGTGCCGCACGGCGCGTCGGCCTTGTTCGGGTGGTGCAGCTCGACGATCTCGACGGACTCGAAGAACGGCGCCGCCTGCGCGGCGAACCGCATCATCAGCACCGCGCCGATGCCGAAGTTCGGCGCGATCAGGACCCCGACGCCCGGCGCGTCGGCAGCCAGGCCGCGCAGCTGCGCGAGCCGCTCGTCGTCGAAGCCGGTCGTGCCGACGACGGCGTGGATGCCGTGCATCGATGCACGAACTGCAGGTTGCCCATCACGGCGTCCGGGGTGGGTGAGGTCGACGGCGACCTCGGCGCCGGCCTCGACCAGCGCGTCCAGGTCGTCGCCCGACGGCCGACGGCGCGCGACCAGCTCCAGGTCGTCGGCGGCCTCGACGGCGCGGCAGACCTCGCGAGCCCATCCGGCCCTTCGCGCCCGAGCACCGCGACGCGTGATCGCTCATGGGTCGCCTTCCTGCGCAGCCAGCGCGACGGCCTGCGTCAGGCGACGGCGGCGGCCAGACGATCCGCGTCGTCGAACGGGCCGATCACGGCCAGCGTCGGGGTCGGCCGCCGAGCAGTCGCGCGGCGACGCTTCGCACGTCGTCCGGCGGTGACCGCGTCGATGCGGGCGAGCATCTCGTCGACGCCGAGCAGCTCGCCGTAGCACCAGCTCGGCCTTGCCGATCCGGCTCATCCGCGAGCCGGTGTCCTCGAGGCCGAGCACGAGCGAGCCGCGCAGCTGGCCCTTGCCGCGGGCGAGCTCCTCGTCGGTCGATGCCGTGCGTCGGCGACCTTCTGCGAGCTCGTCGCGGCAGATCTCGAGCACGTCGTCGACCTTCGCGGCAGGCAGCCGGCGTAGACGCCGAACAGGCCGGAGTCGGCGTACTGCGCAGGTGTACCAGTAGACCGAGTAGGCCAGGCCGCGCTTCTCGCGGACCTCCTGGAACAGCCGCGAGCTCATGCCGCCGCCGAGCGCGGCGTTGAGCACGCCGAGCGCGAAGCGGCGCTCGTCGGTGCGGGCCAGGCCGGGCATGCCGAGCACGAGGTTGGCCTGCTCGGTCGGTCGCGGTCGACGAGCTCGCACGCTGAGCCGGTGTCGGTATGCGGACCGGCCGGCTCGCGCGGCGGCGAGCGCGGCTCACCGCTCGCCGCGACCCAGCAGCGGCTCGAAGGCCTGCCGGACCAGCCGGACGACCGCGGCGTGGTCGACGTTGCCGGCGGCGGCGACGACCAGGTTCGTCGGGCCGGTAGTGCCGCCGGTAGTAAGCCAGACGGTCGCGTCGCGGCAGCGCTTGATCGAGTCGACCGTGCCGAGGACGGGCGGCCGAGCGGGGTGTCGCCGAGCATGGCCGCGGGCGAACAGGTCGTGCACCACGTCGGCCGGGTCGTCCTCGTGCATGGCGATCTCTTCGAGGATCACGCCGCGCTCGGCAGTCGACGTCCGTCGGCGTCGATGAGCGAGGAGGTGACCATGTCGGAGAGACGTCGATGGCGAGCGGCAGGTCGGCGTCGAGCACCCGCGCGTAGTAGCAGGTGTACTCCTTGGCGGTGAACGCGTTCATCTCGCCGCCGACCGCGTCGATCGCCGCGGAGATGTCCAGCGCGTCGCGGCGCCGCGGTGCCCTTGAACAGCAGGTGCTCGAGGTAGTGCGAGGCGCCGGCCTGCGCGGGCGTCTCGTCGCGCGAGCCGACGCCGACCCAGATGCCGAACGTCGCCGAGCGGACGGTCGGCATGCGCCTCGGTGACGACGCGCAGGCCGCCGGGGAGGACGGTGCGGCGGACCAGCCCGCCGTCAGCCTGCCGACAGCAGGGTGCGGGTCGACCCCGGACGCTGCTGCGGCGAGCGGCGCGCGACCGGGTCACGTCGGCGTCGGCTGGCGCGACCGTCAGACGGCGCGTCGGCCGCGGCCTCTCCTCGATCGACCGGGACCAGCGAGAGCTTGCCGCGCGGGTCGATCTCGGCGATCTCGACCTGGACCTTCTGGCCGACCGCGACGACGTCCTCGACGTTCTCGACCCGCTTGCCGCCGGCGAGCTTGCGCAGCTGCGAGATGTGCAGCAGGCCGTCCTTGCCGGGCAGCAGCGAGACGAACGCGCCGAAGGTCGTGGTCTTGACGACCGTGCCCAGGTAGCGCTCGCCGACCTCGGGCATCGTCGGGTTGGCGATCGCGTTGATCATGCGCGCGGGCGGCCTCGGCCGCGGGGCCGTCGGTCGCACCGATGTAGATCGTGCCGTCGTCCTCGATCGTGATCTCGGCGCCGGTGTCGTCCTGGATCTGGTTGATCATCTTGCCCTTGGGGCCGATGACCTCGCCGATCTTGTCGACCGGGATCTTGACGGTGATGATCCGCGGGGCGTACGGGCGACATCTCGTCCGGGGCGTCGATCGCCTCGTTCATCACGTCGAGGATGTGCAGGCGGGCGTCCCTGGCCTGGGTGAGCGCGCCGGCCAGGACCGAGGCCGGGATGCCGTCGAGCTTGGTGTCGAGCTGGAGCGCGGTGACGAACTCCTTGGTGCCGGCGACCTTGAAGTCCATGTCGCCGAACGCGTCCTCGGCGCCGAGGATGTCGGTGAGCGCGACGTACTCGGTCTCGCCGTCGACTGTCGGAGATCAGGCCCATGGCGATGCCGGCGACCGGCGCCCGCAGCGGCACACCGGCGTTCAGCAGCGACATCGTCGAGGCGCAGACCGAGCCCATCGACGTCGAGCCGTTGGAGCCGAGCGCCTCGGACACCTGGCGGATCGCGTAGGGGAACTCCTCGCGGGTCGGCAGCACCGGCAGGAGCGCGCGCTCGGCGAGCGCGCCGTGGCCGATCTCGCGGCGCTTCGGCGAGCCGACGCGGCCGGTCTCACCGGTGGAGTACGGCGGGAAGTTGTAGTTGTGCATGTAGCGCTTGCGGGTCTCCGGCGAGAGCGTGTCGAGCTGCTGCTCCATGCGGAGCATGTTCAGCGTGGTGACGCCGAGGATCTGGGTCTCGCCGCGCTCGAACAGCGCCGAGCCGTGCACGCGCGGGAGCACCTCGACCTCGGCCGAGAGCGTGCGGATGTCGGTGAGGCCGCGGCCGTCGATGCGGACCTTGTCGCGCAGGACGCGCTGGCGGACCAGCTTCTTGGTCAGCGAGCGGCAGCGCGCCGCCGATCTCCTTCTCGCGGCCCTCGAACTGGTCGGCGAGCCTGCTCGACGGCGAGCGTCCTTGACGCGGTCGAGCTCGGCCTCGCGCTCCTGCTTGCCGGCGATGGTGAGCGCGGCGGCGAGCTCGTCGCTGACCGCGGCCTCGACGGCCTCGAGGACGTCGTCCTGGTAGTCGAGGAAGACCGGGAACTCGCCGGTCGGCTTGGCGGCCTGCGTCGGCGAGCTCCTGCTGGGCCTCGCACAGCACCTTGATGAAGGGCTTGGCGGCCTCGAGACCCTCGGCGACGACCTCCTCGGTCGGGGCGGTGGCGCCCTCGGCTGACGAGGTTCGACGGTCTCAGTCGGTGGCCTCGGCCTCGACCATCATGATCGCGACGTCGTCATCGACGCACGCGACCGGCGACGACCATGTCGAAGACGGCGTCCTCGAGCTGCTCGTGGGTCGGGAACGCGACCCACTGGCCGTCGATGAGGGCGACGCGGGTGGCGCCGATCGGGCCGGAGAACGGCAGGCCGGCGAGCTGGGTGGACAGCGAGGCGGCGTTGATCGCGACGACGTCGTACAGGTGGTCGGGGTTGAGCGCCATGAACGGTGACGACGACCTGGATCTCGTTGCGCAGGCCCTTGGCGAAGGACGGGCGCAGCGGCCGGTCGATCAGGCGGCAGGTGAGGATCGCGTCCTCGGTGGGGCGGCCCTCGCGGCGGAAGAACGAGCCGGGGATGCGGCCGGCGGCGTACATCCGCTCCTCGACGTCCACCGTGAGCGGGAAGAAGTCGAGCTGGTCCTTGGGGTTCTTGCAGGCGGTGGTGGCCGACAGCACATGGTGTCGTCGTCGAGGTAGGCCGCGAGCGGAGCCGGCGGCCTGGCGGGCGAGGCGGCCGGTCTCGAAGCGGATGGTGCGGGTGCCGAAGGTGCCGTTGTCGATGACGGCCTCGGCGGTGTGGATCTCGGTGTCCCGTCCACGGGTCACCTCCTGTTCGCGTCCGCGGGCGCGATGCGACGCGGCAGGCGGCGCAACTCCGGCATGGTGCCGGTCTTCGATCGAGGTCCTCGGGGTCTCCCCCGGGGGCCACTACCGAGGACCGGCGTCCCGAGCGCATGGAGCGCTGCTCGTGCTCGTGCCCGTACCAGTTGGATCTGGGTGGGCTCTGCAGATATGGCAAGGGAGCGGTCCCTTGCGGGGACCGCTCCCCGTGGTGCTGGCGTTAGCGCCGCAGACCGAGGCGCTCGATCAGCGCGCGGTAGCGCTTGATGTCCTTCTTGGCCAGGTACTGCAGCAGCCGGCGGCGACGGCCGACCAGCAGCAGCAGACCACGACGGGAGTGGTGGTCGTGCTTGTGGGTCTTGAGGTGCTCGGTGAGGTCCGCGATGCGCTTGGTAGAGCATCGCGACCTGGACCTCGGGGGAGCCGGTGTCGCCCTCGACGGTGGCGTACTCGGTCATGATCTGCTTCTTGGTGGCGGTGTCGAGCGACACTCGTGCTCCTTCTGGGTCGCTGCGCGGCGCGCCGGGGCTGGTTCACCCGGGCTCTCTCGATCCGCGGCCGATCACACGGCCGCTCAGGGTACCAGCGCCGTGGCCTGCTCTGAAACGGCGCCTGGACCGTGGTTCGGCCGGGTTCAGTGCCGGCTGGGAACCACGACGTACCGCTTCGGGATGAACGTCTGGCTGTCGATGGGCGGCCGGACGTATGCCCGCCGCTGTACGTCAGGCAGCTTGATCTTCTGCTCAGGCACCTGCTCGTACGGGACCATGGAGAGCAAATGCGCCATCAAATTGAGCCGCGCCGTCCTCTTGTCCTCCGCGTCCACGACCCACCACGGGCATTCCTTCGTGTCGGTGTAGGAGAACATGACGTCCTTGGCTTCCGCGTAGTCCACCCAGCGGGACTGCGCTTCCACGTCCATTGGACTGAGCTTCCAGCGACGGGCCGGGTCGTTGATGCGGCCTTGGAACCGCTTGCGCTGCTCATCGTCGGAGATGCTCAGCCAGTACTTCACCAAGACGATCCCGTCGTGCACCAGCAGCCGCTCCACGATCGGGCACTGCCGCATGAACTCGTCGTACTTGTCCTGATCGACGAAACCCATGACCTTCTCGACCCCGGCGCGGTTGTACCAGGAGCGGTCGAACAAGACGATCTCACCGGCTGCCGGCAGGTGCGCGAGGTAGCGCTGGAAGTACCACTGCGTCTTCTCCCGCTCCGTGGGCACGCCCAGCGCGACGATGCGCGCGAACCGCGGGTTCAGCCGCTCCATGATGCGTTTGATCGAGCCGCCCTTGCCGGCTGTGTCACGGCCTTCGAAGATCAACAGCAGCCGCGTGCCGCTCTGCCGGACCCACTCCTGCATGTGGACCAACTCGGTCTGCAGCCGTTCGAGCTCGCTGTTGTACTCCTTCTTGGTCAGCTGCACCGGTTGGCCGTCGGCGGCCTGGTTCACGTTGTGGGTTGCCATCCGCTCACCCTGCCAGGATCAGCGCTGAATCGGGGTCGATTCCGGCGGCGCGCCAACGTCTCGCGCTGTATGCGGCGGCAAGCCGCGCTCCCGCCGCAGCGCGAGGTAGGCCCGCCGGACGCCCACGACGCGGCCGAGGTCGCTGAGCAGGTCCTTGAGGAACTGCTCCCGATAGTTGCTGTCGGTCAGCGCATACACGGTGAAGTAGAGCCCGGCGAAACCGCCAATGAAGGTGGCCACCCGGAACAGCTCGCGAGTAACCCCGTGGTCGGTCCACAGCGGGACCAGCTCGTCGGGTGGTCGGCCCAGCCAAGACTCCTGCACCGACTCCTTGATCGCCACCGCACCGAATGCAAGAAAGAAGCACCAGACCGCGATCCCAACAACGGCGGCCTGGACGAGCTGGGTGAACAGCGTCACCAACATGAGGTTGCGCTCCTGCCGTCGCGCCAGCGGCTGCTTGACCTCTAGCCCCGATAGCGTGATCGCTCGTTCGGCCAAAGGGGTGTCCGCGCACGACGCGAGCACGAAGTCGCGAGTGGCCTCGGTTTCTACCTGGTCGAGCTCCTCCGGCAGACGGGCAACAAGGAACGCGATCGCGATGCCCGCGAAGAAGGCCACCCCGAGCCACAGCTCCCACGAGTCGAGAGAGCCGGCAACCTGCCACACTTCGGTGTTGATGAACAGGAACGTGATGAACAGCAACAGCAGCGGCAGCGCCCTCGTCACGATGCGGTAGACGTCACCGAGCTGGGTGAGCACTCGCTCGATGGCCCACCTGAGTGCTGCCACGAGGGCGTACCGCGTCACGACAAAGACCACGAGCAGCGTGCCACCGGTGATGACAAGCATCACCAGCGCTGCCCGGCCGTCACGCAGCCACCAGACGACCAACGGCGGGACGAGCACGAAACCGATCAGCTCGACCCGCCCTACGCGCTGCGGCCGAGCGAACGGCCGCTGGTCGCGAAGCACGTTGCCAAGCACGATCGCCGCAACGAGGACTGCCGCCGCCCCCAGCGTGGCGCCAGCCTGCTCCTGGCCGTCATATCGGGCGCTGAATGTGAAGGCCACGGTGCCGAAGAAGACGAGCGCCAGCACCGGGAACGCCCGGGTGAAGATGTCCTCGGCAGCTGAATAGTTTTCGATGAACATCGGCAGGCCACGGCTCAGGAACCACTGCTCGGTGGCCTGCTCGAGTTCGGCATCACTCATGGGCGTCCAGCAGGTCGCGGGCCCGCGCAACGTCGCTCTTCATCTGCGCGATCAGCGCTTCGACCGAGTCGAAACGTTCCTGTCCACGCAGCCGCGCCACGAAGTCGACGGCGACGTCCTCGCCGTACAGCTCGAGGTCGTCGCGGTCCAGGGCGTATGCCTCCACCCGACGCTCGGCACCTTCGAAGGTGGGATTGGTGCCGACCGAGATGGCGGCCGGGAAACTGGTCGTGCGGTCGGCGCGCAGCAGCCACCCCGCATACACGCCATCGGCCGGGACGGCGGCATGAGCCGGCGTGGCCAGGTTGGCGGTCGGGAAGCCGAGCTCGCGTCCGCGGTGGTCGCCGTGCACAACGAGCCCTTCGACCCGATGTGGTCGGGCGAGCACGACCGCCGCAGTCTCTACGTCGCCTTCTGCGATGCACTGCCTGATGTAGGAGGACGACAACACGACCCCGCTGTCGTGCACCAGCTCGACGGCATCGACGGTGAAGCCACGGCTCGGGCCGAGCTCGCGCAGCGTGTCCGCGGTGCCGAGGGCGCGATGACCGAACCGGAAGTTGGCGCCGACGACGACGCGGGCGGTGTGCAACCGGTCGACCAAGACGGCATCGACGAACTCCTCCGCGGTCAGTCGGGACAGCGCAAGACTGAAGTGGAGCACAAGCACGCCGTCGACCCCGATGCCACGCAACAGCTCCGCTCGGTGCCGCAGCGTGGACAGCATCGCCGGGTGCGAGCCGGCGCGGACGACCTCCGCCGGATGCGGATCGAATGTGATGACCACGCACGGCAGGTTGGCCTCGCGGGCCGCATCGACCGCTCCGCCGATCAGCGCGCGGTGCCCGCGATGGACCCCGTCGAAAACCCCAATGCTCACGACGGTCTGGTCGAGCTCGGCGGGGATCTCGTCGACGCCGTGCCACAGCAACGCAAAGTTCAGCCATCGGCGCCAGGCTACCGACGCCCGCAGCATGTTGATCACGGACCGGTGGCTCTGTGGGGTGTCGCGACTGGGTATCAGCCAGACGTCAGGTATGCCGTGATGCCCTCGGCGAGGCCGTTCGCGATCCGTTGCCGGCCGTCGGGGCTGGACAGAGCAGCCGCATCCTGCGGGTCGCGCATGTTGCCGCACTCGACCATCACGGTCGGCCGGTCTGCCCAGTTCAGAGTGCCGAGGTCGTCGCGGGTCGCGAGGCCGTTCGATCCGGCGTAGTTCGCGGGCCGGTTTCCGGTTGTGACCATCGCGTCGCGGACAACTAGCGCGAGGCGCTGCGAAGCCGGCAGGATGTCGTCGGTCCACCCGGGTCGCAGCGCCGGCTGGATGACGTGGAAGCCGCGGTTGCCAGCGCCGCTGCCGTCGGCGTGGATCGACAGCATCGCGTCCGCGCCGGCCTCGGCAGCGAACCGGCCGCGCACGTCAATGCATGGTCCGACCCCGTTGTTGTCGCCCCGGGTCATCGCGACCGTGGCGCCGCGACTCTCGAGGATCGCTTTGACCCGAATCGCGACGTCGAGGTTGAAAGCAGCCTCGGTGTAGCCGGCGTTCGTTGCCGTGCCGGTCGTGTTGCACGGCTTGCTGAACCCGCCCGCATCGACCGGCGCGTTGATCACCTCCGGGTTCGCGCCGTTGGCGCCGTTGTGACCGGGATCGAGCGCGACCACCTTGCCGGCCAGGCTGCTGCCGCCGGGGACGGGTGCAACCGGCTCGGGGAACGGGTGCCGGGGGCGCCGGGCTTGGGGTGGGGGCGGGGTCGGCGTGGGCGTTGGGGCCGCTGACTGCATCACCGCCGGTGCGGTAGTCGTCGGCGCGGCCGGACTGGGCGTGGCTGTCGGCGTCGCGACCGGCTCGGGTGACGCAGCCCGGGTCGCGGACGGCGAAGCGGACGAACTGGTCGGCGCGGCCCGCTGCTCGGCCCGGCGCTGGACTCGGCGCAGCCGGCAGCGGCGGCGACCACGGCGAGCAAGACGCAGCCCACGCGCCGGTCCGGCGGCGCGGGCGGCTGCAATTCATGAGGCGGCAGCCTCTCACGACTCGCTACGGTGACCCGAATGGATCAATCGGGACGCCGCCACCGCTGACCCGATCGGTCTACATGATCGCCGCAGCTGGTCACGGGCGGCCTGCTGCTGCTCGCCAGCCGCTACGGCCCGCACCGCGACGAGCTGTACTTCGTGTCCGCAGGCGATCGGCTGGCTTGGGGGTACCCGGACCAGCCGCCGCTGACGCCGGCGATCGCGGCCCTGGCCGACACGATCGCGCCCGGTTCGTTGACCGTCCTGCGACTGACGAGCGCGCTCATCGTTGGAGTTGTCGTCGTGCTCGCAGCGTTGACGGCACGCGAGCTCGGCGGCGGGCCCGGCGCGCAAGTCCTGACCGCGGTGGTGGTGGCGACCGGCACGGTGTTCCTGGTCCTCGGGCATCTGCTGGCGACGGCGAGCCTCGACCTGCTCGTGTGGTCGCTGATCCTGTTCTTGGCGGTGTTGGCCCTGCAGCGCGACCGCCCCCGGCTGTGGCTGGCCGTCGGCGTGGTCGCGGGCGTCGGACTGCTGAACAAGCACCTGGTGCTGGTGCTGCTCGGCTCCGCTGTTCCTCGCCCTGCTGGTCGACCCGCGTGCGCGGCACCATCTGCGCACGCCGTGGCCGTATGCCGGTGGTGCGTTGGCGCTCGCCCTGTGGCTGCCGAACCTGCTCTGGCAGGCGGACCACGGCTGGCCCCAGCTCGAGCTGGGCGCGGACATCCGCGAGGAGTACTCGACGGCGGCCGAGCGGATCCTTTACATCGCACTTCAGCTGGTTCAGGTGAGCCTGCTGGCGACCGTGATCTGGGTGCTCGGCATCGTCGTGCTCGTCCGCGACGAGCGCTTCTCCCGGGTGCGACCACTGGCGTGGACGTATGCGATCGCGTTGGTCGCTTTCGCAGTCAGCGGCGGCAAGGCGTACTACCTGGTCGGGCTGATGCCGTCGTTGGTCGCTGTCGGCGCCGTCGCATTGGAGGCTCGTTGGCCCGCCCGGCGGATGACGGCCTTGACCATCGCTGCTGCGGCGGTCGCACTGGTCGGCCTGCCGATCGCCTTGCCGGTGCTGCCGGCGTCCGCTTTCGCGTCGTCGCCCTATGCGGCCATCGGGGAGGAACAGGCCGAGACACTGGGCTGGCCGGAGCTGACGCAGACCGTGCGCGAGGTCGCCCGCGACCTGCCGGCGGGCGCGGTCGCCTTCACCGGTAACTACGGCGAGGCCGGCGCGCTCGAGTGGTACGACGTCGGCCTGCCGGTCTACAGCGGGCACAACGGGTTCGGTGAGTGGGGCCCGCCGCCGGAGGACGCGGGGCCGGTGGTTGTGCTCGGCTACCGGGACGCCGACGTCGACTTCGAGGACTGCGAGCGGGTCGCGACTGTCGACAACGGGCTCGACCTGGACAACGAGGAGCAGGGCGGCCCGATCTTCGTGTGTTCCGGTCCGCGCGACGGTTGGGCCGCGGCATGGCCGCGCTGGTCCACCTCGACGCCTGAATCATCCGAAGATCTCGTCTTCCGTGCGAAATCGCGCGCTGACGATCGATTCCGCTCGGGAAACGGTGATCATGACGCAACTCGGCTGAATCAGGCCGGGGCGAAGACGACCAACGGACGGAGCTGCGGCTCCGCGCGGCTCCATGAGCGCCAACACCCGGCCGTCTGGGCCGAAGACACCCGACCGGCCCGGGCCGTAGCTGCTGGTCGAGCGGCACGCGCACCGCCATGCCGGACCGAACCCGCGACCTCAGCGTCGACGTCCAGCCGCGGGAAGCTCTGCGCGACGGCCTCTCCGAGCGGGATGAGGACCAGTGTCCTGCTCGATCTGAGTCCAACGTGCGGGCACGATCGAGGCCGAAGACGCCGACCCGGGTGCGGCGCAGCATCGGTCAGATGCCCGCCCACGCCAAGTGCGGCACCCAGGTCGCGGGCAAGCGCCCGCACGTACGTTCCTGACGAGCAGGTCACCTCGACCTCGACGTCGACGACGCCGGTCGCCCGGGACACCGCCGTCACGTCGAACCGCGACACGGTGACCGGCCTTGCGGGCAGGTCGACGGCCTCGCCGCCGCGCACCCGCGCATACGAGCGCACCCCGTCGACCTTGATGGCGCTGACACTCGACGGCACCTGCTGGATCTCGCCGGTGAGCGCGGCGACTCCGGCCGCGATCGCCTCGTCGGTGACACCGGAAGCGTCGACCGTCGCGACCACCTCGCCCTCGGCGTCGTCGGTGACTGTCGAGACGCCAAGCCGGATGGTGGCCGCGTACGACTTGTCGTGCAGCGCGAGGTGACCGAGCAGCCGGGTCGCGCGCTCGATGCCCGAGGACCAGCACGCCGGTGGCCATCGGGTCGAGGGTGCCGGCATGCCCGACCCGGCGGGTGCCGGCGATGCGCCGCATCCGCGCGACCACGTCGTGCGAGGTCATCCCGGCCGGCTTGTCGACGACGACCAGGCCGCCGTCGACCGGCGGCCCGGCGCTGCGTCGGCTCATCGGGCGTCGATCTGGTCGCTCTCGTCTTCGTCGGACCGCGGCGCCTTGTACGGGTCTGCGTCGCCCGCGTAGGTGGCACCGGCGGCAACTGCAGTGACCCGTTCGTCGGCCTGGCGCGCCTCGACCAGCAGGGCCTCGATGTGCTGCGCGTCCTCGGGCACCGAATCGGCGATGAACTCCAGCGTCGGGGTGAAGCGCACGCCGGTCAGCCGACCGACCTCGCTGCGCAGCACGCCCTTCGCGGACTCCAGAGCCGCGGCGGACGCGGCCCGCTCCTCGTCGCTGCCGTACACGGTGTAGAAGACGGTCGCGTCGTGCAGGTCGCCGGTCAGTCGCACGTCCGTGATGGTGACAAAGCCCAGCCGCGGGTCCTTGACCCGCGACTCGAGCATCTCCGCCACGATCACGCGGATCCGGTCCGCCAGCTTCCGCGCCCTGTCCGCCGAGCTCATTCGTCCTCCTCAGAGTGATACCGGCGCCGAGCCGACAACAGCTCCAGCTCCGGCCGACCAGCGACCAGCCGTTCGCACGCGTCCAGCACCTCGACGCAGTGCGATCGGTCCGCCGCCACGACCGCAACCCCGATCAACGACCGACGGTGCAGATCCAGATGCCCCGCCTCCGCTGCGGCCACTTCGTACTTCCGGCGCAGGTCAGCAATGACCGGCCGCACCAGCGATGCGCTTGTCCTTCAGCGATCGCACATCGCCGAGCAACACATCGAGAGCGAGGATGCCCGAAAACATGAGTGGCTCCAGAAGCTAGGGCGTCGATCGAGGGTTCCCGCAGAGTTCGTAGGGAGGGTCGCTAGACCCGGGTGCAGAACTCGGAGGGAACCCTCGATCGACGACCGCCAATCAGATCGGCGAGCAGACCGCGACGGCTTCTCCCGCAGCTCGTACGTCTCGATCACGTCATCGACCTTGATGTCGTTGAACGACCCGAGACCGATACCGCACTCGAAGCCCTCGCGGACCTCGGTCGCGTCGTCCTTGAACCGCTTGAGCGAGTCGATCGTGAGGTTCTCGGCCACGACGACGCCGTCGCGGACGAGCCGGGCCTTGGAGTTGCGGCGGATCTCACCGGAGCGCACCAGCGACCCGGCGATGTTGCCGAACTTCGAGGACCGGAAGACCTCGCGGATCTCGGCGGTGCCGAGCTGGACCTCCTCGTACTCGGGCTTGAGCATGCCCTTGAGGGCCGACTCGACGTCGTCGATCGCCTGGTAGATGATCGAGTAGAAGCGCACGTCGATGCCCTCGTCGACCGCGAGCTCGCCCACCTTGCCCTCGGGTCGGACGTTGAAGCCCAGGATGATCGCGTCCGAGGCGGCGGCGAGCATCACGTCGTTCTTCGTGATCGCGCCCACGCCACGGCCGATGATCCGCAGCGAGACCTCCTCGGAGACCTCGATGTTGAGCAGCGCGTCCTCGAGGGCCTCGACCGAACCGGACACGTCGCCCTTGAGGATGAGCTTGAGCTCCTGGACCTCGCCCTTCTCCAACTGCTTGAAGAAGTCCTCGAGGCTGCGACGACCGCGTTGCTTCGCGAGCTGCGCGTTGCGCTCGCGCGCGGAGCGACGCTCGGCGATCTGCCGGGCCACCCGGTCCTCGGGCACCACGAGCAGGTTGTCGCCCGCGCCGGGGACCGAGGTGAGGCCGAGCACGAGGACCGGACGAGCCGGACCCGCCTCCTCAACCGGCTCGCCGTGCTCGTCGAGCAGTGCGCGCACCCGGCCGAAGGCGTCACCCGCGACGATCGAGTCGCCCGGACGCAACGTGCCGCGCTGGACGAGCACGGTGGCAACCGGACCGCGACCGCGGTCGAGGTGCGCCTCGATCGCCACACCCTGCGCGTCCTGTGTCGGGTTGGCCCGCAGGTCAAGTGCCGCGTCCGCGGTGAGCAGGACGGCCTCGAGCAGCGCGTCAATGTTCTGTCCCGCCTTGGCGGAGACGTCGACGAACATCGTGTCGCCGCCGTACTCCTCGGCCACCAGGCCGTACTCGGTGAGCTGGCCGCGCACCTTGGCCGGGTCGGCGCCCTCCTTGTCGATCTTGTTGACCGCGACCACGATCGGCACGTCGGCCGCCTGGGCGTGGTTGAGCGCCTCGATGGTCTGCGGCTTGACGCCGTCGTCCGCCGCGACCACGAGAATCGCGATGTCGGTGACCTGGGCACCACGGGCACGCATGGCGGTGAACGCCTCGTGACCGGGGGTGTCGATGAAGGTGATCTTGCGCTCGTCGCCTTCGGCGCTCTTGGCCGTGACCTGGTATGCGCCGATGTGCTGGGTGATGCCGCCGGCCTCGCCGCGGACGACGTCGGTGTTGCGGATGGCGTCGAGCAGCTTGGTCTTTCCGTGGTCGACGTGACCCATGACCGTGACGACCGGCGGGCGCGCAACGAGATCCGCCTCGTCGCCCTCGTCGCCGCCGAACTCGAGGCTGAAGGAGTCGAGCAGCTCGCGGTCCTCGTCCTCCGGGGACACGACCTGGATCTCGAAGTTCAGCTCGGCGCCCAGGACCTGCAACGTCTCGTCGTTGACCGACTGGGTCGCGGTCACCATCTCGCCCAGGTTGAACAGGATCTGGACGAGCGAGGCCGGGTTGGCACCGATCTTGTCGGCGAGGTCGGTCAGCGACGCACCGCGCGACAGCCGGACGATCTCCCCGTTCCCCCGCGGAGCGAGCACGCCGCCGATCGACGGGGCCTGCATGTTGTCGAACTCTTGACGACGCTGCTTCTTGGACTTGCGACCGCGGGTTGGTCGCCCACCCGGCCGACCGAAGGCGCCAGCGGTACCGCTGCCGCGGCCGCCGAAGCCGGGGCGACCGCCGCCGGGACGACCGCCACCGCCAAAACCGCCGCCCGCGCCACCCGGCGCACCGGGACGACCGCCTGCCGGCGCGCCGAATCCACCGCCGGGACGACCGGCACCAGGACGACCGGCACCGGCGCCGACGCCCGGACGGCCGGGGGCACCAGCGCGCCCCGCGCCGGGCGCGCCTGGGCCGGCAGCCCTACCGACCCCAGGTCGGCCCGGCATCATGCCGGGGTTGGGCCGCGCGCCACCTGGACGCGGCGGCATCATGCCTGGGTTCGGCCGCGGGCCACCCGGGCGCGGAGCGCCGGGGACGCCGCCCACGGGTCGGGGGGCGCCGGGCGCACCGGGTACGGCGCCGGGTCGTGGCGCGGGAGCGCGCCCCATGCCCGTGGCCGCACCGGAGGTGAAGGGGTTGTTGCCCGGACGCGGTCCCTGCGGACGTGGTGCACCCGGTCGCGGCGCCGCGGGACGAGGGGCCGCCGGCGCGCCGCCGTTCGGCAGCGTGGGGGCGCCGGTCAAGGGCGCGGCCGGGGCCTGCGCAGCTGGCTCGGCTGGCACCGCCGCGGGCGCGGCCGTGCGCGCCGGGGCGGCTGGCAGCGGCGAGACGACGGCCTCGACCGCCGGCTGCGTCGCGACCGGAGCCGGGCTGGCGGCCGCCTTCTTGGCGGCCTTCTTCGCCGGGGGTGCCGCGGCCGCGTCGGCCGGCGGGGCAGCCGGGAGGGACTCCTTGAGCTTGCGGACGACTGGTGGCTCGACCGTCGACGATGCCGACCGGACGAACTCACCCATTTCCTGGAGCTTGGTCAGGACGACCTTGCTCTCTAGACCGAGCTCTTTCGCGAGCTCGTAGACCCGAACCTTGGCCATGTGTGACTGGCTCTCCTCTTCTCGGTCCGGGCCGGATGCCGCGGACCGTCAGTGCGTGGGCGTGCTCATCGCTGGGTGCTCATCGAGCGCTCATCGGTGTTTGACCCCGCTCCCATGTGCTGGACGGTGGCTGGCGTGTGCTGCGGGCGGCGCAGCGCCGTCGTGCTGTCGTGCTCAGGTCCGTTCCGCAGACGACTCGAACCAGGACCGGAGCGGCGTTGCGTCGAGCGGCCCCGGATGCCGCAAGGCCCGTGGGAACGCCCGCCGCCGCTCGGCATGCTCGAGGCATTCCGGTGCGGGATGCAGGTATGCACCCCGACCGGGCAACCGACCGCGATGATCCGGGACCAGGGCCCCATCGACCACCACGACCCGCAGCAGGTCGGACTTGTCCGCCCGGAGTCTGCACCCCACGCAGGTGCGCTGGGGGCGCTCCTTTGGGCGTGCGTCATGACCGGGACGACCGGACACGGAGGAGTCTACCCCTCAGCCGGCGCCGTCGGCGCCTCGTGCCCGTCGACCGGCCGCGCGATCGGGGCCTGCTCCCCGTCGGCGGGTGGCTCGGACGGAGCATCGTGGCCGGGGACCGGGGTCGCGGCCACCTGCTGCGCGTCGTCCGAGCGCGGATCGCCCCCGCCATCGCCGCGGATGTCGATCCGCCAGCCGGTGAGCCGCGCGGCGAGCCGGGCGTTCTGCCCCTCCCGGCCGATCGCCAGCGACAGCTGGTAGTCCGGCACGATCACCCGCGCCGCCCGGGCCTCCAGGTCGACGACCTCGACCGAGTTCACCCGAGACGGCTGCAGCGCGTGCGCGACGAACTCGGCCGGGTCGTCGGCGAAGTCGACGATGTCGATCTTCTCCCCGTGCAGCTCGGCCATGACCGCGCGGGCTCGGGCCCCCATCGGCCCGATGCACGCACCCTTGGCGTTGATCCCGGACCGGGTGGCCCGAACCGCGATCTTGGTGCGGTGCCCGGCCTCCCGGGCGATCGCCTTGATCTCGACCGTGCCGTCCGCGATCTCCGGGCACCTCGAGCGCGAACAGCTTGCGCACCAGGTTCGGGTGCGAGCGGCTGAGGGTGATCTGCGGGCCGCGCAGGCCCTTGCGGACGGAGACCACGTAGCAGCGCAGCCGCTCGCCGTGCTCGTACCGCTCGCCGGGCACCTGCTCCTGCGCGGGCAGCACCGCCTCGACCTTGCCGAGGTTCACCAGCACGTCGCGCGGGTTCGCGCCCTGCTGGATCACGCCGGCGACGAGGTCGCCCTCCTTGCCGAGGTACTCACCGAAGGTGATCTCGTCCTCGGCGTCCCGCAGCCGCTGCAGGATCACCTGCTTGGCGGTGGTCGCGGCGATCCGCCCGAACCCCTCGGGGGTGTCGTCGTATTCCCGCAGCACGGCCCCCTCCTCGTCGGTCTCCGCGGCCCAGACGGTGACGTGGCCGGTGGTCTTGTCGAGCACGACCCGGGACCGCTCGACTGCGCCCGGCGTGTGGTGGTAGGCGACCAGCAGCGCCTGCTCGATCGCCTCGACGACCAGGTCGAAGGAGATCTCCTTCTCGCGGACCAGCCCCCGCAGTGCGCTCATGTCGATGTCCACGGCTCCCCCTCCTCGCCATCCGTCTGGGAGCCGGGTCGGCTGAACTCGACCTGGACACGGCCGTCGCGGACCTCCGCATACGACAGCCGCGCGACCCCGTCCGGGGCGTCGAGCTCGATCGCCTCGGCGGACGCGGACAGCACTCGACCGGTCGTCTCGCGACCGTTGACCAGCCGGACCTTGACTAACCGGCCGGCGGCTCGCCGCCAGTGCCGCGGCTCGGTCAACGGCCGGTCGACGCCAGGTGAGGTCACTTCAAGGGTGTATGCGGTGCCGCCCATCACGTCGGTGTCGTCAAGTACCTGGGACACCGAGTGGCTGACGTCGGCGATGTCGTCGAGGGTGACCCCGCCGTCCTTGTCGACGACGACGCGCAGGATGCGGCGCCGGCCGGCCGGGCTGAGGTGGACCTCGTCGAGCTCCAGGCCGTGCTTCTCGACCACCGGAGCGAACATCTCGAAGAGACGGTCCGTGCTGGGGGCACTCATGCGGACCTCCCGACGACCATGCTGTTGTGGTTGTGACGACCTGTTCGTCAGCGTAGTGCGCCGGTCGCGGCGTTGGCTCATGAGAAGGTCGGCCGCGTGCCCACCCCCGACCGGTCCGAGGTCAGCCGTCGCCGGCTGCTCGTCGGCCTGCTGGGTGTCCCTGCACTCGGACTGCTCGCCGCATGCACGAGCGACGACGACGGCGAACCGTCCCCGACCGCCACACCGGAGCCGGACCTCGACGCACCCGCGGTTGCGGCGGCGCTGGCGCGCGAGCGCGACCTGATCGCGTTGTATGCGGCCGCGCCGGCCGAAGCCCTGCCCGCCCTGCAACCGTTCATGGATCGGCACCGCGCGCACGCGGCCGTGCTGGAGCAGGCCGCTGGGGGTGCCACCGCGGCCAGCTCGTTACCGGCGGCACCGTCCGCCGGCCTGCCCGCGGACCTGCCCGCGGCGCGGGCCGCGCTGGCGCTGGCCGAGACGACCGCAGCCGACGCCGGGATCGCCGCGCTCGCTCCGGTGTCCGCACCGCTGGCTCGAACGCTCGCCGCGATCGCTTCATGTGAGTCGGCGCACGCGGCGCTCCTGCGGTCGGTATGACGGCGTGAGAGCGCGAACGATGAGCACCGAGCAGCTGCAGGCGGCGCTCGCCGGCGAGCACGCGGCGGTCTACGCATACGGCGTGGTCGGCGCATGGACCTCGGACATCGACCGGGAGGCGGCCGCGGCCGCATTCGACGTGCACCGGGCCCGCCGCGACCGCATCACCGCGCTGCTCACCGACGCCGGGCAGGATCCGGTCGGGCCGGCCGGCGGCTACCTGCTGCCGGTCACCGTCAACGGGCCCGAGACCGCTCGAGCCCTCGCCGCCACTGTCGAGAGCAGCGCCAGCGCCGTGTACGCCGATGTCGTCCTCGCGGCCGCCGCAGACCTGCGCACCGAGGCTGCTCGTTGGCAGGTCGACGCCGCAGTTCGGGCGGCGCTGTGGAGCACCACGACGGTCGCGTTCCCTGGCGCACCCGAGCTCGGCGGCTAGCGCCAGGCGTCGATCACGTCGAGCAGATCCCCCAGCGACTGCACGATCGCGTCCGGCTCGCCCTCGACGTGCCCCTGCTGGTCCACCGGGATTTCCGAGTGCGGGACGAGCACCGCCCGCATCCCGACCGCCTTGGCGCCGTGGATGTCGTCGAAGGGCCGATCGCCGACGAAGACGCAGCGGCTCGCGTCTTCGACGCCGATCGCCGCCATCGCGGCCCGGAACGCTTCCGGGTGCGGCTTGGTCCACGGCAGCTCGCTGGAGTAGACGGCGCCGTCGATCAGGCCGAGCACGCCGTCGCGCTTGAACACCCGCTCGTGGTGCGCGCGTGGCCACAGCGTGTTGGAGAGCACGCCCACCTTCAGCCGGCGGGCGCGCAGCCCGCGCAGCAGGTCGGGTGCGTCCGCGTCGATCCAGGTATGCGGCGTCCAGAAGTCGAGGTATGCGGCCAGCGCAGCGGCGTGCCGTTCACCCGTCGGCTCGATGCCGGCGTTGCGGAAGACGTCGTCCAGCGTGGCCGACCGTTGGTGCTCACGACCGGCCGTCCAGGACGCCGACTCCTGCTCGAGCAGCCGGCTCGCGAGCTCGTCGGCGTGCACCGGGTCGTACGCGCGCGCATACGCGAACCACTGCTCGCGCAGGTCGATCGTGTGCCAGGGCGTGAGTGTGCCGCCCCAGTCGAAGATGACCGCGTCGAGTGCGCCGTCAGCCACCGACGCCCTCAGCCACGAACGACCGCCGTGATCCGGTTCACGGCATCGCCGACGGGCACCAGCTCGCGCTCCCCGGTGACCCGGTCCTTGAGCTCGATGTTGCCGTCCGCGAGGCCACGGCCCACAACCGCGATGGTCGGCACGCCGAGCAGCTCGGAGTCGTTGAACTTGACCCCGGGCGAGACCCCCTGGCGGTCGTCGTAGAGCACGCTGATCCCGGCCTCATCGAGCTGCGCGGCAAGCTGGTCGGCGGCCGCATACACGGCCGGGTCTTTGCCGGTGGCCACAACGTGGATGTCGGCCGGCGCGACCTCCCGCGGCCACACCAAACCCTTGTCGTCGTACATGGTTTCCGCGATGGCAGCGACCGCGCGCGAGACGCCGATCCCGTAGGAGCCCATCGTCACCGTGACGAGCTCGCCCTTCTCGTCTTGCACCTGCAGGCCCAGCGCCTCCGCGTACTTGCGACCGAGCTGGAAGATGTGCCCGATCTCGATGCCGCGGGCGATCTCCAGCGGCCCGCCGTCGACCGGGCACGGATCACCCGCCTGCACCTCGGCGGCCTCGATCACACCGTCGCCGTCGAAGTCGCGACCCGCCACCAGGTCGATGACGTGCCGGCCGGGCTCGTCGGCGCCGGTGACCCACCGGGTGCCTTCGACGACCCGCGGGTCGAGCAGGTAGCGGATGCCGGCCTGCTTGAGGCCGGCGGGGCCGATGTAGCCCTTGGCCAGCGACGGGTACGCGTCGAAGTCGGCCTCGTCGAACGACGTCGACCTCGGCCGGCGCGACCTGGGCCTCGAGCCGCTTGACGTCGATCTCGCGGTCACCGGGCACGCCGATGGCCAACGGCTCGCGCTTGCCGTCGGGGTGCACGAGCACGACCAGCACGTTCTTCAAGGTGTCGCCCGCCGCCCACGGACGGTCGGTGCGCGCGAGCGTCTCGTGCGCGTTGAGGTGGTCCACCAGCGTCTCGATGGTCGGCGTGTCCGGGGTGTCCTCGGCGTGCGCCGCCGGCGCGTCCGCATACGACATCGAAGGCGGGATGGGCGTCGTGACCGCCTCGACGTTGGCCGCGTAGTCGCAGGTCGTGCAGCGGACGAAGGAGTCCTCGCCGGACTCCGCCGGTGCGAGGAACTCCTCCGACGCGCTGCCACCCATTGCGCCGGACATCGCGGAGACGATCACGTACGGCAGGCCAAGTCGGTCGAACGTCTTGATGTATGCCGCGCGGTGCTGCGCATACGACTCGGCCAGACCGTCGTCGTCAACGTCGAAGGAGTAGCTGTCCTTCATCACGAACTCGCGGCCGCGCAGGATGCCGGCGCGCGGCCGGGCCTCGTCGCGGTACTTGGTCTGGATCTGGTAGATCGACAGCGGCAGGTCCTTGTAGGAGCTGTACAGGTCCTTGACCTGCAAGGTGAACAGCTCCTCGTGCGTCGGCCCGAGCAGGTAGTCAGCGCCCTTGCGATCGCGCAGCCGGAACAACGTGTCGCCGTACTCCGTCCAGCGGTTCGTCGCCTCGTACGGCTCGCGCGGCAGCAGCGCCGGGAAGTGCACCTCCTGGAAGCCAGCGGCGTCCATCTCCTCGCGGACGATGTTCTCGACGTTGCGGTAAACCCGGTAGCCCAGCGGCAGCCAGCTGAAGATGCCCGGCGCGACCCGGCGCACGTAGCCCGCCCGGACCAGCAGCCGGTGCGATGGAACCTCCGCGTCGGCCGGGTCCTCGCGCAGGGTGCGCAGGAACAGCGACGACATGCGCAGGATCAACGTGGCTCCTCAGATGGCGGGTTTGCGTGAGGATATCCGCCGGGCTAGTTCGGCTTCTTGTGAGATTCGACGCCCTACCCATGGTCGTGGTCTCCTCGGCTCCGCTGCGCTCCGCCTGCGTCGTCCACTCCGGCGCGAATCGGCGAGGTCCACGCCACGACAACGCCGATGACGATGACGAGCGCTCCGGCCAGGATTCCCGCGCTGGGTCCGTATACCTCCGCGACGATGCCGCCCACCACCGCACCGAGCGGCCAGCCCACGCCGAAGGAGAGCATCCGGCCGGTCGCGTTGACCCTGCTCAGCAGCTGTTCTGGCGTGACCTGCTGGCGGAAGGTGACCGAGTTGACGACGACCAGCATGTAGGCGAACCCCCACGCCGCCAACAGCACGGCGGCGACCCAGACGTTGCTGGCGAACGCGGTCGCGACGCCGAGCGCCGCGCTGAGCGGAAGCGTCGCCAACACGACCTTCGCGGTGCCGACGCGGCGCACGAGTCGGGGCATCGCGACGGTGGCGAGGACCCCGCCGACACCCCAGCCGGCAAAGATCACCCCGAGCTGCGCATCGCCTTGCTGGACGTCAAGCTCCTGATCCGCCCACACCACCCATTGCCCCATGAACGCACCGCCGGCAAACGACTGGCAGGCGCCGATGATCGTCATGGTGCGCACCCCGGCGTGCGCGACCAGCCAGCGCAGGCCGTCGGCGACCTCGCCGCGCAAGGCCGCCAGACCGGCGGTGGTCGCTGACGGGTCACGGCCGGTCATGGCGCGGGCGATCGAGCGGATCAGCAGCGCCGAGGCGACAAACGTCAACGCGTCGACGCTGATGAGCGTCGGCGCGCTGACGACAGCCAACAGAGCACCCGCGGCGGCCGGCATCAGCACGTCGAGCAGTGACGCCGCTCCCCAGATCGCGCTGTTCGCGGCGACCATGCGGTCACGGCCGACGAGCACTGGCAGTGCGCCAAGGTTCGCGGTGTCGAAGAACACGAACACCGAGTGGCTCGCGAACGCGGCCACCAGGACGTGTGGCACCGTGAGCGAGTCCAGCCAGGCGGCCACCGGGATCGAGGCCAGGATCGCCGCGTTCGCGAAGTCGGCCACGACCATCACCCGCTTGCGGTCCAACCGGTCGGCCAGCGCTCCGGCGACCAATCCGAACAGCAAGTAGGGCAATGCCTCGAACGTGGCCACCAGGCTCGTGACCAGGGGCGAACCGGTGAGGTCGTAGACGATGACCGGCAGCGCGACGTAGGTGAAGACCGCACCGGCGATCGAAAGCGTGCGTGCCGTCCAGAACCGCCGGAAGTCCCGGTCGTCCCGCAGCCGCTGCGTCTGCACCGGGGAGCTCAGAACAGGACCGTCGCGAACGTGCCGACGTCCCGGAAACCCGTGCGCAGGTATGCCCGCCGGGCGGCGACGTTGTAGTCGTTGACGTACAGGGAGACCGTCGCCGCGAACTGGTCCTGCGCCCACTGCACGACCGCCGCCATGCACGGCGCGGCCAGACCCTCACCGCGCCGACTCGGGTCCACCCACACCCCCTGCACCTGCACGGCAAGGTCGGACACGGCGCCGAGTTCCGCCTTGAACACGACCCTGCCGTCCTCGATCCACGCGAACGACCGGCCGCCATCGATCAGCTCCGCGACCCGGTTCCGATACAGGCCGCCGCCGTCACCGACCAGCGGCGAGACCCCGACCTCCTCGGTGAACATTGCGATCGACGCCGGCAGCACGACATCGAGCTCCTGCGGTCGGACCGGTCGGACCCGGGGCTCGGCCTCGATCGCCGGCTCCCCCGTGATCGCCATCAGCGGTTGCGCGGCCCGGACCTCACGGGCGGGGCTCCACGAGGTCGCGAGCCCGTCCCACAACGCGAGCACGTCGCTGGCCGGCCCGACGATCGACGAGCAGTGCCGCCCCTGGCGACGGCCGCGCTCCACGAAGGCGTCCACCGCGGCCGGAGTCGTCTCGACCGGCACCAGGTTGGCCCCGGCGAGGCACATCGACCGGAGCTCGCCATCCTCGACCCATCCCCAAAGCTCGCCGCCGATGCTCCACCGGGACGCGTTTGAGCCGTGCAAAATCCGGGAGGCCACGAACACGTGCGCGACCGGGTCCCGGGCCAGCAGCTCGAGCGCGGCCTCCCGGTCGCCTCGACCGAGGACCCGCAGCGCGTGCAGCGATGGGGTGAGCGTCATCGCGATCCATCCTGCCGCACGGTCTCAAGATCCTTCGGTCACAGATCCAGCGCCACGGGTCGTCCTGAGGTGGATCAGCGACTCATCTAGCCGGTGCAGTACTCACGCCGTGGTCACGACCGGCTCGCCGGACTCGGCACCGTCGGCCTGCATCTGTTCGGCCAACCGCATGGCCTCCTCGATCAGCGTCTCGACGATCTGCGACTCGGGGACAGTCTTGATCACCTCGCCCTTGACGAAGATCTGTCCCTTTCCGTTGCCGGACGCCACCCCGAGGTCGGCCTCGCGCGCCTCGCCCGGGCCGTTGACGACGCAGCCCATCACCGCCACCCGCAGCGGGACGTCGATGCCGTCGAGGCCGGCGGTGACCTGGTCGGCCAGGGTGTAGACGTCGACCTGCGCCCGGCCGCAGGACGGGCAGGAGACGATCTCGAGCCCGCGCTGGCGCAGGTGCAGCGACTCGAGGATGCTGATGCCGACCTTGACCTCCTCGACCGGCGGCGCCGACAACGAGACCCGGATGGTGTCGCCGATGCCCTGCGACAGCAGCGCGCCGAACGCGACCGCCGACTTGATCGTGCCCTGGAACGCGGGGCCGGCCTCGGTGACCCCGAGGTGCAGCGGGTAGTCGCACTGCTCGGCGAGCAGCTGGTACGCGCGCACCATCACGACCGGGTCGTTGTGCTTCACCGAGATCTTGATATCGCGGAAGCCGTGCTCCTCGAACAGCGAGCACTCCCAAAGCGCCGACTCGACCAGCGCCTCCGGGGTCGCCTTGCCGTACTTCTCCAGCAGCCGCTTGTCCAGCGAACCGGCGTTGACGCCGATCCGGATCGGGGTGCCGGCTGCCGACGCGGCCGCGGCGATCTCTTTGACCTTGTCGTCGAACGCCTTGATGTTGCCCGGGTTCACCCGCACCGCCGCGCAGCCGGCGTCGATCGCGGCGAACACGTACCTCGGCTGGAAGTGGATATCGGCGATGACCGGGATCTGCGACTTCCGCGCGATCGCCGGCAGCGCCTCGACGTCGTCCTGGCTCGGCACGGCGACCCGGACGATCTCGCAGCCGGTGGCCGTCAGCTCGGCGATCTGCTGCAGGGTCGCGTTGACGTCGGCGGTGACGCGTGGTCGTCATCGACTGCACGGACACCGGGGCGTCTCCCCCGACGGCCACCGACCCGACCTGGATCTGGCGGGACTTCCGTCGTGGCGCCAGCGTCGGGGGCGGCGCGGCCGGCATACCGAGAGACACGGACATGGCATCCAGTATCCCCGCCGCCGACCGGTCAGACGCTGCGGCGCTCACCGGCGACGCATTCGTCTGGCACCCCGCCCGGCGCGCCGATCAGCCGCCGATGCGGATCGGGTTCACGACGTCCGCATACAGCAGCAAGGCCGACATCCCGATGAGCAGCACGGCGACGCTGTATGCCACCGGCAGCATGCGGGCCACGTCGACCGGACCGGGGTCGGGCCGGCCGCGGATCCGGGCCACCTGCCGGCGGCCGCCCTCATACAGCGCACCCGCGATGTGCCCACCGTCGAGCGGCAGCAGCGGCAGCAGGTTGAACAAGAACAGCGCCATGTTGAGCGAGGCCAGCAGGTTGAGGAAGTCCGCGACCTTCCACGACAACGGCACCTCGTCGAACGACGCGATCTCGCCGCCGATCCGGCTGACGCCGACCACCCCGATCGGCCCCTCCGGGTCACGCTCGCTCGCCGCCGAAGGCCGCGTCCCACACCCCGACCATGCGGGCCGGGATCGACAGGATCGCCTGCCCGGAGCGGATCGCGAAGTCCCACATGAACCCCGGGACCTCGGTGATCGACGCCTGCACCAGCTCGAACGACGGCGTCATGCCGAGGAAGCCGACCGGGGTCTGCTCACCGTCGGGGTCGTCGACCGGCGGCCGGTCGACGGTCGCGAGCGTCACCGGCACGTCGAGCGTCTCGCCGTCGCGGAGCACGGTCAGCGTCACGGTCTGGCCCGGCGCCGACCGGATCCAGCCCTGCAGCTCCTCCCACGACGCCGGCTCGCGGCCGTCGTAGGCGACGATCGTGTCGCCCTCCTGCAGACCCGCCGCGGCGGCGGGGGTGGCCTCGTCGTCGGCGGTGCACTCGGGCGTGGTGGTCTGGTCGGGCGTCACCTCGACGATGCACGGGCTGACCCGGCCGACGGACGTCGTGGGTTCGGGCATGCCGAACGCGGTCAGCGTGATCGTGAACAGCACCGCGGCGATGAGCAGGTTCATCGTCGGGCCGCCGAGCATGATCACGAGCCGCTTCGGCACCGACAGCTTGTAGAACACGCGGTCCTCGTCGCCGGGCCCCACCTCCGCGGCGCTCTGGTGACGGGCGTCCGCGATCAGCGCCTGCATCCCGGTGAGCCCGGATCGCGGCGTGCCGTCCTTGCCGGGCGGGAACATGCCGATCATCCGGATGTAGCCGCCGAGCGGGATCCACTTCAGGCCGTACTCGGTCTCCCCACGCCGCGCCGACCACATGGTGGGGCCGAACCCGACCATGTACTGGGTGACCTTCACACCGAACTTCTTGGCCGGGACCATGTGGCCGACCTCGTGCAGCGCGATCGAGAGCAGGATCCCGATCGCGAACAGCACGATGCCGATCGCGAACAGCACTCAAGCTCCCGTCAACAGCGCGTGGGCGCGCGACCGCGCCCAGGCATCGGCCTGCACAACGTCCGCCACGACCCTCACGTTCCCGACCCGCTCGTCGCTGCCCTCGTATGCGTCCACGACGCGGGCAACGACGTCGACGATGTCGCGGAACGGAAGCCGGCCCTCGCGGAATGCGTCGACCGCGACCTCGTTTGCGGCGTTGAAAACGGCAGGGTACGCGCCGCCGGCCCGACCCACGTCCTTGGCGAGGCGCACCGCCGGGAACGCGACGTCATCCAGCGGCCGGAACTCCCAGGTCGACGCGGTGGTCCAGTCGCAGCCGGCGGCGGCGCCCGGGACGCGGTCCGGCCAGGCCAGCCCGAGAGCGATCGGCAGTCGCATGTCCGGCGGGCTCGCCTGCGCCAGGGTGGAGCCGTCGACGAACTCGACCATCGAGTGCACCACCGACTGCGGATGCACGACGACATCGATCCGGTCGTAGGGCAGGTCGAAGAGCAGGTGCGCCTCGATCACTTCGAGCGCCTTGTTCATCAGCGTGGCACTGTTGATCGTGACCACCGGCCCCATCGACCAGGTCGGATGCGCCAACGCCTGCTCGACGGTGACGTCGGCCAGTTGCTCCCGGCTCCAGCCGCGGAACGGACCGCCGCTCGCGGTCAGCACCAGCCGCCGCACCTCCGACGCGGCGCCGCCGCGCAGGCACTGCGCCAGTGCCGAGTGCTCGGAGTCCACCGGAACGATCTGGCCGGGTGCGGCGGCCGCCTGCACCAGCGGTCCGCCGACGATCAGCGACTCCTTGTTGGCCAACGCCAGGGTGCGGCCGGCGCGCAGCGCGGCAAGCGTGGGCGCCAGCCCGATCGAGCCGGTGATCCCGTTGAGCACGACGTCGCACGGCCAGGCCGCGACCTCGGTACCGGCGTCGGGACCGACCAGGACCTTCGGCGACACCCCGCGGTCGCTGAGTGCCGCCCGCAGCCGCGCCTCCGCCGCCGGGTCCGCGACCGCCACCACGTCGACGGACAGGTCGGCCGCCTGCCGCGCAAGAACATCGACGTCGGCGCCGCCGGCCGAGAGCCCGACGACCCGGAACCGGTCCGGGTTGCGCCGCACGATGTCCTCGGCCTGGGTGCCGATGGACCCGGTCGAGCCCAGCAGCACGACCTCGCGCGCAGACGTCACCCTGGCATTGTCCCCCCGCCCGGCTCCCCCACCTCCCCGTGATCATGCACAATGTCCGGCCGCCGTTTTGTGCATGATCACGGGTGGGGTGAGGGAACGGCTGCAGCTGTCGGGCCTCCGCTTCACGTCTACGTGAAGCGGAGGCCCCATAGGTGAAGCCGGATGTCCGCGATTACACCCCCACGGCCTCGGGTTGCCGCTCGCTCGCGGGCGGCCGCACATCGCCGCCCTCGCGGATGCCGTAGCGGTCCCAGAACCGGGCCAGCGGCGCGGGCGCGTACCAGTTCCAGTGGCCGAGCAGCTTCATCGTGGCCGGCACCAGCAGTGCCCGGACGATCGTCGCGTCGACCAGGACGGCGACGATCATGCCGACGCCGATCATCTTGATGAACGTCACACCGCTGGTGGAGAACGAGCCGATCACGATGACGAACAGCACGGCCGCGCTGGTGATGATCCGGCCGGTGCGCTGCAGGCCGCGCGCGACGGCGCGGGTGTTGTCGTGCGTCGCGTCCCACTCCTCGCGGATGCGGGAGAGCAGGAACACCTCATAGTCCATCGACAGGCCGAACGCGATCGCCAGCATCAGGATCGGCTGGGTCGCCTCGATCGTGCCGGTGGAGGTGAAGCCGAGCAGCCCGGACAGGTTCCCGTCCTGGAAGACCCACACGACCACGCCGAGCATCGCCGACAGCGAGAACACGTTCATCACCAGCGCCTTCAGCGGCAGCACGACCGACCCGAAGGCGAGGAACAGCAGCACGAACGTCACGAGCACGACGAAGATCGCGGCCCACGGCAGCCGGTCGCCCGAGCGAGCTGAGCCGGTCGTTGAGCTCGGCCGTCTCGCCACCGACCAGCACCTCAGAGCCGTCCGGCGTCGGCAGCGCACGGATGTCCTCGACGAGCTGGCGGTTGGCCTCGTCCAGGGCCTCGCCCTGGAACGCAACCGCGATCTGCGAGGTGTCGCCTGCAGTCCGGGTCACCTGCGCCCCGACCACATCGGGCAACGCGGCGATGTCGTCGGCATACGCGATGGCCGCCGACTCACTCGCCCCAGTGACGACGACGTCCATCGGGACCGCGCCGCCGGGGAACCGCTCCTGCACCGCCTCGGCGGCGACCCGGGACTCGGTGCCCTCGGGCAGCGCGCGCGCGTCGACCCCACCGAAGGAGACCCGCAGGAACGGCAGACCGAGCGCGACCAGCAGCGCCACGGTGCCGACGATGACCAGCACCGGGCGACGCATCACGCCGCGCGCCCAGCGCGCCCACAGGCCGTGGTCGCCGTTGACCCCGCTGTCCCCGTATGCCGGCTTCGCGCGCCGCCACGGCACCCGGATCCGCAGCGCATCCACCCGCGGACCCATGACCGCGAGCAGCGCCGGCAGCACGGTGAGCGCCGCGACCATCGCCACCACGACCGCGGCGATCCCGCCGAAGCCCATCGAGCGCAGGAAGTTCTGCGGGAAGAACAGCAGCGCGGCAAGCGAAACGGCGACCGTGACACCGGAGAACGCGACCGTGCGGCCAGCGGTGGCCATCGTGCGAGCCAGCGCGTCGTTCACGTGCTCACGGTCGTTCCCGAGCGCGCGCAGCTCCTCGCGGAACCGGCTCACGACGAACAGCGCGTAGTCGATCGCCAGGCCGAGGCCGAGCATCGTCACGATGTTGATCGCGAACACCGAGACGTCGCCGAACAGCGTCCCGATCCGCAGCAGCGTGAACGCGCCGAGGATCGCCAGCCCGCCGATCGCCAGCGGCAGGCTCGCCGCGGCCAGCGATCCGAAGACCACAACCAGCAGCACGAACAGGATCGGCAGCGAGATGGACTCGGCGGCGGCGATGTCCTCGGTGACCTGCTCGTTGACCGCGACGAACGTGGGCACCGCGCCACCGCGCAAGGTCTCGACTTGCCCGGGCGCGACCAGAGCGTCGGCGATCTCCTCGTATGCGGCCTCGCGGTCTTCCTCGGTGTCCCCGACCAACTGCACCGCCGCATACGTCGACTGGCCGTCGTCGGACGCGAACTGCGGTGCGCCGCCGGTCGACCAGTACGACGTCACCGACGCCACCTGGTCCGCGGGCAGCCGGTCGAGCGTGCCCTGGACCGCGTCCTGGAAGGCGGGGTCGTCGACGCCGCCACCAGCCAGGTCGGTGTAGACGACGACCACGTCGGTCGCCTGCCGGCCGAGCCGGTCCTCGGCGACCGCGACGGCCCGGCTGGACTCGCTGTTCGGGTCCTCGAAGCCGCCGCCGGACAGCCGGCCGAACACCCCGGTCCCCCAGACCACTGCGATGACGACGAAGCCTGCGGCCAGGCCCAGGACGACCCGACGCCGGCGGTACACCAGGTGACCCAGCGACTCGAACATTCCGATCTCCTTGCGTTCCCGGGCCCGCCCCCGCCGGGCGGTACTGTGACCTGCAGTCATTTCTGTGAACGATGTTCGCGAACGCTGTTCACCCTGGCGAAGTCCGTGTACGGTTGTCAAGAGGGTTCACGAAAATGTCACGAAGGAGCCCGCGATGACCGCGCAGTCGGTGGAACGGGCGGCGCCCACCCGGCGCGAACGCCTACGGGCGCAGACGGCGACGGAGATCAAGCAGGTCGCCCGGCAGCATCTGGTCGCCGCGGGCAACGTCGCCGGCGTCCAGCTGCGCTCCGTGGCCCGTGACGTCGGGATGACCGCGCCCGCGCTCTACCGGTACTTCCCCGGCCTCGACGAGCTCGTCCTGTCGATGACCGTCGACCTGTTCGACGAGCTGATCGGCGAGATGGAGGCCGCCCGCGACTCGGTCGAGGACGAGGTCGCGGCCCAGATGGTGGCGGTCAGCCGGGCCTTCCGGCACCTGGTCGGTCGCGCACCCGGCCGAGTTCGCGATGATCTTCGGCACGCCGGCCGTCATCGTTCGGCCACGGGCCCGGTCAACGAGTGCGAGGAGGCCGGCGCCCGGTTCGGCACGGTGTTCGCGCAGCTGTTCATCCGGCTCTGGAACGAGCACCCGTTTGCGGCGCCGACCGACGACGACCTCGGCGAGGCGCTTGCGGCGGAGATCGCGCCGTACCACGAGTGGCTCACCGTCATCCCTGGCGCCGTCGATGCCCAAGGGTGCCGTCATCGTGTTCCTGGAGGCCTGGGTCAAGCTCTACGGCGTCGTCGCGCTCGAGGTCTTCGGCCACCTGCAGTGGGCGATCCCGGACGGTGAGCCGCTGTTCGAACGGACGCTCAAGACCCTGTCCGCCGAGTTCGGCGTCGGCGACCGCTACCGCCCGCCGACGGCGTGACCGACCCGTTCGCAGACCTGATCTAGAGATCCAGCCCGGTCAGCACCATCACCCGCTCGTAGGTGTAGTCCGCCATCGCATACCGCAGGCCCTCGCGGCCGTCGCCGGACTCCTTGACCCCGCCGTACGGCATCTGGTCGGCGCGGTAGCTCGGCGCGTCGCCGATGATGACACCGCCCACCTCGAGCTCGCGGTGCATCCGGAACGCGGTCTGCAGGTCGTGCGTGAACACCCCGGCCTGCAGCCCGAACCGGGAGTCGTTGACGGCCGCGATGGCGTCGTCCACCCCGTCGACGGCGCGGACCACAAGCACCGGACCGAAGACCTCCTCGCAGACAACCTTGGCGTCGGCCGGCACGTCGACCAAGACCGTGGGCGCATACGTCGCGCCGTCGCGCGTGCCGCCGGTCAGCACCTTGGCCCCGGCCTGAACGGCCTCGTCCACCCACGCCTCGACCCGCTCCGCCGCCGCCTGCGACACCATCGGCCCGACGTCGGTCGCCTCGTCGGCCGGGTCACCGGTGACCTGCGCCTCGACCTTGCTCGACGATGCGCTCGAGCGCTCGGTCGAACACAGCCGCGGTCCAGCAGGGCGCGTTGCACGGAGATGCACGACTGGCCGGCCTGGTAGTTCGAGAACGCCGCGATCCGGGTCGCCGCCCAGTCGAGGTCGGCGTCGGAGTCGTAGTCGCCGAGCACCACCGCCGCCGCGTTGCCGCCGAGCTCCAGGGTCACGTGCTTGCGCGGCACCGCGTCGCGGATCGCATAGCCGACCGGTGCCGAGCCGGTGAACGAGACCACCGGCAGCCGCGGGTCGGCGACCAACGCCTGCATCCGGTCGTTGGGCACCGGCAGCACCGAGAACATCGCGCCTGGCAGCTCGGTCTCGGCGAGCAGCTCGCCGAGCAGCAGCGCGGAGAGCGGGGTCGCGGGCGCCGGCTTGAGCAGGATCGGCGCGCCGACGGCGATCGCGGGCGCAACCTTGTGCGCCACCAGGTTGAGCGGGAAGTTGAACGGCGCGATTCCGAGCACCGGGCCGCGCGGGACCCGTCGAACCAGCGCGAGCCTGCCCGTCGCGGCCGCTTCTGTGTCGAGCCGCTGCACCTCGCCGCTCCACTGCCGGGTCAGCTCCGCGGCCCACCGGAAGACGGAGACCGCGCGGTCGGCCTCGGCCCGCGCCCACTTCATCGGCTTGCCGTTCTCGGCGCTGATCAGCGTGGCGACCTCGTCGCCGCGCTCCCGCAACCGTTGCGACACGTGGGCGAGCGCATCCGCCCGGACCGAGAGCGGCAGCCGCGCCGCTTCGTCCCGTATGCCGTCCAGCGCGGCCACCGCCTGCTCGACCTGTTCCGGGCTGGGCACCGAGACGGTCGCGACCAGTCGGCCGTCGTACGGGTTGTGCACCTCGTGCGTGTCGGGTCCGGTGGCGGGCCGGCCGGCAAGGAAGAAGGGGCGGACGTCGTCGCTCATGCCGTCGAGGCTACGTCGACCGTCCCGGCCAGGAGTTGATCATGCAGGTTGGGCCGGGCTGGCCTCGAGCGCTCCGGCGCAGCCGCCACGTACGCTCGGCGCCATGAGCGAGCACACCGGCGGCCCCGGCCTGCCCCAGGAACGACGCGTGGTGACCGAGATCCCCGGACCCCGATCACGCGAGCTGTTCGACCGTCGCAACGCCGCCGTCGCACGCGGCCTGGGCACGACGCTGCCGGTGTTCATCGAGAAGGCCGGCGGCGGGGTGCTCGTCGACGTCGACGGCAACTCACTCATCGACATGGGCGCGGGCATCGCGGTGGTCAGCGTCGGCAATGCCGCGGACCACGTGGTGAGCGCCGTGCAGGAGCAGGTGGCCGCGTTCACGCATACCTGCTTCATGGTGACCCCGTACACCGGCTACGTAGAGGTATGCGAGCAGCTGAACCGGCTCACACCCGGCGACCACCCGAAGAAGTCCGCGCTGTTCAACTCGGGCGCGGAGGCCGTCGAGAACGCGGTGAAGATCGCCCGCGCACACACCGGCCGGGATGCGGTCGTCGTCTTCGAGCACGGCTACCACGGCCGCACCAACCTGACCATGGCGATGACGGCGAAGAACATGCCGTACAAGCACTCCTTCGGCCCGTTCGCGGGCGAGGTCTACCGAATGCCGTTGGCCTACCCGTTCCGCTGGCCGACCGGCCCGGACAACGCCGGGCCCGAGGCCCTAGCGGCCGCCGTCTCGAAGATCGACAAGGAGATCGGCGCGGAGAACGTGGCCGCGATCGTCATCGAGCCGATCGCCGGAGAGGGCGGCTTCATCGTTCCCGGACGCGGGTTCCTGCCGGGCCTGGCCGCATACGCGCGTGAGAACGGGATCGTGTTCGTCGCGGACGAGATCCAGACCGGGTTCTGCCGCACCGGCGACTGGTTCGCGTGCGAGGACGAGGGCGTCGTGCCCGACCTGGTGACAACCGCGAAGGGCATTGCCGGCGGGCTGCCGCTGGCGGGGGTGACCGGACGCGCCGAGATCATGGATGCCGCGCACGTCGGTGGCCTCGGCGGCACGTACGGCGGCAACCCAGTCGCGTGCGCGGCCGCCCTCGGCGCGATCCGCACGATGGAGGAGCTGGACCTGGCTGGGGCCGCGCGCCGCATCGGCGAGGTGATGCTCCCCCGGCTGCGCGCGCTCGCTGAGGCGCACCCCGTGATCGGCGACGTCCGCGGGCGCGGCGCGATGATCGCGGTGGAGCTCGTGGAGCCGGGGACCAAGCAGCCGAACGCCGCCGCGGCGTCGGCGATGGCCGCGTTCTGCCACCGTGAAGGCGTGCTCGTGTTGACCGCCGGCACCTACGGCAACGTGCTCCGGTTCCTGCCGCCGCTGGTGATGCCGGAGCACCTGCTCGACGAGGCGCTCACCGTGATCGAGAAGTCCGCCGGTTCAATCTCCTAGCGCGGCGCGGCGCAGCCGATCACTCAGCGCGCGCACGGCGTCGACGAGCTCGGACGGCTCCTCGACCGTGAAGTCCGCACCGAGCAGCGCCAGGTACCCGGCGAGCATCATCGGGTCGTCGGACCCGACGTGCACGACGCAGGTCTGGTCGTCGCGGGGTTCCACCTGGATGGTGGACGGCAGGCGGGCGGCGATCACCGCGGCGGGCGCATACACGGTCACCCGGGCCCGAACCTGCCAGGTCGCGGTCGCAACGCCCCGCGCGACGTATGCGGCGATGTCGCCGTCGCCGGGCAGCTCCCGCGGGACGAAGCGCGGCCCGTTGGGCGTCCGCACGTGGATCCGGTCGACCCGCAGCGTGCGCCAGTCCTCGACCGAACGGTCCCACGCCAGCAGGTACCAGCGACCGCCGGCATGCACCAGCCGATGCGGCTCGACGAGCCGACGTGTGGTCGACCCGTGGTGCGAGCGGTAGTCGATCCGCAGTGACTCGTGGTCCCGGCAGGCCGTGGTCAACGCTGTGAGCAGCGCGGGCTGCACGCGCGGGCGCACGATCGGCGGTCCTCACCGTGTATGCGCGCATCGATCGAACCCGGTGCCGAAGCCGCGACGGCATGACCTGCTCAAGCTTCACCAGGGCGCTGAGCGCGGCGTCCTCGAGTCCCTCAACGCCGGCGCTGGTCGAGCTGCCCAGCCCGACGGCCACCGCGACCGCCTCGTCGTCGTCCAGCAGCAGCGGCGGCACGCTGCCGCCGGCCCCAAGCCGGTAGCCGCCGGCCACTCCCGGCACCGCCTCGATCAGGTAGCCCAGCTCGCGGAGCCGGGTGACGTCGCTGCGGACCGTCCGTACAGAAACCTGCAGCCGGCTCGCCAGCTCGGGTCCGGTCCACTGCTGCCGGGCCTGCAGCAGGCCGAGCAGACGTAGTACGCGGGTGGTCGTGCCCTGCACGATTTCGATCATCCCGCAGATTGCGGAAGCAAATGTTCCGCATTGCCGCCTAGGTTGATCGCATGACCCCAGACATCCGACCGTTCACGATCGAGGTCTCCGACGCGGAGATCGACGACCTCCGCACCCGGCTGTTGGCGACCCGCTGGCCCGGCGACGCGCCCGGCGAGGGTTGGTCGCGCGGGATCCCCGCAGATCATCTGGCCAGCCTCGCGGACCACTGGGCCACCAAGTTCGACTGGCGACAGCAGGAGGCGGAGCTGAACTCCTGGCCGCAGTTCGTCACCGAGATCGACGGCCAGCCGATCCATTTCCTCCATGTCCGCTCGCCCGAGGCGGACGCGACGCCGCTGCTCCTGACCCACGGCTACCCAAGCTCAGTGGTCGAGTTTCTCGATGTCATCGGCCCGCTCTCGGACCCGCGGGCGCACGGTGGCGATTCCGTCGACGCCTTCCACCTGGTGATCCCGTCGCTGCCCGGGTTCGGCTGGTCGACGCCGTTGCGCGACGCCGGCTGGACGATGGCGCGAACCGCGCGCGCCTGGGTCGAGCTGATGCGCCGACTCGGCTACGAGCGGTATGCCGCGCACGGTGGCGACATCGGGTCGGGCATCACCGGGATGCTGTCCGGCATCGCCCCGGAGAACGTGATCGCGACGCACATCGTCAGCGACCCGCGCAGCACCGCCGCGGTGGTGGGCGAGTACGTGCCGGTCGACCTCGACGCGCTTGCCGAGGACGACCGGTCGCGGCTGCTCGCGCTGCAGGCCGAGGTCGCCGAGGGCATGGGCTACCTGAAGCTGCAGTCGACCCATCCCCGGACCATCGGGTATGCGCTCGCTGACTCGCCCGCCTTCCAGCTCGCCTGGATCGCCGAGCCGTTCCACGACTGGACCGAACCGGTGGCCGGAGCGGCCGCACGGCGTCGACCCGGACCGGCTGCTGACCAACGTCAGCGTCTACTGGTTCACCCGGACCGGCCCGAGCGCCGCGCACGCGCTGTACGAGAACGCGCACAGCCACGAGTGGATCCCGGCCGGCGGCGCGCCGCAGGGGTGGGCCGTCTTCGGGGCCGACCCGCTCGTCCGCCAGCTGATGGACCCGGAGCGCAAGATCGAGCACTGGTCGGAGTACGACCGCGGCGGGCACTTCCCGGCCTTGGAGGTTCCCGACCTCCTGGTCGACGACCTGCGCAGCTTTCTCCGCGGCCGGAGCTAGCCGCGCGGGGTCCGGTCCTCGACACCCCACGGCGAGCCGTATGCGGTCAGCAGCTCGAGGAACGGCTCCGACGGAAGGGCCTCGGGCCCGAGCACACCCACGCCGGACCAGGCGCCGGTCGACAGCAGCTCCATCGCCACGATCGGGTTGATCGCGGTCTGCCAGACGACGGCTTGCGAGCCGTACTCGGCCATCGACCACTCGTTGTCGACGACGTGGAAGTAGTAGCGGGCCCGCGGCTCGCCGTCCTTGCCGAGCCCGGTGACGTACAGCCCGGCGCAGGTCTTGCCGGTCATCCGGTCGCCGAGGCCGGCCGGGTCCGGCAGGCAGGCCGCGACCACATCGCGCGGGGACACCTCGACCCCGCCGACCCGCACCTTCTCGGTGCGGTCCAGGCCGAGCTTGTGCAACGTCCGGAGCACGTCGATGAACTCATCACCCAGCCCGTACTTGAACGTGACCCGCTTCGCGTCGACCCAGCGCGGGATCAGCAAGACCTCTTCGTGCTCGACGTTGACGCACTCCACCGGGCCGATGCCCTCGGGAAAGTCGAAGACCTCGGGCTCAGAGAACGGCTCGGTTGTGAACCACCCACGATCCTTCTCCCAGATCACCGGCGGGTTGAGGCACTCCTCGATCGTCGTCCAGATCGAGAACGACGGCGCGAAGATCTCCTCGTCGTCGTCACCGCGGACTGACAGGTTCGAGCCGTCCCGCACGCCGGCCTCGTCGATCACGGAGAAGTCGTGGTCGGCCGCATACCGGGCAAAGACGTCGGCGAGGCCTGGCTCGATGCCGATCCCGACGAGTGCGAGCCTTCCGGCCGACTCCCACTCGGAGGTCTTGGCGAACTGCTCGTCACCCAGCTTCACGCCGGTCTCCGCATACGGTCGCTCCGGATGCGGATGCGACAGCGACATCGCCATGTCGAGGTAGTCCGCGCCCGCGGCGAAGGCGCCGTCGAAGATCGGCATCACGAACCGCGGGTCCACCGCGTTGAACACATGCGTCGCGTCGTGCGCAGCCGCGAGCGCGCTCACCGCAGCAGCATCGGAGGCGTCGACCTGCGCCGCGACGAAACGCTCGTCATCGACGGCGCCGGCGGCGGCGTCAGCACGCGCTGAGTCGTAGTCGGCCACCACGAAGCGGTCGAAGAAGTCCCGCCGAGCGGCGATCTTCGCCGCCGCGGCACCCACCCCGCCGGAGCCGATCATGACGATCCGTAGTCGAGTAGTCGCCATCGAAAGCCCTTTCCGGATGTCCGTGCACTTCGACAAGTGCCGTCCTAACCTCCAAGAATGGCGGAGATCGATCAGCTGTCGGCGCACTCCAGCGATCTGCACTCCAAAGGGCTGAAGTCCAATACCGTCGGGCTGACCGAGAGCGTGGTCATCGGCCTCGCCTCGACCGCGCCGGCATACTCACTCGCCGCGACCCTCGGCTTCGTCGTGATCGCCGTCGGCACGCAGGCACCGGCCGCGGTCGCGCTTGCCTTCATCCCGATGCTGCTCACCGCGTATGCCTACCGCGAGCTCAACAAGGCGATCCCCGACTGCGGCACGACCTTTACCTGGGGCGTGAAGGCGTTCAACCCGTGGGTGGGCTGGATGGGTGGCTGGGGGGTCGCCACCGCCGGCATCGTCGTCCTCGCCAACCTGGCCCAGGTCGCCGGGCAGTACACCTACCTGCTGTTCGGCGCTGACGACCTCGCTGCGAACAAGGCCGTCGTCACCGCGACCGGCGTCGCGTTCATCGCGGCGATGACCTACGTGAGCTTCCGCGGCATCGACGTCAGCGCACGGGTCCAGAACGTGCTGCTCGGCATCCAGTACCTCGCCTTGGTCGTGTTCATCGTCGTGGCCTTCGCCAAGGTGTTCGGTGACAACGCACCCGAGGGCTCACTCACCCCGTCGTGGGAATGGCTGAACCCGTTCGGATTCGACTCGATGGCGGGCTTCACCGAGGCGATCCTGCTCTGCATCTTCATCTACTGGGGCTGGGACACCTGCCTGGCCATCAACGAGGAGTCAGCGGAGAGCGATCGCATTCCGGGGCTCGCAGCCGTCATCTCAACCGTCGCGCTGCTCGCGACGTACACGCTGGTCACGATCGCCACGGTGGCGTACGCCGGGATCGGCGAGACCGGGCTCGGCCTCGGTAATGAGGAGAACGCGGAGGACGTGTTCTCGCCGCTGGCCGACTCCGTCCTCGGCTCGTGGTCGTGGCTGCTCATCTTGGCGATCGTGGTGTCGGCCGCGTCGTCGACACAGACCACGATCTTGCCGACCGCGCGCGGGACGCTCGCGATGGCGGCATACAAAGCGCTCCCCAAACGCTTTAGCGAGGTGCACCCGGTGTACCAGACGCCGTCGTTCTCGACGTTGGTCATGGGAGTGGTCGCGAGCGTCTACTACGTCGGACTTACGATCATCAGCGAGAACATCCTGTTCGACTCGATCCTGTCGCTCGGCCTCGCCATCGCCTTCTATTACGGCGTGACCGCGTTCTCGTGCGTCTGGTACTTCCGGCGTGACCTCACGAGAAGCGGACGCGACTTCGTCTTCAAGGGTCTGTTCCCGCTGCTCGGTGGGCTGATCCTGGTGTGGGCGTTTGTGCAGAGCGCGATCGACATGATTGATCCCGACTACGGCTACACCGTCATCTTCGGCATCGGCGGCGCATTCGTGCTCGGCATCGGCGCGCTGCTGCTCGGGGTGCTGCTCATGGTTGCCTGGTACATGACGCACGAGAGCAAGCCGTTCTTCGACGGCGAGACACTCAATAGCGGCACGCCCGTGCAGGTGCCCGAGCCGGACTAGCGCCGCTGAATGGCGGCGACGGCCGCAACCGCGCGGTCCACCTCGTCGGGCGAGACAACGATGCTCGTCCCGAAGCGCAACAGCTGCTCTCGGTACGGCGTGAGGCTCGCGGCCACGCCGTAGTCGTCGCGCAGCCGGCGGACGGCCGCATCCAGCGGAAACCCGTCGAGGTCGCAGCACACGATTCCCGAGGAGAGCTCAGGGCTGCGTGGGGTGGCAAGCCGGACCCCGTCGATGTTCCGCAGTCCGTCCTTGAGTTGAGTGGCCAGCTCGGAAGTGCGTGCGGCCACCCGCGACCGCCCGATGTCCAGGTGCATCCGGAACGCGTCGGACAAGGCCCAGCGATGCTCGAACGCCGTGTAGCCACCGGGCGTGTGCGCCAGGCCGAACGGACTTGGGTCGTTGTTGCCGAACAACCAGTTGCCGACGGTCGGTGCGTAAAAGGCCGGGATCGTCGGCGCGATTCGGTCCGCCACGCCGGGCCTCGCCCAGACCAGGCCGGTGCCACGCGGACCGAACAACCACTTGTGCGTCCCCGAGATGAACAGGTCGCAGCCCAGGTCCAGCGGACCGGCATCCTCCGCGCCGAGCCCGTGGATGGCGTCGACTCCGAGCACGACCTGCTCGCGCAACCCGGCCGACGACAGGGCGTCCGCGATCGCCCGCACCGGCATCTTCACACCCGTGCTCGAGTGCACCCAGGTGATGGCCAGCAGCCGGGTGGTCGGCCGGATCCGCGCGAGCAGACGGCTGACGATCTCATCGGTACTCGCCGACGCCGGGTCGTCGTGCACCCGCACTCGCTCGACCTCGGCCGACGCTCTGCCGGCGGCGAGGCGCAGCGCCTCGTGGGTGGAGTAGAAGTCGTGCTCGGTCGTGAGCACGTGGTCGCCCGCTGCGAGCTGGAGTCCGCCGTAGACCAGCCCGAGGCCGGCGGTCGTACTCGACGTCAGCGCGACCTGATCCGCTGGGTGCATGTCCTCACTGGTTGCGACGCCGAGATAGGTCGCTGCCGCCGCATACACGGCCTCGTCCAGCTGCTGCTCGTCCAACAGGGTGGCGATCGCGTCCTCATCCAGCGCCGCTCGCCAGCGGGCAATCGCATCCCTGACCACGGCCGGGTGGCCGGCCAGCACGAACGCGTCGAAGCGCGCCACGTCCGGGTCGAAGGCAAACTGGGCCCGGACGCCCTCCCAGGTCCGCAGGTCAGGCGCACCCGATCGGGGTTGCCGTCGGCTCGGCCGGCGAGCCGGTACACGAAGTGAGTGCCAGCCCCGACGCACCAGCCAGCGCCAGGCTCCCGGTGAGGAAGCCCCGCCGGCCGATCGGGGCCGCGGCCACGCCTCGTTACTGTCCCGGTATGCGGTCCGCCAGCAGCGGCAGCCGCGGATCCCAGGTCGTGCCGTCCCGCTCGTCCTTGCGTCGCCTGGCGATCGCACACAGCGCCTCGAGGCAGACCCGGTTCGCCAGCGCGGCGGTGATGTCCGACTGGTCGAACGGCGGCGACACTTCCACGACATCCATGCCGGCGACCGGCAGCTCGTATGCGATCCGGCGCACGGCGTCCAGCAGCTGGCGCGCGGAAAGCCCGCCCGGCTCGGGTGTCCCGGTGCCCGGCGCGTGCCCGGGATCGCAGACGTCGATGTCGACGGACAGGAACACGCCGTCGCAGTCGTCGGTCGCGATCGCGAACGCCTCGGTCAGGCACTCGTCGAGGCCGCGGGCCACGATCTCGGTCATCTCGTACGACCGCATGCTTTGCTCGGCCATCCACTGCAAGGTCTCCGGCTCGGGCCAGTAGCCGCGCAGCCCGATCTGCAGGAAGCGGTCGCCGCGCACGGCGCCGGACTCGATCAGCCGGCGCATCGGCTGGCCGTGCCCGATCAGCGAGCCGAATGTCACGTCGCCGGTGTCGGCATGGGCGTCGAAGTGGATCAACGACACCCGGCCCCACCCGACGTTGCGGGCGACTCCGCTGGCGTCCGGCCAGGTGATGGTGTGGTCGCCGCCGAGGACCAACGGGATCGCGCCGTTCGCCGCCGCCTTGGTGACCGCGGCGTCCAGGTCACGCACGCTGCGCTCGGCGTCGCCGCTGAACAGCTCGACGTCGCCGGCGTCGAGGACCTTCAGGTCCTGCAGCCCGTCGGTCCGCAGCGCGAGCGACGGGCGCGAGCCGTCGTGCGGCAGGTAGTCCCAGCTGCGGATCGCCTGCGGCCCGAACCGCGCTCCCGACCGGTAGGAGGTGCCGCCGTCGAACGGGGCGCCGACGATGACGACGTCGGCGTCGGCGTACGTCGCCTCGTCGTCGAGGTCGCAGCGGTCGACGCCGAGGAAGGTGACGTCTGGCCCGAACATGGGGCCGTACCTGGTCATCCCAGCACGCTATTCCTCGCGATCCCGCGAATGTGGACGTTGGCGCGGGTGTGCCGCGACACGGTCCCAACCCGGCGAACGTCCATATTCGCGGGGAAGGGTCAGGTGTTCTGCGGGAAGCCGAGGTTGATGCCGCCGTGCGACGGGTCGAGCCAGCGGGACGTGACGACCTTGCCGCGAGTGAAGAAGTGCACGCCCTCGACGCCGTGTGCATGCGAGTCGCCGAACAGCGAGGACTTCCAGCCACCGAACGAGTAGTAGGCCATCGGCACCGGGATCGGCACGTTGACGCCGACCATGCCCACCTCGACCTCGTTCTGGTAGCGGCGCGCGGCGCCGCCGTCGTTGGTGAAGATGGCGGTGCCGTTCCCGTACCGGTTGTTGTTCACCAGCTCCAAGGCGTCGTCGTAGGAGTTGACCCGGACCACGGACAGCACCGGTCCGAAGATCTCGTCGGTGTAGATCGACATGTCCGGCGTCACGTGGTCGAACAGGGTGGGGCCGAGCCAGAACCCGGCGGGGTCGCCGTCCGGGACGACCGAACGCCCGTCGACCACGAGTGCGGCTCCCTCGTCGACCCCGGCGGCCACGTATGACACCACCCGGTCACGGTGCGGGCCGGTCACCAACGGGCCCATGTCGCAGCTGCGCCGCCCGTCGCCGGTGCGCAGGCCGCCGATCCGTTCCTTGACCTTCGCGACCAGCTCGTCGGCGACCGGCTCGACCGCGATCACCGCGGAGATCGCCATGCAGCGCTCCCCGGCGGACCCGAAGCCCGCGTTGACCGCCGCGTCCGCGGCCAGGTCGAGGTCGGCGTCCGGCAGCACGACCATGTGGTTCTTGGCTCCGCCGAGCGCCTGCACCCGCTTGCCCGCCCGGGTGCCGTGCTCGTAGACGTACTTGGCGATCGGGGTGGACCCGACGAAGGAGATGGCCTTGACGTCCGGGTGCTCCAGCAGCCGGTCGACCGCGACCTTGTCGCCGTGGACGACGTTGAACACGCCCGGTGGCAGACCGGCCTCGGCCCACAGCGCGGCGACGAAGTTCACCGCGGACGGGTCCTTCTCGCGACGGCTTCACGACCACCGTGTTCCCGGCCCCGATCGCGATCGGGAAGAACCACATCGGCACCATCGCCGGGAAGTTGAACGGCGAGATGATGCCGCACACGCCGAGCGGCTGCCGGATCGAGTACACGTCCACCTTGGTCGACACGCCTTCGGAGAAGCCGCCCTTGAGCAGGTGCGGCATACCGCAGGCGAACTCCACGACCTCGAGCCCGCGGTTCACCTCGCCGAGCGCGTCGGTGAGGACCTTGCCGTGCTCCGAGGTCAGGATCGCGGCGAGGTCTTCCTTTCGCGCGGAGAGCAGCTCGCGGAACGCGAACATCACCTGCGAGCGCCGAGCGAGCGAGGAGTGCCGCCACTCGGTGAATGCGTGCTTCGCCGCCGCGACTGCCTCGTCGACATCGGCCGCGGACGCGAAGGCAACCTGCCCGGTCACCTGACCGGTCGCCGGGTCGAACACCTCGCCGTGCCGGTCCCCGGTCCCCGCGAACGGCTTGCCGTCGACCCAGTGCACGATCTGCTTCGTCATGGGCCCAGCCTGCCACCGCCGACGGCGCACAGCGGACGTAGCCCGCGCGGTCGGCTGGGCCGCATGCCGGAGAAACGCGGGCAATCCGGCCGACCGCAGCATCGAATCCCTTGCGTGACGTCGATGAGGGTGCCCTGTGCGCTGGCTCCGGCAGGAGTCCCGGCGCCCTCACCCGACTCGGTCACCGCCATGGCACCGACGGGCTGGGGGCGCCGCCGGTTCCAGGCGGTGGCTGGCCGGGTGCCTGGACTCCTGGCTGCCGCGCCTCGCGGGCGCCTGATGGGCTCATCGCCGTGCTCGAGGCCGACGATCTCAGCGCACGTACCTGACAGGCGCCCTACCCTTTCGCCGAGGCATCCACCGGAACGTGCGAGGCTCTGGGTCGTGAGCGGGGACGCGGGCCAGCACCGGCGATCCGTGCGGTCGGTGCCTGACCTGTGACGAGCCGGCCGAGACAGCCGAGGCGCTGCTGCTGCGGGTGGGCCGGGGCGACCAGTCCGCCTTCGAGAACCTGTACGACCAGGTGATCGGCACCGTGCTCGGCATGGCTCGTCGGGTGCTGCGCGACGAGGCCCAGGCCGAGGAGGTCGCGCAGGAGGTCATGGTGGAGGTGTGGCGCACCGCGCCACGCTTCGACGACTCGCGCGGCAGCGCCCGCGCCTGGGTGGCCACGCTGGCGCACCGACGCGGCCGTCGACCGGGTGCGCGCCGCCCAAGCCGGGATCGACCGGGAGCGCAAGGTCGCTGTCCGCGAACAGAGCATCGACTACGACGAGGTGGCCGAGGCGGTCGAGACGAGATTCGAGCGGGACGAGGTACGCAAAGCCATGGAGGGGCTGACCCATCTGCAACGCGAGGCGATCGAGCTCGCGTACTTCGAGGGCTGCACGCAGCGCGAGGTGGCCGAACGTCTCGACATCCCGCTCGGAACGGCGAAGACCCGCCTGCGCGACGGGCTCATGCGCCTGCGCGACCTGCTGGCGGTGACGTGATGTCTGAGCACGAGCTCGCGGCCGCTTACGCGGTGGACGCCGTCGACGACCTGGAGCGCGCGCGCTTCGAGCAGCACCTCGCGACCTGCCCGGCGTGCGCGCAGGAGGTTCGCTCGCTGCGCGAGGCGACCGCCGTGCTCGCGTCGTCCGTCGCGGTCACGGCGCCCGCCTCGTTGAAGGCTGCTGTCCTTCAGCGAGATCGCCACCACGCCGCAGGTGTCGGCGCCGCGCCCCGGCCGCCGCAGGGTCCGCGGTGCGCCGTCGCGCACCCTGGCTGGCGATCGCCGCCTCGGTGCTCGCCATCGCCGCGGTGGCGCTTGGGTGCGTTGTTCGTCCAGCCGCGCAGCAGCGCGACGAGTTGTCCGACGAGTTGACCGCGGTGCAGCGAGGTCCTGACCGCGCCGGATGCGCAGACCGTGAGCGGCGAGGTTGGCGACGGGTACGCGTCGGTCGTGACGTCGGCGTCACTGGACCGGGCAGTGTTCGTCGGCTCCGGGATGGACGCTCCGCCGGCCGGCGAGACCTTCCAGCTGTGGGTGATCGACGCCGATGGCAGTCCCGACGTCGGCCGGGACGTTCGAGCCCGACGACGACGGCAACGCGACCAGGGTGATGGAGGCGACCCCGGCCTCCGGCGAGATCGTCGGGCTCACGGTGGAGCCGGACGGCGGCAGCGAGGCCCCGACCACGACGCCGATCCTGGCCGTCCCGCTCGCCTGACGTCGCTGGCGCCTTGCCCGGCCGACCCGATATCCGCGATCTTGAGCCCTTCTTCAGCAACACGCCGAGGTGAGCATGCAGAAAGCTCAAGATCGCGGGGACGTACCGCGACCTGTCGCTGTGGTGGGACGGGCTGCCTGACGAGCTCGCCGGACCGCAGCGACCCGCGCTGCCCGGCGACCGGGACGCGGACGTCGCGATCGTCGGCGCCGGCTACACCGGGCTGTGGACCGCCTACTACCTGCTGCGCGCCGACCCGACCCTGCGGGTCGTCGTGGTCGAGCAGGAGGTGGCCGGCTTCGGCGGCAGCGGTCGCGCCGGCGGCTGGTGCTCGGCGCTGTTCCCGGCACCGCACTCGCTGGTGGCTCGCTGGTCGTCGCGCGATGCGGCGATCCGGCTGCAGCGCGCGCTCGACGCCACCGTCGACGAGGTGCAGCGGGTGACCGCGGCGGAGGGCATCGACTGCCGGTTCGCCAAGGGCGGCACGATCGCTGTGGTCCGGTCACAGGTGCAGGAGAAGCGCGCCCGCAAGCATGTCGCGGACGAGCGCAGCTGGGGGTTCGACGACCTGTCGTGGTTGGACGCCGACGCGGCGCGCCGGCGGCTGGCGGCCACCGACGTGCGCGGCGCGACGTTCACCCCGAACTGCGCGGCGATCGATCCCGCCCGGCTCGTACGTGGGCTCGCGCTCGCCGTCGAGCGGCGCGGCGGTGTCATCTACGAAGGCACTCGGGCTACGTCGATCGAGCCCGGCGTGGTCCGGACCGACCTTGGCGACGTGCGTGCGGAGCGCGTGATCCGCGCGACCGAGGCGTTCACTCCGCTCCTTCCCGGTATGCGGCGCACGATCGCGCCGGTCTACTCGTTGATGCTGGCCACGGAGCCGCTGCCCGATCACATCTGGGAGCAGATCGGCCTCCGCGAGCGGGAGACGTTCACCGACTACCGGCGCCTGATCATCTACGGCCAGCGGACCGCGGACGGGCGGATCGCGTTCGGCGGGCGCGGCGCGCCGTATCACTACGGCTCGACGGTGCGACCCGCGCACGACCGGGACGACGCGGTGCACGCCGACCTTCGACGCACGCTGGTCGAGCTCTTCCCCGTGCTGCGCGACGCCGCGGTCACGCATACCTGGGGCGGGGCGGTCGGCGTCAGCTTCGACTGGACCGCGTCCGTCGGGCTGGACGAGCGCACCGGCGTCGGGCTGGGCGGGCGGCTACGTCGGCGACGGCATCGGCACCGCGAACCTCGCCGGCCGGACGCTTGCCGACCTGATCGCGCGGCCAGCAGTCGGACCTGACGACGCTGCCGTGGGTCAACCACCGCTGGCCACGCTGGCCCCCGGAACCGCTGCGTTGGGTGGGCACCAACACGGTGCTGCGCGGCGGTGATGGCCGCCGACCGCGTCGAGGCGCGGGCCGGACGCCCGTCGTTGGTCGGGCGCGCGGTCGATCGAGTCCTCGGGCACTGACCGCCCCCGCATACTTGGGGCGATGCCGACGTCACCCCTGGACCTCATCGCGTTCGACTCGTTGCTCAGCGAGGAAGAGACCGCGATCCGCGACACGGTGCGGACATTCGTGGACAAGGAGATCCGGCCGCACGTCGCCGGCTGGTTCGAGCGCGGCGAGCTGCCCGCCCGCGAGCTCGCGCGAGACCTCGGCGCTCTCGGTGTGCTTGGCATGCACCTCGAGGGCTACGGCTGCGCGGGCACCAGCGCGGTCGCATACGGCCTGGCCTGCACCGAGCTCGAAGCGGGCGACTCGGGCATCCGCAGCCTGGTCTCCGTGCAGGGCTCGCTGGCGATGTATGCGATCCACGCGTACGGCTCCGAGGAGCACAAGCAGGAGTGGCTGCCGCGGATGGCGACCGGCGAAGCGATCGGCTGCTTCGGCCTGACCGAGCCGGACTTCGGCTCGAACCCCGCCGGCATGCGCACGTCGGCGAAACGCGACGGCGACGACTGGGTGCTCAACGGCACCAAGATGTGGATCACGAACGGCGCGGTCGCCGACGTCGCGGTCGTGTGGGCGCGCACCGACGACGGCATCCGCGGCTTCGTCGTGCCGATGTCGACGGCCGGTGTCAGTGCGCGCGACGTGCCGCCGAAGCTGTCGCTGCGCGCGTCGGTCACCTCAGAGCTGGTGCTGGAGTCGGTGCGCCTGCCCGCGTCGGCCCTGCTGCCCGGCGCGGCTGGGCTGCGCGGACCGCTGGGCTGTCTCGCCGAGGCGCGGTTCGGCATCGTCTTCGGCGCGATGGGCGCCGCACGAGACTGCCTCGAGACGGCGATCTCGTATGCGTCCACGCGCGAGCAGTTCGACCAGCCGATCGCCGCGTTCCAGCTGACCCAGGAGAAGCTGGCGAACATGACGCTCGAGCTGCAGAAGGGCATGCTGCTCGCGCTGCACCTCGGCCGGCTCAAGGACCGTGGCGAGATCACCCCGGAACAGATCAGCGTCGGCAAGCTCAACAACGTGCGCGAGGCGATCGCGATCGCCCGGGAGGCACGGACGATCCTCGGCGCGAACGGCGTGACCCTGGAGTACCCGGTGCTGCGGCACGCCAACAACCTCGAGTCGGTGCTGACCTACGAGGGGACATCCGAGGTGCACACGCTCGTCGTGGGACAGGCGCTGACCGGGATCTCCGCCTACCGCTGAGCATCGTTCGCTCGCGATGGCGGGCGCAGCCGGTACGTCGGCGGCGTCGCGGACAGGCGGATCGGGTTGGCGATCGATGGCACGCCGTCCGCGTCGACAACCGGATGCCAAGCCCAGACGCGTGGCGAGGTCGACCGCGGCCGCGATGTCGTTGATCGGGCCGGCCGGGATGCGCGCCCGGGCCAACCGCTCGAACCACTCGTCGGCGGGCCGGCCCGACAGCACGCTGCTGAGCAAGCCGTGCAGCGATCCGCGATGGGTCACGCGCGCGGCGTTGGTCGCATACCGCTCGTCCTCCGCCACGCCGTCGAGGCCGAGCACAGCGCACAACGTCGCGAACTGCGCATCGTTGCCGACCGCGATCACCATCGGCTTGTCGAACGCGTCGAAGACCTCGTACGGCGCGATCGACGGGTGCCGGTTGCCGAGGATGCCGGGCACCTCGCCCGCAGCTGCGTATGCGGAGGACTGGTTGACCAGGCCGGACAGCAAGGACGACAGCAAGTTGACCTCGACTCGCTGACCCTGACCGGTGGCCGACCGGTGCTGCAGGGCGGCCAGGATGCCGACCGCGCAGTGCAGGCCGGTGATGACGTCGACGACCGCGACGCCGACCTTGGTCGGCTGCGATGGCTCCGGGCCGGTGATGCTCATCAGGCCACCGACCGCCTGCACCAGCAGGTCGTAGCCGGGCAGCGTGCGACCTTCGCCGGTGCCGAAGCCGGTGATGCTCGCCCACACGATGCGCGGGTTGCTGGCGCTGACCAGGTCGTAGCCGATGCCGTACTTGTCCATGGTGCCTGGCGCGAAGTTCTCGACGACGACGTCCGCGCGGTCGATCAGCGCTCGCGCCTGCGCGCGGCCGTCATCGGTGGCCAGGTCGATCCACGCTGACGTCTTGTTGCGGTTGACGCCGAGGAAGTAGGTCGACTCCTGGCCGCCGTCGGGCAGCTCGGCCCACGGCGGCCCCCAACCGCGGGTCTCGTCTCCGACCCCTGGCCGCTCGACCTTGACCACCTCGGCACCGAGGTCGCCGAGCAGCATCGTCGCGTACGGCCCGGCCAGCACTCGGCTGAAGTCCGCGACCACGATTCCGTCAAGCGCTCCAGTCACCCGCCGACGGTACCGGCCGGCGCTCTCGTTCGAAGATCCTTACGACGCGTCGGCGCCCGATTTCGCCGTTCACGGGCGCCGACGCGACGTACCTACGGGTTACTGGCCACCGATAGGGCCACGTACTCCTGGACATGCTGCTCCCACAGCGCGATGGACTCTTCGGTGATGCGCGGTGCGCCGTCTCCGGCTCCGGTACAGGAACATCACGGCCGCGTCGTCCGGATAGTTCGTGGTCAGCCAGCTAGTAAACGGATCCCACGATCTCGGAAGCCGTTGGACTCTGCGGCATGCCCGTCGTGCGGCAGAGACGACCTTGCCGTCGCGAACCGTGATCGTCCACTCGCCACCGGTGAACGGGCCTAGGCCGGCCGCGTCCGACCCGAGCGCGTGAAAGGCGAAGGTGCAACGCACGGCACCGCCGACGATGTCGATCGGGCATTCGCGGTCGATGTACCGGAAGCCCGCGGCCTCGTTCCAGGCGACTTGAGCGGGAACTCTCGTGACATCGAGAGCCGGGACCTCGATGCGAGAGCTGATGTGCTGTCCTCAGCGATGTAGCTCAGCGCCGTGTCCGCGTCGTATGAGGCGTACGCGTCGAGAAACGCGCTGGCGACCTGCTCGGTCGACATCTCGACGGTCTGCTCAGCTGGTTCGACCGGTTGTTCGGACGCGCCGAGGTTGGCCGCCGCGAACCATCCGCCGGCAACGAGCACGACAGCGACGGCCGCTGCCGTGACGAGCGCGCTGGTGCGCCGCCGGTCCTTGGCTTCTTCCTTGAGCTCCACGAGCTGTGTCATCGGGTCCACCCCTCGAACAGAGGCGTGCACTCCTGCCGCGGCACGCCGAGCGCGGGTGTCGATGCTCATGACTCGGTCTCCTCGTCAAACCGTTCGCCAAGCCGCTCTGCCAAGCGTGGTCTTCCCTCTGGCCAGGTGCGACTTCACGGTCCCGTCGGCGCAGCCAAGCACCAGGGCGACCTCGGCCACGGAGCAGCCGTAGACGTAGCGCAGCGCCACGCACTGCGCCTGCCTGCGCGGCAACCGCCGCACCTCGGCCCAGAACGCGTCGTCGTCCCCGTCGATGTCGTTGACGTGGATCTCGCGACTTCGGAACCGAAGCGTTGATCGGGCCTCGACCACCCGACGGCGCACGAACGAGGTGGCAATGTTCGCGCACACCCGCCGCACCCAACCTGCGGGCATGTCCATCCGGGCGACCTCGTCCCATCGTCGGTATGCGGCCAACATCGCTTCCTGCGCGACGTCCTCCGCATGGGAACGGGACCCGGTCAGGGCGTGCGCCAACGCGACCAGCGAGCCGTACTCCCGGCTGTAGAACGCGTCGAACGTCTCGACCCGAGGCAGATGCAGCACCTGACCGGTCGCCAGGTGCCCGCTGTCGGAGCCGGTGTTGTCCGCCACCGATGAGCTCGTCACATCCCCCACTCGCACGGAACCTCGATTTGGGTTACCAGTGCACGCCGAACATTCCTGGTTTCAAATGCCCTGCAACGCGGCCGGCGACTCCGGGAGCACCTGCCCACCGTCGATGACGATCGTCTGACCGGTGATGTAACCAGCCTCGTCGGTCGCCAGAAACAAGGCTGCGTAGCCGATGTCCTCGACGCCCCCGATTCGGTGCTGCGGAATGCACGCCTCGGTCTCGCGCAGGAAGTCCTCACCGAGGTCGGCAAGCGCGTCTGTGAGGATGCTGCCGGGCAGGACGGCGTTCATCGTGATCCGCTTGGGCGCCAGCTCGATCGCCGCGGTCCGCAGAAAGCCGAGCTGCGCGGCCTTGCTGGCGCCGTAGTGCGACCATCCCGGGTAGCCGGTGATCGGCCCGGTGATCGACGACGTGAGGACGACCCGGCCGCGCCCACTCGCCTCAAGGGCTGGCATGCACGCCTGAACGGCGAACATCGTCCCCTTGAGGTTGCAGGCGAGAACGAGATCGATGTCCTCCTCGGTCATCTCCGCCAGCGGCGTGTTGGGCAAGATCCCGGCGTTGGCGCACAGCACGTCGATGCCGCCGAACCGCTGCGATGCGGTCGCCGCTATCCGACGGCAGTCCGCCACGCGAGCGACATCGGCGGAGACCGTCACGAGCTCCCCATCACCCTCCTGAGCCAGCTCTGCGGCGGCCGCCGCCAATGCGGTTTCGTCGCGTGCCGCGATCAGGACGTTCGCTCCCGCGCGGACGAACACCCGCGCGATGCCTTTGCCAATACCCCTGCTCCCGCCGGTCACCACGACCGCCCGGCCCGCCAAAGATGTGAACACGCCGCCCCCTCCTCGACCGTGCCCCTATTGCGTCGCGCCGCGACTCTGCCAGATCAGCGTCGGAACCGGAGCAGAACCGGGTCTTGAACCCTGTTCTTGGGGCAGCTGGCGGGGATGTGGGCCGCGACTGCTCAGCCGTCGTGCGCCGCCAGCTGACCGCACGCACCGTCGATCTCCCGGCCGCGGGTGTCGCGCACAGTGACGGCGACGCCCTGGTTCTGTAGCCGCTTCACGAACTCCCGCTCGTCGCGTCGCCGGGAAGCGGTCCAGATCGACCCAGGCGTCGGGTTGAGCGGGATCAGGTTCACGTGCACCAGCTGGCCGCGCAACAGGGTGCCCAGCAGGTCGGCCCGCCAGGCCTGGTCGTTGATGTCCTTGATGAGCGCGTACTCGATCGACACCCGACGCTTCGTCGTCGCCGCATACGCCCAGGCGGCGTCGAGCACGTCGCCCACTTTCCAGCGGGTGTTCACCGGGACGAGCGTGTCGCGCAGCACGTCGTCCGGCGCGTGCAGCGATACCGCCAGAGTCAGCGGCAGCCCTTCCGTCGGCGAGGTCCCGGATGCGCGGCACCAGGCCGACGGTGGACACCGTGATGCCGCGGGCCGACATGCCGAGCCCGTCGGGTGCGGGAGCCAGCAACGTGCGGATCGCGCCGATGACCGCCTTGTAGTTGGCCATCGGCTCGCCCATGCCCATGAACACGACGTTGTTGACCCGGCCCGCGCCGCCCGGCACCTCCGAGCGCGCCAGGGCCCGAGCGGCCGCAACGACCTGCTCGACGATCTCGCCGGCCGACATGTTGCGAGTCAGCCCGGCCTGCCCGGTCGCGCAGAACGGGCAGTTCATCCCGCAGCCGGCCTGCGACGACACGCAGATCGTGGTGCGGCCGCCCGTGAATGTCACGTCAGCGTCGTCTGCTTCCTCACCGAGCTCGACCAGTCCGTCCGTGCTGTGCCGCGACGGGTAACGCATCAGCACGCTCTCCACCAGCGACCCGTCGAACAGCCGCCACAACGTCTTGCGGGTCAGCCCGCCGTCGGCGGTCTGCTCGCGCACGGCCGTGAGGAGCGTTGGGGTCAGTGCCGCCGCGAGCGCGTCCCGTGCCGCCGCCGGCACATCGGTCCACTGCGCCGGGTCATCGACCAATCGGGCGAAGTAGTGGGTGCCGACCTGCTTCGCCCGAAACGCGGGCTGGCCCAACGACTGCACGACCTCGCGGCGTTCGACCGCGGACAGGTCAGCCAGGTGTCGCGGCGGCTTGGCCCGCCTGGGTGCTGCGAAGACGAGTTCGCCGGGCAGCGGCATACAACCGCTCCTAGGGGACCGGCGCGATGATGCCGAGCACGAACCACGCGACCGGCGCCGACGGCAGCAGCGAATCGAGCCGATCCATCAGCCCGCCGTGCCCGGGGAGCAACGTGCCCATGTCCTTCACGCCGATGTCCCGCTTGATCATGGACTCGCCGAGGTCGCCCAGAGTGGCGGTGATGCACAGCAACACCCCGAGAAGCGCACCCTTCCACCACGCCTCGTCGAGCAGCAGCGCCACCGTCAGCGAGCCGCCGAGCACACACGCACCCACTGATCCGGCGAATCCCTCCCACGTCTTCTTCGGGCTGATCCGCGGGGCCATCGGGTGCCGGCCGAACAGCACACCGGTCGCATACCCGCCGACGTCGGAGCAGATCGTTGTCACCACGAACACCACGATGCGATCCGCGCCTTGGTCGCTGTCGATCATCAGGATCGCGAAACCGGCGAGCAACGGCACGTATGCGGCCACGAAGACACCAGCCCCGACATCACGCACGTAGCCCTGGGTGCCCTCCATCAGCCGCCACATGAAGACCGCGAGCACGGTGAGCACGAACGCGACGAGCAGGCCTTCGGTGTCGGACAGCCGGGCGCCGACTGCGCACGCCACCGCGCCCAGAAGCAGCGGGATCATGGGTGGGTGGATGTCGGCGCGGGACAGTGCGCGGCACAGCTCCCAGACGCCAACGAGCATGGCCAGCGCGACCACGACCACGAACATGTCGGGCAGCAAATAGATCGGCAGCAGGATCAGGCCGATGCCGAGGGTCAGCGAGACCACGATCGCGGCCGGAAGGTTGCGACCCGCTCTCGATTGGGCGGGTGGCGGCGCCGGCTCGAGAGGCTGGTCGCCCTGCAGTGTCATCAGATCGGGAACCGAGCCCTCAGACCTCGAGGAGCTCGGCCTCCTTGTGCTTGAGCAGGTCGTCGATCTGCGCGACGTACTTGTGCGTGACCTCCTCGAGCTCTTTCTCCGCGCGCCGACCCACGTCCTCGCCGGACTCGCCGTCCTTCACGATGCGGTCGATCTCGTCCTTCGCATGGCGCCGGATATTGCGGATGGACACTCGGGCGTCTTCGGCCTTGTGCTTGGCGACCTTGATGTACTCCTTGCGACGTTCCTCGGTCAGCTGCGGGAACACCACGCGGATGATCGACCCGTCGTTCGTCGGGTTGACGCCGAGATCGGAGTCGCGGATCGCCTTCTCGATCGCGCCGAGCGAGTTCTTGTCGTACGGGGTGATGACAGCCATCCGCGCCTCGGGCACCTGGAACGACGCGAGCCCCTGGACCGGCGTCGGAGCACCGTAGTAGTCAACGATGATCTTGGAGAACATCGCCGGGTGCGCCCGGCCGGTACGGATGGACGCGAAGTCGTCCTTGGCGACCGAAACTGCCTTCTCCATCTTCTCCTCGGCTTCGAGAAGGGTCTCGTCGATCAACGTGCTCTCCCTGCGGTCGCGTTTGGGTAGGTACTCGTCGGCCGGGCGGACTGCATCTCCGGTGCAATCGGTCTCATGCCGGGTCCGCGGACACCAGCGTCCCGATCTTCTCACCGCGCACCGCGCGGGCGATGTTGCCTTCGGTCAACAGGTCGAAGACCACCATCGGCAGCTGGTTGTCCATGCACAGGCTGATGGCGGTCGCATCGGCGACCTTGAGTCCGCGCGCGAGCACCTCGGCGTATCCCAAACGGTCGAACTTCACCGCGTCCGGGTTCGTGCGCGGGTCGGCATCGTAGACGCCGTCGACCTGGGTCGCCTTGAGCAGCACCTGGGCGCTGATCTCGAGCGCGCGCTGCGCGGCGGTCGTGTCGGTGGAGAAGAACGGCATACCGGCGCCGGCGCCGAAGATGACCACGCGACCCTTCTCCAGATGCCGGATCGCCCGTCGCGGGATGTACGGCTCGGCAACCTGACCCATCGTGATGGCGGTCTGCACCCGGGTGTCGATGCCCTGCTTTTCGAGGAAGTCCTGCAGGGCCAGACAGTTCATCACCGTGCCGAGCATCCCCATGTAGTCGGCCCGGCTGCGGTCCATGCCGCCGCGGGACAGCTCTGTGCCCCGGAAGAAGTTGCCACCGCCGACGACGACGGCAACCTGGACGCCGCTGCGCACCACGTCCGCAATCTGTCGCGCGATGGCGCGCACCGTCGCGGGGTCCACCCCAAGCTCACCGGCGCCGAAGACCTCACCGGACAGCTTCAGCAGCACCCGGGTGTATGCCGGCGCGACGCCGGCCTGGTCGTCATGCGCACGCTGGCCGGTGGGCTCGCCTTCGCGGCCGTGGTCGTGATGCGTGGGCTCCGCTTCGCCCTGGGCGGACACGACGAAGGCCGCCGCCGTGGTCGACTCTTCTCGTTCGTCCACGGCGACGGCCTCCTTGGCTGTGCGGTTCGGTCGGCTCCTGCTGCTGAGTCTGCCCTGCCCGAGTGCGGTCAGTGCATACCCCCCGCAGGCTCAGCCACCCACCTCGAAGCGCGCGAAGCGCGTGATCGTGGTGCCGGACTCCGCCAGCAGCTGCTTCACCGACTTCTTGCTGTCCTGGACCGACGGCTGCTCGAGCAGCACGACGTCCTTGAAGAAGCCGTTGACCCGGCCCTCGACAATTTTCGGAAGGGCGGCTTCTGGCTTGCCCTCCTCCTTCGCGGTTTCCTCGGCGATCCGCTTCTCGGTCTCGACCGTCTCGGCCGGCACCTCGTCTCGGGTGACGAACTGTGGACGCATCGCGGCGATCTGCATGGCGGCGCCGCGGGCGGCCCCCGGGTCGCCGGTGTACTCGACGAGGACGCCGACCTGCGGGGGCAGGTCGGAGGCCCGACGGTGCATGTAGGTCGTCACGCTGCCGTCGAACAACGCCACCTTGCCGAGCTGCAGCTTCTCGCCGATGACCGACGACAGCGCCTCAATGGCGTCGGCGACGGTCCGACCGTCGGTCAGCGGGGTGGAGAGCAGGACCTCGCGGTCGCCCACGTTCTGCGCACCGGCGACAGCTGCGATCTCGTCGGCGAGCGCCTGGAACGGCTCACTCTTCGCGACGAAGTCGGTCTCGGCGTTGAGCTCGATGAGCGCCTTGCCGGCAGTCGCGACGATGCCGTTGCTGGCCTCGCGCTCGGCGCCGCGCTTGGCGGCCTTCGCTGCACCCTTGATCCGCAGCGCATCGACGGCCTTGTCGAAGTCGCCGTCGGTGTCCTCGAGCGCCTTCTTGCAGTCCATCATCCCCGCGCCCGTAAGGTCGCGGAGCTTCTTGACGTCAGCGGCGGTGAAGTTCGCCATGGGTCCGTTTCTCTCGTTCGTGCGGTTCGGGTCTGCGCTGCCGGTTAGCTCGGCGACTCGCTCGGGCTGACATCGCGTCGGGCCGGTCTCGCTCGCGCCGGTCTCGCTCGGGCTGACCTCGCTCGGGCCGGTCTCGCTCGCGCCGGTCTCGCTCGGACTGGTCTCGCTCGCGTCGGCCTCGCTCGGGCTGGCCCCGCTCGACGCGCCTGCTGCGGGCTCGGCGGTCTGCTGACCGGCGAGCAGCTCACGCTCCCAGTCGGCCAGCGGCTCGTCGCCACCGAGTTCGGCGCCGGCCGGCTTGTCGTCGGCCGACCCGGCCCCGGCCCGGGCGATGAGTCCTTCGGCCACGGCGTCGGCGATCACCCGGGTGAGCAGCGCGACCGAACGGATCGCGTCATCGTTGCCCGGGATCTTGTAGTCGACCTCGTCCGGGTCGCAGTTGGTGTCGAGGATCGCCACGACCGGGATGCCGAGCTTGCGCGCCTCGCCGACGGCGATGTGCTCCTTCTTGGTGTCCACGATCCAGACCGCGCTCGGCAGCCGGTTCATGTCGCGAATACCGCCGAGGGTCTTCTCCAGCTTCTCCTTCTCCCGCTGGAGGACCAAGAGCTCCTTCTTGGTCATGCCGGAGGCGGCCACGTCCTCGAAGTCGATGAGCTCAAGCTCCTTGAGGCGCTGCAGCCGCTTGTGGACGGTGGAGAAGTTGGTGAGCATGCCACCCAGCCAGCGCTGGTTCACGTACGGCATGCCAACCCGCGTGGCCTGGTCGGCGACCGGCTCCTGGGCCTGCTTCTTGGTGCCCACGAAAAGGATCGAGCCGCCGTGGGCGACCGTCTCCTTGATGAAGTTGTAGGCGTTGTCGATGTACGTCAGCGACTGCTGCAGGTCGATGATGTAGATGCCGTTGCGCTCGGTGAAGATGAAGCGCTTCATCTTGGGGTTCCAGCGACGGGTCTGATGCCCGAAGTGGACACCGCTCTCCAGCAGCTGACGCATGGTGACGACGGCCATGGCCGCGCACTCCTTCCGCACCCGTGCGCTGCGTCCGTCGGAGTCCCTTGGGACCGCGCCTGGGGTGCCTGTTCGGTTCGTCGCGACGGCCGGGCGGACGCCGCTCCCTGACGCCCCGCGCGGCCGCGCCTCCGGTCGGCTGGGCGCCGTGGAGGACCGGTGCGGCTCGCGGCCGACACCCGGTGTCTGCAGCGCAGAGCGGGCCCCGGAGCGGGCGTGCGAATTCGACCTGGACGGGCCAGGTCGTCCGGCGAGTATACGCGCGGCCGCCGGTGCGCCGAACCGAACAGCGTCCCGGCTGTCCACAACCGACTGAACGTGGCCGATTGTCCACAGGGCGGCGATGGCCCCTGGTCTCATCCCTGCGCAGCACCGATGGTTTCGCCGTGGCTGTCCTGTTCGCCGTGCTCACGGCGCTCTCGCTGATCCTCCCGACCGCTCGCATCGAGCCCAATGAGCCGCTGCGTCCGACTGCGGTCGGCTCGTCCGCCAAATGGGCATGGCCGATCGAGACGGTATTGGGTGATCCCTTCTTGCTACGGGGATTCCTGCCCCCGCCGCTGCGGTGGCTGCCCGGACATCGCGGGGTCGACCTCGCGGCCAGCCCGGGTGAACCGGTCGTCGCCGCCGGTGACGGCGTCGTCGCGTTCGCCGGCCGGGTGGCCGGTCGCGGCGTTGTCAGCGTGCAGCACGGCGCCTTGCGCACGACATATGAGCCGGTCAACGCCGCCGTGGCGGCCGGTCAGCCGGTGCACCGGGGTGATCTGCTCGGCACGCTGGCCCCCTCCGCAGACGGGACCAGCGCGCACTGCCCGGTCCCCTGCCTGCACTGGGGTCTACGGCGAGGCGAGACGTACCTGAACCCACTCCTGCTCGTGCGGCCACGCCCTCGGCTGCTGCCGATGCACGCCAGACCAGCCCCGATGACTGGCGGGCTCCGCCCGAGCAGCACGTTGCCGAAGGGTCAGCCGGTGGCCAAGGTTCGCGCGACCCTCAGCTGCACGACCGCTTTGGAGTGCAGCCGGCTGGCCCGCTCGTCGCTGATCCCGAGGATCCCAGCGATCTCGGTGATCGACAGCCCCTCACCGTGCACCAGCAAGAGGATGGATCGCTCTCGTTCGGGCAACCGAACCAGCGCTTGCAGAACGCGCGCGTCCCCGCCGAGATCGGCGAGCGCGGACAGCTCGAGGATGACGTCCGGCTCCTCGACCGCAAGCGTCCGGTAGACCGCGTGCAGCCGGTCGACCGAGATCGCCAACGCGTCGGCCACCTCAATGTCGGTCGGGCACCGGTCCAGCCGGGCCCACAGCACGGCGTGCGCAGCCTCGAGCGCGCGGGCGGCGACCGCAGGGTCCGGGTGCGAACGCTGCTCAGGCTCAGGCACGCGGGTGCGCTCGCTCGTAAGTCGCGCGCAACCGCTCCACCGAGACGTGCGTGTAGATCTGCGTTGTGGCCAGAGAGGCGTGCCCGAGGATCTCCTGAACCGACCTCAGGTCCGCGCCGCCCTCGAGCAGATGCGTCGCGGCCGAGTGGCGAAGCCCGTGCGGGCCGAGGTCCGGTGTGCCGGGGACCGCGGCCACCGCTCGATGGACGATCCGGCGGACGGCACGCTGGTCGAGCCGCCGACCGCGCTGCCCGAGGAAGAGCGCCTCGCCGGAGTCCGGCGTCGCCAGTCGCGGCCGTCCGACGATCACCCAGTCGGTGAGCGCACGCATGGCCGGGATGCCGATCGGCACCGTGCGTTCCTTGTTTCCCTTGCCGAGCACGCGCAGGGCCAAGCCGGTCGCCGTCGACGTCGTCAAGGTCCATGCCCACCAGCTCGCCGACCCGCACCGCGGCGCCGTAGAGAACCTCGAGCACGGCTCGATCGCGGTGGGCTACAGCCCGGACGAGCTCGGCCCCGACCGGGTCGCTGGCAGTCGAGCGAGTGCCGGCCGGTTCGGTCGTGGCGGTCCGCAGGCTCACCTCGAGCACCTCCGCCGCCTGGTCCTGGCGCAGGATCGAGGGCAACGAGCGATGCGCTTTCGCCGACGCGAGCATCGCCCCGGCATCCGTGCTCGCCCGGGCGCTGCGCACCAACCAGGCGGTGAACGAGCGGGCAGCTGCGGCCCGCCGCGCCATCGTTGCCCGGGTGCGCCCCTTGGTGGCCATGAGCGCCAGCCAGCTGCGCAGGGTCAGCAGGTCGAGGTCGTCCGGCGTGCGCGCACCCCGCCTGCGGGCGTGGTCGAGGAGCGAGTCCACATCGGAGCAGTAGGCCCGGATCGTGTGTTCCGACATCGAGCGTTCGCGAGTCAGGTGCTCGGCGTATGCGTCCCGCGCCTCGTCGAGAGCAGGAGACGGCGACCCGCCGCTCTCCGCCGCGGACGACGATCTGCCCGTGGCGAAAGGTCCGGTAGCCACGCGGACACCGTGAAGGCTGACGTGATCAAGGTCAAGGACCCGGAGGCTGGACGTCGAGCCCGTGTCGCGCGACGACGGCACACCTACCGACTTGGCCGATGCACCACCCAGCCCCCCTCGACGAGTTCGATCAGCCCCCGCGACTCCAGCCGACCGAGCCGGACCAGCACGTCCAACGTCGTCAGGCCGGTGCGGTCGGCGACGGCGTCCGAGCTGGTCGGCTTGCGGGGTCGCAGGCAGTCCAGGATCTGCTGGTCGTCCTGATCGAGGCCGTCGTGCGGACGGTCGCCGCCGCGTCGGCGTTCGAGGAGCCCGACACCGGCCGGGGACAGCAGCTCGAGAATCTCGGCCACGTCGGTGACCAGGACAGCCTGCCCGTCCCGGATGAGCTGGTGCACGCCCGCGGAGGCCGGCGAGGTCACCGGCCCGGGCACGCCCATCGTGGGTCGGATGAGATCCACCGCGTGGTTCACGGTGCTGGTGGCGCCGCTGCGCAGGGCCGCCTCCACCACCACCGTCCCCTGGGTCATGGCCGCGATCACCCGGTTGCGGCGGAGGAATCGCGACCGGGTTGGGTGCTCACCGGGAGGCAGCTCGGAGACCAGCAGGCCGGACCGCGCGATCGCGGCGAACAGCGAGTGGTGCCCGAGCGGGTAGGCGATGTCGAGCCCGCACGCCAGGACGGCAACCGTTGGGGCGTCCACGGCGAGAGCGCCGCGGTGGGCGGCCGCGTCGATCCCGTAGGCGCCGCCGCTGACGACAGTCCAGCCGCGCGCGCCGAGACCGGAGGCGAGGTCGGCGGCCACGTGCTCGCCGTACGCTGTCGCGGCGCGGGACCCGACCACGGCGACTCTGCTGACGAGCTGGTCGAGCCGGCCCTCGCCGCGCAGCCAGAGCCCGATCGGCACCCCGTCGCCGAGTTCGTCCAGGCCTGGCGGCCACTCCGGGTCGCCGGGCCCCACGAACCGGATGTCATTGGTCTCTCCAGCCGGTGTTCGGGTGCTCGGGCCAGCCGGGCCGTGCAGTCGCGCGGCCAGGCGAGCCGCATACAACCCTCGCCAGCGAACAGCCGCGGGTGGCGTCTCCGGCCCGGGCCCGCGCCTGAGCAGCGCGAGCGCCGACTCGGGACCGAGCTCGGAGACCAGTTGCGCGACTCGCACATCGCCGGGCTCGACCACCGTGCACAACAGCTGACGCGCCGCGACCTCTGGGCTCGTCATGCCGCTACCGCCGGGAGGGAGCCGCGGTAGCTGCGCGCCTCAGCGACGTGCTCCTCGGTGGGCCGCGCGGCCCCGGCCAGGTCGGCGAGGGTCCAGGCAACGCGCACGACCCGGTCCGCGCCCCGCAACGAGAGCGCGCCACGCGCGACCGCGATGTCCAGCTGCGCCCGGATCGCCGGATCCATCGGCCATCGCCGGCGCAGCGTCGACCCGGGAACCTCGGAGTTGGTCCGCCAGCCGGTCGCGCTCAGTCGGCGAGCGGCCCGCTGCCGGGCCTCGAGCACCCGGCCGGCGATGACGGCTGTGGTCTCACCGGTCGACTCTGCGAGCTCGGCCACGGTGACCGCCGGCATCTCATAGCGCAGGTCGACCCGATCGAGCAACGGTCCGGAGATCCGCTGCAGGTACCGGCGTCGTTGCATCGGCGTGCACGAACACCCCACGCCCTTGCCGACGGCAAGCCCGCACGGGCACGGGTTCGCGGTCAACACCAGTTGCACCCGCGCCGGGAAGGTGCACGTGCTTGTTGCTCGGGCCACCGCGATGCAGCCGGTCTCCAGCGGCTGCCGCAGGGCGTCCAGCGCGTGCGGCTTGAACTCCGGCGCCTCGTCGAGCAGCAGGACGCCGCGGTGGGCCAGGCTGACGGCGCCGGGCCGGACCTGACCGGAGCCGCCGCCGACCAGGGCCGGGACGGATGCCGAGTGGTGGGGCGCCTGGAACGGCGGCCGACGGCTGACTCCGCGCCCCTCGGCCAGCACGCCCGCGACCGAGTGGACTGCGGCCACCTCGAGAGCCGCTTCGTCGTCCAGCGGTGGCAACAACCCGGGCAGGCGTTCAGCCAGCATCGACTTCCCGATGCCTGGTGCCCCGTGCAACAGGACGTGATGGCCACCGGCGGCTGCCACTTCCATGAGCCGCCGCGCGGTCGCGTGGCCACGGACTTCGCTCATGTCGGGACCGTCGGCCTCGGGCAGCGGTGCAGCGTGCGCCACGGTGGGCACCGGCTCGTCATCACACAGCACGGCCACCAGCTGTCGAAGGGACGCCACCGCCCAGATCTCGGCGGCGGGCACGGCGGCCGCCTCATTGCCGTTCGCTGCCGGCACGATGACGCGTCGATATCCCGCCGACACCGCGGCGAGCACCGCCGGCAGCACGCCGCGGATACCCCGTACGGTGCCGTCGAGGCCGAGCTCGCCAACGATGACCAGCCGGTCGAGACCGCCCCGAGGGATGACGCCGACCGCAGCGAGGATCGAACAGGCCAGCGCGAGATCGAAGCCGCTCCCGTGCTTCGGCAACGACGCCGGCGATAGGTTCACCGTGATCCGCTGACCTGGCCAACGCAGACCGGTGTTCGTGACCGCCGCGCGGACTCGGTCACGAGCCTGGCTCACGGCGGCGTCCGGCAGCCCGACCATGACCACCTTCGGCAAGCCCTGCGACAGGTCCACCTCAACGTCGATGACGTGGCCGGTCACGCCCACCAGGGCGATCGAGCGCACGCGAGCCAGGCTCATTGGACATCTCGCACGTGCTCGATCCGATGGTCGACCGGCGCGCAGTCGGTGGCCGGCGAGATGATGCCGACGACGTCGAAGCGCACCGTCCGCGGCTTCAACTCGTGCTCGGCCAGCCAGCGCGCCGCGAGCCCTCGCAGCCTCCTGGCCTTCGGGCCGGTGACGGCCTCCAGCGGCGACCCGTACAACGTCGTCCGCCGGGTCTTCACCTCGCAGACGACCAGCGCCTCACCATCGACCGCCAGGATGTCGATCTCGCCGGCATCGCAGCGCCAGTTGCGTTCCAGGATCCGGTACCCCTGCTTCAGCAGGTACTCCGTGGCGAGATCCTCGCCGTGCTTGCCCAGCGCGTCTTTCGCCCGCATCGGCACCACCTCCGGGGGCGAAGGTGCTGCACGTCATCGCTGAGTGCGAGCCCCAGCTGTCGGGCTGTGGACAACGAAGCCGTTCAGCGGGTTGTGGACGACGCTGTCAGGTCTCCGGCACCTGGAGATCTGACTTCGAGAGCTCCTCGACGTTGACGTCCTTGAACGTCACCACCTTCACGTTCTTCACGAAGCGGGCCGGCCGGTACATGTCCCAGACCCAGGCGTCGCTCATCGTGACCTCGAAGTACACCTCGCCTTCGGCGCTGCGCACCTGCAGATCCACGTGGTTGGTGAGGTAGAACCGACGCTCGGTCTCGACCACGTACCCGAACAACCCGACGACGTCTCGGTACTCCTTGTAGAGCTGCAGCTCCATCTCGGTCTCGTAGCGCTCGAGATCCTCGGCACTCACGCCAGCAACTCCTCAAGATCGTCCAGGGTCAACCCATTCTGCCCCGGCATTGCGGAGTGCAGCGCGGGCGGTGCCGCCTCGTCGGGACGGAACGGGCGCCATGACCGTCGGTGCAGCAGGCACGGCCCGTGCAGGTCGAGGGCTGCCCAGTGGTCGGGGGTGGCATACCCCTTATTCGCCTCCCAGCCGTACCCGGGGTGCTGGCGCGCCAGCTGCACCATCCACGCATCGCGCTCGGTCTTCGCGAGCACGCTCGCCGCCGCCACCGCCGCGCATCGCAGATCCGCCTTGATCATGGTCCGGACCCGGTATGCGGGCGGCTGCCACGCGTCCTCGTCGTCGAACAGGGTCGGCTCACCCGCCCGCGGCTTGGTGAGCCAGTCATACGAGCCGTCCAGCAGCACCACGTCCGGCGTGACGGCCAGCTGCGCCAGCGCCCGCTCCCCGGCCACCCGCAACGCCCGCAGGATGCCCCAGCTGTCAATCTCGTCCGGGCTCGCGTGCCCGACGGCGTGGTGCGGGGCCCATCGTCTGATTTTCGGCGCGAGGACACTGCGGATCTCCGGGGTGAGCAGCTTGGAGTCGCGCAACCCCCGCGGCGCGGTGCGCACGGAAATGTCCACGAGCACCACGCCGACCGTGACCGGGCCGGCGAGCGCTCCGCGACCGACCTCGTCGACCCCAGCAAGCCACCGGTGCCCGTCGCGCAGCAGCGCCCGCTCGTGCCGCAACGTCGGCGTCGAAGACGGGCTCATGGCGCAACTTCGATCGGTTGCGACGGTCGGCCGTGCGTGATCAGCCGGCCCAGTTCGTCCGCGAGCACGGAGGGATACACGGCGTCCGTCGTGCTGGCCAGCGCGGCCAGCGGCCACCATCGGTGTTCGTGCACGGCGCGACGTTCGAGATCGCTGAAGCCCTGGGTGATGACGTCGTGCCGGTCCACGCAGACGAGGTAGAAGACCTCGGATTGCCGGTATCGGGTGCCGTCGAAGTCGAACTCGGTGGTCCGGCGCCACACCGGTTCGCCGAGATCCTCGCTGTCCAACCGGAGGCCGGTCTCCTCGAAGAGCTCCCGGCACGCGCCATCGGCCTGGGTCTCGCCTGGATCCAACCCGCCGCCCGGGGTGAACCACCACGTGCCGCGCTCGGGATGAGCTGGGTCCCAGCCGCGGAAGAGCAGCAACCGCCCGGCCCGGTCGACGAGGAGGACCCGCGCTGCCTCGCGCTCGACGACGGCGCTCACGGTTGCGCTCGCGTCCCCGCCTTCGGTTCGTCGGCTCGCCGCTCCGGACCCCACGCGGGCAGCGTACGTCCGGTCAGTTCCAGTGCTCGAACGGCTCGTCGATCAGGGCGCCGGACAAGAAGGTCGACAGCAGTCGCGGCAACGACCCTGGGTAGAAGCGCTCGCTGGACGCCTCGATCTCGGCGGGTGCCCACCACCGAGCCTCGCCGTACGTCTCGCGCTCCTCAAGGGTCTGGCCATCCCGAAGCACGGCCGGCTGCAGCTGGTGCAGACGCACCAGCACCACGCGCTCGTGCTGGAGCACGCGGACGTGCCGGCGGACGTACGTCACCGAGCGCAGCCAGGTCGGCGGCGGGACAGCCGGCTCGTCAACCACGAGGCCGGTCTCCTCTGCGATCTCCCGGACCGCGGTGGTGGCGGTGGACTCACCCGGCTCCATCCCGCCGCCCGGGAGCTCCCACCAGGTCCCCACCTCGGGCATCGTCGGGTCGCTGGTGTGAAAGAGCAGCACGCGTCCGTCCAGGTCGAGTACGACGGCCCGCACCGACGTGCGCTCGACCGCATACCGCAGGTTCTCGGGCACATCCGACCGGTCGCGTTCAGACCGGGTGGCCACCGTCAGTCCTTTAGGCCTGGCTGGTCGAACGTGTCCGGCACCCGCAGCAGACCGATCCGCGAGAACGGCCACACGATGATGAACGCGCGGCCGATGACCGCATCCTCCGGCACGAAGCCTTCTGTCGGCAGGTCGGCGTGGCAGCGCGAGTCTTCACTGACCGCACGGTTGTCGCCCATGACCCACAGGTTGTCCTCCGGCACCATCACGTCGAAGGTCTGCCGGCAGCCGCCGAATGCAGCCCCTGGTGGCCCCTCCGTGTACGGCTCGTCCAACGCAACGCCGTTGACCATGATCCGCCCTTGGTCGTCGCAGCACTGGACGCGGTCACCGCCCACGCCGATGACCCGCTTGACCAGGTCGTCGCCGGTATCGGAAGGGAGCAGACCGACGAACGTGAAAGCGTCCTTCAGCAGCCTGCCGACGCCGGTTGAGGTGTCCGGGACCGGCGTCAACCAGCCACCAGGGTCCTTGAAGACCACGATCTGACCACGGTCCACGCCGCCGAACTGCGTCGTGATCTTGCTGACCAGGATGCGGTCGTCCGTCTGCAACGTCGGGACCATCGACGGGGACGGGATGAAGAACGCCTGGACCAGAAAGGCACGGACGACGACCGACAACGCGAGGGCGATGACGATCAGCAGCGCGGTTTCCCGCACGGCATGGCCGGCCTTCGACGACCGCTCGGCTGGCGCGGACTCGGCCGACTCGGAGGTGTCCGGCTCGGCGGCCGGCGGCTCGGGGGGGAGCGATTTGGACGCACCCGACTCGACGGCAGAATCCCGAGTTTCGCGGCCATCCCCCGAGTCGGCGGTATCGACCTCGCTCATGGACTCCTCGTCCCCGTCATCCGGCCCGTGCGTCGCGCAACGCCGGTTGCTCGAAGGTATCTGGTACGTCGAACGTCGCGATCCGCGACACCGGCCAGACCACGCCGCGGGCGCGACCGATGACGTTGGTGAGCGGAACCATGCCGCCGCCGGGGTCGCCGAGATGTGCGCGGCTGTCCAAGCTCACTGCGCGATGGTCGCCCATCACCCAGAGGCTGTCGTCCGGCACTATGACGTCGAAGGCCAGATCGGACGGTGCGTCGCCCGGGTAGAGATAGTCCGCTTCATCGAGCGGGACACCGTTCACCGACAGCCGGCCCTGGTCGTCGCAGCAGGCCACTCGGTCGCCGGCGACGCCGATCACTCGCTTGATGAAGTCCCGCTCACCGGCGACCGGAAAGCCGAGGTGCCCGCCGAGCCAGCTGGTCGCGCCTTCCACCACGTTGGACGGCGCCCGGATCTCAACCTCGGGAGTAAACGAGCTCGCCCCATCAAAGACGATGACTTCGCCACGCCTGGGGTCTCGGAAGTCGTAGGTCAGCTTGTCGACGAGCACGCGGTCCCCGTTGCAGCCGGGGCAGCCGTGCAGCGTCGGCTCCATGGACGCCGACGGAATGTAGAAGGCCTGGACGAGGAAGGTCTTGACCAGGATCGCCATCACCAGTGCGATCCCCACCAGCACGGGAATCTCGGTCAGCAACGCCCGCCGACGTGCGCGACGCTCCGCCTGCCTGCGCTGGACGCGCGTCTGCGTCTCGACGGGCGGGGCGGTGCTCAGCGCGCCGCCGGAGTCTCGCGCTTCTCCTTGATCTTCGCGGCCTTGCCGCGCAGGTCACGCAGGTAGTAGAGCTTCGCGCGGCGGACGTCACCGCGAGTGACGACCTCGATCCGATCGATCACTGGAGTGTGGACCGGGAACGTGCGTTCCACACCAACGCCGTAGGAAACCTTGCGGACCGTGAATGTCTCGCGCACACCGTCGCCCTGGCGACGGATCACGACGCCCTGAAAGACCTGGATCCGGGCCTTGTTGCCCTCGACGACCTTGACGTGCACCTTGAGGGTGTCACCCGGGCGGAAATCCGGGACGTCGCTGCGCAGGGCTGCCGCGTCGACCGAGTCGAGCGTGTGCATGAGGTCTCCTCGTCGGTGCCACAGGTCACCAGACGGATCTGGCTGGGGTCAGCGTCTGAGCTCGCGCGCACCCGGCCGTCCCCCTGTGGCAGGGGCTGGGTAAGCGGCAAGCGGTGGACCAGTGTGCCACAGCCCGATGCCTGCGCCGAAACCGAAGATCGTCAGGCGCCCGGCTGGTCCGGCGACGGCAGCAGGTCCGGGCGGACATGACGGGTCCGCTCCCTCGACTGCTCCCGCCGCCAATCGGCGATCGCCGCGTGGTTGCCGGACAGCAGCACCGCGGGCACGTCCAGGCCTCGCCAGGTCGGCGGCTTGGTGTACACGGGGTACTCGAGCACTCCCTCGTCCAGACCTTCGGAGTGCGACTCCTCGACCAGCGACTCGGCATTGCCGACCACCCCGGGCAGCAGCCGGGCCACCGCTTCGACGATGACGAGTGCGGCCGCTTCGCCGCCGCCCAGCACGTAGTCGCCGATGGAGACTTCCTCGACCCTGGTATGCGCCCGCGCGTCCTCGACGACGCGCGCGTCGATCCCCTCGTAGCGGCCGCAGGCAAAGACCAGCCACGGTTCGTTCGCGTATCGGTGGGCGTCGGCCTGCGTGAACCGCCGGCCGGACGGGGTTGGCACCACGAGCAACGGGTCGTCGTCCTGGTCGCGGCTGCTCCGCACCGCGTCCAACGCCGCCCCCCACGGCTCTGGCTTCATCACCATGCCCGCCCCGCCGCCGTACGGGGTGTCGTCGACGGTGCGGTGCCGGTCGGTCGCATACGAACGAAGGTCGTGAACGTGCACGTCGAGCAGGCCGGCTGCCCGCGCCTTGCCGATGAGGGAGAGCGAGAGCGGCGCCAAGTAGTCCGGGAAGATCGTGACGACGTCGATGCGCATCAGGGTTCCGGCTGCTCGTCAGGCCCGTCCTCGAGCAGGCCGGTTGGCGGGTCGACCACGACCCGGTTGGCCGCGAGGTCGACCTCGGAAACGAACGCGCGCACGAACGGGACGAGGACCTCGGTGCCGTGCCGGCTGATCGCGAGCAGGTCGTGACCGGGTAGGTGGACGACCGCGCGGACCTCACCGAGTGCGCCGCCATCCGGCCGGACCGCATCCAGCCCGACCAGCTGGTGGTCGTACCACTCGTCCTCGTCCGCTGGCAGCTCGTCTGGGTCGACGTCCGCCAGCAACAGCGTGTCCCGGAGAGCGTCCGCGTCCTCGCGGGAGTCGACACCCGCCAGACAAAGCAGCAGCCGGCCGCTGTGCACCCGGCCGGCAGTGATCGTGAGCGGGCCACGGTCACCCGGGTCGGTGACGAGCACTGCCCCCGGCGCCAGCCGCCGTTCGGGTTCGTCGGTGCGGACCTCGACGGTCAGCTCACCACGGATGCCGTGAGCCCGACCGATCCGGCCGACCACAACTAGCACTGGCCAGCACGCCCGCGGTCAGCGCTCGTCGACGTCGAGGAAGTCGACGCGTACAGGTTTGCCAGGAGTCAATGCGGCGACGACGGTGCGCAGCGCCTTGGCGGTGCGACCGGCGCGGCCGATGACCTTGCCCAGGTCGTCGGGGTGGACCCGGACCTCGAGGACCCGGCCACGGCGCAGCGCGCGGTCGCGCACGGCCACGTCGTCGGGGTGCTCGACGATGCCCTTGACGAGGTGCTCGAGTGCCTCGTCGAGCACGTCAGGCGTTCTCGATCGAGGTGTCGGTCGAGGCGGGCGCCTCGGCGGCCTCCGCGGCCTCAGCCGCGTCGGGTGCCACGGATTCCGGCGCGTCCGGGGTGTCGGTCGCCGGCGCTTCGGCGGCAGGCTCCTCGGCCTTCGGCTTCAGGATCGGCTTCGGGGCGTCCACATCGCCGGCCTTGACCGCAGCCTCGAACGTGGCGCGCTTGTCGGCCCCGGCCTCGCGAACCTTCATCGGCTCCGGAGCGGGCTCGCCCTTGAACGACTGCCAGTCGCCAGTGACCTTGAGGATCGCCGTCACGGCCTCGGTCGGCTGGGCGCCGACCCCGAGCCAGTACTGCACCCGCTCGGACTTCACCTCGATGAACGAGGGGTCCTCCTTGGGGTGGTACTTGCCGATCTCCTCGATCGCCCGGCCATCCCGCTTGGTGCGGGCGTCGGCGACGACGATTCGGTACTGCGGGTTGCGGATCTTGCCGATCCGCTTGAGCTTGATCTTGACGGCCACGGTGGTGGAGGTCTCCTGGTCTTGGCGGGTGGTCTGCGATGCCGTCCGCGTGGGGGTGCGGGGCCGCATACCGGAGGACACGGAGCGAGGCGGGTAGAGGGCCGCGGACGCGCCGAAATCCGAGGTGGATCAGTCGAAGAGTGTGCCAGACACCGCGCTGCACACGAAAACGGGTCAGCCGCCGAGCAGGTCCTTGAGCTCCTGCGGCAGCTCGAAGTCCTCTGCCGGGTCGGGTGCTCCGCTCGCTGCGCCGGCACTGCCGGCCAGCTTCGCCTCCTGCGCCCGCTTGGCCGGGTTGCCGCTGCGGGAGGCGCCCTTGCCCTTCTTGCCGGCCTTGGGCTGCTTGGCCTTGGCGCGCCGACCACCGCCGGGCATCCCCGGCAGGCCACCCATGCCCGGCATCCCGCCGAACCCGCCGCGGCTCATTTGCGCCATCATCTTCTGCGCCTCGGTGAAGCGCTCGACGAGGCCGTTGACCTCCGAGACCGAGACGCCGGCGCCCGACGCGATGCGCGAACGGCGCGAGCCGTTGAGCAGCTTCACGTCGGCCCGCTCGGCCGGCGTCATCGACTGGATGATCGCCGCGATCCGGTCGAGGTCGCGGTCGTCGATGGCGTCGATCTGCGCGCGGACGTCGCCGAGACCCGGCAGCAGGCCGAGCAGCTTCGAGATCGAGCCCATCTTCTTGACCGCCTGCATCTGCTGCAGGAAGTCCTCCAGGCTGAACGAGTCGCCCTTCTGGAGCTTGGCCGCGATCTGCTCGGCCTGCTCCTGGTCGAAGGTGCGCTCGGCCTGCTCGATCAGCGACAGCATGTCGCCCATCCCGAGGATGCGGGATGCCATCCGGTCGGGATGGAACACGTCGAAGTCGTCGATCTTCTCGCCGTTGGAGGCGAACATCACCGGCCGACCGGTCACCGAAGCGACCGACAAGGCCGCGCCGCCGCGGGCGTCGCCGTCGAGCTTGGTCAGCACGACCCCGTCGAAACCGACGCCGTCGAGGAACGCGTTCGCGGTGTTCACCGCGTCCTGGCCGACCATCGCGTCGACGACGAACAACGTCTCGTCCGGCTGCACGGCGTCCCGGATCGCCGCGGCCTGCGCCATCATCTCGGCGTCGACGCCCAGCCGGCCGGCCGTGTCGACGATGACGACGTCGAACACCTTGCTGCGCGCGTGCTCGATCGAGCGCCGCGCCACGTCAACCGGGTCACCCACGCCCGAGCCCGGCTCTGGGGCGAAGACCTCGACCCCGGCCCGCTCGCCGACGATCTGCAGCTGCTGCACCGCGTTCGGGCGCTGCAGGTCCGCGGCAACCAGCATCGGCTGATGCCCCTGTGCGCGGAACCACGCGGCGAGCTTGCCGGCCAGCGTCGTCTTGCCGGTGCCCTGCAGGCCCGCGAGCAGCACGACGGTCGGCGGTTTCTTCGCATACCTCAGCCGCCGGGTCTCGCCGCCGAGGATCGCGATGAGCTCCTCGTTGACGATCTTGACCACTTGCTGCGCCGGGTTGAGCGCCTGCGACACGTCCACGCCCAGGGCGCGCTCGCGGACCTTCGCGACGAAGTCCCTGACCACCGGCAGCGCGACGTCGGCCTCGAGCAGGGCGAGCCGAATCTCGCGGCAGGTCTGGTCGACGTCGGACTCCGACAGCCGGCCCTTGCCGCGAAGGTTCTTGAAGGTCGCCGCGAGGCGGTCCTGGAGAGTTGCAAACACTGGAGCAGCCTCAGAGATGTCGTATGCGGGAACAGCCGGCCCGCAAGCCTAGCCGGGTCGAGGGCCTCGGCTCCGGTCAGCGGAGCGCGGCCACCACCGCAGACCGCACGGCATCGGCGTGCGTCGAGGTCAACGGGTTGCCGTCCGGGCCGACCACATAGAACACGTCCACGACCTCGGACCCCAGCGTGCTGACGCGCGCGCCGGTGACGTCGGCACCGTGGTCGGCCAGCGCCCGGCCGACCCGATGCAGCAACCCGGGCCGGTCGTGCGCCCGGACCTCGATCACGGTGGCCTGGTCGGACGCACCAGCGACCACATCGACCCGCGGCGGCGGCGGCGCCGGCCCACGGACCGGGTGCGCGGCCTCACGCTCGGCCAGCCGGGAGGCCACGTCGAGCGATCCGTCCAGCGCGCGCCGGAGGTCCTCGCGGATTCGGTCGAGCGCGGGCATGTCGCCGTACTCGGGTTGTACCGACCACACCTGAACCGCCGTGCTGCCGAGCGTGATCGTCGACGCAGCCCGCACTTGAAGTCGGTGCAGTGCCAGCGTCCCGGCGACGACCGCCAGCAGGCCGATCCGGTCCGGGGCGGCGACCGTCACGTCGTGCCCGACGGCGGTCCGGGTCACCTCCAGGGCCAGGTCGCCGGCGGCAGCGAGCCTGACCTGGTCTGGCGTCGCTTGCGGCGGCTCGGGCACCTGCTCGCCGGCCAGGGAGGCGCGCACCCGGCTGACCAGCTCACCGACCAGCCCGGCCTTCCACTCGCTCCAGGCCAGTGGACCGGTTGCGAGCGCATCCGCCTCGGTCAGCGCATGCAGCAGCTCGAGGTAGCCGACGTCGTCGACGCTGCGCAGCACGGTGACGAGAGTCGCCGGGTCGTCAAGGTCGCGACGAGTCGCCGTGTCCGGCAACAGCAGGTGGTCGCGGACCAATGCGGCCAGGGTGTCGACGTCGTCGTCCCCGAGGCCGAGGCGGGGCGCCAGCTTGCGGACCACCTGCACGCCCGCATCCGTGTGGTCGCCCGGCCAGCCCTTGCCGAGGTCGTGCAGCAACGCGCCGAGGAGGAGCAGGTCCGGCCGGCGGACTCGTCTGGCCAGCGCGGACGCATGGACCACGCTCTCCACCAGGTGACGATCGACGGTGAAGCGGTGAACGGGGTTGCGCTGCGGGCGGAAGCGCACCATGTCCCACTCGGGCAGCAGCCGAACCACCAGCCCCGACTGGTCGAGCGCCTCCCACACCGGCACGAGCGCCGGTCCTGCACCGAGCAGGGAGACCAGGGCGTCCCGCGCGGCCGGTGGCCACGGCTCCGGCAGGTCCGGCGACTCGGCGGCGAGCCGCTCGACCGCATACGGCGACAGCCGCAGGCCGGCTTGTGCGGCAGCCGCGGCGGCCCGGAGGACCAGGGTGGGGTCGTCACCGGGTCGGGCGTCCCGCGCGAGGACAACCTCACCGTCCTGCTCGACGACGCCGTCGGCCAGCGGTGAGCGCAGCGTCGTCCGCCGCGGCCCGGTCAGGAAGGTGCGCCGCCGACCGCGGGTCACGATCGCGCGTTCGACCCGCGCCCAGGTCAGGTCCGACGCATACGCGACGGTCCGGGCCGCGCCCGCGACCCGACGCAGCAGCACGTCCTCGTCGGGTAGTCCGAGCGCGGCGGCGACCGCCTGCTGGTCATGCAGCACGAGTCGGTCGGTCCGTCGGCCGGTGACGATGTGTAATGCGTCCCGGACATCCAGCAGCGTTGTCTGCGCGGCGGCCAGCCCTTCACGGGGAGCGTCGGCGACCCAGGAGGCCGCGACGGCGCGCAACACGGCGAGGTCGCGCAACCCACCGCGACCTTCCTTGATCTCGGGTTCGAGCGCGAAGGCGACGTCGCCGACGCGCTGCACGCGTTCGCGGCACGAAGCAAGCAGGTCGGACAACCTGCGGCTTGCCAGCGCCCGCCAGTCGCCGAGTACCTGGGAGCGAAGCTGGTCGGTGAGCGACGCGTCGCCGGCGACGTGCCGCGCGTCGAGCAGGCCGAGCAAGGCCCGCAGATCCTCGGCCGCGACCCGGCGAGCCTCGGGAACCGTGCGCACGCTGTGGTCCACCGAGACGCCCGAGTCCCAGATCGGGTACCACAGCCGGTCCGCCAGATCGCGGACCTCCGCCCTCGCTCCACGGCTGGGCAGGAGGAGCACCAGGTCGAGGTCGCTGCCCGGGGACAGCTCGCGACGACCGTGCCCGCCGACCGCGACCAGGGCCGCGCCGGCGGCGTGACCGCCGGCCTCGGCGAAGACGTCGGTCAGCCACACGTCGGTGAGGTCGGCCAGTGCAGCCCGCCGGCCCGGTCCGGTAAGCCCGGACCGGGCCAGCAGGTCCGCCCGCTGCTCGCTGTACGACGGGCGGATGAGCATCGCGATATCGCCTCGGCGAGGCTTAGAGCGCCTCGGCGCCGCGCTCGCCGGTGCGGACTCTCACGACCGCATCCACGGGCACCACCCAGACCTTCCCGTCGCCGATCCGACCGGTCTGCGCGGCCTTCACCACGACTTCGGTGACGTCCTCGGCGTCGGCGTCGTCGACCAGGATCTCGACGCGCACCTTCGGCACCAGGTCGACTGTGTACTCCGCGCCGCGGTACACCTCGGTGTGCCCCTTCTGCCGGCCGTAGCCACTCGCCTCGGAGACCGTCAGTCCCTGCACCCCGAACGACTCCAGCGCCGACTTAACGTCGTCCAGCTTGAACGGCTTGATGACTGCGGTGATGAGTTTCATGCGTCCACCTTCTGCGTCGCCGGGGTGGATGGTGCCGAGGTTGATGCCCCGTGGAACCCGCTCCCGGACACCGGCCCGAGCTCGTATGCCGTCTCGGCGTGGACGGCGAGGTCGATGCCGCCGACCTCGTCCTCCTGGCTGATCCGGAAGCCCACGGACTTCGAGATCAACGTGCCGATGATCAGCGACAGGATGAACGAGAACGCCAGAACGGCGCCCGCGGCGACGGCCTGCTTGCCGAGCTGCGAGAGCCCGCCGCCATACAACAGACCGTCGACGGCGGCCGGGGCCTCGGCAGTGGCAACCAGACCGATCATCAGCGTGCCGACCAGCCCACCGATCAGGTGCACGCCGACCACGTCGAGGGAGTCGTCGTAGCCGAGGCGGTACTTCAACGGGACGGCGAGTGCGCACAGCACACCGGCCACCGCACCCACAGCGATCGCACCGATCGGGGACACCGACGAACACGCCGGGGTGATGGCGACGAGGCCAGCGACGATCCCCGAGGCGCCGCCGAGCGAGGTCGCGTGGCCGTCGCGGATTCTCTCCACGAGCAACCAGGCGAGTGACGCAGTCGCCGTCGCGACCATGGTGTTCACCCAGGCCACGGCGGCGATCCCGTTGGCGCCGACCGCGGACCCGGCGTTGAACCCGAACCAGCCGAACCACAGCAGCCCGGCCCCGAGCATGACCAGCGTCAGGTTGTGCGGGCGCATCCGCTCCTTGTTGAACCCGATCCGCTTGCCCATCACGATGGCCAACGCCAGGCCGGCCGCACCGGCGTTGATGTGCACCGCGGTACCGCCGGCGAAGTCGATGGCCTTGAGGTCGTTGGCGATCCAGCCGCCCAGGCTGTCCGGACCGGCGGTCACCCCGTCGAAGGCGAACACCCAGTGCGCCACCGGGAAGTACACGACCGTCGCCCAGATGCCGGCGAAGACCAGCCACGACCCGAACTTGGCGCGGTCGGCGATCGCCCCCGAGATCAGCGCGACCGTGATGATGGCGAACACCGCCTGGAACGCGACGAACGCCATCGACGGCACCGTCAGGACCAGGGACTCGGGATCGAGCAGGCCCTTGAGCCCGAGGAACTCGGTCGGGTCGCCCAGCAGTCCACCGCCGATGTCGTCGCCGAACGCCATCGAGTAGCCGAACAGCACCCACAGGATCGCGACGACGCCGAGCGCTCCGAAGCTCATCATCATCATGTTCAGGACGCTCTTCATCCGGACCATGCCGCCGTAGAAGAGCGCCAGCGCCGGTGTCATGAGCAGCACCAGCGCTGCACTGGTGAGCACCCAGGCGGTGTCTCCGGTATCCATTGGCTTCTCCCCTCACCGGACGGGCCGCCCGTCCGATCGATTGGTGAGGAGACTCGCCAGCCCGGATTACCGGGTGCCGCACGCCGTGTTTCGCGGGCGTGACGATGCGCCGGTGCGCGTTACAACCGTGTTGCCGGCTTACTCGCCGAGCAGCGCGTCCACGAATGCCTCGGGCTCGAACGGGGCCAGGTCGTCGGGGCCTTCTCCGAGGCCGACCAGCTTCACCGGCACGCCGAGCTCGCGCTGCACCGCGACGACGATCCCGCCCTTGGCGGTGCCATCGAGCTTGGTGAGCACGACCCCGGTCACGTCGACGACCTCACTGAAGACCCGCGCCTGGGTCAGGCCGTTCTGGCCGGTGGTCGCGTCGAGGACCAGCAGCACCTCGGTGACCGGGGCGACCTTCTCGATGACCCGCTTGACCTTGCCGAGCTCGTCCATGAGTCCGGCCTTCGTATGCAGCCGACCGGCGGTGTCCACCAGCACGACATCGGCCTCTGCCTCGACCCCCTGACGGACCGCGTCATAGGCCACGCTCGCGGGATCGGCGCCGGCGTCCCCACGCACGGTTGGCACCCCTACCCGCTCGCCCCAGGTCTGCAGCTGGTCGACCGCGGCTGCACGGAAGGTGTCCGCGGCGCCGAGCAGCACGTCCTGGTCAGACGCGACCAGGACTCGGGCGAGCTTGCCCGTGGTCGTGGTCTTGCCGGTGCCGTTGACCCCGACGATCAGGACGACCGCCGGCACGGAGTCGCCGCGCTCGGTGTGCAGGGACCGGTCAAGGTCCGGTCCGACCGACGCGAGCAGCTCCTCGCGCAGCAGGGCGCGCATGGTGGTCGGGTCGCTGACTCCCTCGGCGCGCACCCGCGCCCGCAGCCGCTCGACCAGCTCGGTCGCCGGGCCGACGCCGAGGTCGGAGACCAGCAGGGTGTCCTCCACCTCCTGCCAGGTGGCCTCGTCGAGGGTGTCCCGGGACAGCAGGGTCAGCAGCCCGCGCCCGAGCGTCGACTGCGACCGTGCCAGCCGGGTGCGAAGCCGAGTCAGTCGGCCGACGGCCGGCTCGGGTCGCTCCAGTAGGTCGATCGCGGAATCGGCAGCCAGCACGTCATGCGGGTCGGGTGCGATGTCGACCTGATCAGGAAGGTCGAGCTCCTGAACCGAGCGTCGCGGCGTGTCCCGCGGTTCGGTCGCGTCGTCCCCGACGCCGGGCGCGTAGTCGACTCCAGGCTGCGGCGGTGGGGCCTTGGTCGCGCCGCGCCGGCGCGAGTAACTGACGACCAGTCCGCCGAGGACAAGCAGGGCGACGGCAACGATGACGAGGATGAGGATGGGGTCCATTGGGTCGCCAGTCTCCCAGACCGCGGTTCTCACTCCGCAACGATGTGCCGTCGCTTCGGTCTATTCCTGCTGCCGGTCGTGATCTCCTCGGCTCCGCTGCGCTACGCCTGCGTCGTCCACTCCGACGCGACGGCGTCATCGTTGCGGTATTTCAGGCGAGCGCGGCCTCGCGGAGCCGCTGGCTGATCAACGTGGTGACCCCGTCGCCGCGCATCGAGGCGCCGTAGAGCGCGTCCGCGATCTCCATCGTCCGCTTCTGGTGGGTCACGACGATGAGCTGGCTTGCTACCCGTAGCTCCTCATAGATCTCCAGCAGGCGGCCGAGGTTGACGTCGTCGAGCGCGGCCTCGACCTCGTCCAGCACGTAGAACGGGCTCGGCCGCGCCTTGAACAGCGCCACCAGGAACGCCACGGCGGTGAGCGACCGCTCGCCGCCGGACAGCAGCGACAGCCGCTTGACCTTCTTGCCGGGCGGGCGGGCCTCGATCTCGACGCCGGTGGTGAGCAGGTCTGACGGGTCGGTGAGGAGAAGTCGGCCCTCACCTCCCGGGAACAGGCGCGCGAAGACCTCACCGAACTCGCGCTCGACGTCGACGTAGGCCTCGCGGAAGACCTGCTCCACGCGCTCGTCGACCTCACGCACGATGTCCAGCAGGTCGCGACGGGTCTTCTTCAGGTCCTCGAGCTGCTCGGTGAGGAAGCGTTGCCTTTCCTCCAGCGCCGCGAACTCCTCCAGCGCCAGCGGGTTCACCTTGCCCAGCAACGCCAGCGCGCGCTCGGCGGCCCGCAGCCGCTTCTCCTGCTCCGCGCGCACATACGGGGTCGGGTCGGGTGGGGTGTATGCGCCGCCGTCCAGCTCCTCGGCGGTCGGCGGTGATGGTGGGACGAGCTGGTCGGGTCCGTACTCCGCAACCAAGGTCTCCGGGTCGACGCCGTACTCGTCGATCGCCTTGGTTTCGATCTGCTCGATGCGCAGTCGTTGTTCGGCCCGCGCGACCTCGTCGCGGTGGACCGAGTCCACCAACGTCTCGAGATCGACGGCCAGTTCGCGCAGTTGTGCGCGCACGTCGACCAGCCCGGCTTCGAGGGCCGTGCGCGCTTCCTCGGCCGCGGCCCGCTCCTGCGCGGCCAGCGCGAGGGAGTGCTCCAGCCGGCGTGCGGTCTGCTCGGCACCGCGGACCACCGCGGTGGCCACGGCGACTTCGCGGATCGCGCGCAGCCGGCGCTGCTCGGCTGCCGCCCGCGCGGCGCGCTCCTGCGCGGCGCTAGCCTCGATCGCCTCCGCGCGCCCGGACAGGGCTCTCGACCGCTCCTCGGCGGTGCGCAGCGCGAGCCGCGCGTCCACCTCGGCGTGCCGGGCCTGCGTCGCGGCCGTCGCGAGCCGGTCGCGCTCCACGGTCGACGGCTCGCGTTCATCGGAGGTCGACTCGGCGGCGGCCAGCCGTTCCTCGAGTGACCGCAGTGCGGCCGCGTCGCGGTCGCCATGCTCAGCCAGTGCCGTGCGGGCGGCGGCCAGCCGCTCGGCCTCACCATGTGCCGCCCGGACCGCCTGACCGAGTTGACCCAGGCGCTCGGCCAGCGCGGACATCCGCGAGTCCGACTCGTGCAGCCGCGCCAGCGTCGCCTCGACGGCGTCGCTCGCCAGCCGGAGCCGCTCTTCGGCTTGCGCTAGCTCGAACCTGAGCCGGTCCCCTCGGTGGGTGGCCTCGGTCAGCCGCTCAGCCGCCTCGTCCACCGCAGATTGCACCTCGAGCAGCGTCGGCGCGCCGCTGCCGCCGCCGGCGCCGTGGTGGAGCCCGAGCACGTCGCCGTCCCGAGTCACCGCGACCAGCCCCGGGTATGCGGCCGCCAGCGACCGGGCAGCGTCGATGTCGGGCACGACCGCCACCCGCTCGAGCAGCCGAAGCAGCGCGGGTCGCAGTTGCGCCGGGGCCGTGACCAGGTCGATCGCATACCGGCACGGCGCCGGCAACGGGGGCCAGCCGTCCACCCCGTCGGCCTGATGGCCCGGATCAGCGGGGGCGGCGATGACCAGGCCGACCCGGCCGGACTCGGCGCCCCTGAGCAACTCGAATGCCGCGACCGCCGTGTCGGCGTCCGCGACAGCCACCGCGTCGGCGCACGCCCCGAGCGCCGCCGCGACCGCCACCTCGTGGCCGGGCTCGACGTGCAGCAGCGCGGCCACCGACCCGAGTACCCCGGAGATCCGCTCGGCCGCAGCCACCAAGGTGCCGTGCCCGTCCTTGCCCGCGAGCCCAAGCTCGAGCGCCTCCTTGCGCGCCGACCACGACGTCCGCTCGCGCTCAGCCTCGCGCTCGTCCTCCCGGAGGGCGCGGACGGCCTGCTCTGCCTGCCCCAGCGCGGCGGAGGCGGCGCCGTGCTCGGCATCGAGGTCGATCTCGCCCTCGTCCACGCCGGCGATCTGTGACTCGAGGGCGGTGAAGTCCTGCTGGGCGGCCGACTCCCGGGATCGAGCCTCGTCGAGCGCGGTCACCAGCCGGGCGATCTCCGCCCCGCGCGTCTCGAGGCGACTACGAGCCGCGGCCACCTGCCCGGCGAGCCGAGCCAGACCCTCGCGGCGGTCGGCCGCTGCCCGGAGCAGGACGGTCACCCGGCGCTCCTCGTCCGCGTTCGCGGCCTCGGCGGCGGCCCGGATCGACGAGGCATCCGCCAGCCGTCGGCCCAGGCGCTCCAGGTCGGCGGCGAGCTGGGCCTCGTCGGCTCGCAGGTGCGCGGCTTCACGCTCGAGGGTTTCCGGGTCGCGACCGGGGCGGTCCTCCTCGACGGGAACATCGAGGATCCGGACCCGCTCCTGCGCCAGCGATGCGGTCCCCCGCAGTCGCTCGCGCAGGCCGGACAGTCGGTACCACGTCTCCTGGGCACGCGCGACCCGCGGTGCCTCGGCCCGGAGCCGTTCCTCCTGCTCGGCCTCCAGGTCCTTTGCGTCGGCGATGGCCTGCTCGACCTCGGCGCGTCGCAGCCGCAGGGCGGTTTCGTCGGCCACCTCGGCCTCGAGGGCCGAGCGCTGCTGGATCAGATCGTCGGCCAGCAGGCGCAGCCGCGAGTCGCGCAGGTCGGCCTGCACAACCGCGGCCCGACGGGCCACTTCGGCCTGCCTGCCCAGGGGCTTGAGCTGGCGCCGTAGCTCGGCCGTGAGGTCGGTGACCCGGGCGAGATTGGCTTGCATGGCGTCCAGCTTGCGCAGCGCCTTCTCCTTGCGCTTGCGGTGCTTGAGCACGCCAGCGGCTTCCTCGATGAAGCCCCGTCGGTCGTCGGGAGTCGCGGCCAGGATCGAGTCCAGCTGGCCCTGGCCGACGATGACGTGCATCTCGCGGCCGATGCCGGAGTCGGAGAGCAGTTCCTGCACATCGAGCAGCCGGCAGGGGTTGCCGTTGATGGCATACTCCGACCCGCCGTTGCGGAACATGATCCGCGAGATGGTGACTTCGGTGTAGTCGATCGGCAGCGCGCCATCGCTGTTGTCGACCGTCACGACGACCTCAGCGCGGCCGAGCGGCGGCCGTCCGGACGTCCCGGCGAAGATGACGTCCTCCATCTTGCCGCCGCGCAGTGACTTGGCGCCCTGCTCGCCCATGACCCACGCGAGCGCATCGACCACGTTGGACTTGCCGGAGCCGTTAGGCCCAACCACGCAGGTGATGCCGGGCTCGAAATGGAGGTGAGTACTGGAGGCGAAGGACTTGAAACCACGCAGGGTCAGGCTCTTCAAGTGCACGCGCGGCGCTCCCTCGCGGACGTGGGGAAGTGCGGGCAGCCTACCTAGGCAGGGAGCGGGATTCGTGGGACGCGCCGCCGCGCCGGCCGCGCATTGCTTGTCGGGTGCATCGCTTGTCGTGTGCATTGCTTGTCGTGCGCATTGCCGGTCGTGCACACGAGCAGCCCACGACAGGGGCAGCCCAGCACGGGAAAGGGCAGCGCAATATGAAGAGAGCGCCCCTTGCGGGACGCTCAGCTGGTGCGGGTCAGGTCAATGCGGGTTCTGCGACGAGCGTGCGCTCGTTGACGTCGAGAAGATGGTGCTCCGCGACGAGCGTCGTGAGGGCGTCGTTGGTCGCGGCGAGCCGGTCAACCTCTGCCTGAAGATCACGACACTTGCGGCGCAGCGTTGCGAGCTCGGCGGCTGCAAGGGCGCCGGGGGCGCTCGAGTAACCGAGAAGAGCCTTCGCCATCGAAGCCTCCTGGGGCGGCAAGCCGCCAGACGTGTTGGGCCGGTCTGATTCTGCATCATGATCCGCCTCGAGTGCTGACTCGAGCAGGCCATGGATGCGGTCCCCCAAGAGTCTCACCAGGTCACGGAACGGTCAAGAGTGAGTGACCCAAATGGACTATCCGGCCGTGGTCACCCCGGCTCGCAGGACCCCGTCACCCGACCGCAAACCCACTGAAACCGCCTTGCGACCGGCTCCAGCGCTCGACCACAGCGGTCACCCGCCCGGGCGCCGCAGCGGACCCGAGGAGCTCCAGGAGCCGACGGCACGCGGTCTCCGGGCCCTCGGCGACGACCAGAACGCGGCCATCGTCGAGGTTCGTAGCCTGCCCGGCCAGCCCGAGCTCGAGGGCGCGGGCCCGGGTCCACCACCGAAACCCGACCCCTTGGACCCGGCCGCCCACCCAGGCCGTCAGCCGGACGAGCTCGTCCGGTGCGGTCACCAGTGCGCCCGTCGCGGCCGCGGCTGGCATCGCGGGCAGGTGTACGACGAGCGGTTCATGAACGCATCGCGGCGGATCGGGGTGCCGCAGCGGGGGCAGGGCTGGTCCTGTCGGGCGTAGACCGCCAGCGACCGGTCGAAGTAGCCACTGTCCCCGTTGACGTTCACGTACAGGCTGTCGAACGACGTGCCACCTTCCGCCAGCGCGGCCGCCATCACCTCACGAGCGGCCGCGAGCAGCCGGGCCACCTCGTTCCGGGTCGTGGTCTCGGTGGGGCGCGCGTAGTGCAACCGGGCCCGCCACAGCGCCTCGTCGGCGTAGATGTTGCCGATGCCGGACACCAGCCGCTGGTCCAGCAACGCCCGCTTGAGCCCGGTCCGCTTGCGGCGCAGCGCATCGGTGAACGCGGCATCGTCGAACTTCGGATCGAACGGGTCCCGGGCGATATGCCGGACTGACGTTGGCACGGCATCGTCGAGGCCCGCATCGGGGTTGCTCTCGACCAGCGGTTCGACGGCCAGCCCCCCGAACGTGCGCTGGTCGACGAACCGCAGCTCGGTGCCCCGCCGATCCGCAAAGCGCACCCGCGCCCGCAGGTGTGGACCGTCCGCGAAGTCCTCCGGGACGACGAGGAGCTGGCCCGACATGCCCAGATGCGCGACGAGCGCATCGCGCCCGTCGGTCGTCAACCACAGGAACTTCCCGCGTCTATTCGCCGCGGTGAACACCCGCCCGACCAGCCGACCCTCGACGTCATCGGCGCCCGCCGCGTGGCGACGGACCGAACGTGGATGGAAGATGTCGACCGTCTTGACGCGTCGGCCCACGACCCAGCGGTCGAGTCCTCGGCGAACGACCTCCACCTCCGGCAGCTCAGGCACGCGCGCTCACCGACTCAGGCCGAGTCGTCGTCCGAGTCCGCCGATGACGAGGGTGCCGAGCCGTCGAGCACATGGGACAGGGCCGTGAACGCAGCTGCGGCCGCCTCCTGCTCGGCCTCCTTCTTCGACCGGCCGCTCCCGCTGCCGCGATCGGTCCCGGCCAGGCGCACCACCGCGGTGAACGTCTTCTCGTGGTCCGGGCCCGCTTCGGCGACCACATACTCCGGGACGCCGACACCCATCTCCGCGGTGAGCTCCTGCAGCGACGTCTTCCAGTCCAGGCCGGCACCGAGCGCCGCGGCGGTGTCGATGAGCGGATCGAACAGGCGATGCACGAAGTCGAATGCACTGCCCAGGCCGAGGTCGAGGTACACAGCGCCGATCAGGGCCTCCAGCGTGTCCGCGAGGATCGAGGGTTTGTCGCGCCCACCGGTGGACAGCTCACCCCGGCCGAGCCGCAGGAACTGTCCGATGCCGAGCTCACGCGCGACGCCGGCCAGCGCGCGCATGTTGACGACGGCCGCGCGCAGCTTGGCCAGCTGGCCTTCCGGCAGGTCGGGGTGCAGCCGGAACAGGGTGTCGGTGACGACCAGGCCCAGCACCGAGTCGCCGAGGAACTCCAAGCGTTCGTTGGTCGGCAGACCGCCGTTCTCGTATGCGTACGAGCGGTGCGTGAGCGCACGAGTGAGCAGCTCGGATTCGAGGGTGAGGCCGAGCCGGTCCTGGAGGTCCGACAGCACGGGCGTACCGGTCAGCCGCGGCCGACTCATCCGACGTCCCGCCCCGGGTCTGCTGACCGTCGCACGATCAGACGGACAGAACCTGCCGCTTGTTGTACGTGCCGCAGTTGGCGCAGGCGGTGTGCGGGAGCTTCGGCTCGCGGCAGCGGTCGCAGGCGACCAGGGTGATCGGCGCGGCCTTCCACTGCGAGCGGCGGTGGCGGGTGTTGCTGCGCGACATCTTCCGCTTGGGGACGGCCACGGGTCAGCCTTCTTTCTCGGTCGGTCGTTCCATGATCTGTTCACTGCCGGTCAGTCCTGCCAGCGCCGCCCACCGAGGGTCGACACCGTCGTGCTGGTGGTCTGGATCCTCCGCCAGCCGAGCCCCGCATTGGGGGCACAGGCCCGGACAGTCGTCCCGACACACCGGCTGCAGGGGCAGGGCCAGGACCACCGCGTCCCGCAGCACCGGTTCGAGGTCGAGGTAGTCCCCCTCGACCCGCGAGATCTCCTCGTCCTCGGCGTCCCCGCCGGCCACTGCCGGACGCGCCCGGTCGTCGCTCGGGTAGTGGTACAGCTCCTGGATGTCCAACTCGACGTCGCCGTCGACGCCGTCCAGGCAGCGCACGCACTCCCCCCGGGTGCGGGCCCGCACCGTTCCCGACACGAGCACACCCTCGACGACCGACTCGAGCCTCAGGTCGAGGTCGAGATCGGAGCCCTCGGGGACACCGATGACGTCGAGATCGAGATCCTTCGGCGCCCGGACGGTGAGGTTGACCTGACGCATCGACCCTGCACGTCGCCCCAGGTCGCGGGTGTCCAGCACCAGCGGAGCGCGCGGGTCGAGGCGGTTCAGCGGAGCCCCCTCGTCGGGCACAACGGATCGCGATCTCGGACGAGACCGGCCGTTCAGGCTACCCGACGGGCTCCCGAGGCCCCAACTTGTCACCAGCCAACCTGTCACTGGCCTGGTCGCCGACCGCCGCCAGTCGCTCCCGGCCGCGCTGGACCGTCCCAAGCGTCTTCTCCAGCAGCTGCTCGAACCCGGCGAGCTTGCCGTCGACATACTCGTCGGTCTCCTGCCGCATCAGGTCCCGCTCGGCCTTGGCGTCCTCGACCAGCCGGGTCGCCTGCTCGGTCGCCACCCGCAGCACCTCGTTCTCGGTGACCAGTCGATCCGCCTCGGTGCGCGCGTCGGCCAGGACGCGGTCGGCCTCGGCCCGGCCTGCGTCGACGACGGTGTCCTTGGCCGAGAGCAGCCGGGTCGCATGCGCCAGTTCCTCGGGCAGCAGCTCGCGGATCTCGTCCAGCAGCGCGAGCACGTCGGTGCGGTTCACCACGCACGACGCCGACAGCGGCATCGACCGCGCGGATTCGATCATCGCGGTCAGCTCGTCGAGCTTGTCGTGCACGTCCATCGGGTTCCTCCTCAAGGATCCGCTGGGAGCCGCTAGGAGCGCTGCGCTAGTCGCTCGGACAATCGGTCGCGGACCAGGTCGGGCACCAGCCCGGTGACGTCCCGGCCACCCATCGCGACCTCCTTGACCAGGCTGGAGGACAAGAAGGAGTAGAGCGGGTTGGTGGCGACGAACAGGGTCTCGACGCCGGTGAGCCGGTTGTTCATCTGCGACATCTGCAACTCGTAGTCGAAGTCGCTCACCGCGCGCAGACCTTTCACAATGACCGGGATCTGCTGCTCCCGGCAGTAGTCGACGAGCAGCCCGTGAAAGGAGTCGACAATGACGTTGTCGAAGGTCTTGGTGGTGAGCCGGAGCATCTCCATCCGCTCGTCAACGGAGAACAGACCGGTCTTCGTGGTGTTGATCAGCACTGCGACGGTCACGTCGTCGTAGAGCCGGGACGCGCGCTCGATCACGTCCAGATGCCCGTTGGTCACCGGGTCGAACGATCCGGGGCAGACGCAGCGACGGCTCATCCTGGTCCTTCGACTCCCTCAGGGCTCGGCTGCGGTCCGGCGCGACCGTACCAAAGCGTCCCCTCCCCGTACCGCCGCTCGCGAAGCCGATTGCTCCCGAGCGGCCACGACCAAGGTTGGTCACGGCTGCCGCGTTCGACGACGAGCAGCGCGTCGACGGCCAGCCAGCCGCCGAGCAGGGTCTGGACCACGGTCGCGAGCTCCGCTGCGGGCTTCGCATACGGCGGATCCAGGAAGGCGATGTCGTATGCCGCCGGCGGCGTGGCACCGGCCACGAACCGCTCGACCCGCTCCTGGACCACCGTCGCACCGGGCAGCCCGATCGCCGCGAGGTTGGCCCGGATGACCCCGGCGGCTCGCGGGTCGTTCTCGACCAGGGTCACGGATGCGGCGCCCCGGGACAGCGCCTCGAGGCCGACCGCACCGCTGCCCGCATACAGATCGAGGAAGCGGCACCCCTCGAACGACCCGGCGAGGGCGGTCAGCGTGGAGAACAGGCCTTCGCGGGCGCGGTCGGAGGTTGGCCGGGTCCCCGCCGACGGGACGGCCAGCGGACGTCCACCCGCGACGCCGCCGACGATCCGGGTCACCCGCGTTCGCCCTGGATCACCGTGGAATCAGCCATGGATCAATCGCCGGCAAACGCCGACAGCCGCCGCAGCTGCGCCTGGTTCTCCTCGATCGCCCACTTCAGCCGGGCCTGAAACGCCGGATCGTGCCGCCGTTCGTCGATCTCGCGGCGGATCGCCCGCCGGACCTCCTCGGCCAACGAGTGACCCTGGACCGCGGCGATCGTCTCGAGGTCGCGTGCCTGCGCCTCGGGGATCCGCACCGTGAAGGCCCGCTCCTCCGCCATGGACTGATTCTGCGGTGCATTGCACCGCGGTGTCACCCCTTTTCGAGGAAGTCGGCCTTCCACTCACCGAGGCTGTCCACGACTGCCGCGGCCAGTTCGGGATGATCGGCCAGGTCGGGGTCCTGGTCGACCAGGGCGACCGCGTCCGCCCGCGCATCGACGATCAGGTCCTCGTCGCGCAGCACGGACAGCAACCGCAGCGACGAGCGACGCCCCGACTGCGACGCGCCGAGGACATCGCCCTCCCGGCGCTGCTCCAGGTCCACCTGGGACAGCACGAAGCCGTCCAGCGTGCCGGCGACGGCGTCCAGCCGCTCGCGGGCACGGGCCGGTTCCGTCAGGTCGGTCACGAGCAGGCACAGACCGGGCGCCGAGCCGCGACCGACCCGCCCGCGCAGCTGATGCAGCTGGGACACCCCGAACCGGTCGGCGTCCATCACCACCATGACCGTGGCGTTGGCCACGTCGACGCCGACCTCGACGACGGTGGTCGCCACCAGGACGTCGATCTTCCCCGCGGCGAACCGGGTCATGACGTCGTCCTTCACGTCGGCCGGGAGCCGGCCATGCAGGATCTCGACCCGCAGCCCAGCGAGCGGGCCGTCGACCAGCGTCGGGCGCCAGGTCGAGGACGGCCAGCGGCGGGCGGCGCGGGATGTCCTCCGCTTCCTCGGCACCGGCTCAAGCTCGTCGCTGCCCTCGTCGTCTCCGATGCGTGGGCAGACGACGTACGCCTGGTGCCCAGCCTGGACCTCTTCGCGGACGCGTTGCCACGCCCGATCGAGGAACGTGGGCTTCTCCGCGACCGGGACGACGTGCGTGGCGATCGGCGAGCGGCCGGCCGGGAGCTCGGTCAACGTCGACACCTCGAGGTCCCCGAAGACGGTCATCGCGACGGTGCGCGGGATCGGCGTGGCGGTCATGACCAGCAGGTGCGGCGGGACCCGGCCCTTGGCGCGCAAGGCATCGCGCTGCTCGACGCCAAAGCGATGCTGCTCATCCACGACGACCAGCCCGAGGTCGGAGAAGTCGACGGTCTCCTCGAGCAGCGCGTGGGTGCCGACCACGATTCCGGCCTCACCGCTCGCGACCTCGAGCAGGTTCTGCCGACGCTGCGCCGCGGTCTGCGACCCAGTGAGCAGCGCCACCCGGGTCCCGAGGTCGGAGCCGCCGAGCAGGCCGCGCTCGGCGAGCGGGCCGAGCAGGGCCGTGATCGAACGGTGGTGCTGCTGGGCCAGCACCTCCGTCGGCGCCAGCAGTGCGGCCTGACCGCCGGCGTCGACGACGGCGAGCATCGCGCGCAACGCGACCACGGTCTTCCCCGACCCCACCTCACCCTGGAGCAGTCGGTTCATGGGATGGTCCGCGGCCAGATCGCCGGCCAGGTCAGCCGCCACCTGCTGCTGGCCGCGGGTCAGCGCGAACGGCAGCCGGGCGTCGAAGTCGTCGACCAGCCCACCGTCCACCGCCGCCCGGGGGACCGCGGACTGGGCCCGCGCCTGCGCCCGGCGCCGGGCCAGCACCACCTGCAGCACGAACGCCTCGTCATACTTCAGCCGCTCCCGGGCGCGCTGCGCCTGCTCGCGCGACTGCGGTCGATGGATCTGCTGGTATGCCTCGATCAGTGAGTCCATGCCACGGCGCGCTCGGATCTCGGCGGGGACCGGATCGGGCACGTCGTCCAACGTGTCCAGCACCACCCGGATGGACCGCGCGATGCTGCCAGGACGCCAGCTTGACCGTCGCGGGATAGATCGGGATGAGTGGTTCGGTGAACGCTTCGACGGCCTCGATCGAGGCGCTGCCGTCGGTCAGCAGTTCGTAGTCCGGGTGGGCGAGCTGCCGGACCGGCGGCCCTTGGACACGTACTCGCTGACCTGACCGGCGAAGAGCCCGGTGCGCCCGGGCTGAAGGTCTCGCTCCGCCGCCAGTGCTGGTTGAAGAAGACGAGCCGGAGCTGGGCCGCTGCCCGTCGGTGACGACGACCTCGGTGAGCCGCCCCTTGCGGCCCTTCATCCGGTGGGACTTCACGCTCTCGACCCGGGCGAGGACCGTGACGTGGTCGCCGACCTTCAGCGTGCTGAGGTCGGTGAGCTGGCCGCGCTCCGCATACCGGCGTGGGTAGTGCCGGACGAGGTCGCCGACCGTCTCGACGGCAAGTCGCTTGGCGAGCGCCTTGGCCGTGACCGGACCGACGACCTTGCTGAGCGGTTCGTCCAGACGGGCCTCCGCCACCTCACTCCACCCCGATGAGCACCGGGTAGTGCCGTTGGCCGCCGTCGTAGACCGTGACCTCCACGTGCCGGTGCTCATCGGCGAGGTACGCGGTGATGTCGTCAGCGAGGCCGGGCTCGGCGTCAACCCCCAGCAACAGGGTCACGAGCTCGCCGCCCGGTGCCAAGCAGCCGGTCCACGACGTCCTGTGCCATGTCGGAGACGTCGTGGCCGATGAGCTTGATGTCACCCTCGAGCACGCCGAGGACGTCGCCAGGTCGACAGATTCCGGCCGACGTCAGCGCCTCCCTCGAAGCGACGGTCACGCCGCCATGCCGGGTCGCGCGAGCCGCACCCGTCATGGCAACCACGTCGTCCTCGAAGCGACTGCCCGGATCGTGGACCGCCAACGCCGAGAGCACCTGCACGCTGGCCACGGTCGGCAAGACAGCCACCCGGATCCCGTCGCCACGCGCCTTCTCAGCGGCCGCGTCGGCCACCATGCGGGTGTCCTTCGACTCCGGCAGGAGCACGACCTCCTCCGCGTGCGCGGCCTGGATCGCGGCGAGCAGGTCGCCGGTCGACGCGCGGTGGCCCGGCCGGCTCAGCACGACCTGCGCGCCAGCGGCCTCGAACAGCATCGCGAGCCCTTCGCCGGCCGCCGCCGCGATGACCGCTCGGCCGCCCACGGCGCGACCGGCTCGCTGGCGCGCGACCTGGGAGCCGAAGTGCGTGACCCGGACCCGATGCGGGCGGCCAGCGCGGATACCGGCCTCGATCGCGGCGCCGACGTCGTCGACATGGACATGCACATTCCACAGGTCGCCGCCACCGATGACGAGCAGCGAATCGCCCAGTGGCTCGAGCTCAGCGCGCATCTGGGTGACCGCCGACTCGTCTGCGTCCAGCAGGTACATGACCTCGAACTCCGGCCCGGCCTCGGCGCCGTCGTCCTCGGCGAGCATTGGCGGTGTCGCGGCCACCGTCGCTTGGTCGGCCGGAGCGGACACGTACTGCCGGCCGGTGACGACCTGCGCCAGCGCATCGAGCACGACGACGACCCCACGCCCACCGGCATCGACCACACCTGCCCGCCGGAGCGACTCGAGCTGCTCGGGGGTCCGTCGCAATGCTTCGCGAGCAGCCTCGGCCGCCTTCAGCACGACGTCCTCCAGCGTGACACCGTCTCCGAACGGGAGGCCGCGCACGGCCTCCGCGGCCGCGCGCGCCACGGTCAGCATGGTTCCCTCGACGGGCTTCGCCACCGCGGCATACGCCAGGTCCGAGGCCCGCCGCAGCGCGGCCGCGAGGGTGGCGGCGTCGGCCGACCCCGGGTGTGCGCTGCTCGGGTCGGCGAACACCTCCTCGAAGCCGCGCATCAGCTGGCTGAGGATGACCCCGGAGTTGCCGCGGGCGCCGAGCAGGGTGCCGTGGGCGAGCAGGTGCATGCAGGCGGCCAGGTCGACCCCTACGGCAGAGTCTTCGTCGAGCGCGGCCGTTCCTGCCTCGAGCGTCAGATACAGGTTGGTGCCGGTATCGCCGTCGGGGACCGGGAACACGTTGAGGGCGTCGATCTCCGCCCGAGCCTGGCCAAGCTCGGCCAGGGCCGCGTTGCTCCACGAGCGCAGCCCAGCTGCGTCCAAGACGTCCAGTGCTGTCATTGGGCCGTCACCGCGGCGAGCCTAGCCGCGACGGAGTTGGGTTGGTCGTCGGCCGTCGGGTACCCTCTGCTGGTTGCCCGACTGGGTCGGGCATGGTGTCGTCTGTTTCGAACCAGTCCCGTCGAACGTGATCGGAGTCCTCCCGTGGCTGCCACCTGCGACGTCTGCGGCAAGGGCCCGGGCTTCGGCAACAGCATCTCCCACTCCCACCGCCGCACCAAGCGTCGCTGGAACCCCAACATCCAGACCGTGCGCGCCGTCGTCGGCAGCACGCCGAAGCGGCTCAACGTCTGCACCTCCTGCCTGAAGGCAGGCAAGGTCACGCGCTGACCCTCGCATTTTCGTCCAGCCTGGAGGCCGGCCCCGACATCGGGACCGGCCTCTCGTGTTTCTCGCCTGTGCTGCTACCGACTGAGTTTCTACGCGACTGTGCTTCTAACGAAAGTGATCCCAGCCTCCCGCCTGGTCGAACGGTCGGCCGTCGACCGAGACCGAGCCCGGTTCGCCCGGCCCCACGTCGCCGCACCGGACGAATCCGTCGGGGATCTGCGCCGTTGGCGGGAAGCAGGCGGCGAGGGCGTGGTCCTCACCTCCGGTCAGCACCCAGCCCAGCGGGTCGACACTCAACGCGGCGGCCGCGTCCACTAACGCGTCGGCGATCGCCAGGGCGGCCGAGTGGATGTCGATCGCGACGCCACTCGCCTGGGCGATGCGTGCCAGGTCAGCCACGAGCCCGTCACTGACGTCGCACATCGCGGTCGCGCCGGCCTTGGCGGCCGAGGGTCCGGCGGCATACGGCGGGGTTGGGCGGCGATAGGCCTCGACCAGCACCCGCGGCGATTTGAAGCCGCGGCCGAGTACGGCAAGCCCACCGGCCGCCTTCCCCAACGTCCCCGCCACCGCGACCACGTCGCCGAGCCGGGCCCCGCTCCGCGTGACCGGCGGCCTTCCCTGCAAGTCGCCCATCGCGGTCACCGCGACCTGCAACCGGTCGGAGCGGACGACATCGCCACCCTCCACGGTCGTCCCGACTTCGAGGCACTCGTCGCGCAGGCCGTCGGCCAGCTCGAGCACCCAAGCCACCGGGAGATCCGGTGGCGCGGACAGGCCGACCACGATCCCGCTCGTCAGCGCGCCCATGGCTGCAACATCGGCCAGGCTCTGCGCGGCCGCCTTGCGGCCGACATCCCGCGCGCTCGACCAGTCCCGCCGGAAGTGCACGCCGTCGACGAGCACGTCGGTCGTGACCACCACTCGACCGTCCGGTGCGGCGAGCACGGCGGCGTCGTCGCCGGGACCGAGGATCTGGTAGGCCGACGACCAGCCACCCTCCGGCCCGCGCAGCCGCTCGATGACTGCAGCGACCAACGCGTGCTCGCCCAGCTCGCCCACCGTTGATGGGGTCGAGATCACTTATGCCTCCTCGACGCGCTAGCCTCCGAACGACCGAGCAATGCGATCAACGGTGAGCGGAGGACGACCGTGGTTGTGCAGGCCTACATCCTGATCCAGACCGAGGTGGGCAAGGCGAAAGACGTGGCCACTGAGATCGCGACAGATCTCGGGTGTCACCCAGGCCGAGGACGTCACCGGACCTTACGACGTGATCGTGCGGGCCGAGGCCAGGTCGGTGGACGACCTGGGCAAGCTCGTCGTCGCCAAGGTGCAGGGGGTGGGTGGCGTGATGCGCACGCTCACCTGTCCCGTCGTCCACCTCTGAGCCAGCTCACCCGGATCCACTCGATCTGGGCCTTGACCGCCCTGGTCGCGTCCGCCGCGCTCACCAGCTGCAGCAACCCGCCAGTGGCGCTCGACGAGCCGACCGTCTCGTCGGAGGTGGCTGCGGTATGCGGTGCCCTCGCGGACGCACTCCCGGAACGCGTCGAAGGGCAGCAGCGCCGTTCCACCGAACCAGAGTCCCCGCTGCTGGCCGCCTGGGGCGATCCCGCGATCACCCTGCGCTGCGGCACTCCCGAACCCGCCGGGCTCGTGGTCGCCGACCTCGTCGAGGTCAACGACGTCGCGTGGTACCCGCAGGAGCTGACGGCGGGCTACCGGTTCACGACCACGGGCCGGGTCGCCAACATCGAGGTGGACGTGCCGGACGACTACTCGCCCGAGGTCAACCCACTGGTCGACCTGGCCGACGCGATCACGTCGGCGGTGCCTCTCTCGGCGGAGTGACTGGTCAGCGCAGGCCGGTCCCGCGACGCAACGCGTCGCGCAGCAGGCGGTCGACCAGGTCCGGGTATGCGATGCCGGAGCCGGCCCACATCAGCGGGAACATCGACACCGGCGTAAAGCCGGGGATGGTGTTGACCTCGTTGACCAGAAAGGTTGGCGAGGACGGGCCGTCGGCCAGCGACCCGCCGTGGTCGAGCAGGAAGAAGTCGACCCGGGCATAGCCCTCGCACGACAGCGCCTCGTACGCCTCGATCGCCATGGCTCGAAGCCGCTCGACTGACCGACTCGGGCACGTCGGCCGGAACGTCGAGCTCGGTGACGTCGTCGAGGTACTTCGCCTCGAAATCGTAGAACTCGTGGTCGCCGACCACGCGGATCTCGGCCACGACACTCGCCTCCGGCCCGGACCCGTCGGCGCGCTCAAGCACCCCGCACTCGATCTCGCGGGCGACCACGCCCTGCTCGACGAGCACCTTGGGGTCATGGCGCCGGGCGGACTCGATCGCGGCCGACAGGTCGGCCCACGACTTGACTTTGACGATGCCGAGGCTCGACCCGGCTCGGGCGGGCTTCACGAACACTGGCAAGGTCAGGCTGGCCTCGATGTCGGCCAGCACCTTCGATTCGGCTGGATCGCCAGTCGCGGTCGGTGACGACCGCATACGGGCCGACCGGAAGACCGGCGGCGCGCAGCATCGTCTTCATCACGACCTTGTCCATGGCAAGCGCCGACGCCAACACGCCGGACCCGACGTACGGCACGCCTGCCAGCTCGAGCAGGCCCTGAATGGTGCCGTCCTCGCCGTACGGTCCGTGCAGCAACGGGAACACGACATCGACCTGGCTGAGCACGGTAGGCACCGCGCCCGGCTCCTGCACCTGAAGCGCGCGCGTGGTCGGGTCGGCCGGGAGCACGATGGAGGTCCCCAGCGCGTCGACCTCGGGCAGCTTGCCATCGCTGATCGCCAAGCGCTCCGGGTCGTCCGCGGCGAGCACCCAGCGGCCCTCCGTGGTGATGCCGACCGGCACGACGTCGTAGGTCTCGCGGTCAATCGCGCGCAGCACACTGCCGGCACTGACGCAGGAGATGGCGTGCTCGGTAGACCGCCCACCGAACACCACCGCGACTCGGATCTTCGCCCGCTGCAGGGGGTCCTCAGACATCGCGGCGACTGTACCGGCCTGAACGCGACAGCCGGCTGCTCACGAGTGAGTGGAGTCCACGGCGGTGACTTGTCCTGTCAGAAGCGCACGATCGACCAGGGGCGTTCAGAGGTCGAAGCGCAGCACCTGCCCCGCGCCGGCCTGGACCGAGCCCGTGGAGACGTAGATCGAGCCCTTGCGAATGGCGACCCCGTACGGGAATTGCAGCTCATCGGCCACCACGGTCGGTTGACCGCCACCCCACGGGATGGCGACCAGGGCGCCTGGGGGCCCAGCCAGCAGACCGTTGGCAGCGATCTCCACGGCGTACAGCGTGCGGTCGGGTCCGAAGGCGAGGTCGGTGACGTTGGTCAGGCCGGTGGCGTACACGGTGGGCGCCTTGCCGCGCGCGATGCGCCAGATGCGCGAGACCCCGGGATCGAACGGGAACCCGACGAGCTGGCTCACGTAATACGCGCCATCAGGACCCCGCACGACCGACGTCGGCACCGGGTCGGCCGGGAAGCCGAACGAGCTTGGTACCCCGGGCAGAACGGCGATCGTGGAGAACGCCCCCCGGTGATTCGTGCGCACGATCGCGTTCGCCCCGGCGTCGGCGACCACGAACGACGAGCCCTCTCGGAGGATTCCGACCGGGTTGCTGTCGATGTCCGTCGGCTCCGGATTCGCCGTCGCCTCGAATGCGAGGGCGTCGGCGAAGGTCACCCAGGACTCGTCTCCGAACTTGCCGGCGACCAGCGTGCCGAGCTGCGCCCCGTCCGGCCCGAACTCATCGCGGAAGTCGTCGCTGCCACCGATTCCGATGCTGAGCACGAACCGCTTGCTGCCAATCAGGCTGATGTCGGATGGTCCGAGCACCTCGCCCTCGCTGGCGATCGACGGCAGGCCCGTCAGCACCTGGACGTCCGCTCCGTTGTCGTTGACGCGCGTCACCGCGCCGGTGAAGCCGAGGCAGAACTCGCCGAGCGGGTGCTCGGCGCAGTTGCCGGCCGCACCGCGCGGACCACCAGCCCCCGCCTCGACGACGTACAAGTCGCCCGTCGAGGAGAACGTCAGGTGGCGAGGGGCGTCCAACCCGCTGGCCACCACCACCGGGATGAGCTCGGATTGTGCGCCGGCCGGAGCGCCGACGGAGACCACCCCGACGGCGGTTGCCAAGCCTGCACCGACAGCAAACAGTCGCGACGTTCGCACCGATCGCCCCTCCCTCGTGGCTGCGCCCCAGTCCCATCGGCCCCGATCATGCCCCGAGCGGACGCGCGCCGTGCGGAAACGGCACATTGGACCGATGGCACGCGATCCCAACATCCCCGACGAGTTCGACGTCTACACGGTCGTCGTGCTGCGGCGGCCAGCCGACGCGCCGACGATGTCGGACGAGGAGCTCGACGCGCTCCAGGCACGCCACCTCGCCTACCGGGCCGAGCTGAGGCGGCAGGGCTTGGTAGTCGTGAATGGGCCGTTCGACGAGCAGACCGACCCGTCGTATCGCGGGATGTCGATCTTCGCCTGCGATTCCGCCGAGGCCGCACGGCTGTCGGCCGCCGACCCATCCGTCCTGGCGGGCCGGCTCGTCTTCGACGTGATGGATTGGTGGGTCGGCGCTGGCTCGCTCGCCTTCCCGCTCGCCGATCGCCCAGTCGGCGTCCGCCGCTCGATGCCCGACGACGACTGACGCCCGGGTTGAACAGCCGACGTCAGGGGCTCGTGAGGATGACGAGTTGTTGGGTCGCTCGGGTCATCGCGACGTAGCGGTCGACCGCACCTTCGATGCCCGTCGCCGAACGTCTCAGGGTCGATCAGGACGACCAGGTCGAACTCGAGCCCCTTCGACAGCTCCGGGGCCAGCCACCGAACGCGGGAGGTCGCCCGGAACGTGCCGGCGTCGATGTCACCAGTGCCGATGACGCAGGCGATCCCCTCGGTATGCGCCGCGAGCCAGGTCGTCGAGGATCGAGCCCAGCTCCGAAACAGATCCGTGGACGACGGGGACATCGCTGCTGCGGATGGAGGTGGGCACGTTGGCGTCCGGGAGCACGGCCCGGATGACCGGTTCGGCTTCCGCCATGACCTCTGCCGGCGTGCGGTAGTTGATGCTCAGGGACGCCAGGTTGATCTGGTCGAGCCCGATCCGCTCGAGCCGTTCCTGCCATGACTCCGTGAACCCGTGCCTGGCCTGGGCACGGTCCCCGACGATGGTGAAGCTCCGGGACGGGCAGCGCAGCAGCAGCATCTGCCACTCGGCGTCGGTCAGTTCCTGGGCCTCGTCCACGACGACGTGCGCGAACGGGCCGGCGAGCCGGTCCGGGTCGGTGCTGGGCAAGCGCAGTCTCGTCGACCAGGGCGTCCTTGAAGTCCTCGCCGCGCAGCATCGTCACCAGGCCGACGCCGTACTCGTCATCGGCGGCCTCGATCAGGTTGTCGACGACCATGGCCATCTGCTCGCGTTCGGCGGCGACAGCGGCGGCATGCCGGCGCTGCACGCCGGGACGCCTCCGGGTCGCCGAGCCGCTGCCGTGCTGCGTCCAGGAGCGGCAGGTCGGACACCGTCCAGGCCTGGGCGTCCTCGCGCTGCAGCCGCTGGATGTCGTCGGGGCTGAGCCAGGGAGCGCACCTGCGCAGGTATGCGGGGACCGACCACAGGTCTGCGACGAGGTCGGCCGCGTCGAGCAGCGGCCACGCGTTGTTGAGGATTCGGCGCAGATCTGCGTTCTGCAGCAGCGAGGTGCGGAGCTGGTCAGCGGGGACGTCGTCGTCCTGCTTGTCGATCATGATCGTGACAAGGTCCTGCCAGATCTGCTCGCGCGCCTCGTTGTGCGGAGTGCCTCGTGCTGCATCGAACGCCTCGGCCCATTCGTCGGCGCTCAGCCGGATGTCGGACCATTCGGTCTCGACAGTCATCGGCTTGGCTGGGCGGCTCCTCGTAGAACCGGACGGCCGTCTCGATCGCCTTCACCAGGTCCGCCGACGACTTCAGGCGCGCCACGTCCGGGTCGGCCTCGATCGCCGCAGCGGCTCCTTCGGCGACGAGATCCCGCAGGGTGCAGGTCTGCACGCCCTCCTCTCCGAGGCTGGGGAGCACGTCGGCGACGTATGCCAGGTACGGCTGATGCGGACCGACGAACAGCACACCGCCTCGGTGGTGACCGAGGCGAGGGTCGGAGTAGAGGAGATAGGCGGAGCGGTGCAGAGCGACGACGGTCTTCCCGGTCCCCGGACCGCCGTCGACGACGAGAGCGCCGCGGGAGCCCGCGCGGATGATGGCGTCCTGGTCGGCCTGGATCGTGCCGAGCACGTCGCGCATCCGGGCCGACCGGCTGCTGCCCAGGCTGGCGATGAAGGCGGACTGGTCGTCGAGGCGGCGGCGTGCCCTTCGAACCCGTCCGACGTGAAGACCTCGTCCCAGTAGTCGCTGATCCGGCCGCGGGTCCAGCGGTACCTGCGGCGGCATTACCAGGCCCATCGGGTTGGCGTGGGTCGCCCCGAAGAACGGCTCAGCCGCGGGGGAACGCCAATCGAGCAGCAACCGACGACCCGCGCTGTCCGTGAGGCCAAGCCGTCCGATGTACACGGGCTCAGGGTTGTCTGCGCTGACCATGTGTCCGAGGCACAGGTCCAAGCCGAAGCGACGCAGGGCGCGCAGCCGAGCGGTCAGCCGGTGGATCTGCATGTCCCGGTCCATCGCCTCCTGGCCGATGCCGCCGGGCGCCTTGCGCTCGGCATCGAGGCGGTCGGACAGGTCGGAGATCGACTGCTCGAGGCTCTCCGCGATGGCCGCGAAGTGCTGCTCGTCGCCGGCGATCAGCGTCGGGTCGGCCTTGGCGGTGAGGTGGTCGGGCAGGTCAAACGCACTGGTCGTCAGAGGGTTCACGCCCGCACCGCAAGTCCCATCAGCGGTTCGACGGCCGCGCGGGACCCATCCGTCGACAACAACACACGCACTTCGCGACTCCCAGGTCCGCAGGTTCTGGCCTCGGCCGGCGATTCTGCGGCACGACCCGGGTCTTGCCGCAAGGCCCCGGGCGCGCTATACGTTGAAAGTGGAAAGGAGCAGGCGCTCCTTTCCTCGTTTCGTCTGCTCCGGGCGGACAACCTCCTCGCGAGCGACCCTCTGCACGGTTCCGGCCGTACTGTGCGTGCGTGCCGCCTCACGATCTCTCCCCGTCCACCACGGTCGTCCATGTCGGCCGCCCGGAGCCAGGTTCCGGGGGTCCGTTGAGCCCGCCGATCGTGCTTGCGTCGGCGTATGCCGGCGGCGGCGCGGTCGCATACGCACGCAATGGCAACCCGACCTGGGAGGCGTTCGAGTCGGCGCTGTCAGTGCTCGAGGGTGGGCACGCGCTCGCGTTCGCGTCGGGCATGGGTGCCGTGTCGTGCATCCTCGACCTGGTGCCCGTTGGTGGTGTCGTGGTGTCGCCGCATACCCCGTACTCAGGAACCCGAGAGCTGCTGAGCGCCCGGGCGGATGCGGGCGCGCTGCAGGTGCGTTGGGTCGACCCGCTGGACGAGCGTCAGGTGACGGAGGCGTTGCGCGGGGCAGATGTGCTCTGGCTCGAGGCGGCGACCAACCCGCTGCTCGAGGTGGTTGACGTCGCCAAGCTGGCCGACCAGGCGCACGATCAGGGTCTCCAGGTGGTCGTCGACGCGACGTTCGCGACCCCGTTGCGGATGCGGGCGCTCGACCTCGGCGCTGACGTCGTGGTCCACAGTGCGACCAAGCTGCTGTCGGGGCATACCGACCTGCTGCTCGGCGTCGCGGTGACGCGAGACGCCGACCTGGCGGACCGGCTCCGGACTCGCCGGACCCTGCTGGGGGCGGTCGCCCCGCCGTTCGAGGCTTGGCTGGCGCTGCGCGGTCTGCGCACACTCGCGCTGCGGCTGGATCGGGCCGAGGCGTCGGCGCGGCGGCTGGCCGAGCAACTGATCGCGCACCCGGCCGTCGCTCGGGTCCGCTACCCAGGGTGGGGGACGATCGTGTCCGTCGAGGTCGCCGGTAACGCCACCGACGCTGATGCCGTCGTAGACGCAGTCCAGCTGTGGACGCACGCGACCTCGCTCGGTGGCGTCGAGTCGACGCTGGAGCGACGCCGACGCTGGCCGGCGGAGTCGTCACACGTCCCCGAGACGTTGCTTCGGCTGTCGGTGGGCATCGAGGACGCCGACGACCTGTGGCAGGACCTTCGAGCGGCCCTGGACGCAGTCGCCGCCGCCGCCCTGTGACGGCGCAGTGCCTAGGGTGCGTGTTCCATGAAGCTGCTGATCTCGGCCGACATGGAGGGCGTTTCTGGGTTGGTCCACCCGACCGAGACGAACCCTGGGGGTTACGACTACGAGCGTGGCCGGGCTCTGATGACCGCCGACGTCAACGCGGCCGTGGCCGGGGTGCTGGAAGCCGAACCCTCCGCCGAAGTCCTCGTCGCCGACGCGCACGGACCGTTCCGCAATCTGCTCCCGGAGGACCTCGATCGCCGCGTTCGGCTGGTTCGTGGCAAGCCTCGGACGCTGGGGATGCTGGCCGGCCTGGACGACGAGACCGACGCAGTGCTGTTCGTCGGGTACCACGCTCGCGCGGGAGAAGGCCCAGCGGTCCTTGCCCACACAATGAGTGACGCGATTCTCGATGTCCGCGTTGATGGCCGGTCAATGGGAGAGATCGGGCTGAACGCCGCGATGGCTGGCCATCACGGTGCAGCCGTGGTCATGCTGACGGGTGATGACAGCGCCTGCAATGAACTGCTGGAGCTAGTTCGGCCTCAACGACCGTGGCGGTAAGCACGCTCGAGGTCAGGCCGCCGCAGTGACGCTGCACCCGGACGACGCCCACCAGCTCATCCATCAAGGGGCAGCTGCGAGCATTCGAAACGCCGCGGGTGCGCCCGTGTTTCAGGATTCCGGGACCAGCGTCCGTCGAGGTTGATCTCTACGGCCCATACTCCGTCGACTTGGCCACGCTTATCCCGGGCGTAACCCGCGCTGCGGGTGCTCGGACGGTGGCGTTCACGGGCAGCGACTTCGGCGAGTGCTACCGGTTGGTCCAGTTGTTGACGCAACTGGCGAGCATCAAGCCCGGCTGACTGCCGTTGTTGCGCCGCGCGCCGTGACGGCTCAGTCGGTCTCGGCCTTGCCCTCGCGACTCATGAACGACATGAGCATGTCCCTGGGGGACATGCCTTCGTGCACGACCTTGACCACGTTGTCGGTGATCGGCACGTAGACGTCGTGCTTCTTGGCCAGCTCGTGGATCGACCTGCACGACTTCACGCCTTCGGCGGTCTGCTTGGTCACCGCGACGACCTCGTCCACGGTCATGCCCTTGCCGAGGTTCTCACCGAAGGTGCGGTTGCGAGACAGCGGCGACGTGCAGGTCGCCACCAAGTCACCGAGGCCCGCCAGTCCCGCGAAGGTCGCCGGGTCCGCACCGAGTGCAGCGCCCAGCCTGGCCTCTTCAGCCAGGCCGCGGGTGATCAGCGACGCCTGGGTGTTGTCGCCGAAGCCCATGCCCACGGCGATGCCGTTCGCCAGTGCGATGACGTTCTTCAAGGCTCCGGCTAACTCGACGCCGATGATGTCGGTGTTCGTGTACGGCCGGAAGTACGCGGTCATGGTCGCCTGCTGCAGCATCTTGGCGTGTGACTCATCGGTGCAGGCCACGACCGTCGCGGCCGGCTGCCGCATCATGATCTCCCGTGCCAGGTTGGGTCCGCTGACTGCGGCGACCCGATCTTGCGGGACGTCGGCGGCCTCCATGATCACTTCGGTCATCCGCTGGGTCGTGCCGAGCTCGACGCCCTTCATCAGACTGACCAGGATCGAGTCCTTCGGCAGCAGCGATCCCCATTGCGCCAAGTTCTCCCGACAGGTCTGCGAGGGCACCGCGAAGACGACGATGTCGGCGCCGGCTAGCGCCCGCTCGGCATCGATGGTTGCCCACATGGTCCACGGCAGCTCGATGCCGGGGTGGTAGCGCGAGTTCTCGTGCGTGCGCGTGATCTCGTCGGCGAGCTCTTGGTCCAAACCCCACAGCGCAACTTCGGCGCCGGCATCTGCGAGGACCATCCCGAATGCCGTTCCCCAGGATCCACTGCCCATCACAGCTGCGCGCGTCATCGCGACCTCCGCGGGTTCGTGAACAGTCTCTGGTCGTACTCGATGTGTGGGTTGCCGGTCTCCGCCACGCCGGCGGCCCGCGCGTCAAACCGTTCGGCCGGCGCGGTCTCGTTCCGCAGGACCTCGAGCTCACGCGTGATCGCGGCCATGATCCGGTCGGTTGCCTCGCGCAGTACGTCGACGGTTTGGTCGCGGCCCATCAGGTCCGCCAGGTCGACCGGTGGCCCGACCCGTACGTGTTGCACCGCGCGCGAGAGCACGTGCGGACTCTTCGAGTAGGGCGGGAGGAAGTCATGCGCGCCCCAGTGCGCCATCGGGATGACCGGGCAACCCGACGCCAGCGCGATCCGGGCGGCGCCGGTCTTGCCGCTCATCGGCCACAGCTCAGGATCACGGGTGAGCGTCCCCTCGGGGTAGACGACGACGCACTCCCCCGCCTTGACGGCCGCGATCGCGTCCCGCATGGCGTTGGTGGCGTCCTTCGTATCGCGGTGGACCGGGATCTGGCCGGCACCAGACACCACCCGACCGATGACCGGCATGGTGAACAGCCCGGCCTTGGCGAGGAACCGCGGCGGGCGATCGTGGTCATGCAGGTAGTGCGCCACGGTGATCGGGTCGTAGTAGGAGTTGTGGTTTGGCGCGACCACGATGCCGCCCGCCCGCGGCAGGAGCTCACCGTTCTGCCAGTCGCGTCTGGTCAACGCCAACGCTGGTGGCTTGAGGGTCACGAGCGCGGAGCGATACCAGAAGCCCAGCTTGTCGCGCGCCACGGCGCGACCCTACTCCCGGCCGGGCGAGGCACACCGGGCAATCGACCGGGACACTAGGCGCTGTGCGCGTCCTGGTCATCCCGGTGAAGCGGCTGGACGCAGCGAAGACCAGGTTGGGCGAGGCGCTCGGTCCACGTCGGCGTGACCTGGCACTTGCGTTCGCAACTGACACGGTGGCGGCCGTGTCTGGCCACCCCTGGCGCGCATGCTCTTGTCGTCACCGACGACGAGCAGGCGCGAGCAGCTGTGATCGCCTTGGGCGCGGAGGTCGTACCGGACACCCCGGACGCCGGCCTCAATGCTGCATTGGTGTACGCCGCCGGACAGGCACGCATCCGGCACCCGGGTGCCGATGTGGGTGCCCTGTCCGCGGACCTGCCGGCGTTGAGACCGAACGACCTGGCGGAGGCGATGAGTGCGGTCGGGGTCGCCGGCGGATTCGTCTGTGACGTGTCGGGCGACGGCACCACGCTGCTGCTCGCCGCGCGCGGACAGCCGCTGCGACCGCGGTTCGGCCTCGCATCCGCGCAGGCGCACCGCGCCGACGGGCTGCCCGAAGTGCGCGCGCCGGTACCGTCGCTGCGTCAGGACGTCGACACGACAGCCGACCTCGAGGCGGCCGCTCGGCTCGGCCTTGGCCCACGCACGGTGGAAGTCCTGCGCGACATCCCCGGTCCGTGGAACTCGGCGGGCTAACCTGCGCAACGTGCAGGCGACCGTGCTCCACTGGGACCCCGATACGCACGAGACGCGCGTCGTCCTCGATGACGGGCTGGAGCTCCCGGTCCCCGCGGACGTATTCGCGCGCAGCGGCCTACGGCTGCTCCGCCTCGGTCAGCGGGTACGGATCGAGACCACGACCGAGCCGCCGGGCGGATCCCGCGTCACCGCGATGACCCTCGTGACCTTTCCGCTGCCGACCTGAGCCGGCCACACGTGCCGAACTGCGCGCACGTTGACGCTGGGCGGGCCTGGTCCCGACCAAGCCCGCCACCATCAACCTTGAGTCTCCGAAGGGGCTTAGGACGCAGTCTTCTTGGCGGGGGCCTTCTTCGCCGCAGCCTTCTTCGCCGTGGCCTTCTTCGCCGTGGCCTTCTTCGCCGGCGCCTTCTTCGCCGGGGGCCTTCTTCGCGGGGGCCTTCTTCGCGGCAGCCTTCGCGGGCGTCGCGGCCGCGCTCTTCGCGGTCGTCCGCTTCGCTGGTGCGGCCTTCTTCGCGGCATCGCCGGCGGCCGTGCTCACCCGCGTGACTTGCACGACGGCGACCTTCGGGAGCTTCTTCGCACCGGAGACGACGGCCTTGAGCTCGGCGCCCGCCTTGAACTTCGGAGCGAAGCTCTTCTTCACCTTCACCACGTCACCCGTCCGAGGGTTGCGTGCCGTCCGCGCCGCGCGCTCGACCTTTTCGAAGGCACCGAAGCCCGTGATGACGACCTTCTCGCCGGCGGCGACTGCGCGGGTGATGGTGTCGACGACGGCCTCGACCGCTTCCTGGGCTTGCTTGCGCGAGCCGAGACGGTCGGTCAGCCGGTCGATGAGCTCGGACTTGTTCACTACTGTTCCCCTTCGCCGGGTCAACGAAGTCGAGCCTGTTTGCCCGACACGCGGTGAACGCTAGACCTGTTGTGCCGCATACACAATCGAACGACACGCCAGGGATCGTTGTCGCGCAACGACAATCAGCCGACCCGTTGAGTCGTCGGCTTGAACGACGGCCGGTTCGTCTCGAACTCTCGGATGGCATCGGCGTGCTGAAGGGTGATGCCGACGTCGTCAAGACCCTCCAACAGCCGCCAACGCGTGTAGTCGTCGACCTCGAATCCATCGACCACATCAGCGAACCGCACTTGCCGCGCTTGCAGATCCACCGTCACTTTGAGGCCGGGGTCCTCCTCGACCGCCGACCAGATCCGCTCGATCAGCCCCTGATCGACCACCGCGGTCAGCAAGCCGTTCTTGCCGGCGTTGCTGCGGAAGATGTCTGCGAACCGGGACGACAGGATGACCCGGAACCCGTAGTCGGCCAGCGCCCAGACCGCGTGCTCACGCGATGACCCTGTGCCGAACTCGGGTCCGGCGACCAGGACAGTCGCGCCCGCATACCGGGAGTCGTTGAGCACGAATGACGGGTCGCTGCGCCAGGCGGCGAATAACCCGTCCTCGTACCCATGGCGGGTGATCCGCTTGAGGTATTCGGCCGGGATGATCTGGTCGGTATCCACGTTGCTTCGGCGCAGTGGGAGAGCGCGACCCGTGTGGGTAGTGAACGGCTCCATCGGTGGCGCCTTCCCTTGGTCAGTTGCTGCTGACGACAAGCTGGTCGAGGTCGGCAGGGCTGGCGAGGCGTCCGACGATCGCGGTGGCTGCCGCAACCGCGGGCGACACCAGATGGGTCCGAGCGCCGGGACCCTGCCGTCCCTCGAAGTTGCGGTTCGACGTGGACGCCGCTCGCTTGCCTGCAGACAGCTTGTCCGGGTTCATGCCCAGGCACATCGAGCAACCGGCGCTGCGCCATTGCGCACCGGCTTCGACGAAGACTTCGTCGAGGCCCTCGGCCATCGCAGCCTGCGCGACCCGGGCCGACCCGGGCACCACGAGCATCGTGACGCCATCGGCGACCCGCCGGCCGCGCAGCAGCTCGGCAGCGATGCGCAGGTCCTCGATGCGACCGTTGGTGCACGACCCGACGAACACGGTGTCGACGGCGATGTCGCGCAGCGCGGTCCCCGGCTTGAGGTCCATGTACTCGAGTGCGCGCTCCGCGGCCGCCCGGTCGCCTGGGTCAGCGAACTCATCCGGTGACGGGACCACCCCGGAGAGCGGGACTCCTTGGCCCGGGTTCGTCCCCCAGGTCACGAACGGCGTCAGCGCGGTGGCATCGATGGCCACTTCGGCGTCGAAGACGGCGTCGTCGTCAGTCGCGAGCGAGCGCCAGTACGCGACCGCGGCATCCCAGTCGGCGCCCTGCGGCGCGTGCGGTCGACCCTTGAGGTAGGCGAACGTCGTCTCGTCCGGGGCAATCATGCCGGCCCGGGCACCGGCTTCGATCGACATGTTGCAGACCGTCATCCGGGCTTCCATCGACAGCCGACGGATCGCCTCGCCTCGATACTCGATGACATAGCCCTGCCCGCCGCCGGTTCCGATCCGGGCGATCACGGCGAGGATGAGGTCCTTCGCCGCGACCCCGTCCGGCAGCGCGCCGTCGACCGTGATGGCCAGCGTCTTGAAGCGCTTGATCGGCAGGGTCTGCGTGGCCAGGACATGCTCGACCTCTGACGTGCCAATGCCGAACGCGAGCGCGCCGAACGCGCCGTGCGTAGAGGTGTGGCTGTCGCCGCACACCACGGTCATCCCGGGTTGAGTGAGGCCGAGCTGTGGACCGACGACGTGCACGATCCCCTGGTCGACGTCGCCTAGGGGATGGATGCGGATGCCGAACTCGGCGCAGTTCTTCCGCAGCGCGTCGACCTGCGCGCGGGAGGTGAGGTCCGCGATCGGCTTGTCGATGTCGATGGTGGGGACGTTGTGGTCCTCGGTGGCCAGCGTCAGGTCCGTGCGGCGGACCGAACGTCCACTCTCCCGCAGCCCGTCGAACGCCTGCGCGCTCGTGACCTCATGGATGAGGTGCAGGTCGACGTAGAGCAGGTCCGGCTCTCCCTCGGCGCTGCGAACGACGTGGTCGCCCCAGACCTTCTCCGCGAGGGTCCGGCCCATTCTCGACCTCCGGGTGGTGCGTCCTTGCGTCTCGCATACCGAGACGGCAATATCAGTCCATGGACAACTCTAGCGGAGTCGGCGTCCTAGACAAGGCCGCGGTCGTGCTCAGCGCCCTCGAGGCCGGTCCGCAGACGCTCGCCGGGCTGGTGCAGGCAACCGGGTTGGCCCGGCCGACTGCGCACCGGCTGGCGGTCGCGCTGGAGCACCACCGGCTCGTGGCGAGGGACCTGCAGGGCCGGTTCGTGCTCGGTCCGCGGCTCGGCGAGCTGGCCGCTGCCGCCGGAGAAGACAGGCTGCTGGCGGCCGCCGCTCCGATCCTCGTGCAGCTGCGCGACCACACAGGTGAGAGCGCGCAGCTGTACCGCCGGCAGGGCGACGACCGGATCTGCGTCGCCGCCGCAGAGCGGCTGTCGGGTCTGCGCGACACCGTCCCGGTCGGTGCGCTGCTGACCATGCGCGCGGGCTCGGCGGCGCAGATCCTGCTGGCGTGGGAGGAACCGGAGCGTATGCACCGTGGTCTGTCCGGCGCGCGGTTCACCGCGACGACGCTGTCGGCGGTCAGACGCCGTGGATGGGCGCAGAGCGTCGGCGAGCGCGAGCCTGGAGTCGCGTCCGTGTCGGCTCCGATTCGCGGCCCATCGGGTCGGGTCGTGGCCGCGATGTCGGTGTCGGGTCCGATCGAGCGGCTGACCCGCACACCTGGTCGGCTGCACGCCCATGCGGTCATGAGTGCCGCGCAGAAGCTGACCGACACGGTCCGGCGCCCGGCCTAACGGTGTCTCTCTACAGCGCCACGATGCCGAGCAACGCGGCCACGCCACCGACGATGACCGCGACTCCCCCGGCGTACTGGCCGGCCCCTGGATCCACCTTCGCAAACGAGAACGCACCCAACCCGGCGCCGACGATCCCGAGCCCGATCGCCAGCTCTGGCGCCCCGAGCAGGCCGAACCCGAACACGCTCACCACCAACCCGACCCAGCCCAGCGTCAGCCAGCCGGCGCCGGACAGGTCGCGCTTGGGACGCGGTGGCCTGACTGGTTGCGGCGGGAGCTCGCGCGGGTCGTCCGGCTCAGGCAACCGCGGTGCGTCGGTCACCGACCCACCGTATGCCGCAGCCGGCCGCTTTCTCGGGCTACGCGCAGGCCTAGGGTCGGCTCCGGGACGGCGCACGTGCCGCCGCATACGCATGAATGCGAAAAGGCCCAGGTCCGGAGACCTGGGCCCTTCTCACACGTAGCCCCGACGGGATTCGAACCCGCGCTACCGCCTTGAGAGGGCGGCGTGCTAGGCCACTACACAACGGGGCCAGAGACCTGCACAGCCCTGCATCAGCAGGACGCTGGGGTACCAGGACTCGAACCTAGACTAACGGAGCCAGAATCCGTCGGGCTGCCAATTACCCCATACCCCATGGCGATCCAGCGGGGTGCTACCTCCACTGAACCGTCGTCGAGGGTACCCCCTCGCGCGAACCCGACCCAAACCGCTGCGAGGGGTCGGAACGTCGTCGTTCCTGCCGTTGTTGGGGTTCTCCGGCTGTTGCGGCGTCAGGAAGACCCCAACACGATCAGGACCACGCGACTGCGCCGCCCGCCCGGGTGAGCTCGCTCACAGTGACGCACGTAACTCGCGCAGCCGGTCGAGTGTCTGCTCGCGACCGAGCAGCTCGATCGACTCGAAGATCGGCGGCGACACCCGGCGACCGGTGACGGCCACCCGGACAGGTCCGAAGGCGTGCTTCGGCTTGATGCCCAGCTCGTCGACAAGCGCGGCGCGCAGCGCGGACTCGATCTGTTCGGTCTCCCACCCAGACACCCCGGCCAGGGCCGCCTCCGCGGCGTCGAGAACGGTACGGGTCTGGTCGCCGAGCGATGCCCGGGCATCCTCCTCGACCACAAAGCCGTCCCGCACGAACAGGAAGCCGAGCATGCCGACGGCCTCGGACAGCACGGTCATGCGCTCCTGTACGAGCGGGGCCGCGGCCGCCAGCAGCCGAAGCTCCTCGGTCGACGGCGGGTCGGCGACCAGACCGGCGGCGTGCAGGAAGGGCACGATGCGCTGCGCCAGGTCGGCGGGCTCGAGCCGGCGGATCCAGTCCGCGTTGATCGCCTGCGCCTTCTTCAGGTCGAAGCGCGCTGGGTTCGGGTTCACTCGTGCGATGTCGAACGCGTCCGCCATCTCCTGCATCGAGAAGATGTCGCGGTCCTCGGCGATCGACCAGCCGAGCAGCGCCAGGTAGTTCAGCAGCCCCTCGGGCACGAAGCCCTGCTCGCGGTACAGGTTCAGCGACGACTGCGGGTCCCGCTTCGACAGCTTCTTGTTGCCCTCGCCCATCACGTACGGCAGGTGACCGAAGCGCGGCGGCGTCCCGTCGCCGATGCCGATCGCCCCAAGCGCTTCGTACAGCGCGATCTGCCGGGGCGTCGAAGACAGCAGGTCCTCACCGCGCAGGACGTGCGTGATGTTCATGAGCGCGTCGTCGACCGGGTTCACGAGCGTGTACAGCGGCTCGCCGTTGGACCGGGTGATGACGTAGTCGGGCACGTGCTCGGCGTCGAAGGACAGCTCACCGCGGACTAGGTCGTCCCAGCCGATCGTGCGATCGGGCATCCGCACCCGCAGCACTGGCTCGCGACCGTTCGCCCGGTGCTTCGCCTTCTCCTCGTCAGTCAGGTTCCGGCAGCGGCCGTCGTAGCCGGGCGGCTTCCCGGCGGCGCGTTGCGCCTCGCGTCGCTCCTCGAGATCGTCAGGGGTGCAGAAGCACTCGTATGCGGAGCCGGCCTCGAGCAGCCGCGACGCCACGTCGGCATACACCTCGAGGCGTTCGGACTGCCGATACGGCGCGTACGGGCCGCCGACAAGCGGCCCCTCGTCCCAGTCCAGGCCGAGCCACGACAGCGCGGCCAGCAGCTGCTCGTAGGACTCCTCGGTGTCCCGCAACGAGTCGGTGTCCTCGATCCGGAAGACGAATGTGCCGCCGGTGTGCCGGGCGTAGGCCCAGTTGAACAGGGCGGTTCGCACCATGCCCACATGCGGGTTGCCGGTCGGCGAGGGGCAGAACCGCACGCGCACCGACGATGTCTCAGTGCTCATGGTCGCGCTCACCTTCTCGTCAACCCCGGCTCGTCGGCTCGCCGCTCAGCGCTCATGGTCGCGCTCGCCTTCTCGCCAAACCCCGGCTCGTCGGCTCGCCGCTCAGCGCTCATGGTCGCGCTCGCCTTCTCGCCAAACCCCGGCTCGTCGGCTCGCCGCTCAGTCACGTGCCACCACCCGGTTGGAGAGCGAGCCGATGCCTTCGATGGACACGGTGACTTCCTGGCCGGCCTTGATCGGACCTACGCCAGCGGGCGTGCCGGTCAGCAACACGTCGCCCGGCAGCAGCGTCATCACCGACGACGCGTACGCGATCAGCTCCGCGACCGACCGGATCATCTGCGACGTCCGACCCGCCTGGCGCAGGTCGCCGTCGACCGTGCAGGTGATCGCGAGATCGGCTGCATCCAGGTCGGTGACCACCCACGGGCCGAGCGGGGCGAAGGTGTCGAAGCCCTTGGCCCGCGCCCACTGGCCGTCGCGCTTCTGCAGGTCGCGGGCGGTCACGTCGTTGGCGCACGTGTAGCCGAGCACCGTCTCCGCCGCGCGCTCGACCGGCACGTCTCGGCAGAGCCGGCCGATCACCACTGCGAGCTCCGCCTCGTGGTGGACCTCGTCGGACTGCGCGGGGAGCGCGATCGCGTCTCCCGGGCCGACGACCGAGGTCGACGGCTTGAGGAACAGCACCGGATCAGGCGGCGGCTCCGACCCGCCCATCTCCGCGATGTGCTCCGCGTAGTTCTTGCCGATCGCGACGATCTTGCTCGGGAGCACCGGAGCGCAGCAGGCGCACATCCTCGAGCGCGAACCGGGCGGTGGACAGCTCGAAGGCCGCGAACGGGTGGCCCTTGATCGCGGTCACGGAAAGCCCGGCCGGGTCACCGGCGACCTCCGGGTCACCGTCCAGGACCCCGAACGCAACCTCGTCGGACACCGAGAAGCGGGCGATGCGCACGAGCGGCAACGCTACCCGTCGGGCTGAAGCGGGCCGTCCGCGAAGGTCACCGCACGTTGGACGCTGGTGTCCACTGTCAGCCGCAGGACATCGGGCCGCGCGTAGTGGCCGACCGGGTCGAGCAGCCGCCGCTGCGCGCGCGCCTGCGCCGGGTCGACCTCGGCGTAGATGATCTCCTCGCGCTCCACCACCGGGCCGGCGAGCACATCTCCGCCGGGCGCCACGATCGTCGACAAGCCGCGGCTCATCCAGTCGTCGTCGCCGTGGTACAGGCCGTGGTTGAGGTGCTCGGGCACATCCGAGCCGCGCAGCAGCTGCGCGACGCCCACGACATACACGCCGCCCTCCTTGGCGATGTGCCGAAGGGTCGGGACCCACACGTCGCTGGTGTCCCACGTCGGAGCGAGGTAGATGTCGACGCCGCGGCCGTACATCGCCGCGCGCGCGAGCGGCATGTAGTTCTCCCAGCAGATCAGCCCGCCGACGTTGCCGAACGGCGTCGGCACCACGTCGAGGGTCGACCCGTCGCCGAAGCCCCAGACGACCCGCTCGCCCCCGGTTGGCATCAGCTTGCGATGCCGGTGCACGAGCGCCCCGTCGGGCGCGAAGAACAGCAGCGTGTTGTACAGCGTGCCGCCGGCAATCTCGTTGACCCCGATGACGACGTGGATTCCGGCCGCCTCGGCAGCGTCGCCGAGCCGCTGCGTCGACGGGCCAGGCACCTCGACAGCCTGCTCGCGCAGCAGTCGGGTGAGGCCGTGGTCGTTCCATGGCGGGGTGCGCCAGACCCAGTCCGGGTATGCGGGGACGAACGCCTCCCCGAACACGGCAAGGGACGCACCGCCGGCGGCCGCATCCTTGACCAGGCCGACGGCCTTCTCGACGGTCGCGTCCCGGTCCAGGAACACCGGCGTGGCTTGCACCGCCGCGACGACCACACCCATCGCCCCAGGGTGAACCCCACCCGGCGCGGCGTCTACCTGGTCGACGGCTTCGGGTCACCCTCCTCGAAGCCACGACCAGCTCGCAGCAGGCCATACGACACCGCGTCCTCGATCGCCAACCACGACGCCGCGATCACGTTCTCATGCACACCGACGGTGTCCCAGCCGGTGACGCCGTCGGAGGTCTCGATCAGCACCCGGGTGACCGCATTTGTACCGGTGTCACCCTCGAGGATGCGGACCTTGTAGTCCACGAGCTCGATGCCGTCCAGCTCTGGGTAGACGAGGCGGAGCGCGGAGCGCAGCGCGTTGTCCAGTGCGTTCACCGGGCCGTTGCCCTCGCCGGTTGCGACGACGCGTTCGCCGCCGGCGTGCACCTTCACCGTCGCTTCGGCGATGACCTCGCCGCCCGGCCGTTGTTCGACGATCGTCCGCCAGGACTCGACTGTGAAGTGCCGCCGCCGTTGCCCGGCGACCTCGTCGCGCAGCAGCAGCTCGAACGACGCGTCGGCCGCCTCGAAGGTGTAGCCCCGCGACTCGAGGTCCTTCACCCGTTCGACGACTCGGCCGAGCGCGTCCTTGTCGCCGCTGAGGTCGTAGCCGAGCTCGCGGCCCTTGAGCTCGATCGACGCCCGCCCGGCCATGTCGGACACGAGCATCCGCATGTCATTGCCGACCGTCTCCGGTTCGACGTGCTGATACAGCATCGGGTCGACCCGGATCGCGCTGGCGTGCAGGCCTGCCTTGTGCGCGAACGCCGACAGCCCCACGTAGGGCTGGTGGCTGTTCGGCGCGATGTTCGTGACCTCGGAGACGGCGTGCGCGATGCGGGTCATCTCGCCGAGCGACCCGTTCGGCAGCACGCTTCGACCCTTCTTCAGCTGCAGGTTGGCGATGACGGAGAACAAGTTGGCGTTGCCGGAGCGCTCGCCGTACCCGTTGGCCGTGCCCTGCACGTGCGTGGCCCCGGCGTCGACGGCGGCCAGCGAGTTGGCCACGGCGCACGCGGTGTCATCGTGGCAGTGGATGCCCAGCCTGACCTGGGTCGCCTGCAGCACGTCGTTGACGACCTCGGCAATGCCGTCCGGGAGCATGCCGCCATTGGTGTCGCACAGGGCCACCAGGTCGGCCCCGGCTTCGACGGCGGCGGCCACCACCTCCAGCGCATACGACCGGTTGGAGGCATAGCCGTCGAAGAAGTGCTCGGCGTCGAGGAAGACCCGCTGCCCCTCGGCGCGCAGGTGCGCGACCGTGTCGCGGATCATCGCGAGGTTCTCCTCGAGCGAGGTCTTCAACGCAAGGTCGACGTGCCGGTCGTGCGACTTGGCCACAAGGGTGACGACCGGCGCACCGGACTCGCGCAACGCAGCGACTCCAGGATCATCGGCGGCCGCCACGCCGGCGCGACGCGTTGCGCCGAATGCGGCCAGCGTCGCGTTCTGCAGCTTCAGTTCCGTCTGTGCTCGGCGGAAGAACTCGGTGTCCTTCGGGTTTGCCCCCGGCCACCCGCCCTCGATGAACCCCACGCCGAGCTCGTCGAGATGGCGGGCAATGGTGAGCTTGTCGTGCACCGACAGCGAGAGGCCCTCCTGTTGCGCGCCGTCGCGCAGGGTCGTGTCGTAGACATGGAACGCGTCGGTGACGCTCATCGCGAATGCCCTTCCAATTGCCTGCGCAGTCGGTGTCGGACCCGGCCGTCGGACCACCTGTCGGACCAACAACAAAGACCCCTCGTGCACGGCACGAGAGGTCTGCGCAGGGCTGGGTTGCTGGTGCCTAGCCGCTGCGCCGTCCGGCGATAATTCGCTGGAACTGCACGCGGCGAGCATACGACCGGGGACCGGACCGTGGACAGGGACGTCTCGCCATCTGAGACGCGCGAATTTGCTGGCTACCCTTGGGCGCGATTGCCATGACCGTGAACGCCGACCGGACCCGTTCGGCGCCGATGACCGCACCCAAGCACGCGCGTCGACGTCCGCGCCGGCATGTCGTTGGCCCGGTCGCCGGCGCGGTGGCCCTGGTCTGCCTTGCGGCCGTCGCCGCCGTTGCCGTCGCTGAAGCGGCCAGGGCGCCAGCCGAGCGAGGCTCCACGGCAGCATCGTCCGGCGTCTGCGGAGTCGACGCCGGACGCGCCGGCTCCGGTCGCACCGACGAGCAGCGCGCCTGCCGCACCCGAGCCGATCGAACCGATCGTCGAACCGACACCGTCGCCGTTGGTGCCGCCGGGGTCGACGACCGCCGTGGTGGGCGACAGTCTTGCGGTGGGGTTGAAATCGGTGCTCGGGGACGAGCTGCCCGACCGCCGACTCGAGTACACGGCGAAGGTGGGTACCTCGACCCCGTGGCTGCTGTCCCGCCTCAAGAGCCTGTCCCGCGACGGACGCTTACCGCCGGTGGTCGCGATCAGCGCGGGCACGAACGACATGCGCCCGTCGACGAGCGTGTATGCGGGCTACGTGCGAACGGCGATGAGCATCGCCGGGCCGGACCGCTGCGTGGTGTGGACCACCGTGTCTCGCCCGATGCGCCGCAGCGCTGCGACCGCGATCAACCAAGCGCTGGCTCAGGCCGACGCCGAGTACCCCAACCTCGTCGTCGTCGACTGGGCGGGCATGGTCGCCGCCGACCAGCGACTGCTCGGCGTCCGACCGCGTCCACCCCACGTCGCGCGGACTCCATGCCCGAGCGCAGGCGTACGCCGCGGCCGTGCAGTCGTGCTCCTCATCGACCCCCGGCGTGCCCTAACGGCGAATGTGGACGTTCGCTAGGGGTTAGAGGCGGGGACGAGCTGGGCCAGCCAGCCGTGGGTGTCCGGCGCAGCGCCGGTCTGGATGTCGAGCAGCGCCTGGCGCAGCCGGGTCGTCACCGGCCCGGTCTGGCCGTCGCCGACGGTCCACGACCGGCGGGCCGACTTCACGGCGCCGACCGGTGTGATGACCGCGGCCGTCCCGCAGGCGAAGACCTCGGAGATCTCGCCGGACTCGTTGCCCGCATGCCAGTCGTCGGTCGACAGCCGGCCCTCCTCGGACCGCAGCCCGAGGTCGCGCGCCACTTGGAGGAGTGAGTCGCGGGTGATGCCCGGCAGCAAGGTGCCGGTGAGCTCGGGAGTCACGATCGTCGCGTCGTCGCCGGTCCCGCGGACGAAGTAGAGGTTCATCCCGCCCATCTCCTCGACCCACCGGTGCTCAACCGCGTCGAGCCACACGACCTGGTCGCAGCCCTGGGCCGCGGCCTGCGCCTGCGCCACGAGGGACCCGGCGTAGTTGCCGGCGAACTTCGCCGCGCCGGTGCCACCGGGCGCCGCCCGGGTGTACTCCTCCGACAGCCACACCGTCACCGGCTTCACTCCGCGCGGGAAGTACGTGCCAGCCGGCGACGCGATCAGGACGTAGAGATAGGCGTTGCTTGGTCGGACCCCGAGCCCGACCTCGGTCGAGACCATGAACGGCCGCAGGTAGAGGCTGCGCTCCCGACCGCTCGGCACCCAGTCGGCGTCCTGGGTCACGAGCGCCCGGATCGAGCCCGAGGAACAGCTGGTCCGGCAGCTCGGCCATCGCCAGCCGCCGGGCCGAACGCCGGAAGCGCTCGGCGTTGGCGAGCGGGCGGAAGCTCGCGATCGACCCGTCGGGCTGCCGGTATGCCTTGAGCCCCTCGAAGATCTCCTGCCCGTAGTGCAGCGCGCTCGTCGCCGGGTCGAAGCGACACCGGCCCATACGGGCACCAGCTCGGCGTCGTGCCAGCCGCGGCCCTCGGTCCAGCGGATGAGCACCATGTGGTCGGTGAAGTACCGCCCGAAACCGGGCTCGGCCAGGATCTGCTCCCGCTGCTCGGCGGCCAGCGGGGCCGTCGTCGGCTTGAGCTCGATCGTGGGCAGATCCGCCTGCTCGTCCAGGTCAGTCATGACCGGACTCTAACCGGCGACCGCCGCCGCCAGCGCATCGCCGATCTCGCTGGTCGACCGAGGTGCGCGGCCGGCCCGGGCGACCAGGTCGGCCGCCACCGCCGCCTCGACGCGGGCCGCCGGCTCGGCGAAGCCGAGGTGGTCGAGCAGCATCGCGACCGAGAGCACGGTGGCCGTCGGGTCGGCCTTGCCCTGGCCGGCGATGTCCGGCGCCGAGCCGTGCACCGGCTCGAACATGCTCGGGTTGGCCCTGCTCGGGTCGAGGTTGCCGGAGGCGGCCAGCCCGATCCCGCCGGCGATGGCCGCGCCGATGTCGGTGAGGATGTCGCCGAACAGGTTGTCGGTCACCACGACGTCGAAGCGCTGCGGCTGCTGGACCAGGAACATCGAGGCCGCGTCGACGTGGCAGTAGTCGACCGTGACGTCGGGGTGGTCGACGGCCACCGCGTCGACGGTGCGCTGCCACAGGCCACCGGAGTGGACGAGCACGTTGGTCTTGTGCACCAGGGTCAGTTGCTTGCGCGGCCGACGCTGCGCCAGTCCGAACGCATACCGCACCACGCGCTCGACGCCGTAGGCCGTGTTCAGGCTCTCCTCGGTCGCGACCTCGTGCGGGGTGCCGGTCCGCAGCGAGCCGCCGGCGCCCGCATACGGGCCCTCGGTGCCCTCCCGCACGACGACCAGGTCGATCGTCTCGGGGCTGCCCGCGGCCAGCGGGCTGGGCACGCCCGGGAACAGCTTGACCGGGCGCAGGTTCACGTGGTGGTCGAGCGCGAAGCGCATCCGCAGCAGCAGCCCGCGCTCGAGCACGCCGGGAGGCACGGTCGGGTCGCCGACCGCGCCGAGCAGGATCGCGTCCTGACCGCGCAGCTCCTCGAGCACCGAGTCCGGAAGCACCTCGCCGGTCGCGTGGTAGCGGCGCGCGCCGAGGTCGTAGTCGGTGGTCTCGACCTTGACGTCGAGCCGAGCCGAGGACGGCGCCGAGCACTTTGAGGCCCTCGGCGACGACCTCGGTGCCGATGCCGTCGCCGGGGATCGCGGCCAGGCGGATGACCCTGCTGGCAGACATGGCGCACAGGGTAGATGGCCGCATCGGAAGGTCTGGCGTTCGCCCTGCGCGGCGCCACGATCGTGCCTACGTTGAGGGCCATGGCAGGTGCCCGCTCCGAACCCATCCGCGCGCGTCGACGGTCCGGCGACCGAGGCGCTGCTCAAGGCCGGCAAGTTCTTCACCCGTTGGGACGAGTCCGACGACCAGCGCGCGGTCTTCCGCGAGGGCGGCCGCCGCGGCGACGTGTTCTACCGGGACCGCTGGAGCCACGACAAGGTCGTGCGGTCCACGCACGGCGTGAACTGCACCGGCTCGTGCTCGTGGAAGGTCTACGTCAAGGACGGCATCATCACCTGGGAGTCGCAGCAGACCGACTATCCCTCACCCGGCCCCGACCGACCCGACTACGAGCCGCGCGGCTGCCCGCGAGGCGCCGCCTTCTCCTGGTACACCTACTCCCCCACCCGGGTCCGCTACCCGTATGCGCGCGGCGTGCTCGTCGAGATGTACCGCGAGGCGCGCGGCCCGGCTCGGCGACCCGGTGCTGGCGTGGGCCGACGTGGTCGGCGACCCGGATCGTCGCCGCCGCTACCAGCAGGCGCGCGGCAAGGGCGGGCTCGTGCGGGTCTCGTGGGACGAGGCGGTCGAGATGGTCGCCGCCGCACACGTGCACACCATCAAGACCTACGGCCCGGACCGCTGCGCCGGCTTCTCGCCGATCCCGGCCATGTCGATCGTGTCGCACTGCGTCGGCACGCGCTTCATCCAGCTCATCGGCGGCGTCATGACGTCGTTCTACGACTGGTATGCGGACCTGCCGGTGGCCAGCCCGCAGGTGTTCGGCGACCAGACCGACGTGCCCGAGTCCGGCGACTGGTGGGACGCGACCTACCTGATGATGTGGGGCTCGAACGTCCCGGTGACCCGGACCCCGGACGCGCACTGGATGGCCGAGGTCCGCTACCGCGGCACCAAGGTCGTCACGGTCAGTCCCGACTACGCGGACAACACCAAGTTCGCCGACGAGTGGCTGCCCGCGCAGGCCGGCACCGACGCCGCGTTGGCGATGGCGATGGGGCACGTCGTGCTCAAGGAGTACCTGGTCGACCGCGAGGTGCCGTTCTTCCGCGACTACGTGCGCACGTACACCGACCTGCCGTTCCTGGTCCGCCTGGCCGAGCGCGACGGCGCATACGTGCCCGCGAAGTTCCTGACCGCCAAGGACGTCTTCGAGCACGCCGCGGTCGCCGGAGGCGTCCTGGAAGACGGTGCTCATCGACGAGCGCACCGGCCAGACGGTGGTGCCGAACGGCTCGATCGGCTACCGCTACGCGGACTCCGGCATCGGCAAGTGGAACCTCGACCTCGGTGACGTCACCCCTCTGCTGTCTCTGCTGGGCACCCCCGACTCGCGACCGGTCGAGGTCCTGCTGCCCTGCTTCGAGGCACCCGACGGCACCGGCAGTGTGCTGCGCCGCGGGGTGCCCGCGCGTCGGATCGGCGGGCATCTGATCACGACCGTCTTCGACCTGATGCTCGCGCAGTACGGCGTCGGCCGGCCGGGCCTGCCCGGTGACTGGCCGACCGGCTACGACGACGCGAGCATGCCGTACACGCCGGCCTGGCAGGAGGAGATCACGAGCGTGCCGGCGCAGGCGTGCACTCGGATCGCGCGCGAGTTCGCGACGAACGCCGAGGAGTCCGGCGGCCGCTCGATGATCATCATGGGCGCCGGCATCTGCCAGTGGTTCCACGGCGACGCGACCTACCGCGCGATTCTCGCGTTGCTCATGCTCACCGGTTGCATGGGCCGCAACGGCGGCGGGTGGGCGCACTACGTCGGCCAGGAGAAGTGCCGGCCGATCACCGGCTGGGTGTCGCTGGCGAACGCGTTGGACTGGTCACGCCCACCGCGCACGATGATCGGCACGGCGTACTGGTACATGCACACCGACCAGTACCGCTTCGACGGCTACCGGGCGGACGCGCTGGCCTCACCGTTAGCCGACGGGCACCTGGCCGGGATGCATACCGCGGACACCATCGCGCAGTCCGCCCGGCTCGGCTGGATGCCGTTCTACCCGCAGTTCGACCGCAACCCGCTTGACCTCGCGAACGAGGCGGACGCCGCCGTCGCGGACGGCCGCGCGAGCGACGCGGGCGCATACATCACAGAGCAGCTGACCGAGAAGCAGCTTCGATTCGCGGCCGAGGACGTCGACGCGCCGCAGAACTGGCCGCGCACCCTGGTGCTGTGGCGGGCCAACCTGCTCGGGTCGTCGGCCAAGGGCAACGAGTACTTCCTCAAGCACCTGCTGGGCACGCACTCGAACGTGATGGCGAAGGAGCGGCCGGCGGACCAGCGCCCGCGCGACTGCGAGTGGCACGACGAAGCACCGGAAGGCAAGCTCGACCTGCTGGTCAGCGCCGACTTCCGAATGACCTCGACCACGCTGCTGTCGGACGTCGTCCTGCCGGCCGCGACCTGGTACGAGAAGCACGACCTGTCCAGCACGGACATGCACCCGTTCGTGCACGCCTTCAACCCGGCGATCGACCCGCCGTGGGAGGCGCGCAGCGACTTCGACGCGTTCCACACGATCGCCCGCGCGTTCAGTGGTCTGGCCAAGGAGCACCTCGGGGTCCGGCGCGACCTGGTGAGCGTCCCGCTGCAGCACGACACCGCGGGCGAGGTCGCGCAGCCGGGCGGCCTGGTGCGCGACTGGAGCCGCGATGGCGTGCCACCGGTGCCCGGCCGCACAATGCCGGTGCTCAAGGTCGTCGAGCGGGACTACACCGCGATCGCCGACAAGCTGGCCGCGGTCGGCCCGCTCGCCGATCAGCTCGGCTTCACCGTGAAGAACGTGACGTACGACCTGACGCACGAGCTCTCCCGGCTGGCGCAGACCAACGGCGTCATGCTCGGCGGCGCCGTCGACGGCCGACCGGCCATCGACACCGACGTCAAAATGGCCGAAGCAATCCTGGCGTTCTCCGGCACAACGAATGGCGAGCTCGCGACGCAGGGCTTCCGCTCGCTCGAGCAACGCGTCGGGCGGCCGCTCGCGGACCTGGCCAGCGGCAGCGAGGAGAAGCGGATCACCTTCGCGGACACGCAGGCTCGGCCGGTCCCGGTCATCACCTCGCCCGAGTGGTCCGGTTCGGAGACCGGCGGTCGGCGGTATGCGCCGTTCACGGTGAACGTCGAGCGGCTCAAGCCGTGGCACACGCTGACCGGGCGTATGCATTTCATGCTCGACCACGACTGGATGCACGAGCTGGGCGAGGCGCTGCCGATCTACCGGCCGCCGCTGGACCTGCACCGGCTGCTCGACGAGCCGCGGCTCGGGGTGGACGGCGCTCAGGTGACCGTGCGCTACCTGACGCCGCACTCGAAGTGGTCGATCCACTCCGAGTACCAGGACAACCTGTTCATGCTCGCGCTGTCCCGCGGCGGCCCGGCCCTCTGGATGAGCCCGGCGGACGCGGCCGCGATCAAGGCGGCCGACAACGACTGGGTCGAGGTGGTCAACAGCAACGGCGTCGTCGTCTGCCGCGCGGTCGTCAGCCACCGGATGCCCGAGGGCGTCGTCTACCTGCACCACGCGCAGGAACGCACCATCGACGTGCCGAAGTCCGAGGCCACCGGGCGGCGCGGCGGCATCCACAACTCCGCGACCCGGCTGCTGGTGAAGCCGACGCACCTGATCGGCGGTTACGCCCAGCTCTCGTATGCGTTCAACTACCTCGGCCCGACCGGCAACCAGCGCGACATGGTGGCCACCGTCCGGCGGCGCAGCCAGGAGGTGACGTACTGATGAAGGTCACCGAGCGGCGAGCCGACGAGCGCGTGGAGGTGCCGCGACCCACCCACGTCAAGCGCCCACCTGCCCAGGGAGCGTCGCCGGAGCGCGGGAGGAGGCGAGCGCGATGAGAGTCCTGGCGCAGGTCGGCATGGTGATGAACCTCGACAAGTGCATCGGCTGCCACACCTGCTCGGTGACCTGCAAGCAGGCGTGGACCAACCGCGCCGGAGTCGAGTACGTCTGGTTCAACAACGTCGAGACCCGGCCGGGCCAGGGTTACCCACGCCGCTACGACGACCAGGACACCTGGCGCGGCGGGTGGACTCTCGACCGCAAGGGCCGGCTTCGGCTGAAGGCCGGCGGCCGGGTGAAGAAGCTGCTCACGCTGTTCGCCAGCCCGGTCCAGCCCAAGCTCGCCGACTACTACGAGCCGTGGACCTACGACTACGAGAACCTGGTCAACGCCCCGCTCGGTGATGACTTCCCGGTCGCGCGGCCCAAGTCGCTCATCACCGGCCAGGACACCAAGATCACCTGGTCGGCGAACTGGGACGACAACCTGGGCGGCGCCACCGAGATGGGCCACCTCGACCCGGTCATCGAGAAGATCCGGCGGGAGTCCGAGGAACGGATCGCGTTCGAGTTCGAGCAGACCTTCATGTTCTACCTGCCGCGGATCTGCGAGCACTGCCTCAACCCGTCGTGCATGGCCTCGTGCCCGTCCGGCGCGATCTACAAGCGGCTCGAGGACGGCATCGTGCTGGTCGACCAGGACCGTTGCCGCGGCTGGCGGCAATGCGTGACCGGCTGCCCGTACAAGAAGATCTACTTCAACCACAAGACCGGCAAGGCCGAGAAGTGCACGCTGTGCTACCCGCGGTTGGAGGTCGGGCAGCCGACGGTGTGCTCGGAGACCTGCGTCGGTCGGCTGCGGTACCTCGGGCTGTTCCTCTACGACGCCGACGCGGTGACCGCGGCTGCCTCGGTCGCCGACGAGAAGGACCTGTACGAGGCGCAGCTCGACCTGCTGTTGGACCCGAACGACCCGGCCGTCGTTGCGGCCGCGCGGCGCGACGGCATCCAGGAGGACTGGCTGGACGCGGCCCGACGATCCCCGGTCTACGCGCTGGCGAAGACCTACCGGGTCGCGCTGCCGCTGCACCCGGAGTACCGCACGATGCCGATGGTCTGGTACGTCCCGCCGCTGTCCCCGGTCGTCGATCTGTTGCGCGAGCAGGGCCACGACGCGGAGGACCGCGGCATTCTGTTCGGTGCCATCGACGCGCTCCGGATCCCGGTCTCATACCTGGCGGAGCTGTTCACCGCCGGTGACAAGGAAGTCGTGGTCGGGGTGTTGCGGCGGTTGGCCGCGATGCGCGCATACATGCGGGACATCACCCTCGGGCGCGAGCCCGACGACGCCATCCCCGCGTCGGTGGGCATGGACGCCGAGTCGGTCTATGCCATGTACCGGCTGCTCGCAATCGCGAAGTACGACGAGCGCTACGTCATCCCGCTCGCGCACACCGAGGACGCGCGCGCGCTCGACGCAACCGCGGACGAGGCGCACTGCTCGCTCGACTACGACGAGGGCCCCGGCATGTATGCGAGCAGCGCGTTCGGCGAGGCGTCCGGTCGACCGGTGCCGGTCGCCGTCGAGACCTTCCATGCGCTCAAGCAGCGGCAGACGCTCGGAGGGCATCGTCGATCCGGGATCAACCAGCGGCCGGGTGAACCTGCTGAACTGGGACGGCGTCGGCGTGCCGCAGGGTCTGTTCCCGGAGCAGCAGCAGGGAGAACCGACGTGAGCCGCGCGCGCGCCGGAGTGCATACCCGGGTGGTCCACCGGGTCGCCGCCTCCTGCTTGCTCTACCCGGACGACGGCTTCGTCGCCGACCTGCCGCTGCTCCAGGCTGCGGTCGACGAGCTGCCTGCGAGCAAGCGCATGCGACTCAGCGAGTTCCTGATGTATGCGGCTGGCCACGCCGCTGTCGCAGCTGGCGACGCACTACGTGGACGTGTTCGACCTGTCGCGCAAGCAGACGCTGTACCTGTCGTACTGGACCGACGGCGACACCCGCCGTCGCGGCGAGGTGCTCGGCCGGTTCAAGCAGCGATACCGCGCGAGCGGCTTCGTGGTCGACACCCACGGCGAGCTGACCGACTACCTGCCGCTCGTGCTCGAGTACGCCGCGGTGGCCGACCCGGCGGACGGGCTCGCGCTGCTCCAGGAGTACCGCGCGTCGATCGAGCTGATCCGGCTGGGGTTGGTCGACTTCGGCACGCCGTACGCCGCGGTTCTCGAGGCCGTCTGCGACACCCTGCCGGGCGCTTCGCCACAGGACCGCGCCGCAGTGATGGCGATGGCCTCGGCCGGTCCGCCGCGCGAGGAGGTCGGGCTGGAGCCGTACGACCCGAGGCTGCTGCCGCTGTCGGACCGGGTCGAGGCTTCGGGGAGGTGAGCTGAGCGCATGGACGTCGATGTCGTGCTGTGGGGCGTGCTGCCGTACCTGATGCTGGCCGTGCTCATCGGCGGCACGATCTGGCGCTACCGCTACGACCAGTTCGGTTGGACGACCCGGTCCTCGCAGCTGTACGAGTCACGACTGCTGCGGATCGGCAGCCCGCTGTTCCACTTCGGTCTCGTGTTCGTCGTCGTGGGCCACGTCGTCGGCCTGATCATCCCCGAGTCGTGGACCGAGGCCGTTGGGGTGAGCGAGGACTTCTACCACGTGAATGCGCTTGTCGTCGGTGGCATCGCGGGAGTGTGCACGCTGATCGGCGTCATCATCCTGATCTACCGCCGGCGGACGACCGGGCCGGTGTTCATGGCGACCACGAAGAACGACAAGACGATGTACGTCGTGCTCGTGGCCGCGATCGTGCTGGGGCTGTGGACCACGCTGAACTCGGTCGGCGCGGGCAGCGAGGCGCACAACTACCGCGAGACCGTCGCGCCGTGGTTCCGCTCGTTGTTCGTCCTGCAGCCGGACATCGACGCGATGGCCGAGGCGCCGACCAGCTTCCAGGTGCACACCCTCGTCGGCATGCTGCTGTTCGCGATCTGGCCGTTCACCCGGCTGGTGCACGCCTTCACGGCGCCAGTCCACTACCTGTTCCGCCCATACATCGTCTATCGAAGCCGGGATGCGCACGCCGGCGGCGGCACTCGCCGTGCGCGTGACGCATGGCAGCCCGTGGGCACTCCGGACCGGGACGAGGACGAAGCGTTGACGACGAAAACCGAAACTGGCGCGCTGACAAGCTGGGGCCACCCGCAACCTCGCGCTGGCGACGTGGTCGTTCGCCATCAGCTTCTGGGCGTGGAACCTGATTGCACCGCTCGGCGTGCGGTACACCGAGGACCTCGGCCTGACGGCCAACCAGAAGTCGCTGCTGGTCGCGATCCCCGTTCTTGTGGGCTCGCTCGGGCGCATCCCCGCCGGCATCTTCACCGACCGCTACGGCGGCCGGGTGATGTTCTGCCGTCCTGCTGTTCGCCTCGGTGGTGCCGGTGCTGCTGGTCGCGGTCGCGGGCAACGCCGATTCGTTCCCGTTGCTGCTCGTCTTCGGCTTCCTGCTCGGCATCGCCGGCACCACGTTCGCGGTCGGCATCCCGTTCGTGAGCGCGTGGTACGGCGCCGCCCGGAAGGGCTTTGCTACCGGGGTGTTCGGCGCGGGGATGGGCGGGACGGCACTTTCGTCGTTCTTCACCCCGCGCTTCGTGGACTGGTTCGGGTACACGGCGACGCACGTGATCATCGCGGCCGCGCTGGCCATCACCGGCTTCGTCGTCCTCAGGATGATGCGGGACTCGCCGCAGTGGCGGCCCAACACCGATCCCGCAGTACCCAAGCTCGTCGCGGCGCTTGAAGCTGCCGGTGACCTGGCAGCTGTCCTTCCTGTATGCGGTGACCTTCGGCGGCTTCGTCGCGTTCACGACCTACTTGCCCACGTACTTGAACGACATCTACGACTTCGACCTCACCGAGGCCGGCACCCGGACCGCCGGCTTCGCGCGCGGCGGCGGTGATCGCCCGCCCCATCGGTGGGACGTTGTCCGACCGGCTGCACCCCAAGCCGGTCGTGCTCACCTCCTTGGCGGGAGCGGCGGTCATGTCTCTGGTCATCGCGACGCAGCCGGAGCCGGAGCTGGCGGCCGGGGCGTCGTTCGTCACCATGGCCTTCCTGCTCGGGATCGGTACCGGCGGGGTGTTCGCGTGGGTGGCGAAGCGAGCGCCGGCGGAGCGCATCGGCACCGTGGCGGGAATCGTCGGAGCGGCTGGCGGGCTGGGCGGCTTCTTCCCGCCGCTGGTGATGGGTGCCACCTACGACGAGGCCGGGAACGACTACACCGTCGGGCTGGTCCTGCTCTGCATGACCGCGTTGGTGGCGCTCGCGTTCACCGCCCTTGTGATGCGACGGGAGCAGCCGGCCGCGCCGAAGTGACTGGCGGAACCGAAACTGCAAGATCGTTACGACGCTTCGGCGCCCGCCAAGGACTGTAAGTGGACGGCAAGGCAAGCCGAAGTGTCGTAAGGATCTTGCGCCTAAGCGTCGGAAGGGCCTTCAGTCCGCGAGGTCGACCGAGCGCGCGCTGTGCGCGCCCACCTCGACGGCGATCGCGTCGAGCACATCCGCCGGGATCCGCGAGTCGACGGTCAGCGCCATCAGCGCATGTCCGCCCTTCTCGTCACGCGAGACCTGCATACCGGCGATGTTGATGCCAGCCTCGCCGAGCAGCCGGCCGACGATGCCGACGATGCCCGGCCGGTCGTGGTAGCGGAAGAACGCCATGTGCTCGGTCGGCAGCAGGTCGACGTCGAAGCCGTCGACCTCAACCAGCTTCTCGGTGCGGCGCGGGCCGACCAGCGTGCCGGAGACGGAGACGACCTCGCCGCCGGGCATCGTGCCGCGCACGGTCAGCAGGTTGCGGTGGTCTGGGCTCTCGTCGCTGGAGGTGAGGGCGACCTCGACGCCACGCTCCTTGGCGAGGAGCGGCGCGTTGACGTAGGACACGGACTCCTCGACGACGTCGGAGAAGACGCCCTTGAGCGCGGCCAGCTCGATCACCTTCACGTCGTATGCGGCGACCTCGCCGCGCACCTCGACGTCGAGTCGGCTGGCGACGCCGCCGGCGAGTGCGGTGAACACGCGACCGAGCTTCTCCGCGAGCGGCAGCGACGGCTTGACCTCCTCGGCGATCACCCCACCCTGCACGTTGACCGCGTCGGGCACGAGCTCGCCGGCGAGGGCGAGCCGCACCGACCGGGCGACCGACAGGCCCGCCTTCTCCTGCGCCTCGTCGGTCGATGCGCCGAGGTGCGGGGTGACGACGACCTGCTCATGCGCGAACAGCGGCGAGTCGGTGCACGGCTCCTTGGCGAAGACGTCGACGCCGGCACCGGCGACGCGACCGTCGGCGATGGCCTCGGCGAGCGCGTCCTCGTCGACGATGCCGCCGCGGGCGGCGTTGATGATGCGGACCGTCGGCTTGACCTTGTGCAGCGCCTCGTCGCCGATCAGCCCGATCGTCTCCGCCGTCTTCGGCAGGTGCACGGTGATGAAGTCCGACTCGGCGAGCAGCTCGTCGAGGCCGACCATGCGGATGTTCATCTGCGCCGCCCGCGCCGCCTGGACGTAGGGGTCGTAGGCGATGAGCCGGACGCCGAACGCGGACAGCCGCTGCGCGACCAGCTGCCCGATGCGGCCGAGGCCGACCACGCCCACCGTCTTGTCGGTCAGCTCGACGCCGGAGTACTTCGACCGCTGCCACTCGCCGTTCTTCAGGGCGGCGTTGGCCGGTGCGATGTTGCGCGCGCTGGCCAGCAGCAGGCCGACGGCCAGCTCGGCCGCGCTGACGATGTTCGACGTCGGCGCGTTGACGACCATCACGCCGGCTTGGGTGGCCGCCGGGATGTCGATGTTGTCCAGCCCAACGCCCGCGCGGGCGACCACCTTGAGCCGCTTGGCGGCGGCGATCGCCTCGGCGTCCACCTGGGTCGCGCTGCGCACCAGGATCGCGTCCACGTCGGCGATCGCCGGCAGCAGCTGCGAGCGGTCGGCGCCGTCGATGTGCCGGACCTCGAAGTCCGGCCCGAGCGCGTCGACGGTGGCCGGGCTGAGCTCCTCGGCGATGAGGACGACGGGCTTGGTCACGGGATTCCCTTTACGGCAGAACGCGGACGACGGCCGGTAAGTCTACGAACCCCGCGAATGTGGACGTTGGCGGGGCATGGACGCGTCCAACCCCGCCAACGTCCACGTTCGCGGCGGCACGTCAGCGGGCGGCGGTGCCCTCGCTGTAGTCGGCATCGTCGGTCTTGATCCAGGCCATCAGCGTGCGCAGCTCGCGGCCGGTCTGCTCGATCGGGTGCTCCTCGCCGGCCTTGCGCTTCGCGGCGAAGTCGGGGCCGCCGGCATCCTGGTCGGCGATGAACCGGGCCGCCCATGAGCCGTCCTGGATCTCGGCAAGCACCTGCTTCATGGTTGCCTTGACGTGGTCGTCGATGATCCGCGGCCCGCTGGTGTAGTCGCCGTACTCGGCGGTGTCCGAGACCGACCAGCGCTGCTTGGCGATGCCGCCCTCGTACATCAGGTCGACGATCAGCTTGAGCTCGTGCAGGCACTCGAAGTAGGCGACCTCGGGCTGGTACCCCGCCTCGACGAGGGTCTCGAAGCCGGCCATGATCAGCGCCGAGGCGCCGCCGCACAGGACGGCCTGCTCGCCGAACAGGTCGGTCTCGGTCTCCTCGGTGAACGTGGTCTTGATCCCGCCGGCGCGCAGGCCGCCGATCGCCTTGGCATACGACTGCGCCAGGTCCCAGGCCTTGCCGCTGGCGTCCTGCTCGACCGCGACCAGCACCGGCACACCGCGGCCGGCGACGTACTCGCGGCGGACCAGGTGGCCGGGGCCCTTGGGCGCGACCATCGCGACGTCGACGCCGGCCGGCGGCTTGATGTAGCCGAAGCGGATGTTGAAGCCGTGCCCGAAGAACAGCGCGTCCCCATCGACCAGGTTGGGCTCGATGGCGTCGGCGTACAGCGCGCGCTGCTTCGGGTCGGGAGCGAGGACGACGATCAGGTCGGCCTCCTCGACTGCGGTCGCCGGGTCCACGACCCGGAGCCCCTCCGCCTCGGCCTTGGCCCGGCTCTTCGAGCCTTCGGGAAGCCCGACTCGGACGTCGACGCCGGAGTCGCGCAGGGACAGGGCGTGCGCGTGCCCCTGGCTGCCGTACCCGAGGACGGCCACGTGCCGGCTCTGGACGATCGAAAGGTCGGCGTCGTCGTCGTAGATCATCTCTGCCACGGTACGGCTGCTCCTTGTGTCAGTGAGTGGTTGCTCAGGCGGGGCGGTCGGCCCGTTCGACCGGGCGAAGGGCGCGGTCGGTGATCGAGCGGGAGCCGCGACCGACAGCGACCATGCCGGACTGGACGAGCTCCTTGATCCCGTACGGCTCCAGCAGCCGCAGCAGGGCGGCCAGCTTGTCGACGTCGCCGGTCGCCTCGATCGTCAGCGCATCCGGCACGACGTCGATGACGTGCGCCCGGAACAGCGTGACCGCCTCCAGGACCTGCGACCGGTTGGTCGCATCGCATTTCACCTTGACCAGCAGCAGTTCTCGCTGCACGGAGGTGGACGGATCGAGCTCGACGATCTTGAGCACCTCGACCAGCTTGTTGAGCTGCTTGGTGACCTGCTCGAGCGGGGCCTCCGCGACGTTGACGACGATCGTCATCCGCGAGATGCCGGCGTGCTCGGTCGGGCCGACCGCGAGGCTCTCGATGTTGAAGCCGCGGCGGGCAAACAGGCCGGAGATCCGGGCCAGGACACCGGGCTGGTCCTCGACCAGCACGGACAACGTGTGTCTACTCATTGAAGCCTCCACGCTGCTTCATGGTCGTGATCTCCTCGGCTCCGCATCGCTGGCGCTGCGCGCTGGCGCAATGCTGCGCCTGCGTCGCTCACTCCTCCCGATCCCACTCGGGAGCCAGACCGCGCGCGATCTGGATGTCGTCGTTGCTCGTCCCGGCCGGCACCATCGGCCACACCATCGCGTCCTGGTGCACGACGAAGTCCACGACGACCGGAGCGTCGTCGACCGACATCGCCTTCTCGATCGTCGCGTCCACCTGGTCCGCGCTCTCGCAGCGGAAACCGACGCAGCCGTATGCCTCCGCCAACTTGACGAAGTCCGGGATGCGGCGGGAGGTCCCACCCGTATGCAGGTCGGTGTTGGAGTACCGCTCGTTGTAGAACAGCGTCTGCCACTGCCGGACCATGCCGAGGCTGCTGTTGTTGATGACAGCGACCTTGATGTTGATGCCGTTGAGCGCGCAGGTCGCCAGCTCCTGGTTGGTCATCTGGAAGCAGCCGTCGCCGTCGATCGCCCAGACCGTCGCGTCGGGCCGCCCGACCTTGGCGCCCATCGCCGCCGGCACGGAGTAGCCCATCGTGCCCAGGCCACCGGAGTTGAGCCAGGTGTTCGGCTTCTCGTACTGGATGAACTGGGCGGCCCACATCTGGTGCTGGCCGACGCCCGCCACGTACAGCGCGTCCGGGCCGGCGATCTTCCCCAGCCGCTCGATCGCGTACTGCGGCGCCAGTTCGCCGGCCTCCGGCACGGCATAGCCGAGCGGGTAGGTGTGCCGCCAGCCGTCGACCTGCCGCCACCAGCCGGCGTAGTCGCCCGTGCGACCGGCCTCGTGCTCGGCCCGGACCGCGGTCACCAGGTCGGCGATCACGTCCCGGCAGTCACCGACGATCGGCACGTCGGCCGCCCGGTTCTTCGAGATCTCGGCCGGGTCGATGTCGGCGTGCACCACCTTGGCTTCCGGCGCGAAGGTCGACAGCTTGCCGGTCACCCGGTCGTCGAAGCGGGCCCCGAGCGCGACAATCAGGTCGCTCTTCTGCAGCGCGGTAACCGCGGCCACGGTGCCATGCATGCCGGGCATGCCGAGGTGCTGGTGGTGGCTGTCCGGGAACGCGCCGCGCGCCATCAGCGTGGTGATGACCGGGACGCCGGTGAGCTCGGCCAGGACGCGCAGCTCGGCGGACGCCTTGGCCCGGAGCACGCCACCGCCGACGTAGAGCACCGGCCGCTTCGCCTCGACGATCAGCCGGGCGGCCTCACGCACCTGCTTGCTGTGCGGCCGGCTGACCGGCCGGTAGCCCGGCAGGTCGAGCGAGTCAGGCCAGGAGAACGTGGTCTTGGCCTGGAGAGCGTCCTTCGCCACGTCGACCAGGACGGGGCCGGGCCGACCGGTGCCGGCGATGTGGAAGGCCTCCGCGATCGTCCGCGGAATCTCATCGGCATTGGTCACCAGGTAGTTGTGCTTGGTGATCGGCATCGTGATGCCGCGGATGTCCGCCTCCTGGAAGGCGTCGGTCCCGATCGACCCGCTCGGCACCTGCCCGGTGATCGCCACGATCGGCACCGAGTCCATGTATGCGTCCGCGATCGGCGTCACGAGGTTCGTGGCGCCCGGGCCCGAGGTGGCCATGCAAACGCCGACCCGGCCGGTGGCGGCGGCATACCCCTCGGCGGCGTGGCCCGCGCCCTGCTCGTGGCGGACGAGGATGTGCTTGACCTTCGCTGAGTCGAACAGCGGGTCGTATGCGGGCAGGATGGCGCCGCCCGGGATCCCGAAGACGACGTCGACGCCGGCGGACTCCAACGACTTCACCAGGCTCTGGGCTCCGGTGATCTGCTCGCTCATCGTGGTCTCTCTCGGTTTGAGGTGCTGACAAAAAGAAACCCCTCGGCCTGTCGGCAGACGAGGGGTGCGCGCGAGGCTTCCGGCGGGGGCCGGTCAGCCTTCGCGCGCGCGGCATACGAGAACTCGGGCGGTCACGTCGGGAACTCTGTCGTATCGCGCCCCGGATGCGCAATCCCGTGAGACAGACGTCTCAGCATCCGGACTCCCTCGTGATCATGCACAAACTATGTTTCGGCGAGAGGGGTGGATCAGCCGCAGACCGCTCCGACGGCGGCGGACTGCACGAGCTTGGCGTACTTGGCGAGGACCCCTCGGGTGTAACGCGGCGGGAGCGGCTCCCAGTCGGCCCGACGCTTGGCCAGCTCGTCCTCGTCGACCAGCAGGTCCAGCGTGCGGGCCAGCACGTCGACCCGGATGCGGTCACCGTCGCGCACCAGGGCGATCGGCCCGCCGTCGACCGCCTCTGGTGCCACGTGGCCGATGCAGAGCCCGGTCGTGCCGCCGGAGAAGCGCCCGTCGGTGAGCAGCAGCACGTCCTTGCCGAGCCCGGCGCCCTTGATGGCGCCGGTGATCGCCAGCATCTCGCGCATCCCCGGCCCGCCCTTCGGGCCCTCGTAGCGGATCACGACGACGTCGCCGGCCTTGATCTGGTCGGCTTCGAGCGCGTCCATCGCGGCCCGTTCACGCTCGAAGACCCGGGCCGTGCCCTCGAACACGTTGGCGTCGAAGCCGGCGGTCTTCACCACCGCGCCGTCCGGCGCCAGCGACCCGCGCAGGATCGTCAGGCCGCCGGTCGGGTGGATCGGCGCAGACATCGCGCGGATGATCTCGCCGTCGGGGTCGGGCGGGGCGATGGCGGCAAGGTTCTCGGCCATGGTCCGACCGGTCACCGTGAGCACGTCGCCGTGCAGCAGGCCGGCATCGAGCAGCGCCTTCATCACCACCGGCACGCCGCCGATCCGGTCGACGTCGGTCATCACGAACCGGCCGAACGGCTTCACGTCGGCCAGGTGTGGCACCCGGTCGCCGACGCGGTTGAAGTCGTCGAGGGTCAGGTCGACGTCGGCTTCCCGAGCGATGGCCAGCAAGTGCAGCACCGCGTTGGTCGAGCCGCCGAGTGCCATCACGACGGCGATCGCGTTCTCGAACGCCTGCCTGGTCAGGATCTGCCGGGCGGTGATGCCCCGCTCCAGGAGGTGCACGACGGCCTCGCCGGACTTGCGCGCATATCCGTCGCGGCGTCGGTCGACGGCGGGTGGCGACGCCGAGCCGGGCAGCGACATGCCGAGCGCCTCGGCCGCGCTGGCCATCGTGTTGGCGGTGTACATGCCGCCGCACGCGCCCTCGCCGGGACAGATGGCGCGCTCGATCTCGTCGACCTCTGCTCGGGTGATCAGGCCGCGCGCGCAGGCCCCAACCGCCTCGAACGCGTCGATGATCGTGACCTCGTCGGTCGCCAACCCGGCCGGGCAGCGTCGATCCGGCATACAGGAACACCGCGGCGAGGTCGAGGCGGGCCGCGGCCATCAGCATCCCGGGCAACGACTTGTCGCAACCGGCCAGCAGCACCGCCCCGTCGAACCGCTCGGCCTGCATCACGGTCTCGACCGAGTCGGCGATGACCTCGCGCGAGACCAGCGAGAAGTGCATCCCCTCGTGGCCCATCGAGATGCCGTCGGAGATCGAGATCGTGCCGAACTCCAGCGGGTAGCCGCCGGCCGCGTGCACGCCGTCCTTGCTCGCCTTCGCCAGCCGGTCAAGCGACAGGTTGCACGGGGTGATCTCGTTCCACGAGCTCGCGACGCCGATCTGCGGCTTTTCCCAGTCGTCGTCGCCCATGCCGACCGCGCGCAGCATCCCGCGAGCGGCGGCCCGCTCGAGGCCGTCGGTGACCTCGCGGCTGCGCGGCTTGAGATCCGGTCCTCGGCCAGGCGACTCGGTGCTCATGGGCCGAGGGTAGAGGGCCGCGCCATCACGTTCTCGAGCGGTTCACCGCGCGCCCAGCGCGCGAGCTGCGCACTCACGAGCCGGTATGCGCGCGGCAGGAACGCGGTCGTGTTGCCGCCGACGTGCGGTGAGATCAGCACGCCGGGCGCTTGCCACAGCTCATGCTCCGGTGGCAACGGCTCCGGATCGGTGACGTCGAGCGCGGCCGGCAGCCGTCGGGTTCTGACCTCGGCAAGCAGGTCGTCCGTGACGACCACGGGACCGCGGGCGGCGTTCACGAGGAGCGCGCCGTCGTGCATCCGAGCGAGAAACGCAGCATCGACCAGGCCGCGGGTCTCGTCCGTGAGCGGGCAGACGAGGACCACGACATCGGCCAGCGGGAGAAGCTCCGCGAGCCGCTCGAACGGCTCGACGCCCTCGCGAGCGTGCCGCGCGACCCGGATGATCTCGACCTCGAAGCCGGCGAAGCGACGCTCGACCGCCTGCCCGACCGACCCGTACCCGACGATCAGCACCCGTTTGTCGGCCAGCGCTTCGAACCGGCCAGCCAGCCACTCCCCGCGCTCTTGCGCGCGGACGAAGTCCGGGATCCGCCGCAGCGCCGCGATCGTCGAGGCCGACGACGAGCTCTGCCGTGGACGCGTCATGCACGCCACGGGCATTGCACAGCGTCACGCCGTCGGGCAGGTAGGGCCAGACGTTGTCGACGCCCGCGGTCAGCGTCTGGACGACCTGGAGCTTCGGCATCTGGGACATGACCGCGAGCACGTCGTCGCCCGACATGTACTGCGGCACGTAGAACTCGACGTCACCGAAGTCGGGCGGGTCGACTGCGATCCGTCGTAGACCAGCGACGTCGACCCCGGCCGGCACGTGTGACGACGTCGCGCCAGTCCGCGAACGGCAGGCAGGCGACGGGCACGACGCTGAACTGTAGTCAGCGTCGCAGTGACCAGGCGATGGCGTCCTCGCGCCGGCTGAGGTCGAGCTTGCCAAGGATGTGCCGCACGTGCGTCTCGACGGTGCGTTCCGACAAGACCAGTCGATCCGCGATCTGCCGATTCGTCAGGCCTTCAGTCACGAGGTGCAGCACCTCCTCCTCGCGCGCCGTCAGCGGACCCACGGTCCCTGCGCCCAATGCCTGGGCGACCCGTTCGAGGTCGGTCGCCATCGTGGCCAGGTTCAGGGCGGCCAGCTCGACCCGAGCCACCTCCACCTGATCACGGGCCTCCTCGCGAGCGTCGGGAGTGCCGACAGCCAGCAGGGCGCGGGTCAACGCGACCCGAGTGACCGCGCCCGGCACGATCGCGCCCATTCGCGCGTTCACGACCAAGGCTCGCCGATAGTGCTCGACGGCAGAGTCGGCCCGGCCGAGTGCCTCGTCCGCTTCCCCGAGGCTGTGTGCGATCGCCCCGAACACCGCGATGGTCGTGGAGCCCAGACCGCCGTCCGCTGGCGTGCTTCGGGCCAGAGCCGCCCGCGCGCGCGCGAGCGATTCGAGGTCACCGACCACGGCCGCTGCCCGGACAGCGATCACCAGGGCGCCCACAGCCTGCTGGTCGTGCAGCGTGACGTCGTAGGTCGTGGACATGGTGGCCAGTGCCGCCTTCGCCTCCACCGGACGCCCGGTTGCGGCGAAGAAGTAGGCCTGGTCAGCGACCACTCCCGGAATGTTCGCGGGCCCGGCAAGCAGTACTCGTTCCAGCTCCGGCGTTGGGACGACCGGCTCGCCGGTCAGCATCCGCTCCGTGAGCTTGAAGGCCGCGCCGAGCCCGACCGCCGTGCCGTCCCCGAGCTGGCGGCCGAGGAGGTCGGCGGCGGCGGACATGGCATGTGCCTCATCGGCCTGGCCGGCGGCGGCCGCGAAAGCAGCTCTCGCCCGGCAGGCGTGCCAGCGCACGAGCGGGAGTCGGCAGTCTTCCGCGAGTGCTGCCAGGTCGGCCACGACCGGTGACGCTGCTCGACCCAACGGCCAGCAGGGCTTCGATGCGCCACAGCAGCGGCCACATCATTGCGAGCGGATCGCCGATCGCACGCGCAGCGGCCTCGGCTTCGTCGCACAGCGCGAGGCGAACGCGTAGTTCTTCAGGTGGACGGGGCACCGCAACCAGCAGCCGACAGGCTTCCAGGACCGCGGACGGGTCGCGTGCGGTGCGCGCCGCCAGCAGCGCCTGCTCGCCGAGCGCCTTGGCTTCGAGTGGCGGCAGCCCCATGGAGCGGTTGACTGCGTCGCTGGCCATCAGCCGGGCCCGGCTGGCGTCGCTGAGTCCGTCCATCGCAAGGACGCGAACGATCATCTCGCTCAGCGCATCGCGCACGTCGGGGTCATCGACTCCCGAGATGACGGTTGACGCGCGGGCGGCTGCCTCCGGGTCGCCCGCAGCGATCGCCCCGCCGACGGCGTCGGTAGCCGCCCGGACGCTGCCGGAAAGGTCGCCCGAGCGGAACAGCGCCAGCGCGAGATCCGTGGCACCGCTCACGACCTCGTCGCGAGATGCGGGGCGTCGCACGAGGAGCTTGCTGCGCGAGCCGGCGCAGATCAGCCTCGTCCCACCAGGCTCCGGCCTGCCTCGCCTCGTCCGCGGCTTGCACTGCGTACGGAGCTGCCGACTGGATCAGGCGATCCTGCCCGCTGGCCGTCAAGTGCCGCGCGACGGCTGCGGGCGATGCTGAGTTGGCACGACGGGTCGCCGTGAGGACCTCGGCGTAGCGAGCATGCAGCGCCTGCCTGGTCGGACCCTCAATCGATGCGGCGACTGAAACCTTGAGCAGGTCGTGCTGCCAGCCGACTGGATCGGCTGCGGTGAGCAGCCCACTGCCGGCTGCCGCGGCCAATGCGGACCGCACATCTGCGACTGCGACGGAACAGACCTCGGCCAACAGATCCGCGTCCAGCGGGATCAGTGACAACGCCGCGGCTTCGACGATCGCGCGCTCGCTTGGCCGCAGCGTCGCGAGCATCGGTTGCGCAAGTGAGTCCGTTGAGAGCGTTCGCGACGCGAACGGCGCGACCGGATCGACCTGGTCGTCCGCCGCACGGTCAGCCAGCAATCGAAGGAACAGCGGGTTGCCAGCGGCAGCGGCGCGGATCGACCGCACGACGGACGTTGAGAGTCCGGGACGGTAGTCGAGGACGAGGGCCTCCGCGTCCGCGTCGCGCAACGGTCGCAGCGTCAGGCGCTCGCAACCCGGGTTCGTCCCGCATCAACGCCAAGCGGTCGGTCGCCTGGCCGACGTCGGGCCGGTATGTGGCCACGAGCAACAGCCTGGAGTCGGCGACATCCGGGACGATCAACCGCAGCAGGTCGCAGCTCGCGCCGTCACGCCCAGTGCAGGTCCTCGAGGACGAGCAGCATCGGGATCGCGGCGCAGCCCGAGCGAGCACGTCGTCGGCGATCGCGGCGAGCCGGCGAAGGGCAACTTGCGGGCCTTGCGGGCGTCCGCGTCAGACTCGACATCGGCCCCGATCTCGAAGCCGCGCAGGGCGCGCTGCCACGGCCACAACGGCGGGGCCCCACCGCCCGCGAGGCACGCCCCGGTCCCGACCACAACTCCGGTCGCTGCCGGAGACCAGCTGGCGGACCAGGCGTGACTTGCCGATGCCGGCGCGACCCTCCACCAGCACGACTCGTCCGCTGCCCGCCGTCACATCGGCGAGCAACTCGTGGAGCCAGCCGAGCTCGGCGTCCCGCCCGATGACCGCGTCCATCAACGGTCAGTCAACCAAGCGGGATCAGCGGCCACATCAGTAGTTCCACTGACGCCCCGCAGGCGTCGTTTGTCTCACAGTCGGTCGAAGCGCCAGGAGCCCCTGGCAACGGCAGAAAGGAACAGCCATGTACGCCCACATCCTCCTCGCGAGCGGGCAGGCAGCCGCTCCGGACGGCGCCAAGCTGTCCGCCGACGACGGCTACGTCGGGCACGCGCACGCGGCGCAGCCGGACGGGCCGGGGAGTGCGCTGATTGCGTTCTACGACACAGAGGACCACGCCCTGATGGGCAGTGCCCCGACTCCCGACGGATCCGGATCTGGTGCGAGCTTCGACGAGGTCTACGAAGTGTCATGGACGTCACCCGGGAGGGCAGCTGAGGAGCAACCGTCCACGATTCAGCTGGTCTTCTTCGATGGACCACGCGATCCAGCCCAGCTGGCCGTGGACTCGAAGGCGAGCAAGGCGATCAAACCGGCGATGGATGACGTCGACGGCCTCGTCACTCACTACGCGCTCAACCGCCGCGACGGCGGCTGGGTCGCGATGACCCTGGCCAACTCTATGGATGCCCTCCATCGTGCAGTCGAGACCGCGACCTCGGTATCGGTCGAGCCAGCCGACGCCGACGCCCCCTCGACCCGGCCGGATCGCGTCCTCGACTACTCGTTGACCGCCTGCAGCCTCCCGCTGGTGGCGACTTCGACGAGGACGGTCTGACATGGATGCCACACTCAACGGCTCCTGGTCGATCGAACCCGGGTCCGCGATCGCCAGCTTCTGCGTGCACGAGCTTGGACTGGTGCCCGTGCGTGGTCAAATCCCGGTTGTCTCGGCGACCGTACAGATCGACGACGGCGACGTCATCCAGGCGTCAGCCACTCTTGACGCAGCAGGCGTGACGACCGGCATCGCCAAGCGCGACCGCGACCTGCGCACGCCGCGTTTCCTGTCCACCAGCGAGCATCCGATGATCACGTGGACGGCGCGTGATGTGCAGCCGATGTCGGACGGCACGTATGAAGTCGACGCCACGCTCGACGTGCGCGGAGTGACGACGCCAACGTCGACGACGGTCAAGATCGTCGAGCGCGAGGACGGAACGATCGCGGCAACACTCACGGCTGTCCTCGACCGCCGAGCGGTTGGGATCAGAGCCCCGCGAGTGCTGGTCGGCCGGCAGGTCGACATCACCGTCGAAGTGGTGATGACGCGAATCGTGGCGGCGCAACTCCCGGCTGCGTCTGCGTCGATGGGAGGCGCGACGTAGGTTCGTCTCCATGCAGACACGCACACTGGGCCAAGACCTGACCGTCGGTGCCATCGGACTCGGGTGCATGGGGATGACGGACGCATACAACCCCGGCGACCGGGACGAGCAGCGCTGCATCCAAGTGCTGCGAAGAGCAGCGGAGATCGGCGTCACGCTCATCGACACCGCGGATGTCTACGGTCCCTTCACGAACGAGGAACTGGTCGGCCGTGGACTCGAAGGCATCCGGGACGAGGTCGTGCTCGCGACCAAGGTCGGCATCATCCCGGGCACCGATGGCCCAAACGAGCGCGACGGACGACCGGAACACATCCGCCAGTCCATCGACGAGTCATTGCGGCGGCTGCGCACCGACCACGTCGACCTCTACCAACTTCACCGCGTCGACCCGAACGTCCCACTCGAAGACAGCTGGGGCGCCATGGCCGAGGTCGTCGAGCAAGGTAAGGCCCGCGCGATCGGCCTCAGCGAGGTCGACGTTGCCCAGCTCGCGACCGCACACGCTATCCATCCGGTGAGCAGCATCCAGTCGGAGCTCTCCGTTTGGACCCGCGACGCGCTGGCCGACGTGCTGCCGTGGTGCGGCGAGCACCACGTCGGGTTCCTCGCCTTCGCCCCGCTGGGTCGCGGCTTCCTGACCGGCGCGCTGCGGGCGACCGCGTTCGACCCCTCCGACTTCCGGTCGCGGAACCCGCGCTTCCAGCCCGACGCCATGGCCGCCAACCGCGCGATCGTGGAACGTGTCGAGGCGGTCGCACGTCGTCACGACGTGACCGCAGCGCAGATCGCCCTCGCCTGGGTGCTGAGTCGTGGGGACAACGTCGTGCCGATCCCGGGCACCACCCGGCCTGAACGGCTCGAGGAGAACGCTGCAGCCGCGGAGCTGCTGCTCGACCTCGACGACCTAGCCAACCTGGACGACCTGCCGACTGCGGCGGGAGCGCGCTACTGATGCGCCCGCGGGTCCTGGTCGCTGCCTACGTCGGCGCCGTGATCATCGGCGGCACGCTGTTCGCCTGCACCGACAGCGACGATGGAGCGATTGACGTCCCCAGTCCGAGCATCACGTCGCCATCGCCGACCCCGACGCCAACCCCGACCGAGACGCCGACCCCAACCCCAACCCCGCGGGTCGTACCGCAGTCAGTCACGGTGGCGGGCACAGTCGTTGGTGAGCTCGAGGTCCCGTGGGGCCTCACGTTCCTTAGCGATGGGACCGCGCTGGTCGCCGAGCGCAACTCCGGCAGCATCGTGGCCGTCCGCCCCGACGGCGGGACATCGGTAGCCGGTGTGGTGCCCGGCGTTCAGGCATCCGGGGAAGGTGGCTTGCTCGGGCTCGCGACGTCGCCGAGCTTCCGTACGGACCGATTCGTGTATGCCTACTTCACCGGCGGATCCGACAACCGAGTCGTCCGGATGACCTTCGATGGCAACGGATTTGGGGAACCTGAGCCAATCCTGACCGGCATCCCGAAGGGCGGCATCCACAACGGTGGCCGGATGGTTTTCGGCCCCGACGGCATGCTCTACATCGGCACCGGCGAGGCCGGTGACCGGCCGCTGTCGCAGGACCTCAACTCCTTGGGCGGCAAGATCCTTCGGCTCGCACCGGACGGCGGAGTGCCACCCGACAACCCGATCGCGGGCTCGCTCGTCTGGTCCTACGGCCACCGCAACGTGCAGGGTTTGGCGTTCGACAGCCAGGGCCGGCTGTGGGCGAGTGAGTTCGGCCAGAACACCTTCGACGAGCTCAACCTGGTGCAGCGCGGTGGCAACCACGGCTGGCCTCTGGTCGAAGGCCCAAGCAACGACCCAAGGTTCGTGGCCCCGGCTGAGAGCTGGCCGACCAGCGAGGCCTCACCCAGCGGTATCGCGATCGTCGACGATGTGGTGTACATGGCTGCCCTACGCGGCCAGCGGCTCTGGCAGATCCCGATCGAGGGCAACGGTGTCGGCCCGTACCGGGCGTTCTTCACCGGCGAGCTTGGGCGGCTGCGCACGGTGGAAGTTGCGCCGGACGGGTCGTTGTGGCTCACGACCAGCAACCGCGACGGCCGCGCCGAGCCGCGTGCAGGTGACGACGTGGTCCTACGGCTGGCGCTGTCCTGACGCCGCCCGGAAATGCGCCGCCCGGAGCGGTCCGAGTGGACCGACTCCGGGCGGCGGTTCCCGAGTCTTGCAATCCGCGAGACGTCGGCTACACCTTGGCGCCGCGACGGCCGGCCAGTGTCCCGATCAGGCCGACAACCAGCAGGATCACGCCGATGATGACGAGAAGCTGACCCGCGCCCGCGAATCCAATGACCGCCAGCGCGATGCCAGCGACGAGCAGGAGCAACCACAACGGCATGACTGAAACACCTCCAGATGCCGCGGACCTCGTTGTCCGCGGAACGTCTGGGGTTGTCTCCCGTTCCCGCCCGACCTAAACCAGGCGCTGCTCGGCATACGCCCGCACACCGTCGCGGAGGAACTCGGACAGACCCGGAGCGACCGCCTCGTACCTGGCCCGAAACTCTGGGTGCTCGACGTACATATCGCCGAGTCCCGCGTAGCTGGTCGCGTCCGGCGACCAGAACCTGCGCACGACCGCGATGTGGTCGTCGAGGGCGTCGAGCACGCGGGCGTCGTCGGCCGGCACGCCGTCGTGCATCAGGGCTGCGATGCGTTGCTCGACGTCGGCGAACCCGTCGACGACTGCCTCGGCATCGGCCCGGGTCATGCCGGCCATCTGCTGCTTGCTCGCGTCCACCACATCCTCGCCGTACCGGTCCGCGATCTCGGCTTCGTAGCGTCGCTGCTTGTCCGGGTCGTAGCCGGGCAGTCCGACGAACAGGTCTTCGGCACTCATGTCTTCTCGTCCTTCCAGCGACGCGATGGTCTTGTCGAGTGTGATGACGAGCACACCGAGGCGCGCGGCCTCGTCGGCCACCTGATCGCGATGGGCGCGCAACGCGGCGACCTCGTCCACCTCAGCGTCGAGCACCGCACGGATGTGCTGCAGCCCAACGCCGAGCTCGCGCAGCACGAGGATCCGCTGCAGCCGGCGCAGCTCACGGTCGCCGTAGTACCGACGACCGCCGGACCCGACCGAGCTCGGCGCCAGCAGTCCGACGGCCTCGTAGTGCCGCAACGTCCTCGACGACACGCCGGACATCCGGACCACCTCGTCGATCGGGTACTCGTGCACGCTCATGACGCTAGGCGTTGACGCCGCGTCAACCGCAATTCCGCAACGATGTGCCGCCGTATCGAAGAGACCGATACGGCGGCACATCGTTGCGGATGCGGTGCGGGGTGGGCTGCAGCCGTCAGGACTGGCCGAGCTTGGCGAGGATCAGCTGCCGCACCTTGGCCGCATCGGCCTGACCGTGGGTCTGTTTCATCACCGCGCCGACCAGCGCACCGGCCGCCGCGACTTTGCCGTCCCGCACCTTGGCCGCCACGTCCTCGTTGGCGGCGATCGCCGCGTCCACCGCCGCGCCGAGCGCTGCATCGTCGGATACAACCTCGAGCCCGCGGGCGGCGACCACCTCGTCCGGCGAGCCCTCGCCCGCGAGCACGCCCTCGATCACCTGCCGGGCGAGCTGGTCGTTGATCCGACCCTCGCCCACCAGCGCCTCGACCCGCGCCACGTCCGCAACGCCGATCGGCAGCTCGTCCACCCCGACGCCGCGCTCGTTCGCCACCCTGGCGAGCTCTCCAAGCCACCACTTGCGTGCACCGCCGACGGACGCACCCGCGGCGATCGTCTGCTCGATCGACACCAGCGCCCCGGCGTTCACGACCGCCGCCATCTCGAAGTCGGACAGCCCCCAGGCTTCCTGCAGCCGCTTGCGATGCACGTGCGGCGGCTCCGGCAGCTCCGCCCGCAGCTTCTCGACCCATTCGCGCGACGGCGCAATCGGCACCAGGTCGGGCTCCGGGAAGTATCGGTAGTCCTCGGCCTGCTCCTTGCTCCGCCCCGGGGTGGTCAGCCCGGTGTCTTCGTGCCAGTGCCGGGTCTCCTGCACGACTCGCTCACCGGCCGCCAGGCGCGCGGCCTGCCGCTGCATCTCATACCGCACGGCCCGCTCGACGGAGCGCAGCGAGTTCACGTTCTTGGTCTCCGACCTCGTGCCGTATGCCGCATCACGCGACGCGCGCAGCGACACGTTGACATCGCAGCGCAGCGACCCCTGCTCCATCTTCACGTCGCTGACGCCGAGCCCACGCAGGATGTCCCGCAGTGCCGTCACGTATGCGCGCGCCACCTCGGGCGCATACCGACCGGTGCCCTCGATCGGCTTGCTGACGACCTCGATGAGCGGGATGCCGGCGCGGTTGTAGTCGACGAGGGAGTAGTCGGCGCCGTGGATGCGGCCGGTCGCACCGCCGACGTGCGACGACTTGCCGGTGTCCTCCTCCATGTGCGCGCGCTCGATACCGATGCGGTGCGTCTGCACGCCTTCCGGGGTCTCGACGTCGACGTCGAGCCAGCCGTCGAAGCAGATCGGCTCGTCGTACTGCGAGGTCTGGAAGTTCTTCGGCATGTCCGGGTAGAAGTAGTTCTTCCGGGCGAACCGGCACCACTCCGCAACCTGGGTGTTGAGCGCGAGGCCGATCTTCATCGCCGACTCGACGGCGGCCTCATTGAGCACCGGCAGCGAGCCGGGCAACCCCAGGCACGTAGGGCAGACCTGGGTGTTGGGCGGTGCGCCGAACACTGTCGAGCAGCCACAGAACATCTTCGACGCGGTCCCGAGCTCGACGTGCACCTCGAGACCGAGCACCGGGTCGAACCCGTCAACGGCCGCGTCATACGACATGAGATCGGCAGTCACAGCGCCGGAGCCTCCTCGATCAGCAAGTGACCCCACCGATCCAGCAGCGCCGCCTCGAGCGCAGCGCCCACGCGGTAGAGCCGGTCATCGGCGAGCGCGGGCGCCATGACCTGCAGCCCGGCCGGTAGCCCGTCTTCCGGAGCGAGCCCGGTCGGCAGCGACAGCCCGGGGTTGCCCGCGAGGTTCGCCGGGATGGTCGCGATGTCGTTGAGGTACATCGCCAGCGGGTCATCGAGCTTGTCCCCCAACGGGAAAGCCGTCGTAGGCGCGGTCGGCGACAGCAAGACATCGACCCGTTCGAAGGCCGCCGCAAAGTCGCGCGCGATCAACGTGCGGACCTTCTGCGCCTGCCCGTAGTAGGCGTCGTAGTAACCACTCGAAAGCGCATACGTGCCCAGGATGATGCGCCGCTTCACCTCCGCGCCGAAGCCAGCCTCGCGAGTCAGGCGCCATTACCTCCTCGACGCTGCGGGTCCCGTCGTCACCGGCGCGCAGGCCGTACCGCATACCGTCGAACTTGGCGAGGTTGCTCGACGCCTCGGACGGCAGCACGAGGTAGTACGCCGCAAGCGCATACGGGAAGTGCGGGCATGAGACCTCGACCGTCTCGGCGCCCATCTCCTCGAGCATGGCGACGGCCTCGCGGAATCGCTGCTCGACTCCGGGTTGGTAACCCTCCCCGGACAGCTCCTTGACCAGGCCGATCCGCATCCCGCGCACGTCCGCCTGCAGAGCGGCTTCGACGACGGGTGGTACCGGTGCGTCGATCGACGTCGAGTCGAGCGGGTCGTGCCCGCCGATGACGGCGTGCAGCAGCGCCGCGTCGAGCACCGTGCGCGCGCACGGACCGGCCTGGTCGAGCGAGCTCGCCAACGCGACGAGCCCGTAGCGGGACACCCCGCCGTAGGTCGGCTTCACCCCGACCGTGCCCGTGACCGCGGCCGGCTGCCGGATCGACCCGCCGGTGTCGGTGCCGATCGCCAGCGGTGCCTCGTATGCGGCCACCGCCGCCGCGCTGCCGCCGCCGGAACCACCGGGGATCCGGGTGAGGTCCCAAGGGTTGTGGCTCGGGCCGTAGGCGGAGTGCTCCGTGGAGGAGCCCATCGCGAACTCGTCCATGTTCGTCTTGCCGAGGATGACGACGCCGGCGTCCTTGAGCCGACGGGTGACCGTCGCGTCGTACGGCGGGCGCCAGCCCTCGAGCACCCGCGAACCGCAGGTCGTCGGGATGCCCTCCATGGTGAGGACGTCCTTGAGCGCCAGCGGAACACCGGCGAGCGGGCCGAGCTGCTCCCCCGCCGCCCGCGCCGCGTCCACCGCCTTCGCGGCCGACAGCGCGCCGTCGGTGTCGACGTGCAGGAACGCGTGCACCCGCTCGTCGACCGCCTCGATCCGGTCCAGGTGGGCCTGCGCGACCTCGACGGCGGACGCCTCCCCGCTCGCGACGACGGCGGCGAGGTCCGCGGCCGTCCGCCGGGTCAGGTCGCTCACCGCGCGGCCTTCCGTCCTGAGGTTGTTGGGGTTTTCCGGCCGTCACAGCGGCCGGAGCACCCCAACAGCGGCAGGAGCAGGCCGTCGATCGAACGCCGGTCACGGCTCCTCCCCCAGGATCCGCGGCACCCGGAACTTCTGGTCCTCCACCGCCGGCGCCCCGGACAACGCCTGCTCCGGGGTGAGACCCGGCCGTGTCTCGTCGGGCCGGAACACGTTGGTCAGCGGCTCCGGGTGCGACATCGGCGGCACGTCGTCGGCCGCGACCTCGGCGACCTTCGCGACCGCACCGATGATGACGTCGAGCTGGCCCGCGAAGTGGTCGAGCTCGTTGTCGGTCAGGTCGATCCGGGCCAGCCGGGCCAGGTGCTCGACCTCGGCTCGGGTGATGGACGGCATACGAGCGCGGGCTCCTTCGACTCTGCCTCCCCTCGCCGTGATCATGCACAAAGTCCCCGGCGTTCCTGCATGATCACCAACAAGGGTGGTGGGACGGGAGCCTTCATCCTACGGACGGCGCTGAACTCGCTCGTCCGGCGCCGGCCTCCGGCATACGGTGAGGTCGCGGTAGGGACATCCCCACCGCGAAGAGACCAGGTCGCCCCATCGGATCGAGATGCGCAAGCCACGGACCATCGAGCCATGAGTTCTTCAGCCCTGCCCCTTGACCGCACCCGCGACCTGCCGACCGGCAGCGAGGCGGTGCGGCCGGCCGAGCGCGGCACCTGGTGGAGCCGGCTCGGCCTGGACACGCTCTACCTGCTCGTCGGGTTCCCGGTCGCGCTTGCGTCCTTCATCGTTCTGGTCACTGGCGTCGCGCTGTCGGCCGGCCTGGTCGCCGCCTTCCTCATTGGTGTGCCGGTGTTCGTCGCGACCCTGCTCGTGGCCGGAGTGTTCGCGGCAATCGAGCGTGGCCGCCTGCGGCTGCGCGGGGACGTCGTGCCCGTCGCGATCTACAAGCCGATCACCGGCGCGGGATGGCGCGGTCTGCTCAACCCGTTCGTGGACCGACAACGCTGGCTCGATCTCGCGCACGGGATCCTGGTGTTTCCAGTCGCCGTGGTCACGTGGAGCCTCGCCGTCACGTGGTGGGCGGGTGCGCTCGGCGGCCTGACGTACCCGCTGTGGGGGTGGGCGATCCCGCGCGGCGACGACGAGGCGGACACGACGCTCGCCGAGCTGCTCGGCTTCGACGGCTTCGCGGCCGACGCGGTGCTCAACGTCCTCATCGGCCTGTTCTTCGCGGCCACCCTGTATGCGGTCATCCGCGGCAGCGCCGCCGTCCAGGCAGCGCTCGGCCGCCAGCTGCTCGCCGGCAACTACACCCGAGCGCTCCAGCAGCGGGTCGCCACCCTCGAAGTGAGCCGGTCGGCGGCCGTCCAGGCAGAGGCGCAGACCCTGCGCAAGCTGGAGCGCGACCTGCACGACGGGCCACAGCAGCGGCTGGTCCGGCTCACGATGGACCTGTCCACAGCGCAGCGCCGGCTCGAGACCGACCCCGAGGCCGCCAAGCCGCTCGTGACCGAGGCGCTGCTGCAGACCCAGGAGGCGCTGGCCGAGCTGCGTGCGCTGTCGCGCGGCATCGCGCCGCCGATCCTCGTCGACCGCGGCCTGCCCGCCGCCGTGGCCGCCCTGGCGTCGCGCAGCATCGTCCCGGTTTCGGTCGACGCCGAGCTGCCGCTTGGCACGCGACCCCCCGCGGCCGCCGAGAACGCGATCTACTTCGTCGTCGCCGAGGCGCTCACCAACGTCGCCAAGCACAGTGGCGCGACCCAGGCGCACGTCTGGATCCGACTCACCGATGGAGTTCTGCAGGCGCAGGTGTCCGACAACGGCCAAGGCGGCGCGCACCCGGCGAAAGGCCACGGCCTCGGCGGCCTGATCGACCGACTCTCCGCGGTCGATGGCCGGCTGACGGTCGACAGCCCGTACGGTGGCCCGACCGTCTTGCTCGCGGAGGTGCCATGCGTGTCGTCCTAGCCGAGGACTCCGTACTACTGCGCGAAGGTTTGGTCCGGCTGCTGGTCGAGGCCGGCTGCGAGGTGGTAGAGGCGGTCGGTGACGGAGACGCGCTCGTCGCGGCGGTCGAGGCGCACGAGCCCGACGTCGCGGTCGTCGACGTGCGGATGCCACCGACGTATGCGGCCGAAGGTCTCTTGGCTGCACTCGAGGCGCGCAGGCGGCGACCCGGGACGGCAGTGCTGGTGCTGTCGCAATACGTCGAGGAGGCATACGCGCAGGATCTGCTCGCCGACGGCAAGGGCGGCGTCGGCTACCTGCTCAAGGACCGGGTCGCGGCCCTGGACGACCTGTCCGATGCGCTGCAGCGGGTGGCCTCCGGCGGTACCGTGCTCGACCCCGAGGTGGTGAAGCAGCTGTTTGCGCGCCGTGGCCCGGACCCGCTCGCCGCAGCTCACCCCGCGGGAACGCGACGTCCTGTCGTTGATGGCCGAGGGTCGCAGCAACAACGCCATCGCCGAACGGCTGGTCGTCAGCGACGGCGCGGTCGAGAAGCACGTGTCCAGCATCTTCAGCAAACTCGGCCTGCTGCCGTCGGACGAGGACCACCGGCGGGTGCTTGCCGTCCTCGCCTGGACCCAGGCTCGCTGACCACGAGTTGTCAGACGTTCCGCGTCACCGGCGACGCGTTTCGTCTGACAAGTCGCTCAGGGCTTGCCAACGGTCGCGACCTTGGCGGCGGCGTCGGGGCCATCTTCGAGCAGGACCTTCAAGCCCGCGTCGTCGAGCACCGGTACCCCGAGCGACAGGGCCTTGTCGTACTTGCTGCCCGGGTTCTCGCCGACGACGACGAACGACGTCTTCTTCGACACGGACCCGGTCACCTTCGCGCCCTGCTCCTGCAGACGCGCGGTCGCCTCGTCGCGGCTGAAGTCAGTCAGACTCCCGGTCACCACGATCGACAACCCTTCAAGCGGCCGCGGCCCGGCATCGACCTGTCGCTCGGCCAGCCGAACCCCCGCCGCCCGCCACTTCTCGACGATCTCGCGGTGCCAGTCGACCGCGAACCACTCGGCCAGCGACTCACCGATGATCGCGCCCACGCCATCGACCGCGGCCAGTTCCTCGGCCGGCGCGGCAATGATGCGGTCGAGGTCGCCGTACTCCCGCGCAAGCGCCTGCGCCGCCGTCGGGCCGACGTGCCGGATCGACAGCGCGACCAGCACCCGCCACAGCGGCCGTTCGCGCGCCGACGCCAGGTTGTCGAGCAACCGACGCGCGTTCGCCGACAGCGCGCCGTCCTTGGTCCGGAAGAAGTCGCACGTCACCAACGCGGACTCGGTCAGCGCGAACAGGTCGCCCTCGTCGGTGATCAGCCCGCACTGCAGCAGCGCGATGCCCGGCCTTGTAGCCGAGCACCTCGATGTCGAACGCACCGCGACCGGCGACGTGGAACACCCGCTCACGCAGCTGCGCCGGACACGACCGAGCGTTCGGGCAGCGCAGGTCCGCGTCGCCCTCCTTCTCGTAGGCGAGCTTCGTGCCGCACTCCGGGCACTTCGTCGGCATCACGAACGCGCGCTCGCTGCCGTCGCGCAGGTCGACGACCGGCCCGAGCACCTCGGGGATCACGTCGCCGGCCTTGCGCAGCACGACGGTGTCGCCGATCAGCACGCCCTTGCGCTTGACCTCGGACGCGTTGTGCAGCGTGGCCAGCTCGACCGTCGAGCCGCTCACCTTGACCGGCTCCATCATCGCGAACGGCGTCACCCGCCCGGTCCGCCCGACGTTGACCTGGATGTCGAGCAGCTTGGTCGTGACCTCTTCCGGCGGGTACTTGTGTGCGGTCGCCCACCGCGGCGCGCGTGACGTCGACCCAAGGCGGCGCTGCACCGCGATCTCGTCGACCTTCACCACGACGCCGTCGATCTCGTGCTCGACGGAGTGCCGGTGCTCGCCGTAGTGCGCGATGAACTCCAGCACCTCGTCGATCGAGTCGACGACGCGCGCGCGCTCGCTGGTCGGCAGCCCCCAGCCGCGCAAGGCCTCGTATGCCTCCGACTGGCGCTCGATGTCGAAGCCGCGCCGCGCACCGATGCCGTGCACCACCATCCGCAGCGGGCGGGTCGCGGTGATCCGCGGGTCCTTCTGCCGCAGCGAGCCCGCGGCCGCGTTCCGCGGGTTGGCGAACGGCGGCTTGCCCGCCTCGACCAGCGACGCGTTCAGGTCGGCGAACGCCTCGACCGGGAAGAACACCTCGCCGCGAACCTCGACCACGTCCGGCACATCGTGCGACCCGGAGCCCGACAGCCGGTCCGGGATGCCAACGATCGTGCGCACGTTCGGCGTGACGTCCTCTCCGGTGCGGCCGTCGCCGCGGGTCGCCGCGCGGGTCAGCCGCCCCTTCTCGTAGACCAGGTTGACCGCCAAGCCGTCGACCTTGAGCTCGCACAGGTAGTGCAGCTCGGCGTGCGCGTCCCGCTCCACCCGGGTCGCCCACGCGCGCAGCTCGTCCTCGGTGAACACGTTGTCGAGGCTGAGCATCCGCTCGAGGTGGTCGACCGCGGTGAACATCGTGGAGTACGTGCCGCCGACCCGCTGGGTCGGCGACTCCGGTGTGCGCAGCTCCGGGTAGCGCTCCTCGAGCGCCATCAGCTCGCGCAGCAGCACGTCGTACTCGGCGTCGCTGGCCGTCGGCCGGTCGAGGATGTAGTAGCGGTACTGGTGGTCGTCGATCTCGGTCGCGAGCTCCGCGGCCCGCTCGCGGTCGACCGCCGGCACCCCCTCGACCAGCTGGTCACTCATCGGCGTCGTCCAGCCGGCGGGCCACCTCCCGGCAGCGTCGCATCGCCTCGCGCGCGTATGCGGCATCGGCGCCGGCCAGCCCGCAGGTCGGGGTGATCGACGACGTCGTGCTCATGCACCGACAGGCCCAGCCGCCCGAAGAGATCGTTCACGACCGCGACGCTAGCGCCGACGTCCGACGGTCCGGCGGCATCGCCGCGTCGACGGCACGACGCCCGCCATGAGGATCGATGCCGGCCTCGAGGACCGTGCCCAGTGCCTCGTCGGCGCTGGTCCCCGACCGCAGCCAGGTCGAGCGACAGCGCACCGGCGCCCGCGCGCCAGCATGCAGCTCGATCGGTGGGTTGTCGGCGCAGCAGTGGGCGCCCACGCCGGCGCCGTGCTCGAACGCCGCGCGCGAAGACGGTCGTCAGCGCGGCTCTGCACGACCGACTCCTCGACCGCGGCAACCCGGCCGCGCTCCGCTCGGCGTCGGCAGCGAGCCCTCGAGCACCGCCGGCAGCGACGGCTCGTCGACGTCGACGACGAGCGGTGCCTCGGCAGCCGTCGCCGGACCTCCGCGACGATGCAGCCCGACGCCCTCGGCCAAGCGACTGCGACCACGTCGCGGACCGCTCCCTCGTCGCGGACCGCACGGTGGCCGGAGGTCAGCTCGGTCTGCGCGAGCAGGGTCCACGGGCCGCACACCTGCACCTTGACCGGTCCCGTGCCACTCGGCGCCGGCTCCTCGAGGGCGTCGAGGTCCTCGCGCAGCCAGGCTTGGCCGCGCCGCAGGTCGACTCCCGGGCTGTCGGCGAACCGCCAGCCGCGCGGCCCCCACTCCGCCGGCAGGTCGACGAGCAGCCCGAGGCCTCGCCCGACCATGTCTGCACCCGGGCCGCGTTGCGGGAGCTCGGGGATGTGCGGCACGTCGAGCTCGCCGAACACGACGCGCACCGCCTCGCGGACGTCGGTCCCGGGCAGCGACCCGACGCCGGTGGCGCTGGACGCGCTCGAGCGGCGGCTCATCGGACGAAGGCGGATACCGACGACGTCCGGTCGATGGTGGCCGACCCGACGACCCGCGTGCCGTCGTACAGCACCACCGCCTGCCCGGGCGCGATGCCGTGCACCGGCTCGTCCAGGTCGACGAGCAGCCGCTCGCCGTCAGATGCGGCCCGCGCCGGCACCGGATCGCCATGCGCCCGCAGCTGTGCGGTGACCGATACGACACCGGCTGGGCTGCGCCCGCACCAGCGCACGTGAATCCCCTCCACGCTGCGCACGACCAGAGCCTCGTGCGGCCCGACCGTCACCGTGCGGTCGACCGGCGAGATCGAGAGCACGTAGCGCGGCCGGCCGTCGGCTGCCGGGCGCTCGAGCGCAGGCCGCGCCGCTGGCCGACCGTGAAGGCGTGCATGCCGTCGTGCCGGCCGAGCTCGGCACCGTCCCGGTCGACGATCGCACCGGGCGCGGTACCGACCCGGCCGCTGAGCCAGCCGGCCGTGTCCCCGTTGGGAACGAAGCAGATGTCGTGGCTGTCCGGCTTGCGCGCGACCGCCAACCCGCGGCGGGCGGCCTCGTCGCGGACCGCGGTCTTCAGCGACGTCGCCGAGCGGGAACATCGACCCGGCAAGCTGCTCGGCGGTGAGCACGCCGAGCACGTACGACTGGTCCTTCGCCGGGTCCGCGGCTCGGTGCAGCTCGCGGCCGGTCGGCCCGTCGACCAGACGCGCGTAGTGCCCGGTGCAGACCGCGTCGAAGCCCAGCGCGAGCGCCCGGTCGAGCACGGCGGCGAACTTGATCCGCTCGTTGCAGCGCAGGCACGGGTTCGGCGTCCGGCCGGCCGCATACTCGGCGACGAAGTCGTCGACCACGTCGGCCGCGAACCGCTCCGAGAGGTCCCACACGTAGAACGGGATGCCGAGCACGTCTGCGGCCCGGCGAGCGTCGCGGGAGTCCTCGAGCGTGCAGCAGCCGCGGGCGCCGCTGCGGAAGGACTGCGGGTGCCGCGACAGCGCCAGATGCACGCCAGTGACGTCATGCCCGGCGTCGACCGCTCTCGCCGCGGCCACCGCGGAGTCGACGCCGCCGGACATCGCGGCCAGGACACGCATGTCAGTCGCTCCGGGCCGACGCGAGGCCGGCGCGCCGGGCGCGATCGGTCGCGGGGCCGATGGCCTCGGCGAGCTCGGCGACATCCTTCTCCGTCGACGTATGCCCAAGGCTGAAGCGCAGCGACGACAACGCGATGTCCTCGTCGACCCCCATCGCGAGGAGCACATGACTGGGCTGTGCCACGCCCGCCGAGCACGCCGAACCCGTCGAGCACTCGATGCCGCGGGCGTCGAGCAGCAGCAGCAGGTCGTCCCCCGCGCAGCCCGGGAAGGACAGGTGCGCGTTGCCGGGCAGCCGGCCCGCCGGGTCCGGGTCGCCGTTGAGGACGACGTCAGGGACCTCGCGCCGGACCGCATCGACCAACTCGTCGCGCAACGCCGCGATGCGTGCCGACCGTTCGACCCGATCGGCCACCGCGACCCGCGCGGCTGCGGCGAACCCGGCAGCCCCGGCCACGTCGAGCGTGCCAGACCGGACGTCCCGCTCCTGCCCGCCGCCGTGCAGCAGCGGCACCGGCGACCAGGCCTTCGTCAGCAGCAGCGCGCCGACGCCGACCGGCCCGCCCAGCTTGTGCCCGGTCACGGTCATCGCGTCGACCCCGCTGGCCGCGAAGTCGACCGGCAGGGAACCCGCCGCCTGCACCGCGTCGGTATGCATCGGGACGTCGAACTCGTGGGCCACGTCGACCAGCGCGCCGACCGGCTGGATGGTGCCCACCTCGTTGTTCGCCCACATCACGGTGACCAACGCGACATCGTCCGGGTTGCGCGCCAGCGCCGCGCGAAGCACATCGGGCTGCACCCGGCCGAGGCGGTCGACCGGCAGCCACTCGACGACCGCGCCCTCGGCGTCGGCCAGCCACTGCACCGGGTCGAGGACGGCGTGGTGCTCGACCGCACTCGCGAGGATGCGGACCCGGCCCGGGTCCGCCGAACGGCGCTGCCAGAACAGGCCCTTCACGGCCAGGTTGTCCGCCTCGGTCCCACCGGAGGTGAACACCACTTCGCTCGGCCGCGCACCGAAGGCGTCGGCGATGCGTCTCGCGGGACTCCTCGACCACCCGCCGGGCGCGCCGCCCGGAGGTGTGCAGCGAGGACGCGTTGCCGAGTCGGCCGAGCTCCGCGGTCATCGCCTCGACCGCCTCGGGGAGCATCGGCGTCGTCGCCGCGTGGTCGAGGTACGCCATGAGGCCAACGAGTCTAGGCGAGGGCTCCGTATGCGGGGCTCATCGCGTCGAGCAGGATGCGGGCCGGCTGCACCGCGCCGTCGTAGGAGAAGTGCACGCCGTCCGGCTGCCGGGCGAGCACGTTGTGCCCGTCGATGGACGCGAAGTCTGAGTACGCCCCGTTCACGGCCGTGGTCGCATACAGGTCGACGAAGTGCGCGCCCGGGATCGCCTGCGCCGCCCGGGCCACGGCCTGGTTGATCTGCGCGTAGATCCCGTTGAACTTGTCGTCACGAGCCATCGGCGGGCCGGACCAGTACACCTGGCGGACGCCGCCGGCGGCATACGACTGCATCACGACCGCGACCCGGCGGGCGTACTCGTCGATCCACGGCTGGGTGCCCCAGTTCAGCCGCTTGCCGTCCGGGCCGGTCATGTTCCAGCCGTCGTTGCCGCCGAGGACCATCACGACGGCCTCGGGGTTGAGCTCGACGTTGTGCTGCTCAGCCTTGACCTGCCAGTTGAAGAACTCGGGGCGGGTCAGCCCGGTGCCGTTGAACTCCTGCTGGGTGATCTGCGCGACCTTCCGGCCGGCGGTGATGTTGGTCATCTGCTGGCCGATGTAGGTGGACAGCGAGTCGCCCGTGACGAGCAGCCGCAGCGGCGCCTCCGGCGTGGGCGTCCGCACGGACGGGGCCGGCGGCGCGCAGGGACCGGGCTCGGGGTCGGTGGGGCCGGCGATGCGGTGAGCCGCGGCTCGGTCGCCGGCGGGACGGAGATCGACGGCGCGGGCGCGACCGGGTCTGGGCCGTTCAGGATGTCGGGACTGCCGGTCAGCAGCTCCTGCCCGCCCTCGGTGGTCGACTCGGTGCCGAGCCACTCGTCCAGCTGCTCCCGAGGGCGGTCGAGGTACAACGCATGCGCGAACGAGTCGACCGGCTCGGCCACGCCGAGGACGAGGGTGCGGGTGAGCCCGTCCGGCATCCCGGTACCGGCGCGGACCATTGACTCGCTGTTCAGGAGCATGGCCGTGACCAGGGCGACCACGACGACGACGAGGATCTTGCCGGCCGGCAGCGTCCGGCCGTGGGCATGCGCCGCCGGGTGCTCGACCTCGTCGATGAAGCGTTCCTCGTCGCGGCGCGAGCGGGTCTGCGTGTCCAGTGCCATCAGCGGTCAGAACCTGAAGTAGAGGAACGGGGCGACGCCTTGCTCGCCGACGACCGCGTTGATCAGCACGAGCACGGCGCCCAGTATGAGGCCTTGCAGGACGATCGGGCGGGCACTGAACACGACCTCGATGCGGTGCCAGAACGCGTCCGGGATCCACTGCAGCGACAGGCCGACGGTCACCGCGACCAGGACCGGGACGGTGACCAGCGGCGACGGCCCGCCCCACTCGAGCAGCCGACCGAGCACCTCGAAAGCGACGTCGAGGTCGGGTGACCGGAAGAACACCCATCCCAGGCAGACGACATGGAAGGTCAGCAGACGGGCACCCCAGATGGCGGCCGCCGGCGTCGCGCGCGCGGGCGCATACGGCTCGAGCACGATCGTGCCCCCGTCGACCGGCGCGCTTCCCCCGCTCGGCCGCATCGAGGGCTGGTCGGCCAGGCCTCTGGCCCGGCGCCGCTCGCGTCGTTCCGTCCACCAGCGTTCGAGCGCGAGCCCGCCGCCGTGGATGCCGCCCCAGACCACGAACGTCCAGTTGGCGCCATGCCACAGGCCACCGAGCAGCATGGTGATCATGATGTTGACGTAGGTGCGGACCCGGCCCTTCCGGCTGCCGCCGAGCGGGATGTACAGGTAGTCCCGCAGCCACCGAGACAGGGTCATGTGCCAGCGACGCCAGAAGTCCTGCAGGTTGACCGCGGTGTACGGGCGGTTGAAGTTCTGCGGGAACCGGAACCCCATCAGCAGGGCGAGGCCGATTGCCATGTCGGTGTATGCGGAGAAGTCGCAGTAGATCTGCACCGCGTACCCGTAGACCGCGACCAATGTCTCCCAGGCGTTGTGCGCCTGCGGTGCGCCGAACACCGGGTCGACGATCGACTCGGCCAGGTAGTCCGCGATGACGATCTTCTTGACCAGACCGCCGACGATCAGGAACAGCGCCGGACCCGCCGGCAGGTTGCGCGGTGAGCGCGGCGTGGCCAGCTGCGGCAGGAACTCCCGCGCGCGCACGATCGGGCCGGCGACCAGGTGCGGGAAGAACGCCTCGTAGATGGCGAAGTCCATGAGGCCGACCGGGCGGATGACGCGCTTGTACACGTCGATGACGTAGGACATCGCCTGGAAGGTGAAGAACGAGATGCCGACGGGCAGCGCGATCTGCAACAGCGGCAGCGGCGCGCCGAGCCCCACCCGCTCGAGCGCGTCGTTCACCGACTGGACGAAGAAGCCGTAGTACTTGAACCAGCCGAGCAGCCCGAGGTTGCCGACGATCGCGACCGCGAGGATCCGTTTGCGCGCGGCCGGCTCGCGGCTGCGTTGGATGGCGATCGCCGCGACCTGGTTCCACAGCGTGGAGACCGCGAGCAGTGCGCAGAACCGCCAGTCGGCGTAGCCGTAGAAGACGTAGCTCGCGATCAGGATGAACGGCTTCCATGCCCGCGGGTTGGGCATGAGCAGCCAGTTCAGGGTGAGCACGACGGCGAAGAACGCCGCGAACTCGATCGTCGGGAAGATCACGAACGATCCCGCCTGAACACCTCAGTCTTCAAGATCGCCGTCTCCCGAGCGAATTCGAGCGCCAGCGCACGATACTGCTCGGAAGACCGTGATCTTGATTCAGTCGGTCAGCCCTTGCGCTTGCTGATCTCCTCGGTGAGCTGCGGCACGACGGCGTTGAGGTCCCCGATGACGCCGAAGTCGGCGAGCTCGAAGATCGGCGCCTCGGCGTCCTTGTTGATCGCGATGATGGTCTTGGAGGTCTGCATGCCGGCGCGGTGCTGGATCGCGCCCGAGATGCCGGCCGCGATGTACAGCTGCGGGCTGACCGTCTTGCCGGTCTGGCCCACCTGGTACTGGTGCGGGTAGTAGCCGGCGTCCGTCGCGGCCCGGGATGCGCCGACCGCTGCGCCGAGGCTGTCGGCCAGCTTCTCGATGATCGCGAAGTTCTCGGCGGAGCCGACGCCCCGGCCGCCGGAGACCACGATTGATGCCTCGGTCAGGTCCGGGCGACCGTCCTTGGCCGCGACGACCTTGTCGGCGATGGTGGCTTTCTTGGCCGCCTCGGACAGCTCGACGGCGACGTCGACCCGCTCGGCGGCGCCCGGTTGCGGCTCGGGCGGCGTGGAGTTCGGCCGCACCGTGATCACCGGGACGCCGTGGGTCACCTTGGACTTCACCAGCGTCGAGCCACCGAAGACCGACTGGTCGGCCACGAAATCGGGTGAGACCCCGACCGCGTCGGTGATGATCCCCGAGCCGAGCCGCACGGCGAGCCGGGCGGCGGCCTCCTTGCCGTCGGCGCTGCTCGCCACGATCACGGCCGCCGGCGACGACGCCGCCACGACCGCCGCGAGCGCCTCCGCGACCGGGGCGACCGGATGCTGGTCGAGCCCGTCGCCCTGCGCCACGTAGACCTTGGTCGCGCCGTACTCGGCCAGCTTGTCCTTGGCGCTGTCGTAGCCGTCGCCGACGATGACCGCGGCGGGCTCACCGAGGGAGCGGGCCAGGGTCAGGAGCTCGAGGGTGACCTTCTTGACGTTCCCGTCGGTGTGCTCGACGAGCACGAGGATCTCTGCCATATCTGTGGGTGCTCCCTCAGACGAATTTCTGCTCAGCGAGGAACGCAGCGACCTTGACGCCGCCGTCTCCCTCGTCGTTGACCTTGACACCGGCGGCCCGCGGCGGGCGGGCGGCGAACTCCTCGACCGCGCTCCACGCGCCGGGGAGCCCGACCGTGCCGGCGTCGAGGCCGAGGTCACCCACAGTCAGCGTGTCCACCGGCTTCTTCTTCGCGGCCATGATGCCCTTGAACGACGGGTACCGCGGTTCGTTGATCTTCTCGACCACGGATACGACCGCCGGCGACTGCGCGCTGACCACGTCGTAGCCGTAGTCGGCGACCCGCTGGATGGTCACCGTGGAGCCGTCCACGTCCACCTTGCCGGCGAACGTGAGCTGGGCGGCGCCGAGCCGCTCCGCGACCATTGCCGGTACCACCGACATCCGCGCATCGGTCGCTTCCGACCCGAAGATGACCAGGTCCCACTCGAGCCGCTCAAGCGCCTTCGCGAGCACCGCCGACGTCGCCAGGGCGTCCGAGCCGTGCAGCGCGTCGTCGACGACGTGAACCCCTTTGTCGGCGCCCATGGACAGCGCCTTGCGAATCGTCTCGCCGGCCTTGTCCGGGCCCATCGACAGGATGGTCACCTCGCCGCCGTTCGCCTCGATGAGCCGCAGCGCTTCCTCGATCGCGTACTCGTCGATCTCGTTCATGACCCCGTCGACGGACTCGCGGTCGAGGGTGTTGTCCGTCGGGTTGAGCTTCTTCTCGGCCCAGGTGTCCGGGACCTGCTTCACGCATACGACGATGTTCATTGGCTGTCCATGGGTGTAGAGCCGACCTCCTGCAAGGGGGCCCGCGTTGCTCGCGGACCGGGTCGTGTTCGAGTGCGCGGCACATCCTGCCAGGCATCACTTGCTGACGTCGTCATCGGGTCGCGCAGATTCGACTCCGTAGGATCCCCGCCGTGCAGGGTCAGCCGCTCATTCTCACCGGAGAGCGGACGCTGCCCGGGATCTGGCACGAGAACTACTGGTTCCGTCGGCACGAGGCCGGGTATGCGGCCGCGGCGGCCCGGCTGCCGGCGGCAGGCACCGTGGTGGACGCCGGAGCGGGCGAAGGCTATGGCGCTGCCTTGCTGCGACGTGACCGGCGGCGAGTGATCGCCCTCGACTACGACGCCGCGGCGGTTGGGCATGCATCCAAGACGTATGCGTTGCCGGCTGCGCGGGCGAACCTCGTGAGTTGGCCGGTGCGTGATCGCGGCGTGCACGGGGTCGTAAGCCTGCAGGTCATCGAGCACCTGTGGGACCAGTCGAGCTTCGTCGCGGAGTGTCGGCGGGTGCTGACGGGCGACGGCGTCCTTGTGCTCTCGACGCCGAACCGGCCAACCTTCTCCCCCGGTGTCGGACGGGGCGCGCGGCCGCTCAACCCGTTCCACGTGAACGAGTACGACGACGAGGAGCTGCGCGACCTGCTCGGTCGTTGGTTCGCTCGGGTCGACCTGTACGCGGTCGCGCACGGCGGACGCATACAGGCTTGGGAAGGTGCGCACGGGCCCGTCGTGCTGGCCCAGCTCGCGACACCGCCGTCGGAGTGGTCGGCGTCATTGGCCGACCTCGTGCGCAGCGTCACCACGGAGGACTTCGAGGTCACGGACCGCATCGATGAGCGGGCGCTCGATCTCCTCGCGATCGCGCGTGCACCGCGATGACGCGCAGCTCCGAGCCGGTCGGAACCTGCTGCATCGTGTTGCACACCCACCTCCCTTGGTTGGCGCACCACGGCAGCTGGCCGGTCGGTGAGGAGTGGCTGTACCAGGCGTGGGCGTCCTCGTACCTGCCCGTGTTCGACCTGCTCGAGCGGCTCGCTGCGGAGGGGCGGCGGGATCTGCTCACCCTTGGCATCACGCCGGTCCTCGCCGCGCAGCTCGACGACCCCTACTGCCTTCGCGAGTTCCACACCTGGCTCGGCTTCTGGCAGAGCCGGGCGGAGGGTCTGGCCGGACGACACGACCCGGCGCTGCGTGAACTGGGCCGACGTGAGTTCCGGGCGGCGACCAGCGCCAGTCGGCTCTTCGAGTCTCGCTGGCGACACGGCGCATCGCCCCTGCTCCGCGGACTGGTCGACAGCGACACCGTCGAGTTGCTCGGCGGTCCGGCGACCCACCCATTCCTGCCGATGCTCGACGAGCGCATTGCGCGCTTCGCCCTGCGATGTGGGCCTCGACGATGCCCGCCTGCGCATCGGCTCGCGACGAACCGGGATCTGGGCGCCGGAGTGCGGCTACCGCCCCGGTCTGGAGCAGATGTATGCGGACGCAGGCGTGCAGCACTTCCTGGTCGACGGGCCGACGATGCTCGCCACCGGCCGGCCGACCAGCTCGGCGTGGACGGTCGGCGTCAGCGACGTGGTCGCGTTCGCGCGCGACCTGGAGGTGACGTACCGAGTCTGGTCGCCGCGGGCCGGGTATCCGGGCGGCCGCTGGTACCGGGACTTCCACACCTTCGACCACCCGTCTGGCCTGCGACGTGCGCGAGTCACTTCTCGCCGCACCCCACCTGAGGGCAAGGCGCCCTACGACCCCGAACGCGCAATGGCCGCGGTTGACGCGGACGCCCGGGACTTCGTCAACGTGGTACGAGCGCGCCTCGACGCGCAGCGGGCGCAGTCCGACGGCAACGGCCTGGTCGTGGTCGCCTACGACACCGAGTTGTTCGGGCACTGGTGGCACGAGGGGCCGGTGTTCCTCGAACGGGTCCTGCGGCTGCTGCCGCGAGGCGGGCGTTCGGGTCACGACGCTGGCGCGGCGCGGTCGAGGCCGGTCACGTCGCGGGGGCCGTGGACCTCGGGCCCGGATCGTGGGGGTCGGGCAAGGACTGGCGGGTCTGGGAGGGCGGCCAGGTCGCCGACCTCGTCGACGACAACGCCCGGCTGCAGAAGCGACTGCTGGATCTCGTCGACGCGCAGTCGACGCGGCTCGCCCGGCGACGCGACGATCGATCAGGCCGCACGGCAGGCGCTGCTTGCGCTGTCGAGCGACTGGGCGTTCATGGTGAGCAAGGACTCAGCCGCCGAGTACGCGCGCGATCGGGCCCGCGGGCATCACGCCGCCTTCGACCGGCTCGCCCGCAGCATCGAGCGCGGGCGGCCGGCGCCGCCGGACAAGGAACAGCCGCTCGACCGACCGTTCGGGCACCTCGACGCCCGGCAGCTCGCTTCGACACCCCCATGATCACGATCTGCGCGCTGAGATCATTCAGAACCGTGCGATTTCAGCGCTCACTTCGTGATCTCTCGGGCGGCCGCCTGGGTTTTGCGCGCAATGTCCGCGATCGCGATCCGAGTCGCCTCCTCGGCAGCGTAGATCTCGTCGCGGTTCTTCAGGATCCGAGCCGGGACCCCACCGACGACGCTGCGCGGCGGGATCACGCCGCGCACGACCGCGTGCGCCGCGAGCACCGAGCCCGGTCCGACCATCGCCCCGCGCAGCACGGTCACCTTCGTGCCGAGCCAGCAGTCCGGCCCGATGCGGACCGGTGACTTCACGATGCCCTGGTCTTTGATAGGTCGGTTGATGTCGGCGAACACGTGGTCGAAGTCGCAGACGTACACCCAGTCGGCAACGATCGTCGTCGCGCCGATCTCGATGTCGAGGTAACAGTTCACCGTGTTGTCCCGGCCGAAGACACATTTGTCGCCCACGCGCAGCGTGCCCTCGTGCGCCCGCAGCCGGTTCTCGTCGCCGAGGTGCACCCACCGGCCGAGAACGAGACGGCCGTAGCCGGGCCGCGCCTGCAGCTCGACCCGCCGGCCAATGAAGACGAACCCCTCGGTGACGACATCCGGTCGCCGGATGCGCAGCCAGCAGAACCGCCAGTAGCGGACGAGGTAGAACCAGCTCCACGCGCGGTGCCGGACCACCCAGCGGATGGATGCCCAGGTGAGGAACCGGGCTTGGCGCTGGTCGCGCGGTGCGATGCCCCGCAGGCGGCGGGCCAACGATCCCAGCCAGGACAACATCAGGGTTTGGTGCCGGTCACCGACACGTTGTAGAAGAACTGCGGCGGAACGATCCGGGCCAGGACCTTCTCATCCAAGGCGGACAGTCGCTGCCAGCCCCGGTAGGCGAAGTTCGCCCAACGCCAGCCGAGGGCGCCCGGCTGGACCGCGCACTCAAAGGTCCGCACCGGCCAGCCGAACCACGACGCGGTCAGCTCCTCGGTGACCGTACGCACGTCGACCGCGCCAGCATGCAGGCAGAGCCGAGCGAGCGCGTCCGGGTCGAAGGTATGCAGGTCGACGACCCATTCGAGCGCGGCCGCTTCGGACGAGGCGGCGAGCTCATCGGGGGTGCGCGCCCACTTCGCGCGCAACGGCGGAAGCTGCGTGACCCGCGAGGCGGTCTTCCACGTGAGGTTCGACAACCGGCGCGCGACCCAGTCGCCCTTCTCGGTCGGCTCGCCGGCCACGACGAAACGACCCCCTGGCTTGAGCACCCGAAGGACTTCCGACATCGCCCGCCCAACGTCCGGGATGTGGTGCAGCACCGCGTGTCCGACGACCAGGTCGAAGCTGTCGTCGTCATACGGCAACGTCTCAGCGTCGGCGACCCGGCCGTCGATCTGGAAGCCGAGCTGCTCGGCGTTCAGCTTGGCGACGGCCACCATCCCCGGCGGAGATGTCGGTGACGTGCCCCTCGTCGAGGACGCCGGCCAGCCGCAGGTTGAGCAGGAAGAAGCCGGTGCCGCAGCCGATCTCGAGCGCCTTCGGGTACGGCTGCTCGACGTCGCCGGCCACATGCACGAACCGGTCGTGCGCGTAGTCGATGCACCGCTGGTCGAACGAGATCGACCATTTCGCGTCGTAGGTCGACGCCTCCCAGTCGTGGTACAGCTCGTTCGCGAGCTTCGGGTCATCCCACGCTGCCCGAACGTCCGCGGCCGTGGCCTCAGCCGTCATCAGCGCCCCACGAACTCGGCCTTGCCGGGCCCGTGCTCGACGAAGGACTGCATCCCGATCGCGCGATCCTCGGTCGCGAACAGCCCGGCGAACTGCAACCGCTCGAGCTCAAGGCCACGGTCGATGTCGGCGTCGAGCCCCTGGTCGATCGCCTCCTTCGCGGCGCGCAGCGCGTATGCGGCGCCGCTCGCGAGGCGGGCCGCATACTCGAGCGCGGTCGAGTAGACGTCGTCCGGCGCAACGACCTGGTCGACCAGGCCGATCCGCAGCGCCTCGTCCGCGCCCACGAAGCGGCCGGTGAAGATGAGGTCCTTGGCCCGGGATGGGCCGATCAAACGCGGCAGCCGCTGGGTGCCGCCGGCGCCCGGGATGATGCCCAGCAGGATCTCGGGCTGGCCCAGCTTGGCGTTGTCCCCGGCGACTCGGATGTCCGCGCACAGCGCGAGCTCGCAGCCGCCGCCGAGCGCATACCCGGTGACCGCGGCGACAACCGGTTTCGGGATGCGGGCGACCGCGGTGAAGCTCCCCTGCAGGTCCGCCCCGCGGTTGACTACCTGCTGATAGGACCAGCCGGCCATCTCCTTGACGTCCGCACCCGCGGCGAACACCTTGGGTCCGCCGTAGACGACGACCGCGCGGACGTCGGCGCGGGCCGCCGCCTCGAGTGCGCACTCCCGCAGCTCGTCCTGAACCTGGACCGAGAGCGCGTTCATGGGCGGGCGGTCAAGTCGAATCGTCCCGACTGCATCCTCGACGTCGAGGCGGACGAACTCACCCATCCCGCTCACCCACCGTTCGCTCCGTTCCCAGTCCCGCCTTCGCGCGACCTTAGCGAACCGGCAGGATGAGCAGGTGATTGATCGCGCGGCGGCTGCGCCGTGGCCGGGGCGTTGGCATCCGTTCGGGGCGACCGCGGCCGACGACGGCATCAACGTCGCGCTCTGGGCGCCGGATGCCACGGGTGTGACCGTCTGCTTGTTCGACGACGACGGCGGCGAGCAACGCATCGCGCTGCAGGATGCCACCTTCCACGTCTGGCACGGCTTCATCCCCGGTTGCAGTCCAGGTCAGCGGTACGGCTTCCGAGTGGACGGCCCGTGGGACCCGGCGCAAGGTCACCGCTTCGATGCGAGCAAGTTGTTGGTCGATCCGTACGCGCGGGCCATCGAAGGCTCGGTCACCTACCACGACGCGGTGTTCGAGCGCGGCCGCGACTCGGCGCCCTTCGTCCCGCGATCTGTCGTCGTGGGGGCCGACGACTTCGACTGGCAGGGCGTCGAGCACCCGCGTACACAGTGGGCCGACACGGTCCTGTACGAGCTGCATGTGCGCGGCTTCACGCTGCGACACCCCGGGATCCCGCCCGAGCTGCGCGGCACGTTCGCCGGCCTGGCGCATCCGGCGGCCATCGAGCACCTGGTCAGCCTTGGCGTGACCGCCGTCGAGCTGATGCCGGTGCACCACTTCGTCAGCGAACCGGAGGTGGTCGCGCGCGGCCTGGTCAACTACTGGGGCTACAACACCCTGGGCTACTTCGCGCCGCATGCCGCATACGCGTCCACCGGATCCCGTGGTCAACAGGTGACCGAGTTCAAGTCGATGGTCCGCGCGCTGCACGCTGCCGGCATCGAGGTGATCCTCGACGTCGTGTACAACCACACCGCGGAGCAGTCGGTCAACGGAGCGACGCTGAGCTTTCGCGGGATCGATGACCGGCGCTACTACCGGCAGATGGATGACGGCACCTACGTCGACTACACCGGCTGCGGCAACACCGTCGACCTTCGGCAGCCACGCGTCCTCGGACTGGTGATGGACTCGTTGCGCTACTGGGTCACGGAGATGGGCGTGGACGGATTCCGCTTCGACCTGGCCACCGCCTTGGCGCGTTCGTTGCATGACGTCGACCGGCTCTCCGGCTTCCTCACCGTGATCGAGCAGGACCCGGTGCTGTCTCAAGTGAAACTCATCGCCGAGCCGTGGGATGTCGGGGTGAACGGGTACGCGGTCGGGGAGTTCCCGGTCCTGTGGACCGAGTGGAACGACCGCTTCCGCGACACCGTGCGCGACTTCTGGCGTGGGTCAGGCAGCCTGCGCGACCTCGGGTACCGGCTGTCCGGCTCGTCGGACCTGTACGGGGACGACGGGCGTCGGCCGTATGCCTCGGTGAACTTCGTGACCGCGCACGACGGGTTCACACTGCTCGACCTGGTGTCGTACGAGCGCAAGCACAACGTGGCCAACGGCGATGCGAACCGGGACGGCAACGACAACAACCGGTCCTGGAACTGCGGAGTCGAGGGCCCGACGACGGACGAGAACATCCTTGTGCTGCGTCGACGCCAGGTCCGCAACCTGATGGCGACCTTGGTGTTCGCGACCGGGGTCCCGATGGTCGTCGCCGGTGACGAGCTAGGACGCAGCCAGGGCGGCAACAACAACGGGTACTGCCAGGACAACGAGGTGTCCTGGGTCAACTGGGACCTGGCCGGCTGGCAGCGCGACTTTCTGGCGTTCACCTGTGCCCTGCTGGCGATTCGGCGCGAACACCCGGTGTTCCGACAGCGCCACTTCTTCGACGGACGCCCCATGCGCGAGGGCGGGCCGAAGGATCTGACGTGGTTCACCCCGAACGGACACGAGTTCGATCTCGCCGCCTGGAACGACTCGAACCTGCGGACGATCGGGGTCTGCCTGGCCGGCGACGCGATCGACACCCGTGGCCGGCGCGGACAGCTGATCACGGATTCGACGATGCTGCTGCTGCTGCACGCCGGGGACACCGCGCTCGAGTTCGTCCTCCCGGCGGAGCCGTGGGCCCGCGATGGCTGGCGGCTGCGGCTCGACACGGCCGCGCAATCCGCGGTGCCGGACGTCCCCGAGCAGGTCCAGCCGGCGGTGACCCTCGAGCCGCGCTCCGTCGTCCTCCTGGAGTCGGGAACACCGGGCTGACGGCCGAGCCGCATCGGCGGTCACCGCTGCCGCGCGACCGCCACCGGTCCGCTTGACCCACGCACGATTGCCACATCACCCGACCGGTCGGTCCGCAGCACCGCTGCACCGGTCTCGCCCCAGGCCGACAGCGCTTCGTCAGTCGGGTGCCCGTACGGGTTGCCCCGGCCGGCTGACACCACAGCGATCTCGGCGTCCACCGCGGGCGGCAGGTCGACGACGAAGTCGGCAGACCCGTGGTGCGGCACCTTCACCACGTCCGCCTCGACGTCCTCGCGGGCGATGATCGCGCGTTGCGCCGCGGTCTCGACGTCGCCCAAGAGCAGCAGGCCAATGCCCTCGGTCTCGACCAGCATGACGACGCTTGCGTTGTTCGGCACCGAGCCCTCCCGGATCACACGGGATGGCCAGAGCACCCGCCACTGCAGTCCCCCGATCCGATGCGCGTCACCCGGCTGAGCAGACTCCACCGGAACGCGCCGGTCCTCGAGGGCAGCCAGGATGCGCCGCGCCTGCGCCGCCGGCTCAGTCACCGGCGACACGTGTGCCGCGGCGAGCGAGCGGCCGTCGAGCAGACCGGGCAGACCTTCGGTGTGGTCGGCGTGGAAGTGCGAGAGCACCAGGACGTCCACCCGACGGATGCCGAGGTCGTCCAGGCACCCGTCGACCCGGTTGGGATCCGGACCGACGTCGACGACGACCGCCGAGTGCGGACCGGTCGACAGGACGGTCGCATCCCCTTGACCAACGTCGCAGAACACGGCCAGCCAACCGGCCGGTGGCCACGGGCCATGGTCGTTGCGCAGTGGAACGGACACCAGCCACGGCGTGACCGCAACGACGACGACAGCAACCGACAGGCGTCCGTACCGTCGCACGGCCGCCGATTCGCGCACGGTGATCGCGACCACGACCACCGCAACGATCGCGAGCACGAGCGCACCGGTGAGACCCGCGGGGACCGGCACCGTCGCCCACGACAGATCGGCCCCGCGCTGTGCGACCTCAGCGATCCACCAGGCGAAGCCCGTCGCCGCTGCGCCGGCCAGGTCCGCCAGAGGTGGGCATAACGGCGCAACCACCGTCGCCAGCACGCCGAGCAGCGTGACGGGTGCGACCGCCGGCGCGACCAGCAGATTCGCTGGAACGGCCACCAGGCTGAGCCGAGGGTCGAGCAGCACCACGACCGGCGCGGTCACGAGCTGCGCCGCCAACGGCACGGCGAGTGCCGCCGCGACTGCCCGTGGGATCCGGCTGCCCCACGCAGCGGTCCAGCGTGGAGCGAGCGTGACCAACGCCAGCGTGGCCAGCGCGGACAACACGAACCCGTAGGCCCGGCTCAGGAACGGATCGACGAATAGGACGAGCAGGACCGTGGTCGACAATGCCGTCAGCGCCGTCCGCCGCGGGGAGTGGACGCGGCCAAGACCCCGGCCCAGCGCCAGCAACGCCAGCAAGCCCATGACCGCGGCCCGCATGACGCTCGGCTCGGGACGAGCAAGCACGACGAAACCGGCACACGCCAGGCCAGCCGCAACCGCCGTCATCCGCCCGGACACCCGGATCCAGCGAGCGACGACGATCACCGCGCCAACGACGATCGCCACGTTCGCCCCGGACACGGCCGACAAATGAGTCAGGCCGGTTGTTCGCATGTCGTCGGCCAGCTCGGTCGGCAGCACAGAGGTGTCCCCGACCACGAGCGCCGGTACCAGGCCGGCCGGCCCCGCCGGCAGACCATCCACGCTGGCGCGCAGACCCGAACGCAGCCCATCCGCACCCGCCAGGTACCACGGTGGCCCGTGGATGCGCACCGGGTCGACAGATGGTCGCAGGATCGCCGCGAGTCGACCAACCGACTCAGGCGGTCGCAGCGCCCCGGCTGTCCTGACTCGCTCGCCCAGCACCAGCTCGCGCCAGGCCCGCCCCTCCGCGATCACCAGCACCGGCGATCGCAAGTCCCACGTCCGCCCGCGCGCGGTCAGCCGCTCAACTCGCAGCTCGACCCGGTACCGGTCATCGAGTAGCTCGACTCCCCGCACAAGCGGTCGCAAGAGGCTCGGATCGGTAGCGACCACCGCCTCCACCCGGACGAACGCCCCCTCCGCCGCGAGAGCGGCCATGGGCCCGGACTGGAGGGCGTACATGCGCAACCCGGACAACAGCGCCGCGGCCGTCCCGCAGACGGCAGCGCCGACCACCACCCAGCCCAAGGTCAAGCCGACCCGCCTGCGGCGGCGGGTGCGGACCACCAGGCCGAGCGACGCCGCGCATAACACGGCACCCACCAGCACAACGAGCAGCGCCCACGTCCAAGGCAGACCGCAGACCAGCCACGCGGCCACCCACGTGACGATCGCGGGGATCACCGTGCGCCGGTCACCGATGCCGTGGCGCAGCAGCCGGCCAGGGCCGACGTCGGGCGGTTGAGGGCTCATCCGACGCTCACACCCGAACCAGCCGGGCCAGCTCGGCGAACGTCGCGTCGCCGATGCCGGACACTTCGTTCAGCTCGTCAACGCTGGCGAACCGGCCGTTGCGAGTCCGCCAGTCGACGATGCGCCCGGCCAACACTGGACCGACGCCGGGGAGTCCTCGAGCTCCTCCGCGCTCGCCGTGTTGAGGTCCAGCGGGCTGTCGGCCGCCGGGTTGCTGGTGACAGGCGTGGCGCCGCCGCCGGCGGCGTCACCCGGCCGACCGGGCGTTGCGCCGCCCGGCGCCACCGCCGGGATCCCGACCGCGACCTGCTCACCGTCGGCAACGAGTCGAGCGAGGTTCAGCGCGCTGGTCTCGGTCCCGGGCAGCACCCCGCCAGCAGCACGAATGGCATCGACCACCCGGGCGCCCTCGGACAGGCGCACCACGCCGGGCCGGGCCACCGCGCCAACCACGTCGACCACGATGACTGCGGCGCCGGGGTCGGTGTCCGACGGCAGCGAGCTGGGCGAGCAGGCCGGCAATGGCGCAGACAAATCACTTGATGGCCCAGAAGAGACGATTGGCGAGGACAACCCGGTCGCCGTCGCGCCTGACACCACCTCACTCGCCCGGCCCCGCCAGACCACACCCACGGCCAGCGCCACGCCGAGGACGCCGAGCAAGGCGAGCACGGCGACTGCGCGCGGCTCCAACCCGTAACGGGTTCGCAGCCGCTCACCCAGGGGCATGTGTTCCGAGGACGGCACGTGGCGACGCTAGGAGAGGTCGCCACCCCGCCGCACGGTTGATCCGCAACCTGTGGACAACACGGCACGTTCGGCTGCCTGTGGA
>CAWIIE010000006.1:0-279719 GCA_963836025.1 uncultured Actinomycetota bacterium
CGACGGGAGGCTGTTCGATGATGCCAGCACTTCTTGTGCCTTGCGCGCTGCGTCAGTGTTCTCCGCCAACGGAATCTGGTCAATGATCAGCTTGATCTCGGGCTGTTGCCGCTCATGCACCTGAACGAGCACCGCATTGTCGATATTGACCAGAGGCTTCGCTCGATTGCTGCCGCGAACTGTGAGCCGAAGCGTTGGAGTCTGTCCGCGCTTACAACAGGACCGACTTCGGTGTTGCCGAGATGGTCGTTGAGGCTCTCGGCGAGGAACCGGCCGATGGCACGGTCGGGTCGCATGAGCCACCGTCGCGACCGGTCAAACAAGGCGTCCGCATCGATCTGGAAGTCATACTGCGCGCGACGCGGACTCATGATGCCGGTGTAGACTCGGCGATGTTAGGAACCCACGCCTGCTCCAGCCTCAACGGAAGGTTGGTCTTCGCTTGCGGGTCCTCCAGAGTGTCGACATCTCGAATGACGGCCATCGCAGCCTCGGCACGCGCCGACTTTTCCTGGACGGCCTCAGTGCTTCGAATCAACCATCGGACAGCAGGGCCGGGAATTGGTCAACGTCGTCAAGCAAGAACTCGTTCTTCGGCGCGCGGAGCCGGCGAGGGACCTCACTCCCGGTGGGCCAGTACTGCACTTTGGAAGGGATGGCGCCGATTTGTCGAGTGTCCTGCAGCAGCCGCTCCCGACCATGCTGCACGGCACTGATGAGCGGGTCCAAAACAGATTGCGCAAGGTCCGCAGCAGATGCTCGGTTAGTTGCCGCAGGTCCTGCTCGGATTGCCAGAAGATCGACTGGGCGAGGCGGTGCGACGCAGGCTCAATCAGGTCAGCGCGAGGCGGAAGCTTGTCTGTTCCTGCGCGAAACAACTCGCCGCGGACCTCGTCGTTGGCCGCGGTCACCTTGCTTTGCAGACGCACGCGCTCCTCGGGGAACTCAAAGATGGTCTGTTCGACTTCTTCCTTGAGTCGGACGAGCAAGCGATGCGTTACGGCTGCGCCGTGCGAAGCCACAGATGACGTCGCATGGGTCGCGAGGCTGTGTTGGATCTCGTCGACCCAGCGGACGACAGCCGCGATGCGTGCGGCGCGGAGCTCAGACGACAGTTCATGGCCAATTTCCTGGCGTTGTCCTTCGATGCGATTCAGCCACGTCCCGCGGGCGATCCTCCTGCGGAGCCCCCGCGAGCACGATGCCGGTGACCTGGGCCGCCCACCTCTTGGTCGCGTTCACCGCCTCCTTCTCATCGCGTAGTGCGTCGAGCACCGCGTTGCGTTCAAGCCCACGTTCGTTGAGGCCACTTCCCGAAAGGAAGTTTGGCCACATCTGCTCGGCGACATCCGCGATCAAAGCTTGTTCCGATCTGTCGTCGTCGATCCCTCTGCGGTGTTCGTCGTGCTGTTTCAGCACGCGGTCGACGGCCGACCGAGCCAGACTTTGACTCGCATATTTCGCGAACCAGTCGCGACCAAGTGAGACGCGCGCAAAGCCAAGTGCCGAGAACGGCGGCTCCAGATGTTGGAGCTTGAGATTGAGTCGATCGGGAACGGCGACGGCCGTGGCCTGCAGGTTTCCGGAGAAGTACGCGCTCATCTGATCCTGGAAGGCGACTAGTGATCCACGCGCTGAGGGCGCGTCCCATCCCGCGGTAGATTTCGTTCTGGCTCCCATAGGAGACGTCAGAATTACGTGCTCCGACAAGGATCGGGTAGCGCGGACCGACCTGGTCGATGTTGGTTGTTTCGATGCCCTGAGCCCGATATAGCAATGCGGAGTCGTTTGAGATTCCGCTCTGCGCCCCTCCGTGCCCACGTGTCCAGTAGCCGGCCATCAGCTCGGTGAGACTCGCCAGCGCGTTCGGGCGTACGCCGCGGCGGGCAGCTTCCGGAATCTCGTCAAACACGTCGGGTGCGTACAGGATGCCCACGGACTGGTCGAGCCAGGTCCTTCCACCGGCGCGGGCGACGTCGCAGACGTCGAGGACGGCGCCGGCGCCACTTCCGCCAGCGATGGATGCGACCACCAGGACGACCGGGTCGGGGGCATTCGGGAGATCCTCGCCCTGGTGGAGCAGGGTGGTCAGTCGGCGGGTTCGGTGTTTACCTCGGTGCTCGTGATCTTGTCGACCGCCTGACTAATCCGCGCCGAGATCTTGTCCAGCTGGGTGATGGTGATGACCCGCCCGAGGCGAGCGGAACTGGCCAGCGCCTTTGTCGATCGGCACCGTCACCTGGTGTGGCTCCGGACGCCAGCCGCCGAGCGCCTCCATCTGGTGATTCGGAGTCATGGCCGATGTCATGGAGCTGTCGAGGACGCTGTACGTGAGGCGGCTTCACCATGCCCATGAAGTCGGATGCAGGCAGCTGCGGGAAGATCGGGGTCGTCACCATCGGGGTTGCTGGCTACATCGATCTGGGAGGAACTGCCAGGCCGAGGGAAACTTGGGCGTCTTCCGGCCACCCTGCCTCCCGCAGCTTCCACTGGAGGTCATCACGGATCACTCGAAGTGTTTTGCCCCCGGAGCCACCGATCCCGATCAAGAGAAATGGTCGAAGCATGTCGTCTCCTTCAGAGGGTGTTGATCATCGTGACTGGCTGGTCACTGGAACGGATCATGGAACGGATCATCGGAGGTCGAGTGCCCATCGCCCGGGGGTTCGGCGGCAGGTGGCACTGGCTCGGCCGGGTTAGCGGGGAGTCGAACGGGGAACGAGCACGCGTTCCCCGCCGCCGCTCGGTGTCGAGTGGAATCGACCGCCTGATGCGAACGGATCCCGAAGCCCCTCGTCGACGACGGGCGCCGCGATCGATGCCGCGGCGGGAATCGGGACTTGTGGCGCCTTGGTGGCATCCTCGCGCGCGAATTGCTTGAGGCTATCGATCAACGACGACCATTCGACCGACTCTCGCATTCGCCGGGTGATATCGCCAACAGATCAGGTCCGTACTCGCGCAGGATCACGACCAACTCTGCAGGGACCTCCAGCGAGTCACCGCTTTCGGCCAGCAGCGCTTCGTCGGAAACGGAGACGACCCAAGTTCGCCCGAGGCCGGCAGTGACGGGGGCGCTGCGGCCGTTGTTGTCGATGCGCGCGTACGTGCCGCTGACGACCCGGTGACTGGGTGCAGCGATCGCGCGGAACGATGGGCCCTTGAACGGGGAGCGTGATGGGCTGGCCTTGAGCCGAAGACTTCCTGGGCCGGCGATGTCCCGTGCCTTTGGTGGGATTGTCAGATAGCTAAGATCGCCGTGACGGAGCAGGGGCTCACCGTCGGCTCGCATCGGCCCGTCGGCAGTCAGCCGAACTGGGATCGCCAGGCTGCGAGCATCGCCGTCTTCGGACTCGAAGCGAGCAAGTACCCAATTCACGATGGCGAGGACGGCCAGCGGAACGATGATCGCCAATAGTGTGACCAGGACGAGCAGGACGATCCGAGTCCCCTCATCGACCGGCCGAGTCATCGCCCAGCGAATTTGGATGTCGCGGGTGGTGGTCTGAACGCCTTGACCGTTGACGTCGGCGCTGTTGAGAGTCAGCGGCAGGATGGCTGAGCCTGAGCCATCGGCGGAGTCCTCGGTCTCCACGGTGACAGCGATGGTTGCCTGTTCGGCTGCGGCGAGGTTGATGCAGTCCGTTGGCAAGGGGTCGACGTCGTCGCGCCGGCTCGCTCCGGTACCTGCTCATCGCGGGCGGATCCAACGCAAACTTGGCTCGGTCCATCCGGGGAACCGGTGAGCTGCAGCGAACCGGAGAGGGGTTGATGACCGCTCATGGTCCCGAGGTCGAGCACATCGAGGGGCTGAACTGTCGGGAAGGTGCTCGGGAGCGTCAGCGAGATCGACTGGTCGAAGATCAGGGGTACAAGCGGAAGTCCTGATTGCGTCACCAGCTCCACAGTCATCTGCAGCATGACCGTGGGTTGAGTCGGTGAGGTGACGAATTCTGCGTTGAGCGTTCCCTGCGTGGCGTCCGCGACCGTCAGTTCGGCGGCGTCGGAGTCCGCACCCAGCGTGGGCGAGACTTCCCCATAGCGACTGAGATCCCCGGGATTGCCTTCGCGGTCTACTGCTCGGAGCCGGACGGTGACTGGTTCGCCGGCTAAGAGTGTCGAGTTATCGAGATCCAGCGCGAGACGCAATCCTGAATACCAGTAAAGCTCCGCAAGAGTCGCTGTTGGGGTCGAGTCGATCGTCCACGCCTCCGGAGCATCGGGGGAGGGCAGATCGACTCTGGCGACCACGAAATCATCGTCGGCCCGTGCACTCGCCGCCGCTCCAGCCGAGATAGGTGTTCTCGTCCCGTCCAACGGGAGGGTGGTCCTCGAGCCTTGGGGGGGCGTGACGCCGAGTTCGGTCAGTGCACCGCTGGTGAGGAGTTGGAGTCTCGATGCCTCTGACCCCGGGATCGACATTGACCGAGATGGGGTTGCCGGGTGTCACTGGAACACGGGTTCCACCCCGCCCTTGAGCAAGCGCTCCGGCGAAGAGGAACCGCATGGCATCCGCGTCTTCCACGGCAAGGAGCACGCCCGGGCGTTTGGGCGGAAGGATGGGATAGGTGCCGCACGTCCGCTCCGCGGATCGGCCCACCGCCATCGCCTTGAGTTCGCCTCTACGTTGCGCGTTCGCGGGCATCTCCAGTTTTGCCTGAACGTCCTCGTTGAAAAAGGCCAGGGCGATCACGCTGATCTGGGCATCGCGGATGTCATCGAGCTGGCTGTCGGCTGCGCACATCTCATCGCTCGCCGCGTTGGTTGCGGTTGGGTCGCGTTCGGCTTGGCCGTCCTTGTCGAACAGACCGTCGGTGAACCAGAACATGACGCGGCATGTGCTCTCACCGCTGCCACGCTCGGTCAGACTGCCCAGGGCTCCGGACAGCGCGTCCTGATAGTCCGTGTTCTGGCTCGTGCCGGCTCGCTGCCAGTCCTGCTCGGCCTCCGCCCTGATCTCAGAAGCGTCTTGAGTCGCGCTCCCTGTTCCCAAACGTCGCCAATCCGACACGTCTGAAGGCGGCCGGTATTGATCTCCAAAGCCTGCAAGGGCAACGTCGACGACCACGTCGTCTCGCGCGTTGCCGCAAGATCACCGAGATCCACGATCGACGCTTCCAGGGCGTCAAATCGCAGTTCGTCTGGATCGGTGTCGACCAGGCTTCCGGAGACGTCCATCACGTACAGCGCCTCGACCCGCTTCGTCGCCGGCGACGACAGGCACGCGCTGAGCGCGTCGAAGCCGGGCTGGTTGTCCGGGTCATCAGCGACGGTGCTCGCTGGCGTGTTAGGTGGAGCCGGCGGGTTGGGGACTGAACTCATCGCCGGTGCGGGCGCAACTAGCGTCGTCAGGAGCCCGATGGTGAATAGGAGTCGCGCTCGGGCCGATCGACGCGAAAGCCGCGGCGTCGTTACCCGCCCCGTCGACGCGATCGCCGAGCTCACTGTTTCGCCACTTCTGTGGCCCAGATGAAGCCGTTCACCGCGCACGCGAGAACGATGAGGACCGCGGCGCCTATCGCTAGCTGCGTCTGCGTCCGGTTAGGGACATACGAGGCTGACCGAGAGGCGCGCGCGTCCTGGATGCGGTAGATGGCCAGGAACGCGGTGCCAGCAACCAATGCAAACAGATATGCGACGAGGGACAGACTTGGCCATCGAAGAAGGGCGGTCGCCATGGCGATGAGGGCCACGGCAACCGCCGCCGGCAGCGCCCAGCCGTTCGCCCGTTTGATTTCCGAGTGGGTTGGCTGCGTTGACCCAAACGGATCTTGGCTGGTACTTGGCACTGCTCTCCTCGACTGACGTGGTTCCAGATCAGGAGCCAGCGTTTGTTCGGCTAATTCAGCATGCCGCAGGCTCCGACACGAAACAGTCGAATCGGCGCATCCGCGTCGCTGTCGGGGTGTACACCTGGGGCGGGTGATCGGTTGATCAGCGCAACTGCGCCAGGTACGCGTCGATCTCCTTGAGGCCGTCGTTGGCACGCATCAGTCTGGCCCCATGCTTGAAGGTCATCAGGACGCCGACCAACATGCCGCCGATCCAGACGATTCCGCCGTTGGGGCTGTTGTATGCGGAAACAAAGGACACCAGCCCCGGCGACTCCGATAGCCAGTCCGACGAAGAGCCAGATCCCCGCCTTGGTCTGTTCCTGCCGGATAACGCTGCGCGCGGCCAGTGCCTGCGAGTGGAACTCGTTCATCGGGCTCGGTTGCTCCTCATTCATGGAAGTTGCACGGGTAGTACTCTATCAGGGAACTATCGAGCACTAACCATTCTCCGAATCGGCTATTCGGGCGAGTTAGCCAATCGTTGGTACTACGCGCGATATCGCGCGCCTGGCCATGGCTGTTATAGTCCATCCTCATGGCGCGCCCCTATGGAGACCCGGTGGAGATCATCACCGGACCCGTCCCCGCCCAGTCCCCGTTCATCCCCACCGACGCGAAGATCGTGGTCGGGGCGGTCGCTCCGGCGTCCCCCGATCCGATCCCGATCGTGCTGCTCCCGGGTTTCGAGTACCGGATGCGCGAGTGGCGGCACCCGAATACCCACGAGATCCACTGGCGGCTTGAGCGGAGAAAATCCGCCCAGCACGGCGAAGACGACGAGTAGCCCCACCGAACGCCGAGCCGTCACGCGTGCCCGGACCACCACCACGACCCGACCTGACGCCACCCGGGCCACATCCCGGTTGGGACTTCCGCCCTGGCTCCTCGTCGGCCAGCGCGCAGGCTGCTCGGCCGCCGTATGAGGTTGAGCTACCGAAACGCACAATTCGGCCGTGTAGCGCAGTTGCCGACGTCGATGTGAACCATACGAGGAAGCGACGAACCTGAACCGCTGACGGTGCTCGGCGCTGCATGACGATGTGCTCTGGCTCGACCTCCGATGGACGCCGGGACGGGCCGACTGCAGCCCGGTGTAACGCGCCCTCACAGGTGACGCTACTCGCGAGGAAAGTGAGCGGCGGCTACTGCGCCTGACAGTCGTCGGGCGACGGCGAGGGCTTTGATGTCTCCGCGGCGAACCGGCGGCGCCCGCCCGCGCTGACCAATGCAGTCAGCCAGCCGACGTCGCCCACCGAGTCAGGGGTAGCGGGTTGACGGCGAGCGACGCCGCGGCCTCACCGGGCAGCAGCAACTCATCGTCGCCAGGCACGGGCAGCAGCGTCCCAGAGGACGGATCCGATCGTGCGGGCCGGCGCCAGTGGCGGACGCCGGGTCGGGCTGGGGTCGCGACCGGATTGGCGGGTCCGGCCGCGAAGCGCGTCACACACGGCGCTATAGCCCGTCTGTTCGAGCGCCCTCCGCCCGTCGGCTTGTCAAGGCCGTCGGTGGACAACCTAGACAAGCCGGCCGGACGAGCGTCGGGGCTAGCCGTACGACTCGCAGCCCCAGCCGTCGCCGTCGCGGTCCAGGCCGTGGTAGTCGGGCGGGTTGACGCGCACCTTTTGGCGGATGTCATCGCAGTCCAGGTCGGGGCCAGGCATGTTCCACGGGTCCCCGGCGGGCGCTGGGGCGGGTGCCGGTGCGGGCGTGTTGGCCGGCGGGCGAACCGGGGCTGGGGCCGGGGCCGGGGCAGCGCAGGTTACCGACTCGGGTGTCTGGGCGTCGAGGGTCACGTAGTCGGCCTCGCGGGTGTGCCCGCCGTAGCCGTCGCGGCTGTCGTAGCGCGCGATCGCCAGACCGCTGGCGATCTGGGCGCGGCCGGCGTCGGCGCCGTCGACGTCGATGTAGCGCAGCAGCCGGTCGTACTTGTCGCGGTCGTCGCGTGCGCCCGGCACCAGCGTCACCTGCCTGCCGAGGACGAGCGCTTCCATCGCGGCGCTGGCCTCCTCGTAGCCGCACTCATCCCGCTCGGGCGTGTCGATCCCGATCACACGGATCGTCCCGAAGCCGTCGACCTCAACCGTGTCACCGTCGACCACGCGGTTGACCACGCCAGTCGGGTACGCCGAAACGGCCGGATCATCCGGTGCGACATCGACGTCATTGGGGACGCCGTCACCATCGCGGTCAGTGCTCCGGCTGCGGCCCGCGTCCGACGGAAAGTCGTCCTCGGCATCGATAACCCCGTCCCCGTCGGAGTCCACGGGGGTCGGGGCCGGCGCGGCAGTTGCCGCCACGGGGGTGTCCTCGGTCGGCGGCTCGTAGCCGGAGATCGCCAGTGCCGCGGCCAGCCCAACGAATCCGAGGATCAGGGCGGCGGGAACGGCGACAAGCGTGGCGCGGACCTTGCGGCGGCGGCTCCACCCCGCCTTGGCGGGCCGCGGGGCGGCCAGCGGCCCCACGCCGTCCCGGCCTCGTCGAGCCTGTGCCCGTTGACGACGTCACCGGGCTGGTACTGATTACTCACAACGTCTCACCACATCGATCGACATGCGGGGCCCTCGCCCGCTGAAAGGACGTACCGGTTTGTGCTCAGTCGAAGCGGGACCTACGTCCTTGGTCAGCAGGACCTACGTCCTTGATCGAGGGTCGTCCCGGTCGAACAGCGGCGGACACCGCTGGCGCGTCCAGGTTGGCCATCAGGTCCGGCCTCTGCCCAAGCCACCCGGTGTTGTGTGCGACCCGATTGTGACTCTATCACGAATCTATGCAGTTTCTAAATCTGGTCCATCTGGCTTCTGTTGAATCACGCGTGCTACAGTTCTGCCCTATGGCGCGCCCCTATAGAGACCCAGTGGAAATCGTTACCGGACCCGTCCCGCGCGTCCCCGTTCATCCCCACCGACGCGAGGATCGTGGTCGGGGCGGTCGCCCCGGCGTACCTGATCCGATCCCGATCGTGGGCCGGAGGGGGTGGCGGAGGGGTGGCGGGGCACCAAGACGAACCGCCTGGCCTGCTCTCAGCCGTTTGTCGCGTCCCTCGCTCCTGCACTTAAGGACGTGCATGTCGGCGACGAAATATGGATAGCGAGGGCCTTCAGATCGCTGGCGCCAGATGCGCGGGCACGCGAGGGGCGGACACCCTCCCCGAGCCGACGCAGTTTGAAGCGCCCCCATTTCCGCAACATCTGAAGTCCCAGGGAGAATCGTGAGCGCCAACGCGACAATGGTCGCCTCCGCCAGCGCTGAGCTGGCCGAGAAATGGCAGGACAGAACACCAGCTCAGCGCGCCTACGATTCTGTCCGCCGGATGACCGACTCCACTGTCTTCCAGTCGGGCGTCATCGCCGCCATCCTCCTTGGGGCCCTGCTGGTCGCGCTGGAGGCCGACGCGGGATTCGCCGCCGATCACGCCGGGCTGTTGGTCCTTGGCAACCTGCTGATCCAGATCATCTTCACGGTCGAGGTGGCGTTGCGGTCCCTAGCCCATGGGCGGGATCAGGCCAAGTTCCTGCGTGATGGTTGGAACATGTTCGACATTGCGATCGTGGTGGTCGGCTGGATTCCGGCGGTCGGCTCGATGGTCGTGCTGGGCCGGCTGTTCCGGCTCGTGCGCGTCATGCGGCTGGCGTCGTTCTCCCCGAAATTTCGCCTGATCCTGAATGCCGTGGTGCGGTCACTGCCAGGCCTGGGGCACGTGGCGCTGCTGATCGGCCTGCTGGTCTTCGTCTACTCGGTCCTTGGCGTCATGCTCTTCGGTGCGGCCCACCCGGAGACGTGGGGCACCCTGCCGGATGCGGCTCTAAATGTGTTCCAACTCCTCACGGTTGAGGGATGGAACGAGCTGATGGCCCCGCTGCTGGAGACGAACTCCTTCGCCTGGGTCTACTTCCTGAGCTTCATCGTCTTCGGCGGCCTCATCATCGTGAACCTGTTCGTGGCCGTGGTCATGGACAACATGCAGGTGGCGCGTGAGGAGTTGGAGACGGCTGAGCTTCGGGCCCAGGCGGACAACGGCGACAGCCTGGCGCAGGCCCGCCTCGAGCTTCACGAGCTGAAACAGCACCTGGCGCGCGTGCAGCTGATCCTGGACGGGGCGGCCGAGGACCAGCGTGAAGCTCAGGTCACATCGGGCTGACCTCGAGGAGGATGGCATCGACGTTGCTCGACCTGGCCTGGTCCGGACGAGTTCTCGACGTTTCTGCCCGAGCGCTATGTCCGTGTGTACAACGACGCCGACGGATCGGCACGATTCGAAGGCGCTGAGACTTCATTCGTTGGCGCGGCGCTGGCTCCGGCAGGGGGCCCGACGTAGCCCGTGCGAGATTGATCCGCCACCGTTTCGGTGTGAGTCCTTGCGCGGCGATCGGTCCGCCCACCGCCCTTGGGTCCCCTTCAGGTACTCCTGGGTGTTGGCCCAGCCGTTGCCGCCCCGGTTGCCTTTTCGCGCATCGAGTGCGAGGACCATGGTGCGTGGCTGATCGGCCACCAGATTCAGCAAGGGAGTTTCTGGGATACGGCGTGCTGGATGGCAAGAATGTCTCCCGCCATCAGCGCTGCTCGGTGCTTTTCACTACTTGCCGGCTCTGGGGCCTGACCGCAAAGGATGTCTGCCCAACCGGAGCAGCCCCCGCCCGGAGTTCGTCAACCGCTTCGAGCCGACTCTCTGCCTAGGTCTGCTGGACGGCCCGCCAGGCAGTGCCTCGATTCGCGTAGCCCACCATGCGAGCTATGTCGTTGTAGGACAACCCTGCATGATCGCCGTCGTCGCTCGCCAGGCTGCGAGCACGCGACCACCACGCATGCCAGTCGCAGTCGGCGCTTACAAGTGATCATGTCAATAATGTGGTTGTTGGGAGCCGCGATGGGGTCCAGCCGCGGATGATTGCCGCGTGTAGACGCATACCTTGCCACGAGGGTCACGAGGGCGGCCACGGTGAAGCCCCGAGTCGCGATCCCCAGGCCGTAGCCGACCATCGCAACTCCCATTCACCGGTTCCCCTCAGGCCAAGTCCTTCTGCCAAAACGTCAAGCGAGTGCCATGAGTTCGATGGCCAACGCGTGCAAGGCCACACGCCCGCCGAGGCCAGCTGACTTCGCCGGTGCCGAATGATCCGCTCCATGTTCTTGCCGACGCCGCCGAGTTTGCCGCGTCTGATGGTTAACGCTTCGACACCAATCGTGACGATCTCGCGTAACCCTTTTGGACGATCCCGGTGTAACCCTTTTGCACTCGTCCATGGGCTACTCCTTGCGTCCCGGCAGTCAACCGCAGTCTGCTTCGAGCATTCGAGGTCTCCCAGTGATTGCGTGTCGAGTCGTGCGGAGACGAAATGGGTGCATGCGTACATGCAGAACTGCGTTGTGGCTGGACAACGAGAGGGCTTACTGGACGACCAACGACTGAGTCTCCCTTGCCCGCGGGCAGCGGGCAGCCCGGGTAGCACTTCTCAGCCAAGCGCACGCCGAGCGATGATCTATCGCACGAGCAGAGACCCCGGGTTCATCGCACGGCCCATACCCAATCACCCTCGGTGGATTGGATGGCGTGCGGCCGCCCTTCCTCGGCCCCACTCGCCCCTCGGGGAGGAGACGGCCCGCCCGGGAAGGGGCGGACTACGTCGAGGACCCGCTCGTCGAGGCGGCGATCCGTGCAGGTCTTCCGGCAAGAGAAGCGATGCGGACCGTCGACAGCGCTCGGCGGATTGACACCGAGGCCGTGTGCAAGCACCTCGGTCGACAGGAACCGATGCGATGACCTGGGCTACAGGACTGCCGATGCTTGGCGAGCTGGCGACAGCATCGGGGGTCCGCACCGGCTCGGACAACCGGTTGTTGACCGTAGGAAATGTCTCGCCAAAGCTCGGCACCCATGCAGGGCCGCCACGGCCCCCCAAGCGCAACGCGAATTCTCGGCGATGGAGGACACGATGAACCCCGCAACTCATCGGCTCGCAGAGGAAGAGCTTCGCGGGCTACCTCCGGTAGTGGATGTGCCACTGCGGCCGCCATCTTGGGCATTGGCAAGAGCGCCGCCTACGAACTGATCAGGCGCGACAGCTGGCCCACACCGATTCTGCGACTCGGGAAGTCGATCCGGATCCCCACTGCCCCACTGCTCGAACTGGTGAATGTACGACGGTGAGGCACGGCTCGGTCTATCAGCGGCACACGTTGCATTGCCCACGGGGACGCGATGGTGAGCTTGTGCCGCACCGCTGCCGTGGTGCGTGGGCCTACTCGCTCGACTACGGCCGCGACCCGAATGGGCGACGCCTGCAAACGAGTAAGAGTGGCTTCGCGACACGAGCCGATGCTCAAACAGCACTGCAGGAACGTGTCCGGGTTCTGATCTCGGGCGTTGCGGCGCACACGCTCACCGTCGGGGAGTACCTGGATGGGTGGCTGATCGGCAAAGCTTGCACTCAAGCCGTCGACACGCTCTCACTACCAGGACGCAATCACGCTCTACATCAAGCCGCATCTCGGCAGGATCCGTCTTCTTGAGCTGCAGCCTCATCACCTGGATCGGTTCTACGCATCGATCCAGGTCGGTCAGCGCGGCCGGCCTCTGAGCCCAAGTTCGATCCGAAGAGTGCACGCGGCCCTTCGCTCTGCGCTCAACAGCGCGGTCAAACGTCGGCTCATCCCGTACAACCCCGCTCTCCACGTTGAGCTCCCGCCGGAGAATCCGAGGCGGCCGCGCCCTTGGTCGGCCGAACAGTGCCGCGTACTTTCTCGAGTACGTCACGGACGATCGGCTCGGGCCGCTCTACTTCTTGTTGATCACGACTGGAATGCGACGAGGCGAAGCAGTCGGCCTTCGCTGGGAGGATGTCGATCTGGACCAAGGCTTCGTGCGAATCGTCCAGCAGATCGTGGAAGTTCGCGGGAGAGCGACCGTTGGAACACCCAAGACCAGACGAAGCGCTCGAACGATTCCGCTCGACACCAGCACGGTGAATGAACTCAACCGTCAGCAAGAGCGTCAGACCGCTGACCGAGCGTCCTGGGGGCCGGGATGGGTCGACACGGGCCTGGTCTTCACCCGCGTCGACGGTCGTGGGGTGCGCCCCGAGTACGTCAGCCGGCACTTTCAGAAGCTGGCCGCGGAGTACGGTCTTCCGCCCATCCGGCTTCACGACCTGAGACACACCAATGCGTCGCTGGCGCTTCAGGCGGGCGTCGATCTCAAGGTCGTCTCCGAACGGCTCGGCCACTCGAAGACGTCGATCACCGCCGACATCTACACCCACGTGGCGCCAACGGTCGGGCAGGCCGCGGCACGTCGCATCGCGGAGGTGATCGTTGGCGAAAGAGTCGCCAATGAGCATGATCGTTTGGCAGTTTCTAGCGAATCCCCGGCGAGCGAGCCACAAAATGGACACTGATCAAGGAATGATCTTGCATCGTCGCAGGTCAAACGGGGTGGAGCTAAGGGGACTCGAACCCCTGACCTTCTGACTGCCAGTCAGACGCGCTACCAGCTGCGCCATAGCCCCTGGTGGTGTCGCACAGTGCCCGCCGAGTGTACGCGATCGCCGCGCACCCCGAGAACCTCGCCGACGCCGCCCCGCACGGTCGAAGTGTCAGGCAGATCGCGTCACGGGTGACGCGAAACGCATGACAACTCGGACGACGCGCCAGGCTGTCAGGCGAACCGCGTCACCGGCGGCGCGCAACGTATGACAAGTCGGCCAAGCAGCGACACAACAACCGGTCAGACGTCGTCCCCCACCAGCGGCTCGGGCAGCGTGCCGGCGTTGTGCTCGGCCAACCGCCAGCCCCAGCCGGTCTCCTCGAGCACTGACCAGCTGCAGTTGGCCAACCCACCGAGCGCGCCCCAGCGGTCCACCGGCAGGTCGAGCATTCGGCCGAGCATGGCGCGCGCAGTGCCACCGTGGGTCACGACGACGAGCACCTGCCCGGGGGCGACATCTGCCAGCGTCTTCTCCACCGCGTCCACGACCCGGGCCGCCGTCTCGCTGCGACGCTCGCCGCCGCCCGCGGCGATGTCCTCGCCGCGCTTCCAGGCCCGGTATGCGTCACCGTCGCGGGCCAGGATCTCGACGTCGAGCAGTCCCTCCCAGCTGCCGCCATTCGTCTCGCGCAGCGCAGAATCGTATGTCGCGGTGAGCCCGGTCAGGGTCAGCAACGGCGCCGCCGTCTGCCGGGCACGATCAAGATCGGAGCACAGCACTACATCAGGGGGCAGCGCTGCCAGCAGACGAGCGGCCCGTTCGGCCTGAGCGACCCCCAGCTCATCCAGGGGGATGTCCGAGTGCCCCTGGAACCGGTGCTCGATGTTCCACCGGGTCCGGCCATGGCGCCACACGACGATGTTGCGCCCGCGGCCGCCGTCGACGGCCATCAGGCGGAGTCGTCCCGGGTCGACCGCGGCCGGTTCACCTCGTCGGGCAGCGGCACGACCGGGCAGTCCTTCCACAACCGCTCGAGCGAGTAGTAGACCCGCTCCTCAAGGTTCTGCACGTGCACCACGAGATCGACGAAGTCGAGCAGGACCCATCGCCCCTCACGTGCGCCTTCGCGGCGCACCGGCCTGGTCGAGTGCTCCTTCTGCAGCCGCTCCTCGACGGCGTCGACGATCGCGCCCACCTGTCGCTCGTTGGGTGCCGAGCAGACCAAGAACACGTCGGTGATGACCAGCTGCTCACTCACATCGAACGCGACGATGTCCGCCGCCAACTTGTCCGCGGCCGCTTCGGCCGCACTGACGGCCAGGGCGATCGCCTCAGGAGTCGCGGTCACGGCCAGACTCTTTCACGGCCGGCCGGCAAGCGCCGACTCGGTTCAGGTCAACGACGACTGCAGCGTCAGGTAGTGCTCCCGCGTCGCCGGGTAGTAGTCCGCTTCGAAGTCGATGGCCGCCACGTCGCCACCTGACTCGGCCGCCACCAGACGGTCCAGGTAGTAGTCCCAGCCCGGCCCGGTGTTCTCGAGCACTGACGGGTCGGTCAGCAGCTGGAAGAGCCGCAACGTCACGACACCGCTCGCCTCGCTCAACTCGAGCACGAGCTCCCACGTCCCGAAGTCGTCCGTCGCTGTGATCGCGAGTCGCCGCGGCGGCGCGCAGTCGAGGATCTGATACACCGTCTCCGGCACGTCACCCTCGGCGTTCATCTGGAACAGCACCGAGCCCGACGCCGGGTCCCCGGTCCACGTGCCAATCCAGCGTGCGAGCCGGTCGGATTCGGTCACCGCCGCCCAAACGTCGTCGATACTCGCCGCAAACTCGCGCTCGAAGACGACGGCGTCGCGATCGTCGACGCGAGTCAGCGCCCCGGTGGCTTTCGCGGTCATGCGGAGTCCCTTCGTTTGGTCGGAGCCGTCCTTCGCTGTCGAGCCGTGCGCCGCACCTCGGTCTCAAGCGCATCGAGTGCTGCGGCCGGCACCGGCAGGGGTCGCGCGGCCGTCAGCGACGCCAGCAAAGAGGAGACGACGGCCAACGGTCGAGGGTCCAGCCGATAATGCCGCTCGCGCCCCCGGTCCTCGCCGATCACGAGCCCTGCTTCGTGGAGAACCCGCAGGTGCCGGCTTACCGCTGGTCGTGAGATCGGGTATGCGGCCGACAGGTCGACGACGCGCGCCGGACCGACCGCCAAGGTCTGCAGGATGCCCCGTCGGACCGGATCGGCCAGCGCCACAAACACATCCACAAAGCGAATGGTAACGCCAGGGTTACCAATTCACCAGACTCACCTCGCGGCGTACAGCTTCCGCTTCGCGATGTACTGCACCACGCCGTCCGGAACCAGGTACCACACCGGCTCGCCGCGACCGGCCCGTTCGCGGCACTCGGTGGAGGAGATGGCCAACGCCGGGATCTCAACGAGGCTCACGTTCGCATCCGGCAGGCCGGGGTCGTCGAGGGTATGCCCCGGCCGCGTGCACCCGACGAGGTGTGCCAACCGACCCAGCTCGTCCGCGTCTCGCCAGGTCAGGATCTGCGCCAGCGCATCCGCGCCGGTGATGAAGTACAGCTCGACCTCCGGGCCGCGCTCGGCCCGCAGCGACCGCAGGGTGTCGATCGTGTAGGTCGGGCCAGGACGATCGATGTCGACCCGGCTCACCGAGAAGCGTGGGTTGGACGCCGTCGCCACAACCGTCATCAGGTACCGGTCCTCCGCCGGAGTCACATCGAGGGCATCCTTCTGCCACGGCTGCCCGGTCGGGACGAATACGACCTCCTCGAGGCTGAACAGGTGCGCGACCTCGCTGGCGGCGACCAGGTGGCCGTGGTGGATCGGGTCGAACGTCCCACCCATCACGCCCAGGCGCATACGCGAACTCAGCGGTCGCGATCGAAGCGCGTAGTGATGAACAGCAGCGTGAGCAGGATCAACAGCGCTCCCCCGCCGACCACGAATGCGTTCGGGATTGACCCTTCAGCCTCGGTGGTTTCGGCCGCCATCAGCACCAGGCTCTGCGTCAGCATGCGCGCAGCGTATCGGCGAGGATGGCCCGCATGCGGATTGGTTGGTGCGGACTGGGCCGGATGGGCGCTCCGATGGCGAGCCACGTGCTCGCGGCGGGCCACGAGGTCGCGGTCTGGAACCGCACTCCCGGCAAGGCGGATACGCTCAAAGCCAAAGGAGCCCGCGAGGCTGCCAGCCCCGCCGACGCCGCACAGGACGCGGACGTCCTCGTCCTCGTGCTGTTCGGCCCGCAGCAGGTCGACGAGGCGCTGTTCGGTCCGGACGGCGCAGTGCCGGTGATGCGCGGAAAGACGATTGTGGACGCCACCACGATCGCGCCGAGCGACGCACGTGGGTTCGCCGCGCGCGCCGCCGAGCAGGGCGTGCACTACGTGGACGCGCCTCTGTTCGGGTCGGTCGAGCCCGCGCGAGCCGGAACGCTCGGCACGTTCGTCGGCGCGACCGCGGCCGCCTTCGCGCAGATCCGGCCGTTGCTCGAGTGTTGGTGCGACGCGGCGAACGTGCATCGCGCCGGCGAGGTCGGCGCGGGCGCGGCGGTCAAGATCGTGCGCAACATGGGGCACGGCATCGCCACGGCGGCGATTGGCGAGTGCCTGCGCCTGGCCGACGAGCTCGGCATTGACCGGGAGCTTGCGATGTCGACCGTCGCGGTCGGGCCGTTCTCGTGGACCTTCCAACAGAAGGCGGACGCGGTGACCCGCCGCGACTACTCAGACGTCGCCTTCGCGCTCGACCTCATGACCAAGGACCTCGCGCTGGCGGTCGACGAGGCTCGGGTCCCGCTCACCGTCGCGGAGGCCGCGCTCACTCAGGCGCGCCGCGCGGTCGACGACGGCCTTGGCCGTCAGGACTACATCGCGCTCGCAGACTGGGTCGAGCACCAGGGCCGGTGACATCCCGGCCGGTCGCGTGGGCATCCCTGCATGATCAACAACAACGCGCCTCAACCGCGGATGTGGCCGTCGCCTTCGACAACGAACGTGGTCGAGGTCAGCTCGGGCAAACCCATCGGACCGCGGGCATGCAGCTTCTGGGTGGAGATGCCGATCTCCGCGCCGAAGCCGAGCTCGCCACCATCGGTGAACCGGGTCGACGCGTTCACCATCACCGCGGCCGCGTCGACGCCGGCGACGAACCGGTTGGCCGCGGCCACCGAGTCGGTCACGATCGCCTCCGTATGCCCGCTCGACCAGCGGCGCACGTGCCGCAGCGCGTCCTCCAGCGAGTCGACGACGCCGGCAGCAATGTCGAGGGAGTAGTACTCCGCTGCCCAGTCCTCGTCGGTCACGGGAGCGAAGTTCACCGCACTCCCCGCGGCGTATGCGGCGATCCCGTCGTCGCCGTGCACTGTGACCCCGGCCTCGGCCAACGCGGACAGCGCCGCCGGGACGAACGTCGGCGCAATCGAGCGGTGCACCAGGAACGTCTCGGCCGCGTTGCAGACGCTCGGCCGCTGAGCCTTGGCGTTGACCAGGATGCGCACCGCCTTTTCGACGTCGGCATGCTCGTCGACGTACACGTGACAGTTGCCGATCCCCGTCTCGATGACGGGCACGGTCGACTCCTCGACGACGGACCTGATCAGCGCCGCACCGCCGCGCGGGATCAGGACATCGACCAGGCCGCGCGCGGTCATCAGATGCTTGACCGACTCGTGGCTCGTGCCGGGGACCAGTTGCACCGCGTCCGCCGGGAAGCCAACCTCGGCCAACGCCGACCGCATGACGTCCACGAGCGCGGTGTTGGTCGCATACGCGGACGATGACCCGCGCAGCAGCGCGGCGTTGCCGGACTTGAGGGTGAGCCCAGCGGCGTCCACGGTGACGTTGGGCCGGGCCTCGTAGATGATGCCGACCACGCCGAGCGGCACCCGGACCTGCCGGACCCGCAACCCGTTCGGCAGCGTGTAGCCGCGGATCACCTCACCGACCGGGTCGGGCAGCTCGGCGACGTCGCGCAGCGCGTCGGCGATCGCGGCCAGCCGAGGCTCGGTCAGGGCGAGCCGGTCGATCAGGCCCTCGGCCGTGCCGGCGTCCCGAGCCCGCTGCAGGTCGTCGGCGTTCGCGGCCACGATCGTCGCCTGTTGCGCGACCAAGGCGTCGGCGATTGCTCGCAGCGCGGCGTCCTTGTCCTCGCGGGACCGGACGGCCAGATCCACGGCCGCGTCCTTGGCCCGCCGCGCCGCAGCCATAACGGCGGCACGCTCGTCGGCCTCGGGCGGGGCGGAGCTGGTCGCTGGTGCACTCATGCGTGCAGGCTACGACGCTCCGCGAAGTTGGCCCCGGCGGCCTCGAGCTGTTCGTGGTCCGCGGCCTCGATCGTGACCCGCTCGGCTTCCTGACGCACGGCGCGCTCGGCAACGCACTGCTCCGCGAGCCGGGCCACCAACGCGGCCAGCAAGAAGCCACCGACGACGGCTGCGATCCCGCCGACGATGTCCAGCACGAAGTGGTTCGCCGTCACGACCACGACGATCGAGGTCAGGACCGGGTGCAGCACGGCGACGACCCGAAGCCAGACCCGCGACGTCAACCGAACGACGACCCACGCGCACCACACCGCCCAGCCGACGTGCAACGACGGCATCGCGGCGTACTGGTTGGTGAGCTCGGACAGCGACCCCTGGCTCAACGAGCCCCACGTGCCGAACGCGACGAAGGTGTCGATGTAGCCCTGCCCGGACAGCAGCCGCGGCGGCGCCATCGGGTACAGCGCGAAGCCGATGAGGGCCAGCACGGTGGTGAACAGCAGTGCGTTGCGGGCCCAGGCATACAGGTCGTGCCGCCGGATGAACACCCACACCAGCAGCCCCACCGTGAACACGAAGTGGCAGATCGCGTAGTAGTAGTTGGCCCCGACCGCGAGCGCGTGGTTCGACGCCGCCCACAGGTTGGCCGGCAACTCCCAGTCGATGCCGAGCCAGCGCTCGACGTCCAAGATCTTCTCAGCGTTGTCGCGCGCAGCCGTCACATTGAGCGGCAGCCGGTTGCGAATCGCCGAGTAGACCAGGTAGAGAGCCCCGATCAGCGCCACCTCGACCACGGCGCGTCGCATCCGGAACTCGATCATCCATCCGAGGGTAGCCAGGCCCACTGACAGTCCGTCCACAGGTTTTGGCCGTGTCGCCCCTGAACCTTCTCTGGCCTGGGACTCAGAGTTGGCCGTCACCGGATGACCACCAGGTCGTCGCGGTGCACGATTTCCCGCTCGTATGCCGGCCCCAGCTCCTCCGCGAGGTCGCGCGTGGACCGGCCCAGCAGAGCCGGCAGCTCGCCGGAGTCGAAGTTCACCAGCCCCCGGGCCACCACCGCGCCGGATCGGTCGACCAGGTCGACCGGGTCGCCGGCCTCGAAGTCGCCATCAACGGCGGTGATCCCGGCCGGCAGCAGGGACAGCCGGCGGCGGACCACGGCCTCGACCGCCCCATCGTCCAAGGTCAGCCGCCCAGCGGCGCTGCTGGCATGCGCCAGCCACAGCAGCCGGGTGCCCGTGCGGGTGCCGGTGGCGTGGAACCACGTTCCGACCGGCTGGCCGGCCAGCGCCTCCGCGGCCGCGGTTGCGGCCGCGAGCACCACCTGGATGCCACTGGACGTGGCGATCCGGGCCGCCTGCACCTTCGTGACCATCCCGCCGGTGCCGACACCGCCGGTTCCGCTGCCCCGCAGGTCGATCCCGGCCAGGTCGTCCTCGCCGCGTACGTCGGCGACCGTCCGGGCTCCCGGCCGCTTCGGGTGGTCGTCGTACAGCGCCGCCACGTCGGACAGCAGGAGCAGCAGGTCCGCGTGCACGAGCTGCGCAACCAGCGCGGCCAGCCGGTCGTTGTCGCCGAACCTGATCTCGTGGGTCGCGACCGTGTCGTTCTCGTTGACCACCGGGACGACGCCGAGCGCCAGCAGCCGGGTCAGCGTGGTCTGGGCATTGCGGTAGTGCGTACGGCGGGTCACATCGTCGACCGTCAGCAGCACCTGCCCGACGGTCAGCCCGTGCGCCGCGAACGCCTGCGTGTAGCGGTGCACCAGCAGGCCCTGACCGACCGAGGCCGCCGCCTGCTGGGTGCCGAGGTCGCGCGGCCGCTTCGACAGCGCCAGCGGCGCCAACCCAGCGGCGATGGCGCCGGATGACACCACGACGACCTCACGTCCGGCCGTCCGCTCGCGCGCCAAGATGTCGACCAGGGCGACCAGCCGGGACTCGTCGATACCGCCGGCGGGGGTGGTCAGCGAGGTCGAGCCAACCTTGACCACCACTCGTCGGGCGGCGGCCACGTCAGTGCGCATACCGGTGTCCATGAGTCAGCGACCATCGAGCCGCAGGTCGGAGCCGCGCGGGCCGTGCAGCAGCTCGGCGCCAGCCGACAGCGACGGCTCCCAGTCGAACACGACGGCATCCTCGCCGTCGCCGATGACCACCTCGACGCCGGGCGTAGCACCCTGCGCAACCAGGGCTTCCTCGACGCCCAGCCGGTTCAGCCGGTCGGCGAGATAGCCGACGGCCTCGTCGTTGGCGAAGTCGGTCTGTCGCACCCAGCGCTCCGGCTTCGCGCCGCGCACCCGGAACCGATCGGGTTCCCGGGTCACGGTGAAGCCGGCGTCGTCAACGGCCACCGGACGCAGCACGATGCGGGTGGCCTCCGGCTCAGGTGCGGCCGCTCGAGCCTGCTCGACCAGCCGGGCCATCGCGAACGCGAGCTCGCGCAATCCCTCGTGGGTTGCGGCACTGACCTCGACCACCTCAAGGCCGCGCTCGAGCAGCGCGGGGGCGACAAGCTCGGCCAGGTCTCGGGCCTCGGGCACGTCAACCTTGTTGAGCGCCACGATCCGGGGCCGGTCTTCGAGCCCGGCCCCGTATGCGGCCAGCTCTGCCTCGATGACGTCGAGGTCCGAGATCGGGTCCCGGCCGGGCTCGAGGGTGGCGCAGTCCAGCACATGCACGAGCGCGGAGCAGCGCTCGACGTGGCGCAGGAACTCCAGGCCGAGCCCCTTGCCCTCGCTTGCCCCGGGATCAGACCGGGCACGTCGGCGGCGGTGAACCGCACGTCACCGGCCTCGACCACCCCGAGGTTCGGCACCAGCGTGGTGAAGGGGTAGTCGGCAATCTTCGGCCGGGCGGCGCTGAGTGCGGCGATCAAGCTGGACTTGCCGGCGCTCGGGTAACCCACGAGGGCGACATCCGCCACCGTCTTGAGCTCCAGGACGACATCGCGCGCCTCACCAGGCTCACCGAGCAGCGCGAACCCGGGCGCCTTGCGTCGCGGGCTGGCGAGCGCCGCATTGCCCAGCCCGCCATGTCCGCCGTGCGCGACGACGAACGAGGCACCCGCGCCAACCAGGTCAGCAAGCACGGTGCCGTCGGCGGTGCTGACCACGGTGCCGGAGGGGACCGGCAACACGAGATCCGCACCGTTGGCGCCGTGGCGCAGCGAGCCCTGGCCCGGACGGCCCGAGGTGGCGTGCCGGTGCGGCGAGCGGTGGTAGTCGAGCAGCGTGGTCACGTCCGGGTCGACGACCAGAGTGACGTCACCGCCCCGGCCACCGTTCCCGCCGTCCGGCCCGCCGAGCGGCTTGAACTTCTCCCGGTGGATCGACGTGCAGCCATGACCGCCCGCCCCTGCCGCGACGTGGAGGACGACACGGTCGACGAACGTGGTCATCGACAGCACCTCCTCCTCATCGATCGCTGTGCCGACGTGTCGAGCGTCGGCCGCTCGATACGCATGTCAACTCGCGGGAAACAACGAGGGCGGGTCCGGAATTACTCCGGCCCGCCCTCCTCGGTGATCTGCTGCTGACCGCCTCAGTCGGCCAGCGGCACGATGTTGACGACCCGACGACCCCGACTGGTGCCGAACTCGACGTTGCCCGCCGCCAGCGCGAACAGGGTGTCGTCGCCACCCCGGCCGACGTTGGCGCCTGGGTGGAAGTGGGTCCCGCGCTGGCGGACCAGGATCTCGCCGGCGTTCACGAGCTGGCCGCCGAAGCGCTTGACCCCGAGCCGCTGGGCGTTGGAGTCGCGGCCGTTCCGCGTGGAGGACGCGCCCTTCTTGTGTGCCATGAGGTCAGCCGTCCTTGTTCGATGTGGTCCCGGCGATGTCCGTGACGCGCAACTGGGTGAGCTTCTGGCGGTGACCCTGGCGCTTGCGGTAGCCGGTCTTGTTCTTGTACTTGAGGATGTCGATCTTCGGGCCCTTGCTCGCGGCGATGATCTCGGCGGTCACCGTGACACCCGACAACGCGGATTTGTCCGAGGTGACGGAATCGCCATCGACCAGCAGGAGGACGGGCAGCTGAACGGTCGAGCCAGGCTCGCCGACGAGGCGATTCACCTCGAGAACGTCGCCGACGGCAACCTTCTCCTGGCGTCCACCGGCACGGACGATCGCGTACACCGCGGTACTCCTTCGTTGCTTCGAGGCGCACCACGCGCCACCGGGCGGACGGGGCGGGTGCGCAATTGACCGGGCGAGCAGGGCACGCCGACGGTCAAGGGTACGGATCGCCTGCCGAATGGGTCAAACCAGCCCGTTGCAGGTCGGCCAGCCGCACCACGCGGTCGGCGACCGCCTTCGCCTCATCCGGGTCGTGGGTGACGTGCACGGCCGGGGTCCCGAGCCGTTTGAGCAGATCACGGACGTCGCCGGCGAGTCGCTCCCGCAGGTCCCGGTCGAGGGCGCCGAACGGCTCGTCGAGCAGCAGCAGCCGGGGCTGCGGGGCCAGCGCCCGCGCGAGCGCAACCCGCTGCGCCTCGCCCCCGGACAGGGTCGTCACCGTTCCGGCGCTCGTACCCGGCCAGGTCCACCAAAGCCAGCAGCCGGGCGACCTCGGCAGGCACGTCAAGCACCTGGTGGGGGGCGTGCTTCAGGCCGTATGCGACGTTGCGCCCGACGTCGAGGTGCGGGAACAGCATGGCGTCCTGGAAGACCAGCCCGAACCGCCGCCGATGTGCCGGGGTGTTCGTGACGTCGCTGCCGTCCCAGCGGATGACTCCGTCGTCGAGGGCGGTCACCCCGGCGATGACCTCGAGCAGCGTGGACTTGCCGGCCCCGCTCGGCCCGAGCAGGGCGACGATTTCGTCGGGTTCCACATGCAGCCGGATGCGGTCGAGAATCGGGGCGCCGTCGTAGAGCACCGTGACGCCGTCGAGATCCAGCCCGCTCACAGCGATCCGGGTCGGTCGACCCGAAGCCTCTCGGTGAGCCCGACGACGACGGCGGTCAGCACGCACAGCACGACCGCGAGCGCGCACGCCCGGCCGAGGTTGGCCTCACCCGGCCGGGACAGCAGCCGCACGACCGCAACCGGCAGCGTCGGGGCGTCCGCGCGGGCTAGGAACGCCGTCGCCCCGAACTCCCCGAGCGAGACCGCGGCCGCGAACCCGGCGCCAACCACCAACGCCCGCCCAAGGATGGGCAGGTCCACCGTTGCCCAGGTGCGCAACGGAGCCGCACCCAGCGTCGCGGCCGCCGACCGCAGCCGCGGGTCGATCGAGCGCAGCACCGGCAGCACGGTCCGGATCACCAGCGGCACCGCGACGAGCGCATGCGCCAGCGGCACGGTCAACCAGACGCCGCGCAAGTCCAACGGCGGCTCGTCGAATGCGAGCAGCAGGCCGAGCCCGACCGTGACCGCCGACGTGCCCAGCGGCAGCATCAAGGCGGCGTCCAGGGTGCCGCCGCCGCGGCGCGCATACGCCACCGCGCAGGACGCCAGCCCGCCGACGACGACGGCGACGACGGTGGCGACCACCGCATACGAGATCGACGTGCGCACCGACCCGGTGACGTCCACCACCGCGGTGGTGGTCTCGGGCGGGTCGAGCAGGGCGGCCCACCAGTCGAGCCCCCACCCGTCGCGCACGGACAGCGACGCCCGCAGCAACGCGAGCAGCGGCAGCACCAGCAGGGCCGCTTCGGCGACCACCAGCGCGAGCAGCAGACGCTGCCCGAAGCGCTGCGGTCGCACCCGCACCTCTCGATCGGGCAGCAGGGGTTGTCGGACCGCGAGCCGACGCTGCAGCCGCGACGAGACGACCAGGACGGCAACGACCGCGACCAGTTGCAGTACGGCCAGGGCCGCCGCGGTCGACAGGTCTAACAGCTGAGCGGCCCGGACGTAGATCTCGACCTCGATCGTCGGCTGCGACGCGGACCCAACCACGAGGACAACGCCGAACGACGTGAACGTGAAGAGCAGCACGAGCGCCGACGCGGCAGCGACGGCCGGCCGAAGCAAGGGCCAGGTCACAGCGCGCCAGGTCTGCCAGGGCGACGCACCGAGCGCTCGGCTCACCTGCTCGTAGCGCGGGTCGATGTGCGCCCATAGCCCGCCGACGACCCGGACCACAACCGCGACATTGAAGAACACATGCGCCAGCAGAACCGCCCAGGTCGTGCCGACCAACCCAGTCGGCAGCAGCACCCGGAATGCGAGACCGACCACGACAGTCGGCAGCACGAACGGCACCGTGACCAGGGCGAGCAGCACTCGTCGGCCACCGAACTCGTAGCGGTGCAGCACATAGGCCATCGGCATGCCGGCGAGCAGCGTGAGCAACGTAGACGCGATGGCCTGGGCGGCGGTGTAGCCGACGACCTGCCAGGCGTCGGCGTCGCGAAGGACGTCGAGCGAGCCGGCGGACAGCCCGCGAGCCAGGATCGTCAGCAACGGGACGACGAAGAAGACGGCGAGGAAAGCTGCGGGCACCAGGCCGAGCAGCATTGCAACCGACGGGCGGAGCAGACGACGTCGCGCCTGGTCGGCCGTCGAGACGGGAGCCGGGGCGGGGACAAGCGTCGTCACGCGCGGATCACCGCAGCACGATCGAGGTCCACTCGTCCAACCAATCCTCGCGACCCTCGTCGATCTCGTCGGCCGGCATCGACAACGGGTCGGCCGGCTGCGCCGCCCACTGCTCGAAGACCTCGGGCAGTGGCACCCCGGCGCGGGCCGGGAACACGAACATCGACAGCGGCACATCCGCCTGCACCGGCGCGGACAGCAGCCAGTCGACTACCTCACGCGCCTCGGCCTCGTGTTCGCTCCCGTCGAGCACGCCCGCGAACTCGACCTGGCGGAAGCAGCCGTCCGCCATCACAGACGTCGAGGGCCGCTCGGGTTTCGGCTCAGCCGCAAACACGATCTCGGCGGGTGGGCTGCTGGCGTAGCTGACGACGATCGGCCGGGTGCCGTTCTCGGAGCCGCCGCTGAATTCTCCGGTATACGCCTCGGTCCAGCCGTTGACGACCTTGACGCCGTTCGCTTTGAGGTCGCTCCAGTAGTCGGTCCAGCCGTCACCGAAGCGGACGATGGTCGCGAGCAAGAACGCCAGGCCGGGTGAGGACGTGGCCGGGTTCTGCACGACCAGCAGGTCGTTGTACTGCGGGTCGGTGAGGTCCTCGAGCGTGGTCGGCGCGGCGACGCCGTGCTCGGCAAACCACGCGTCGTCGAGGTTGATGCAGACGTCGCCGTAGTCGACCGGCACCACGACGCCCTCGCCGAGGTCGCGCAGCGAAGGCTGCAGCTCGCCGAGCAGGTCCGGCTCGTATGCCGCGAACACGTCGGCGTCGAGCGCGCGGGACAGCAACGTGGTGTCGACGCCGAACAGCACGTCGCCCTCGGGGTTGCCCGCCGACAGCACGGCGCGGTTGACGACCTCGCCGGCGTCTCCGCCCAGGACCAGCTCGATGTCGATGCCGGACTCGGACTCGAACTGCGTCACGAGGTCCGCTGTGAGCGCGAACGAGTCGTGCGTCAGGACAGTGACGGTGACCGGCTCGGCGGCGTCGTCCGAGGAGTCATCGTCATCGCAGGCCGTCAGCAGCGCGACCGCAAGCGAACCCGCAACTACGGACCCGACGATGCGCGCTGTCGATGAGTGGTGAGTGAACGCAGATGCCATGGCCGCTTCCCTCCGCTGGCATTACCCAGAGCAGGTTCAAGGGTCGGTGGCGGCGGCCACCCTCTCAGCCCGCCGTTCCTGCGAGCTCCCCTGCTGTGTATGGACTTGTCGACGCTGTGTCGGCGTGCCGCCCAGTCTAGGACCCGACCGGCTCGAGCTCGGCCACTTGGTCGGGCGCGGCCGGTTCCGACGCCGCCGGTTCCGACGCTGGGGGCTTGGCGGCGTCCGACCCGGAACGCGACGCGCGCTGGGCGCGCTTGCGCCGCTCCGGCCGCTCGTCGCGATCCCGCTCGGCGTGGTCGGGCTTGCTCGGCTTTAGCTCGACCGGCTCGAGATGCACATGGATGCCGCGCCCGTTGCAGGACTCGCATGGCTCACTGAACGCCTCGAGCAAACCCTGGCCCACGCGCTTGCGGGTCATCTGGACCAGGCCGAGCGAGGTGACCTCGGCGACCTGGTGCTTGGTGCGGTCCCGACCCAGGCACTCGAGCAAGCGACGCAGCACGAGGTCGCGGTTGCTCTCCAGCACCATGTCGATGAAGTCGATCACAATGATGCCGCCGAGGTCGCGCAGCCTGAGCTGCCGGACGATCTCCTCGGCCGCCTCGATGTTGTTCTTGGTGACCGTCTCCTCGAGGTTGCCGCCCTTCCCGGTGAACTTGCCGGTGTTGACGTCAATCACGACCATCGCCTCGGTGCGGTCGATGACCAGCGAGCCCCCGGAGGGCAGCCACACCTTGCGGTCCAGCGCCTTGGCGAGCTGCTCGTCGATACGGTGTGCGGCGAAGACGTCATCCTCGGCGGTCCAGCGCTCCAGCCGGTCCGCAAGGTCCGGTGCGACGTGCCCCACGTATGCCTCGACGGTGTCCCAGGCGTCGTCGCCGGCGACCACGACCTTGGTGAAGTCCTCGTTGAACACGTCCCGGATGACCCGGACCGTCAGGTCGGGCTCGGAGTACAGCAGCGCCGGGGCGCTCGCCGTCTTGGCCTTCTTCTGGATGTCCTCCCACTGCGCCTGCAAGCGGGTGACGTCGCGCGCGAGCTGCTCCTCGGTGGCCCCCTCGGAGGCGGTTCGCACGATCACACCGGCGTTCTCCGGCAGCACCTTCTTCAGAATCTGCTTGAGTCGCGTGCGCTCGGTGTCGGGCAGTTTGCGGGAGATCCCGGTCATGGCGCCGTCGGGCACGTACACCAGGAACCGACCGGGCAGGCTGATCTGGCTGGACAGCCGGGCGCCCTTGTGGCCCAACGGGTCCTTGGTCACCTGGGCCATGACGGACTCGCCCGACTTCAACGCGTGCTCGATGCGCTTGGGCTGGCCGTCGAGACTGGCGGCGTCCCAGTTGACCTCGCCGGCATACAGCACTGCGTTGCGCCCGCGACCGATGTCGACGAATGCGGCCTCCATCGAGGGCAGCACGTTCTGGACCCGCCCGAGGTAGACGTTGCCCGCGAACGACTGCGCCGTCGAACGGGTGACGTAGTGCTCGACGAGGACGTCGTCCTCGAGGACCGCGATCTGGGTCCGGTCGCCGTTCTGCCGCACGACCATGACCCGCTCGACGGCCTCGCGGCGGGCGAGGAACTCCGCCTCGGTGATGATCGGCACCCGGCGGCGTCCGGCCTCCCGGCCCTCGCGTCGGCGCTGCTTCTTCGCCTCGAGCCGGGTCGAACCCTTGACGCTCGTGACCTCGCCGCGGTCGCGCTCGCGGTCCCGGGTGCGTGGTTCGCGCACCCGGACGACCGTGTTCGACGGCTCGTCGGCAGCATTCGCAACGGCGTCATCCGGCTCGCCGGCACCGCCCCGCCGACGGCGACGCCGCCGCCGGTGAGAGCCGTCGGCGTCCGTCTCGGGGGTCTCGGCCGGCGCCTCGTCCATACCCGACGACGTGTCGGCCGGCTGCGCAGCGGCTGCGTCGGCTGTGTCGGTGCTGCCTTCGGTGTCGCTCGTGCCGGAAGCACCGCCGGCGTCGGTGGGTCGACGGCGACCGCGACCGCCCCGACGGCGGCGACGGCGCGGGCCGGACGACTCGTCGTCCGCCGCGCCGCCCTCCCCAGCCGTCTCCGGTACGGCGATGGTCTGCGTGTCCGCCGGCTCCAGCTCCGCCTCGACCGGCGCAGCCGCCGCAGGGGCGGCCTTTCGGGCGCGACGTGGGCGGGCAGCAGTGGCGTCGGGCGCCTGGAAGAGCACCGGGATCGCGCCGACGGCGGACGCTGGCGATTCGGCGACCTCGGCCGGCTCGGCCACCGGTGCAGCGGATTTCTTCCGGGTCCGGGTCCGGGTCGGCGGCACCGCCTCGGTGCGTGTGGAGTCGTCGACGGCCTGATCCGGCGTCTCCGCCGGTTGGGCGGTTGGTGCCAGCGTTGCCGCGACCGATTTCCTGGTTCGCTTGGCGGGCTTCGCCTCGATCGTCGGTTCAGCGGGTGGCTGGGTCGCGACGGTGGCCTGCTTCGACGCGGACTTCTTGGCTGGGGCCTTCTTGGCTGTCTTCTTGGCCGCCGCTTTCGTGGCGGTGGCCTCGGCGGGCGCCTTGGCGCGTTTGCGCGGCGCCGGCGCGTCGGTGGCCGCACCGGCGCCCAGGTCGTCGGCGTCCGGCGTGGGTGTCGCCGGTGCGGGCGGTCCAGCGGGCCGGGACGCAGCGCGACGGCGCCGAGGCGCCGGCGCGTCGCCGAGGTCAGGGTCGGTCGGTCTGTCTGGGGTGGTGGTGAACGGGGTGGTGCTGGTCTCGTCGAGCACGGAGGGCTCTCCTTGGTCTCGCGTGGTGCTGACCCGAGCCCGGGGGGCTCGGCGACCGCGCGAGGCGGGTCGGTCGTCGGTGCAGCTCAGGTCCTGAGCAGCCCAACGCAAGTCTGTCGGGGGTGGCCGTCCCGGGGTTCGCGCTCGGCGCGGGGGCCTCAGGTGCGGCCGTCGACTGTGTCGGCGGCTGCCAACCCGGGAGTCGCGCCCTCCTGGCCGGAGGGCTGTCGGTCCGCGGCGAGCGGGTCGCCGACCGTCCAGTCGGCTTCGTTCAGCGGCCCCTGTGCCAGCCGGGTGATCCTCGGTGGGACCGGCGGCACGAGGTCAGCCACCAGTCGAAGGCCGGTGAGGACGTCGTCGGGTCGTACGGACGGGGTTCCGTGACGCACAACCAGGTGCAGTATCGCACACGGCTCGCTCAGGCCGGCCTCGCCCGAGTCCGGCTCGCCGGGTCGGACGACCGCTGACACCACTGCCGCGCGCGCGTCGAAGGTGCGCAGGCCGTTCTTCATCAGCCGCTGCACGGGCACCTCGGACAGCTGCAGGAACGCCTGGACCGCTGCGGCGCATTCCCGCCCGGTCACGCCCGGCAGCCTGAGTTCCCACCGCGATGCCACGAGTCGATCCGCCAGGGTGCCACCCTGCGCCTCGACGACGTCGACCACGTCGAGCCCGGGCGGCAAGGCCGCGTCGAGCGCCGCCCGCAGTTTCTCGGCGTCACAGCGCTCCACCACCGAAATCTCCACATACTCGGCCTCGCTCGCCGTCCCAGTCGGCGCCGCGTTCGCATACGAGATCTTTGGATGCGGCGAGAACCCGGCCGAGTAGGCCATCGGCACGGCCGCCCGGCGCAGCGCGCGCTCGAACGAGCGCTGAAAGTCGCGGACAGAGGTGAAGCGCAGCCGACCGCGCTTGGCGTACCGGATGCGCAGCTTCTGCACCGCCGCCGGAGGTGGTGGGCCGTCGGGTTGCCTGGCCATCAGCGGCGCACCGCGATGTTGAGCTCGAGCGTCCCGTTCGCGTCCGCGAAGCCGTGCCGACGGTAGAAGTCGAACGAGCGCTCGCTGGGATGCACCATCAGGTAGTCGAGGCGCTCGTCGGCAGCCGCCGCCTTGACCGCGTCCATCAGCCCAGCGCCGACGCCGTGGTTGCGATGCTCGTCGCGCACGAAGACGCTCTGGACGAGTCCGGCCCGACGCAGCCAGCGATCGGGGCCAGGGATGCGGTCGATCAGCGCGAGCCATGCCATCCCGACCGCGACGCCATCGAAGCGAGCGAGGAACGGCAGGTTGCTGCGCGCGTGGCTGCGCACCCAGTCGCCGAACTCAGCGTCGAACTCGGCGCGCGGCATCCCCGTGCCGCCCGCCTCGACGATGCGCCACTGCCAGCGCAGCTCGCTGAGGTCAGCGAGGTCGGACGGTGACGATGAGTCGGCGTGCGAGACGAACAGGGTCATGCGCCCGCGAGGACGCTCGGCTGCACCGGCGCGATCGGCAGCAGCTTCACACCGGTCGGGCCGACCTGGATGGAGGTGTCCATCTGGGGGCAGACGCCGCAGTCGAAACACGGCGTCCAGCGGCAGTCGTCGACCTCGACCGGGTCGTCGGCGAGCGCGTCCTGCCAGTCCTCCCAAAGCCAGTCCTTGTCGAGGCCGCTGTCAAGGTGGTCCCACGGCAGCACCTCGGACAACTCGCGCTCGCGGGTGGTGTACCAGTCGACGTCCACCGGCTGGTCGCTGAGCGCGTCCTCGGCCGCGCTCATCCACAACTCGTAGGAGAAGTGCTCGCGCCAGCCGTCGAACCGGCCGCCGCGGCGCCACACCTCGTGAATGACCGCACCCACCCGCCGGTCGCCGCGGGACAGCAAGCCTTCGACGATGCCGGGCTTGCCGTCGTGGTAGCGATAGCCGATCGCCTTGCCGTACTGCTTGTCATGCCGCAGCGCGTCGCGGAGCTTGAGCAGCCGCGCGTCGGTGGTCTCGGCGTCCAGCTGCGCGGCCCACTGGAATGGCGTATGCGGCTTCGGCACGAAGCCGCCGATCGAAACGGTGCAGCGGATGTCGCGGCTGCCGGTGACATCGCGACCGGTCTGGATGACGCGCTTCGCGAGCTCGGCGATCTGCAGTACGTCCTCGTCGGTCTCGGTTGGCAGGCCGGCCATGAAGTACAGCTTCACCTGCCGCCAGCCGTGGCTGTATGCGGTGGTGACCGTCCGGATCAGGTCCTCCTCGGTCACCATCTTGTTGATGACCTTGCGCATCCGCTCCGACCCGCCCTCGGGCGCGAACGTGAGCCCGCTGCGGCGGCCGTTGCGGGTCAGCTCGTTGGCCAGGTCGACGTTGAACGCGTCGACCCGGGTCGACGGCAGGCTGAGGCTGGTGTTCGTGCCCTCGTATCGGTCGGCCAGGCCGTGCGCGATGTCCTTGATCTCGGAGTGGTCGGCGCTGGACAGCGACAGCAGGCCGACCTCCTCATAGCCGGTCGCCGCCAGCCCGCGGGTCACCATCTCGCCGATGCCGGTGATGCTCCGCTCCCGGACGGGGCGGGTGATCATCCCGGCCTGGCAGAACCGGCAGCCACGCGTGCAGCCGCGGAAGATCTCCACCGACATCCGCTCGTGCACCGTCTCGGCCAGGGGCACCAGCGGCTGTTTCGGGTACGGCCAGGCATCGAGGTCCATCACGGTGTGCTTGCTGACCCGCCACGGCACGCCGGGCCGGTTCGGCACGACCCGCTTGATCCGGCCGTCCGGCAGGTAGTCGACGTCGTACAGGCTCGGCACGTACACGCCGCCGGTCTTGGCCAGCTCCATCAGCAGCCCGTCGCGGCCGCCCGGCCGGCCGTCCCGCTTCCAGCGGCGGACCACCTCGGAGATCTGCAGCACGGCCTGCTCGCCGTCGCCGAGCACGGCCGCGTCGATGAAGTCGGCAATCGGCTCCGGGTTGAACGCGGCGTGCCCGCCGGCGATGACGACGGGGTGCGCGTCGTCGCGGTCGGCCGCATACATCGGGATGCCGGCGAGGTCGAGCGCGGTGAGCAGGTTGGTGTAGCCGAGCTCGGTCGAGAAGCTCACGCCGAGCAGGTCAAACGCGCCGACCGGCCGGTGCGCGTCGACGGTGAACTGCGGCACGCCGTACTCACGCATGAGCGCCTCGAGATCCGGCCACACGCTGTACGTGCGCTCGGCCAGGATGCCGGGCTGTTCGTTCAGCACCTCGTACAGGATCATGACGCCTTGGTTGGGCAGCCCGACCTCGTATGCGTCCGGGTACATCAGCGCCCACCGCACGTCGCACTCGTCCCAGGCCTTGACCTGCGCGTTGAGCTCGCCGCCGACGTACTGGATCGGCTTGGTCACACGCGGCAGCAGGGGCTCCAGCCGCTCGAAGACCGACTCGACGGGCACGGTGGAACGCCTCACATCAACGGGGTCGGGGATTCGCCCTCAAGGGTAGCCGCACCCACAAGATCACCGTTTCCCGAGCGGAATCGGCCGTTCCTGCACGATATTGCTCGGCAGACGGTGATCTTGGTAGGCGGCGTCAGGTGTAGCGGCGCAGGTGCACGTTCTGGAGCAGGCCGACGGCCATCATGCTGGCGAACATCGACGACCCGCCGTAGGACATGAACGGCAGCGGCACTCCGGTCACCGGCATGATCCCGAGCGTCATCCCGATGTTCTCGAAGGCTTGGAACGCGAACCAGCACGCCACCCCGACCGCCACCAGAGTGCCGAACAGGTCTTCTGCCCGGGACGCGATCCGCAGGGCGCGCCACAGCACGACCCCCAGCAGCAGAGATGACGGTGGCGCCGCCGACGAACCCGAGCTCCTCCCCCGCCACCGTGAAGATGAAGTCGGTCTGCTGCTCGGGCACGAACTTGCCGTTGGTCTGGGTGCCCTCGAAAAGTCCGGTGCCGGTCAGGCCACCAGACCCGATCGCAATGCGCGCTTGGTTGGCGTTGTAGCCGGTGCCGGCCAGGTCGGCACCCGGGTTGGTAAACGAGGTGAAGCGGGCGATCTGGTAGTCGTCAAGCACGTCGAGCCGGACCGCGGCCACGCAGACTAGGACCCCGACCACCGCGAGACCGGCGAGCAGCTTCTTCGGTGCGCCGCACACGGCCAACATGCCGACGACGATGGCGCCGAGCACGACTGTGGTGCCGAGGTCGGGTTGCAACATGACCAGCCCGATGGGGACGGCCGCGAACAGCAGCGCGAGCAGGATGTCGCCGCTGCGCGGCTCGGTCTCCGTGTCGCGCTTCTCGGCGAGCAGCATCGCCAGGCCGATGACCAGGGCGACCTTGGCGAACTCCGCCGGCTGCACCGACAAACCGCCGGGCAACACGATCCACGACTGCGATCCGTTGATCGTCGAGCCGAGCGGCGAGAGCACCGCGACCAAGCCCACGATGCTGAGCGCGTAAATCACCGGCGCGTATGCGCGCAGCATCCGATGGTCGAACAGCGCAACTGCGGTGCCGAGCACGACGCCGATCGCGATGTTCAGCAGGTGCCGCCGCAGTAGTTGCTCCGGGTCGAGGCCGGCATCCAGCAACCGGGGCCGGGTGGCCGACCACACCAGCGCCGACCCGATGATCCCCAGGCCGGCGACTGCGGCGAGCAGTACCCAGTCGAGCCGGGCGACCAGCGACTCGCGACCGTTCGGGTGCGCCGGCGATGCGCCACCGATTCGGCCGGATGCGGCCCCGGGGGAACCCGAGCTGGTCAAGGTCATCGGCGCATCACCCCGGCGGCCAAGGAGCGTCGACCGGCTGCGTCACGGTGCCGTCGGTCTTGACCTCGGGCAGGCCGGTCGGCGGCACGACACCCGGAATCGCGGCGGCGGCCGGGTTCGGCACGCCGTTGACAACGCCGAACAACGACTCGTAGATCTTGCGGACCGCGGGCGCGGCCACCCGGCCGCCGGTGCCGCCCTGGGCGATCGCGACCACGACCGCATACTGCGGGTCGAAGGCGGGCGCGAACGACACGAACCACGCAGTCACCTGCTTGTTCGCGACCTCGCCCGTGCCGGTCTTGCCAGCCACCGGGATCTGCGCGAGCGGGAAGCCGGCAAACGCGCCGGCCGCAGTGCCGCCGGTGGTCACCGACGCCAGCGCGTCAACGAGGAACCCCCGCAGGCCCTCATCGATCGGCAGGGCGCCGGACTGTACGGGCGCGATCTCCTGCACCAGCTGGCCTTGCGGGCTGACCACGGCCTTGCCGATCTGCGGTTTCATGATCCGGCCGCCGTTGCCGAGGGCCGCATACGCCTGGACAAGCTGCAGCGGCGTCACCACCGAGTCGCCCTGCCCAATCGAGAAGTTGACCGCGTCACCGGCGCGGTACTTGTAGCCGTCCGCGCAGTTCTCGCGCGCGATGTCGTGCAGCAGCTGGCGGCGGGCCGGGTCGGGCACCTCCGGGTAACCGTCCCGGGCCCGGTTGCACCAGGTGTCCTTGTTCGCGTCGTAGGACTCCTGCTTGGACGCGCGGGTCACGATCCGACCGTCGCGCTCACCGGGCAGGTCGATGCCGGTCTTCTTGTTGAAGCCCCAGCCCAAGGCTTCGTTGATCATTGCGTCGCCTGGCGCCGCCGGCGGGCTGTTGCCGCCGTCGCGCAGCCACAGCTCGTATGCGAGCCGGTAGTAGACGGTGTCGCAGGAGATCTGGACCGTGCGCTTGAGGTCGATCGGACCGTAGGCGTTTGACTCGTAGTTGCGGAACGCGCGGTTGCCGACCTGGAACTCCGAAGAGCAGTCGTACCTGGCGTTCGGCGAGTAGCCAGCCTTGACCGCGGCTGCAGTGGTGACGGCCTTCCACGTCGAGGCCGGCGCATACTCGCCGGCAATCGCGCGCGAGAGCGACGGAACACCGGCCGCCTCGTCCTGCAGCGCCGCGTAGTCGGCGTCGGAGATACCGCCGACCCAGATGTTCGGGTCGTACGTCGGGTAGCTGGCCATCGCCACGACGTGCCCGGTCTTGGCGTTGAGCACGATCGCGGCGCCGGAGTCGGCGATGTAGTTGCGTCCGGTGTCCTCGTCGAAGACCCCGCGAGCCTGGTTGATTGCCTCGACCAATGCCCGCTCGGTGGCCGCCTGGACCTTCGTGTCGATGCTGGTGACCAGGTAGTTGCCCGCCTGCGCGGGGGTCTCGCCCAGCGTCCCGGTCACGTTGCTGAAGCGATCGACCGAAAGCTGGCGGACGCCGGGGAGGCCGCGCAGAACCTCGTCGTAGGTCGCCTCGAGGCCGGACCGGCCGATCAGGTCCTGGTCGCGCAACGGGTTGCCGGTCCCCGACGAGAGCGCCACCTCGTCCTCGGTGACCGGCCCGAGGTACCCGAGGATGTGCGCTGCGTTGACCCCGTCGACCGCTGGGTACTCGCGCACCGACTGCACGTCGGCCGTGACTCCCGGGAAGTCTTCGCGGCGCTCCATGACCGTGAGCGCCATCTCGTTCGTCGCGCCTTCGGCGACCGGCACCGGCTGGAACGGCGAGCCGTTCCAGCAAATCGGTGGCTTCTTGGCTCCCTCGGTGCCGCACAGCGCCAGCCGGTCCCTGATGTCCGGGACCGGGACGCCGATCACGCCCGAGAGCCGCTCGAGCACGGCCGCCCCGTCATCGGGCTGCCTGCCGAGCTCGGTGCGGTCGACCGTGATCACCAGCATCGTGCGGTTCTGCACGAGCGGCCGGCCGCGGTCGTCGAGGATCAATCCGCGGACCGGCTGGGTGACGAGCTCGCGGACCCGGTTCTCACTCGCCGCCACCTTGTACGTGTCGCCGGCCATCACCTGCAGGTACCAAAGCCGGCCGAGCAACGTGGCCACCACCGAGATGATCAGCACCTGGAGGACCACCAGACGACGGCGGGACCTCTCGCTCACAAGTGCTCCTCCGGTCGGGCTGGCCTGCCGTCCATTCTGCTCATCGCCGCACGATTCGGCGATCGGCGCGGCGAGCCAGCGCACCGACAGCGGGCAGCACGAACGGCGCCAACAGCAGGTCGTAGAGCACGGCGAACGGCAGCGTCATCGCCACCGCTTCGGCCGTGACGCGTGGATCACCGGTCCCGGCTCCGATGAGCGCGTATGCGGCCAACGTCGACGCGACGATGCCGCCGACCACAGCGACCTGAATCAGCACCGAACGCTCCGCCTGGTCGCGGGCCAGGCCGGCTGCGAACCCGGCCGCCAAGACCACGAGCGCCCAACGACCCAATGTCCCGTCAGCCGGCGGGACCAGGTCAAGAAGCAGGCCGCCGCAGAACCCGATGACCGCACCCGCGAGCGGACCCCATTGCAGCGCCAGCCCGATGACGACCAGGAGCACGATGTCAGGGGTCGCTCCGGGAAACGGGATCCGACCCAGCACGGCGGTCTGCACAATGACCGCAGTCAGCAGCAAGGTCGCGGTCAGCAGGACGCGCGAGGTGGTCACTGGCTGGCTCGCCTCAACCAGCAGGTGCCGGGGCGGGCGGCAGGATCGCGTCCCGCGGGTCGGTGCGCGGGGGCTGGACGACGACCCCGACGAGGTCGAGCGCGGAGAAGTTCACGAACGGCTCGACCGCCGCGACCCGGACCAGAGAGCCGGGGGTGGAGCTCACCGCCCGGACCGTGCCGATCGGCACACCGGGGACGAACGGCGCCCCGCCGGCCGACCCGAAGGTCACGATTCGGTCGCCCTCCGCCAGCGGGGTCTGGGGGTCCAGGACCTGCAGCTCCATCGGTTCGTCGCCGCGACCGGTCGCAACGCCGAGCTCGAGGGTCGCCTCGAGCCGAGCGCCGACCGACGACGTCGGGTCGATCGCGAGCAGCACGGTGGCGGTCGTCAAGCTGACGGTCTTCACCCGGCCGACAAGTCCGTCGCCGTTCAGCACGGTCATGTCGGCGGTGATGCCGTCCCGACTGCCGGCGTCGATGGTGACCGCATAGGCGAAGTCCTGCGCGGCGCCGATCGCGATGACCTGCGCCGGGATGATCGTGTACTGCCCGATGCCGGCGACCCGCAGCAAGTCGTCGAGCTCCTGCGCCCGGGCCCGGGCCAGCTCGGTCGTCCTCAGCTGCGTCAAGAGTTCGTCGTTCTCCCGCTCGAGCCGCTCGAGTCGCTCCTGGTCACCTTCCGACATCCGCTCGACGAGGTCCTGGACCGGGCTGACGACAACTGCGGCCGCCTGCTGCACCGGGCCGAACACCGAGCCGGCGAACGAGCGCAGGCCGGCCAATGGCCCGTCCTCGCCGCCGCGGACGTCCGCCGTGATCAGCGTCAAGGACGCCAGGATCAGGACAACGAGGACGACCCTGGTCCGCCGGCTATCCCTCACGACGCCGCCCGTTCCCGCGGATGTTGACGTTGGCGGGCTTTGTGGACGCCACAAAGCCCGCCAACGTCAACATCCGCGGGGGGTGGCCTCACTGGACGACCCTCGGTGACCTGTCAGTGACGAGGCTCGCTGATCAGCACCTGCTGCAGCGCCTCGAAGTCCTCGACGCACTTGCCGGAGCCCAGCGCGACCGAGTCGAGCGGGCGCTCCGCGATGTGGATCGGCATGCCGGTCTCGTGCCGCAGGCGTTCGTCGAGGCCCTTGAGCAACGCGCCCCCGCCGGTCACCACGATGCCGCGGTCCATGATGTCGCCGGACAGCTCCGGCGGGCACTTGTCGAGCGTTGTCTTGACCGCGTCGACGATCGCGTTGCACGGCTCCTCGATCGCCTTCCGGATCTCTTCGCTGGACACGACGATCGTCTTCGGCAGGCCGGAGACCAGGTCGCGCCCGCGGATTTCGGCGTGCGGCTCGTCCGGGATCGGGAACGCCGACCCGATCGCCATCTTGATCTGCTCTGAGGTGTGCTCGCCCAGCATGAGCGAGTACTCCTTCTTGACGTACTGGATGATCGCGTTGTCCATCTCGTCGCCGCCGACCCGGATGGACTGCGCCGTGACGATGCCGCCGAGGGAGATGACGGCCACCTCGCTGGTGCCGCCGCCGACGTCGACGACCATGTTGCCGGTCGGCTCATGCACCGGGAGACCTGCACCGATGGCGGCGGCCATCGGCTCCTCGATGATGAACACCTTGCGCGCGCCGGCCGCATACCCCGCGTCCTTGACCGCGCGCTGCTCGACCCCGGTGATGCCCGAGGGGACGCACACCACGATGCGCGGCTTGGCGAGGTGGCGCCGCTTGTGCACCTTGCGGATGAAGTACCGGAGCATGCGCTCGGTGGTGTCGAAGTCCGCGATGACGCCGTCCTTCAGCGGGCGGATCGCCACGATGTTGCCGGGCGTGCGCCCGATCATCCGCTTGGCCTCTGCGCCCACCGCCAGGATGCCGCCGGTGTTCTGGTTGATCGCGACGACCGATGGCTCGTTCAGGACGATGCCGCGACCGCGCACGTAGACGAGCGTGTTCGCGGTACCGAGGTCGACGGCCATGTCGCGACCGATGAACGAGGTCGAGTTCTTCCCCATCAGGGCGGGCAGGCCTTTCGGTGCGCTCGGACTCGGGCGCTTCCGATGCTAGTCGCGCCGCAGACCGCGCCGGCTCAGCCGCGCCCGGCTCCCGCGGCGGGAAGAGAGCGCGACGGCCCTGCGAGCCCAGTCACAACGCTGGAACGCCCGATCACAGCGACGGAAAGAACAGCGCGACCTCCCGGGCGGCGGACTCGAGTGAGTCCGAGCCGTGGACGATGTTGTTCTGCACCTCGAGCGCGAAGTCCCCACGGATGCTGCCGGATGCGGCCTTGACCGGGTCGGTGGCACCGGCGAGCTGGCGAAACGCCTCCACCGCGCGGGGTCCCTCGACGACCGCAGCCACCAGCGGCCCCGAGGTGATGAACTCCACCAGGCTGGCGAAGAACGGCTTGTCCACGTGCTCGGCGTAGTGCGTCTGCGCCGTCTCGGTGTCCAGCGTCCGCAGCTCGAGGGCCGCGAGGCGCAGGCCCTTGGCCTCGACGCGCGACAGCACCTCGCCGATGAGGCCGCGGGCGACGCCGTCGGGCTTGACGAGGACGAGGGTGCGCTCGGTGGGAGATGGCACGGCGGGACTCCTGAGGCTCGGGGCGGGCGACCGCGGCCGATTCTGCCTGACCGCGCCGGCACTCAGGTGAGCAACAGCCGGTCGAGCCGTCGAGCACTGATCGCAAGGCCGATGACACCGACGACCGCGAGGTAGAGCGCTGAGACCCACAGCCCGGGATGCACTGAGCCAGTGGTGAACGACCGGACCAGGTCGACGCCCTGGTACAGCGGGCTCCACCGGACCACCGGCTGCCAGGCCTCCGGGTACGTCGACAGCGGGAAGAACGTCGCGGAGAGGAAGAACAGCGGGAACGTGACCAGGATGATCCAGCCGAAGTCGGTCGGTGAGCGCATGAAGGTTGTGGCGGCCATGCCCACGGCGGCGAACGCAAACCCGATGAGCACAGCCGACGGCAGCACGAGGACGGCCCACCAAGACGAGACCAGACCGAGCAGGAGCATGACCACCAGAAAGCCGGTGGAGTAGATGGCGCCCCGGCCGAGCGCCCAGGCGATCTCGCCGACGGCCACGTCGCGCGTGGTCATCGGGGTCGCCAGGATGGCGTCGTAGAGCTTGGCCAGCTTGAGCTTGAAGAAAACGTTGTAGGTGGAGTCGAAGATCGCCCCGTTCATGGCCGAGGCGGCGAGCATCGCCGGCGCGACGAACTCCCGGTAGCTCACCGGCCGGCCGTCGGGGCCGGCAACGTCGCCGACGAATGAGCCAAGCCCGACGCCGAGTGCGAGCAGGTAGAAGAACGGCTCGAAGAAGCCGCTGACCAGCATCAGCCACGAGTGCCGGTAGGTCCGGACGTTGCGCTCGGCCATTGCCGCGGCCCGGCTCCCGCTGAGCACCGCGGGGAGGACTCGGGTCACGCCAGACAAAGTCGACGCGCTCACGAGCGCAGCCTGCGGTCGAACGCGCGCATTGCGAGCAGCCCGCCACCGACCGCGTATGCGACCAGCACCAGCACGTGCACCAGGTCGACCGCCGCGAGCGTGCCCAACGTGAGGTCACGGCACAGCTCGACGCCGTGGAACAGCGGGGTCAGCCAAGCCAGCCACTCCAACCAGTCGGGCAGTTGTGACACCGGGAAGAACGTTGCCGAGAACAGAAACAGCGGGACCACGACGAACCGGTAGACCAGCGAGAACCGCTCTGCGTTGTCGGTGCTGGCCGCCAGCGCCATCAGCGGTGTCGCGAACGCCAAGGCAACCAGGGCTGAAGCCACCACCGACAGCACACCCCAGGCGCTCGGCACCAGACCGAAGACCACCGCGACCACCAGCAGACCGGCGCCAGCCATAGCGGCATGCGTGGTGATCCACCCCAGGTGCCCGAGGAACACGTCGCGCACGCTGAGCGGGGTGGCAAGCATGGCGTGGTAGCACTTCCACCACTTGATCGCCCCGAGCACGTTCCACGTCGAGCCTTCGCTGGCGGTTTGCATGGCGGCCGCGGCGATGAGTCCGGGAGCCAGGAACACCGCGTAGTCGACGCCGAGGTCCGCGCTTGTGCTGGTGTCCACCAGCGCGCCAAGACCGAAGCCGAAGGCGAGCAGGCCGACCGCGGGCACCACGAAGGTGCCGATCAGCTCACCGCGCAGCACCCGACGGAACGTGCGCGCCCAGTACAGGTAGGCGGGCCAGGCACCCGCGATCAGACCGCTCACAACCGGCCGCAACTCTTGATTGAGGCTGACGCTGCTCACAGTGCGCCCTCGGTCGTGATCTCCTCGGCTCTGCCTCTGGTCGTGGTCTCCTCGGTCTGCCTCTGGTCGTGGTCTCCTCGGCTCGAGTTCGCTCCGCCTGCGTCGTCCACTCCGCGCTCCGCTCCGCCTGCGTCGCTCACTCCACCAAGCTCCGCCCGGTCAGCCTCAGAAAGACGTCCTCGAGGGTGCTGCGCCGGATGAGGACGCTCGCCGGGTGCAGCCCACGCCCGTGGACTGCATCGGCCGTCTCGTCCCCGTCCTTGGTGTAGAGCAGCAGGCGGTCCGGCAGCACCTCGACCCGTTCGGCGACCGCGTCGACGGTGGCCGCATACGAAGCATGGTCGTCGTGGAACCGCAGCTCGACGACCTCGCGGCTGGAGTGCTCGGCGATGAGGGACGCGGGCGAACCGGACGCGACGATCCGACCGCCGTCGATGACGACCAGGCGATCGCACAGCTGCTCTGCTTCGTCCATGTAGTGAGTTGTGAGCAGCAGAGTGACTCCCCGCTGCTTGAGCCGGAACAGCCGCTCCCACACCACGTGCCGAGCCTGCGGGTCGAGCCCGGTCGTTGGTTCGTCGAGCAGCAGCAGCTCTGGCTCGTTGATGAGCGAGCGGGCGATCGTGAGCCGGCGTTTCAATCCGCCGGACAGCGGTTCGACCTTGTCGTTGGCCCGGTCGCTCAGCTGCACGAACTCGAGCAGCTGCTCGGCTCGCTCGCGCACGAGCGGACGGGGCAGGCCGAAGTACCGTCCGTAGATCAGCAGGTTCTCGAGCACGAGCAGCTCTTGGTCGAGCGTGTCGTCCTGCGGGACGACTCCGAGCCGGGCGCGGATGCGCGCGCCGTCGGTCGCGGGATCGAGGCCGAAGATGCGCAGCGACCCCGAAGTTACCGGCGAGACGCAGCCGATCATGCGCATCGTCGACGACTTGCCCGCTCCGTTGGGCCCGAGCAGGCCAAATGCCTCGCCGCGCTCGATCGCGAGGTCGACACCGTCGACCGCGACGAAGTCACCGAACCGCTTCGTCAACCCGTGGGCCTCGACCAACGGTTGACCGGTCCGGGTGCTCATTGGAGCGACCGTATGCGACGACGCCGACAGCACTCGACGAGTTATGCGACCTCCGGCCCGGGGGCAGAGCGCATGCGATCCGCGCGCCGGCCGAGCACGATGGCCAGCACCCACAGGCTGGCAAACAGTGCGCCGAGGAAGAACATCACCGTAACGACGAAGCCGAGTCCGATCGCGAGCGCCTGAACCAGACTGCCCAACGCCAGCCCCACGCGGGTGCGCTGCAGACCCGCCGCGATGATCGCAAGTACCCCCGGAACGGCGACCCACCAGGCGGCTGCGCCATCGACGTCGCCAAGCTGGACCGCGACTGGGACGGCGAGCAGCAACACAACCGCCTCGAACGCCAGGACGCTGGCGCACAAGGTCCTCACGTCGGCAGGTCCGGTGAGAGCAACGTCCGCGCCTCCCCCGCCGTCACCACCGAGCCGGTCACGAGCACGCCAGCCCCGCCGAGGTCGCCAGAGGCCTCGGCCAGCCCGACCGCCAGGTCCAGGGCGTCCGGCAATGAGGACGCCACGGTCACCCGATCCGAGCCGAAGACATCCTCCGCGATCGCCGCGAGGTCGGCGGCGGGGAGGGCCCGGGGCGAGGAGTTCTGGGTCACAACCAGCTCGGCCAAGACCGGCTCCAGCGCGAACAGCAACCCGCGCGCATCCTTGTCGGCGAGGATTCCGACGACACCGACCAGCCGGTCAAACGTGAAGGCGTCCGCGAGAGCGTCGGCCAACGCGGCCGCGCCAGCCGGGTTGTGCGCCGCGTCGAGCAGGACGGTCGGGCTGCGCCGAACGACCTCGAGCCGCCCGGGAGACGACGCCATCGCAAACCCATCGCGGATCACGTCGACGTCCAGCCGCTCTTGCCCACCCCCGAGGAAAGCCTCGACCGCCGCCAGCGCCACCGCCGCGTTGTGCGCCTGGTGCGCGCCATGCAGCGGCAGCATGATCTCGTCGTACTCCCCGCCGAGCCCGCGCAGCGTCAGCAGCTGTCCCCCCACCGCGATCGCGCGGTCGAGGACGCCGAACTCCAGGCCTTCGCGCGCAACCGTTGCCTCAACCTCGGCGACCCGCCGCAGCAACACCTCGGCCACTTCGACCGGCTGCTGCGCGATGACCGCGACCGATCCCGCCTTGACGATGCCGCTCTTTTCCACCGCGATGTCGACGACGGACTCGCCGAGGTACTCCTCGTGGTCGAGCGCGACCGGCGTGACGACGGCCACCTGCCCGTCGACGACATTGGTTGCGTCCCATGCGCCGCCGAGGCCCACCTCGATGACCCCGACATCAACGGGCGCGTCGGCGAAGGCCGCATACGCCATCGCGGTGAGCACCTCGAAGAACGACAGCGGCGGGCCGCCCGACGACGTGCTCTGCTCGTCGACGAGGGTGAGGTATGGCGCGACGTCGTCGTAGGTGTCGACGAACCGCTCGGCGTCGATCGGCTGACCGTCCATCGCGATGCGTTCGCGCACCGTCTGCAGGTGTGGCGAGGTGTAGCGGCCAACCCGCAGCCCGAAGGCGCGCAGCAGCGACTCGATGATCCGCGCCGTCGAGGTCTTGCCGTTCGTTCCGGTGACATGGATGACCGGGTATGCCCGCTGCGGCTGGCCGAGCAGGTCGGTGAGGGCCCGTATGCGGTCCAGGGACGGCTCGAGCCGGCTCTCCGGCCAGCGCGAGTGGAGCTCCCGCTCGACCCGGCGGAGTTCGACGTCCGCTGGCTCGGTCACGACGCGAGTCTATGGATTTGCGCTGATCCTTAGGATTCCGGTCATGCAGCGGAACGGCGGTGTGCCTGAGAAGCCCAGCCTCGACGGCCTGGAGCAGCGTTGGGCGCATCGTTGGGAGGCCGAGGGCACATATGGCTTCGACCGCTCGAAGAGTCGCGACGAGATCTACTCGATCGACACGCCGCCGCCGACCGCAAGCGGCTCTCTGCACGTCGGTCATGTGTTCTCGTACACGCACACCGACCTGATCGCCCGCTACCAGCGGATGAAGGGTCGCGAGGTCTTCTATCCGATGGGCTGGGACGACAACGGCCTGCCGACAGAGCGCCGGGTCCAGAACTACTACGGCATCCGATGCGACCCGTCACTGCCGTACGACCCGACGTTCGAGCCGCCCGCCGAACCGCCGAAGCAGCAGGTGCCCGTCTCTCGGCGCAACTTCATCGAGTTGTGTCTGCGGCTGGCCGCGGAGGACGAGCAGGCCTTCGGGGAAGTCTTCCGCTACCTCGGCCTCTCGGTCGATTGGAACCACAGCTATCAGACCATCGACGCCGGGTCCCGGGCCGCCGCGCAGCGCGCGTTCCTGCGCAACTTCGCGCGCGGTGAGGCGTACCAGGCGGAGGCGCCGACGCTTTGGGACGTCACGTTCCGGACCGCGGTCGCGCAGGCGGAGCTGGAAGACCGCGAGCGCCCGGGCGCATACCACCTGCTGGCGTTCCACCGCGGCGACGGTGCTGGCGACCTGCTCGTCGACACGACCCGGCCGGAGCTGCTGGCTGCGTGCGTCGCGGTGGTCGCCCATCCCGACGACGAGCGCTACCGGCCGCTGTTCGGGTCGACGGTGCGCACTCCCGCGTTCGGCGTGGACGTGCCCGTGCTGGCGCATACCCTCGCCGACCCGGAGAAGGGCTCCGGTGCAGCGATGGTCTGCACGTTCGGCGACCTCACCGACGTCACCTGGTGGCGCGAGCTGCAGCTTGAAACGCGAGCGATCGTCGGCTGGGACGGGCGCGTGGTCGCCGAGCCGCCGTCGGGCCTCGACTCACCCAAGGGGCTCGAGGCGTATGCGGCCATCGCCGGCGCGACCGTGCATACGGCTCGGGAACGAATGGTCGAGTTGCTGCGTGCGAGCGGAGAACTCATCGGCGACCCGCGCCCGATCACGCACCCAGTCAAGTTCTACGAGCGGGGCGAGAAGCCGCTCGAGATCGTGACGACTCGGCAGTGGTACCTGCGCAACGGCGGCCGGGATGTCGACCTGCGAGCGCGGCTCGTCGATCGCGGCAAGCAGCTGGAGTGGCACCCGCCGTTCATGCGCGCGCGCTACGAGAACTGGGTCGAGGGCCTCAACGGCGACTGGTTGGTCTCGCGGCAGCGCTTCTTCGGCGTGCCGTTCCCACTCTGGTATGCGTTGGACGCCGACGGCCGGCCGCAGTACGAGGACCCGATCCTCGCCTCGGAGGCGGCCCTGCCCGTGGACCCCTCTTCAGACGCGCCCACCGGTTATACCGAAGACCAGCGCGGCATGCCGGGCGGCTTCATTGGTGACCCCGACATCATGGACACCTGGGCAACGTCATCCCTGACACCGCAGATCGCGGGCGGCTGGGAACGCGATGCCGACCTGTTCGCTCGGGTGTATCCGATGGACCTACGCCCACAGGCCCACGACATCATTCGGACCTGGCTGTTCGGAACGGTCGTCCGAGCAGATGCCGAGTTCGACGGGCTGCCGTGGAGCAACGCGGCGATCTCGGGCTGGATCCTTGATCCCGACCGCAAAAAGATGTCGAAGTCCAAGGGCAACGTTGTGACCCCGATGGGTCTCCTGGAGGAGCACGGCTCGGATGCCGTGCGCTACTGGTCCGCGAGCGGTCGGCCGGGCACCGACACCGCCTTCGACGTCGGGCAGATGAAGATCGGTCGCCGGTTGGCGATCAAGCTGCTCAACGCGTCGAAGTTCGTACTCGGGCTCGGGGCCGCCGAGGGCCCAGCAGCGGTGACCGACGCACTCGACCGAGCGATGCTGGCGCGGCTGGCCGAGGTGGTGCAACGCGCGACGTCGGCCTTCGACGGCTACGACTACGCCCGGGCGTTGGAGGCGACGGAGACGTTCTTCTGGTCCTTCTGCGACGACCACCTGGAGCTGGTCAAGGACCGGGCCTACGGCGGCCGCGGGCCGGAAGCGGCCGCCTCGGCTCGGGCGGCGTTGAGCCTGGCGCTGTCGGTGCAGCAGCGGCTGTTCGCTCCGATCCTGCCGTTCGTCACGGAGGAGGTCTGGTCCTGGTGGCAAGAAGGCTCGATCCACCGGGCGCCCTGGCCGTCCGCCGACGAGCTGCGGGCAGTCGCCGGTGACGGCGATCCGGCGTTGCTGGACGCGGTCGCAACCGTGCTGGTCGAGCTGCGGCGCGCGAAGAGCGAACGCAAGTTGTCGATGCGCGCCGAGCTCGCGGGCGCTGCGGTGCGGGGCCCGCGCGCGACCCTTGCGGCGGTCGCCGCGGATGACCTCCGCGCCGCAGGCCGGATCGTGGGCCAATTGACATTCGCCGAGGCTGGCGACGCATCTGGACTCTCTGTCCACGTCCAAGTCGCCGACCCCGCGAGCTGAATCCACAGCCTGGCCTACAGGCTGATTCGTCCACAGCCTCGCCTTGGCGGCTGGCGCCGCGCTCGGGCCGAGCGCACACTGACGCCAGGAGGTTGCGCGTGGACCCGATGTACTTCTGGACCGTCTACGGGACGATGACGGCGCTCCTGCTGGCCGTCGTCGGTCTGCTGGGAGCCGCCGTCCTCGGCTTGCGCTCGTCCATCGACGGCCTGCGCGACCGCATGGACAGCAAGTTCGATCGCCTCGACACGCGGATGCGCGAGGACAAGAACGAGCTTCTGGAGCGAATGGACGTGCTCGCCGACCGAATCGGGCGGCTGGAGCAGCGGAGGCGCTAGCCCTCAGGCGCTCTTCTCGCGGCGCTCCCGCTTCGGCGCTTCGCGCGGCACCAGGGTCGGGTTCACGTTGTCCAGCACGACCTCGCGGCTGACCAGCACCTTGGCGACGTCCTTGCGGGACGGCACGTCGTACATCACCGCGAGCAGGACCTCTTCCATGATGGCCCGCAGTCCGCGCGCGCCGGTGCCCCGCAGGATCGCCTGGTCGGCGATCGCCTCCAGCGCACCGTCGTCGAACTCGAGCTCCACGTTGTCCAGGTCGAACAACCGCCGGTACTGCCGGACCAGCGCGTTGCGCGGCTCGACCAGGATCTTGATCAGGGCCTCGCGGTCGAGGTTGTGCACGCTGGTGATGACCGGCAGCCGACCGATGAACTCCGGGATCATCCCGAACTTCAGCAGGTCCTCCGGCATCACGTCCGCGAACACATCGGTGGCGTCGATGTCGGACTTGGAGTGCAGCGTGGCGCCGAAGCCGATGCCGGTGCGGCCGATCCGGGACTCGATGATCTTCTCCAGGCCAGCGAAGGCCCCACCGACGAGAAACAGCACATTCGTGGTGTCGATCTGGATGAACTCCTGGTGCGGGTGCTTTCGGCCGCCCTGCGGCGGCACCGACGCAGTGGTCCCTTCGAGGATCTTCAGCAGCGCCTGCTGAACGCCTTCGCCGGAGACGTCGCGGGTGATCGACGGGTTCTCGCTCTTGCGAGCGATCTTGTCGACCTCGTCGATGTAGATGATTCCGGTCTCCGCCTTCTTCACGTCGTAGTCGGCGGACTGGATCAGCTTGAGGAGGATGTTCTCGACGTCCTCACCAACGTAACCGGCCTCGGTGAGCGCAGTCGCATCCGCGATCGCGAACGGCACGTTGAGCATGCGGGCCAGGGTCTGGGCGAGCAGGGTCTTCCCGCAGCCGGTTGGGCCGAGCAGCAAGATGTTGGATTTCGCCAACTCGACGACGTCGTCTCGGTTGCGCTCGTGCGCCCCGGCCTGGACTCGCTTGTAGTGGTTATAGACCGCAACCGACAGCGACCTCTTGGCGGTGTCCTGGCCGATGACGTACTGGTCGAGGAAGTCGTAGATCTCGCGCGGCTTCGGGAGCTCGTCCCACTGGAGCTCGGTGGACTCGGAGAGCTCCTCTTCGATGATCTCGTTGCACAGATCGATGCACTCGTCGCAGATGTAGACGCCGGGGCCCGCGATGAGCTTCTTGACCTGCTTTTGGCTCTTTCCGCAGAACGAGCACTTGAGCAGGTCACTGCTCTCTCCGATGCGTGCCACGCGGCCGTCTCCCTCTCGCTCCGCTTGAGCTTCGCCGCCCGCTGCGCGGACCCGTCCGACGGTACCCCGCGCCCCCGCTCCTCGGCACGGACGACGCTCCCGAGAGATTCCGGGCGCGTCGGCCGACCTCGGTCAGTCGGCGGTCACGCAGCCATCATGCAGCAGGTGCCGCGGCACCAGCCTTGCGCGACATGACGACCTTGTCGACCAGGCCGTACTCCATCGCCTGGTCGGCGGTGAGGATCTTGTCGCGCTCGATGTCCTTGCGGATCAGTTCGATGTCGCGCCCGGTGTGCAGCGCGAGGATCTCCTCCATCTGCGCCCGCATCCGCAGGATCTCGTTGGCTTGGATCTCGACGTCGGATGCTTGCCCGCCGCCGCCCTCGGTGGCCGGCTGATGGATCAGGATGCGCGAGTTCGGCAGCGCGAGCCGCTTGCCCGGCGTGCCAGAGGCGAGCAGGACCGCGGCGGCCGACGCCGCCTGACCCATGCAGATGGTCTGCACGTCCGGCTTGACGTACTGCATCGTGTCGTAGATCGCGGTCATCGCCGTGAACGAGCCGCCCGGTGAGTTGATGTAGATGTTGATGTCTCGGTCCGGGTCCAACGACTCCAACGTGAGCAGCTGGGCCATCACGTCGTTCGCGACCTCGTCGTAGATCGGGATGCCGAGGAAGATGATCCGCTCGTCGAAAAGTTTGGTGTAGGGGTCCCACTCGCGCTGGCCCTGGCTGGTGCGCTCGATGAAGCGCGGAATGATCCGGGCCTGCGGCACCGGGCTGGTGTTCATCAGTCTCCCCTCGAAGGATCCAGTCACGCTCATGGCCGACCCCTTCACGCAGCCGGTGGCTGGACGTGGCCGACGCTGCTAATGACCTTGTCCACGAGCCCGTATGCGACCGCCTCCTCGGCATCGAACCAGCGGTCGCGGTCGGCGTCTTCTTCGATCCGCTCCGCAGACTGGCCCGAATGCTGCGCGATCAGCGCGAACAGCCGCTTCTTCATCTTGATCATGCGCTCGGCCTGGATCTTGATATCGGAGGCGGTGCCGCCGATACCGCCGAGCGGCTGGTGCATCAGGATCTCGGCGTTCGGCAGCGTATGCCGCTTGCCCGGCGCACCGGAGGTGAGCAGGAACTGGCCCATCGAGGCCGCCAACCCCATGGAGTACGTGGCGACGTCGTTCGGGATCAGCTGCATGACGTCGTAAACCGCCATACCGGCGGTCACCGAACCGCCCGGAGAGTTGATGTAGAGGTGGATGTCGCGCTCGGGGTCCTCTGCGGACAACAGCAAAAGCTGCTTGACGATCGCGTTGGCATTCTCGTCGCGGACCTCGCCCTCGAGGGTGATGATCCGCTCGCGCAACAGCCGCTGGTTCACGCTGTCGTCGAAGCCGTTGAAGGTCGGCGCGGGCGATCGTCCGGCCGGGCCAGCGGGCTCAACGTCCGGGGCGTCGAGTTGCGTCATGGGAGTCACCTGTCCTCTCGGTCCTCGCCCCTGGTCGCGGACAAATCCCACGTCCAGGTCGTACGGACACTAACGCGACCCCACCGCACGGCCTTCCGACGGCGCCGCGGTGTTCGCTCACGGCGCAGGGCTGCACTGGCCGAGCCGCTGCCGGTCGGGCCGGGCCTCCTCCGCATACGGCGGGCGTCCCCGACAAGGTCGGGACCCGATCAGTCGCGCGGCTCGACCCCCGCATGTCCTTCGGCCAGCTCGTCGTCGACGGATTCATCGTCGAGGTAACCATCGAGGTCGTCGTCGAGGTCTTCGAGTGTCTCGTCCTCGAAGACGGTCGGTGCCGCGGTCAGCTCCTCCAGATCCACCGGCCGGCCCGAGCTATCGGTGACCGTGGCGTTCTCGAGTACCAGAGCGAGGGCCTTGCCACGACGCACCTCGCTCACCATCAGCCCCACCGCTCCCGCCTGTGCGACCTGCTGGGCAAAGTCGTCGGGGGTGAGTCCGGCTCGGTATGCGCGCCGCACCAGGTGGTCGGCCAGCTCCGTCTGCTCGACCGTGAGGTCTTCGGCGTCGGCGATGGCGTCGAGCACGAGCTGCTGCTTGAGCGCCTCGCGGGTGCCGCGCGCGTACTCCTCGCGGTGGGCGTCGTCGCCGTGGCCATCGGTGAAGTGCTGCTCGATGTCGGCATCGACCAGGTTCTCCGGCAGCGGGAGATCGACGGATTCGAGGAGTGCCTCGAGTGCCTTGTCGCGCGCCTGCACGCCCTGCTCGAGTTTCTTCAGCCGCTCGATCTGGCCCCGGATCTCATCGCGCAACTCGGCGACGGTGTCGAACTCCGATGCCATCTGAGCGAAGTCGTCGTCGACCTCCGGCAGCTCCCGCTCGCGCACCTGCTTGACCGTGACGGTCATCTCGGCCTCCTGGCCGGCGTGCTCGCCCTCCTGCAGGGTCGTCGTGAACGACGCCGACTCCCCGGCTGACAGGCCGACGACCACGCCGTCCATCTCCTCGAGGCCGAGCGCGTTGCTGCCCACCTCGTAGGAGAAGCCATGCACCGACGCATCGTCGACCTCCTCACCGTCGACGGTCCCAACCAGGTCCACCTGGAGGAAGTCGCCCTCCGCTGCCGGCCGGTCAATGCTGGTCAGTGTGCCGAACCGGGCGCGCAGCCGGTCGATCTCCGCGTCGAGGTCGCTGTCCGTTGCCTCGGCGTCGTCGACGACGACGGCGATCTCCTTGTATGCGGGCAGCTCGAACTGTGGGCGGATGTCAACCTCGGCCGTGAAGGTCAGGTCCTGGCCGTCGCCGAACTCGGTGACGTCCACCGCGGGCTGGCCGAGGGTGCGCAGGTCAGCCTCCTGCACGGCCTGGTTGTAGAAGGTCGGGATGGCGCTGTTGACCGCCTCCTCCAGCACGTAACCCCGCCCGACTCGCTGGTCGATGACGGCCTTCGGCGCCTTGCCCTTGCGGAAGCCGGGGACGTTCACCTGGCGGGCGATCGCCTTGTACGCGGCGTCGAGGCTCGAGCTGAGCTCCGCGAACGGGACCTCGACGGTCAGCTTGACCCTGGTCGGGTTCAGGGTCTCGACGGAGCTCTTCACGGTGGGCGGTTCTCCTTGCCGGTGCTGAGGGGTCGATGCGGTGGACGGGAAGCGCATACGAACGCCAGGCCGTGGCTCGGCATCCGGAGACTGGGTCGGGGCGGGGAGAGTCGAACTCCCGATCTCCTGCCCCCAAAGCAGGCGCGTTAGCCACTACGCCACGCCCCGCGGCTCGGCACGTAGTCTAGGGGGTCGCACGGGCGGGTCGGACATCCAGCATGTCGACGCCGCCCGCTGCACGCGGGTGTAGCTCAATGGCAGAGCCCCAGCCTTCCAAGCTGGCCATGCCGGTTCGATCCCGGTCACCCGCTCCATCTCAATCGTCCTCGACGAACAGCATCCGCGCGGAATCGGCGAGCTACCAGGCGCCGCCGCCGCCACCGCCGCCTCTGCCGCCGGAGAAGCCGCCCTTCCGCCTCGGGAGCCGCTCGATGGCGGAGCGAGCGTGCTGCCGGACCCGGCGGCCGAGAGGTCGCCCATTCCGAGCGCGGTCGGGCCGGAGCCGAGGTCGCCGGTGGGGCTGGCCACGTAGACCGCGCTCGGCTGGTCCAGCTCATCGGGCATCTTGAGCTGCGCTGCCTGGAGGACTTGCTCGGCGATCCCGAACGCGATCCCGTAGACCAGGTAGCGCTCCCAAAGCTCGAGCGAGGCGGGCGGCGCGTGCTGCAGGCGCGGGAAGTCGGAGAGGAAGCGGCGGAACGCCTCCAGCGCTCGACCCACCCTCGATCGTCGCGCTGCGACGCCGCCACAGCCGCACGAAGAACGCGCAGACCAACAGCAGCGCCGCGTTAGCGACAGACAGATGCTGAGCGCAATCATCACGACACGCGCCCAAGTCGGCGCGATCGGGTCGTCCCCGCCGACGCCGCCGAGCAAGAGGATCCCGCCGGTGAGCGCGAAGACAACGAGCAAGACGATGAGCGGCGACAGGCCGGTGTGGATGAACCACTTCTGATCCGCAACCGCGTCGTCCACGCCGGCCTTGAACCGCTGGAATCGCTCGGTGTTCGTTACGCGGTGGGCCACGATCACGTCGCGGGAGTTCGAAAGGCGCTCGCCGCCGGCGGACCCGATGACGCTGTCGGCGACCTCCTCGACGGCGCGCTCGAACGGTTTCAGGTCGAGCTCCTCCCCGGGGCTGAGCTCGAGGTCGGCGACGTTCTCCGCGCGCAGCCCGCCCAACGTCGACTTCTCCGTGGTGACCGGCGTCGACGTGTGGCGACCTCGACGGATCAAGTCGAAGAGCGTCTGCCGTGAACTCGGCCGCGCCGACGTTCGACGACTGGCGGAGCAGGGTGGTGACGAGCGCCGGCTCGAGATCGCTCCGCGGCTCCTGCTCGTACTCGCGGTCGTAGCCAGTGCGGCGCTCACGCCTGTAGAACCCGTACGTCGCGCCGATGACCCTGCTGTGCCACGCGCCGCCTCGCGCCAGGAAGTCTGGACGCAGCCAGGCCGCACATACTGCCGGTCGCCCGCGCACGAGCGGCATTCATGAAGGAGCGGGTTTAGTCAAGGGTGGGCCTGAGCGTTCTTCGGCCGGGGCGCCTGCCTTGAGGGCGCGTCGAGCCATGGGGCGGGGTCAAACACGGAGCGCCCGGAGCCCGAAGGGCCACGACGAACGGTGTTGACGCCGTCCCTGCTCGGCGCAGACTCGAGGTGGCCGCGCCGGGCTATGAAGTTGTAGGCGCTTCGTGTGGGGGACGAAAGGGTGGGCGCAGGGCGCCAGGCATTCCTTCGCACGCGAGGTGGCATGAAGCCGTCTGGTCCCCTTGGTCAGGGTGGGTCATGCCTTCCTCGGCCCGCACAAGCTTGGCAGATCACCGACCGCCGGAAATGCAGGTCCACTCCCACGACTGCCGACCCGGAATACCGTCGCTCATGGCGGGCCTCCTCTTCGCCGAACGGGCATGAGCAACCCGAGTCTTCAACCCCTCGGGCACCCACATCCACGTGGAGCGGAGGCCCCGCTCCTGGGCAGCTCAACTGTGGCAGGTGGCTGGAATGGCGTCGCCACTCTCCCCACTCGCCTCCCGCCGAGGGCTACGCGGGTGGACTCATCCCGGTGGCATGCCCTCGGGTTCGGGCTCGGTGTTAGCCGGGCGGCCGCGAGTTCTGCGAGCACACGGGTCGCTTCGCTCGCGAGGGTATGGACGATGACCGCGGCGGGCTGGAGGGTGTCGACCAGGGCGGCGCTCTGCCCGGCGTACATCGCCAGTTGCTCGACGTCCCCGGTCAGCCCTGGGGTGGGCATGTCGTCGCCGTACCGCAGAAGGCGGGTCCCGCTGGTGGTCATGGCGACCAGTTCGCCCTCGCCCGGGCGGGCACCGGGTGGTGGCTGCCCGGCCGCTTCCCAGCGACGCACCGTGCTGTTGCGCAACACCCGGTGAGGAGCTTCCGGCCACCCGCCGTCGAAGACCACGCCGTAGACGGTGTCGGTTTCGGTGGCCAGGCGAATCGCGGCCTGGTAGGCGGGATGCGCGTGGGCCTCGGTGGCCAGCAGGAACCTCGTTCCGATCCAGCCGGCGGCGGCACCGAGTGCGAGGACGGCCGCGAGCCCGCGGCCGTCGGCAATCCCACCGGCGGCGAGCACCGGAACGGGGTGAACCGCGTCGACGACGACCGGCACCAGCGGCAGGCTGGCGACCTGCCCCAACACGTGGCCGCCTGCCTCCCAGCCTTGCGCGACCACCGCGTCGACGCCGGCGTCGACGGCCCGCCTCGCCTCGTGCGCCGATCCAACCGAATGCACGTGGATCGCGCCCGCCTGGTGGATGAGGTCGGTGTATGGGGCGGGATCGCCCCAGGCGGTCGAGACCAGGCGGATCTGCTCCTCCAAGCAGACGGCCAGTCGGTCGGCCTGCGGCCACTGCAGGACCAGGTTCACCCCAAACGGCCGGGCCGTGAGCTGCTGGGTGGCCCTGATCCGGCGGCGGGCCTCCTCGAGGTCGGTCCAGGTCAGCGCCAGCATGCCGAGACCGCCGGCTTCGCTGACGGCGGCCGCCAGCTGCGGGGTGGTGGCGCTGCCGATCGGTGCCTGTACCACCGGCACGCTCATCCCTAGGTCCGCGCAGAAGCCGCCCATCGATCCATCCCTTCCGGTTCATCACCTGCCTGGCTGACGCACGGACGTGACCACCGCCACGGCGCGTCGGTGGTCATCGGGCGTCTGCCCCAGCCCGAGCCTGGCAAAGCTGCGGCCGGTGCACGCTTCGACAGTCTTGGGACTGTCGAACAGCCGCTTCGCGATGGAGTGCTTGGACCGTCCCACGGCCATCGCCCCCGAGCACATCGCGCCCCCGGTCGGTAAGGCTCCGGACGGGGTTCGCGGTTCGTTGGCGGTTGACCAGCGATGGGGCTCAGCGGTTAACGTCTCCGGCGCGCTCACGAAGTCTTCGCGGCACGCGGGCCAGGCAACGTCCACCCACGCATCCTGTCGGACGAAGACTGCCCGCGAGCACCACATACCGAGCGCTCTCCTCGCGGCAGATCGGGAGGTTCGTCGGGCGCTTCGCTACCCGACCCTCTTTGCCAGCGCATCCCTTGCGTCGGCAGGATCGGCACCGGACGAGGTCATCTGGCGTTTCGAAGTGGAAGCGCCTGCACAACGCTGTGGCCGACCCGACGGTGATGAGTCTCGGCAGTGGTCCCCGTCTGAACCCACACCGATCAACCGCACCCGAGGAGAACGACATGACCGCTACCTACACCTTCGATGTCTTTTCCAGCCTCGACGGCTTCGGCTCGGTCAGCGAAGCCGCCAACTGGCGCGGCTACTGGGGTAAGCAAGGCCCCGAGTTGCTCGAGCACCGCCTTGCCTTGTACGGCGCGGCGCAGCGGATGGTCTTCGGGGCCAACACCTATCGAGCATTCGCGCGGATGCTGGCCTCGAGCACCGAGGACTCCGAAGTGCGTGACCCATGGGTCACCCGGATGAGGAGCCTGCCGGCAACGGTGGTGTCGACGACGCTGGAAGAACCCCTGGTCTGGCCGAACGCGACCCTCGTCAGCGGTGACGCCGTCGACGTCGTCACCCGGCTCAAGCAGGAGTCCGAGGTGCCGTTGCGCTCGCACGGCAGCCTGTCGATGAACCGGTCGCTGATGGCCGCCGGCCTCGTCGACCGCGTGCAGGTGACGCTGTTCCCGGTCATCACCGGACAGACCGGGCTGGAGCCAATCTTCCAGGATGCGGCCGACTTCGACCTGGAGCTGCTCGAGAGCCGGACGCTCGACGGTCACATCCAACAGCTCATCTACCGACCCACCCTCCATTGACCTGTCCGCATTCGAAGATGATCCGTCATGCCCGCGTCCATGCGCCTCGCCGAGCCCGTACACCCGCGGTGCGGGCGACACCGGCACAATCGCGAGGAGAGCGCAGCCCGAAGGTCGCTCGGCATGCCGGATCAGTTGCGCGCAAGAACGGCACATGCTGAGCGGCGGCGCAGTGTTGGCCCTGGTCGACTCCGCACGGGACCCGTTGCCGGCTTCACCCTCGGCTGGACGGGATCGCCCCACCGATCCTCGCCACATTCACGCCGCCGTTGCCGGAGCCAACTGTCCGGTGGTCGTCGGGGTTCCTTGACGTGCCGAGCTCGCTGTCGGCCCGCCGGCGACCCTCGCGTACATACTGACTGCGCTCGGCGGAAGCGTTGCTGGGCAGGATCGGAGTCGGCTACGCGACATCCGGCGGGACACCCGGCCACCTACTACGCCAACGTGCACAACTCCGAGTTCCCCGGCGGCGCCATCCGCGGCCAGTTCCGTGACCGGAGCGTCCGCTGACGCGGGCGTCCGCCACCTGCTTGCGGTCCGCGTTGACGGTGAGTCGTGGCTCGGCCGCAAGCAGTGAATCCACCTTTCGGGCCATCGCCACGTCGCACATGTGGCTGACACATTCACCTCCGCCGTCGATTCTCGACAAGGGGAGGGGTCATGAAAGGACGTTCCGTACTCATCGCTGGGGGGCTGGCCATCGCGGGCATCATGCTTTCCAGTACACCCGCTAGTGCCCGACCGATCGAGAAGGAGCACTTCCACGACGTCTTCACCAGCGACGTCTACGACTGCGACGGCACCCCGGCCCAGGACAGCGGGGACGTCTCGGGCAACTTCGTGTTCAACCAGCGCGGCTCGTCACCGTTCCCGTACGCCCGGGAGAGCGTGCGCGGCACCGTCGTGACCACCAACCTGGAGACCGGCGGCACCTTCACCAACGTCTTCACCGCCAGCCACAGGGACCACACGATCGTCGACAACGGCGACGGCACCATCACCCTCACCGTGTTCGCCTCCGGCGGTTCCCGCTTCTACGACCAGCACGGCAAGCTGGTGCTCAAGGACCCCGGCCAAATCCGATTCGCCTTCGACATCGACTACAACGGCACGCCCGGTGACCCCAGCGACGACGTCCAGGACCCCACCTCGTTCCGGATCGTGCGCTCCTCCACCGGGAACAGCGACTTCTCGGACCGCGACTTCTGTGCGGACCTGGTGGAGTTCACTACTTAAGGCACACAAACTGACTGCCGCCACTGCCCGGCTACCGCGGTGGACGCCCGCCTTCCATCAGCACGGCGTGCCTCCGAGCGCTCGCGACTGCCGGACTGCAGCCCAAGGTCACGCGTTCGAGACCGACGACGTGCTCATCGAAGCGCCGCCCAAGTGACGCTCGATGACACCGCGCAGGCACAGCAGCCAGGTCCGAGGCGACGCCGCCCCAGACGCGACCGGACGACGAGGCGACGCCAACGCGACACGCGACGTCGATGAGTCGCAGCGCCTAATCGCCGCGATAAAGCGCCGTCGCTATCGTCAATGTGCGCGCAGAAAGTTGACGGGCATGCATGCGGTCGTGAACCGGCTTCGGCTCAACTCCGCGATCCCGCCGGACGTGTGGGCGCGAGCGCAGGCCGAGCTGCCATCGCGGACGCGAGGGATTCAGGGCGTCGACGCCTTCCACGTCTTCGAGTTGGGACCGGAGGATTTGGTTCGGATCATCGTGGCGGAAACCCCCGAGACACTCGATCGCATTGCGAGCGAGGTCGGGAACACATGGATGCGCGAGCACGTCCTCCCGCATCTTGCTGAGCCACCAAGCAGGCAGATCGGGAAGGTCGTTGCCTCGAGCGCGATGAGCTGAACGGCACTTTCAGGTCGCCCTGATTGAGGCATGCAGCCGCACAGATCGGCAGTTATGGACGACGCCCGTGCCGGGACAGATGTCGCGGCGTCGGCGTGCGCCGCCCACCGGAACCGTCGTTCCGTCGCGAGGCAGCGGCCAACGTGCCAGGACAAATCACGTCAAGCCGTATCTCGCGTGGGCCGGTATCGCAGGGCGACCGCCCCCGACCGGAACTCATGGCGATCCACGAGCTCGAGCTGGATGCGCTCGCGCAGACCGGCGAGCAACGTCGGCCCGTGTCCGGCAAGGACCGGCTGCACAAGGAACTCGTACTCGTCGATCAGTCCCAGATCTGCCAACGCCAGGGGAAGCGTCACGCCACCCACGAACAGGCCCTCGCCTGGCTCCTGCTTGAGCCGCTGAACCGCTTGCCCCAAGTCGCCTCGCACCAGCTCGGCATTCCAATCGACCCCGCTCAGCGTGCTCGACACGACGTACTTCTTCGCCCGGTCGATGGTCTCGGCGAACGGGATCTCCCACTCATCCATCCAGTCAGGCCACGTGCCCGTGGCCGGCTGCCGCCACGCCGACTCCATCATCTCGTAGGTCACCCGGCCGAATAGCAGGGCATCGGCTCGTTCCATCTCAGCGGTCCAGTGGCGCATCGACTCCTCGTCCGGGGGGAGCCCTGCCTCGTGATGGCAGCAGCCGTCGAGCGTGACGTTGATCGAGTATCGAAGTGGTCTCATCTCGTTGCTCTCCCTTGATGCGCGCCGCGCGTTCACCGGACCGTACTCAGACGACTGCCGGCGCCATTTCTCATCGGCGCCCCGATCGCACCTACTCAACATCGTCGTGGTGCGAACCAGACCGCAGACCGAGCGCGCGACCGACTCTGCGTTCTGTCGTCGTCCCCGGCCGTCGTCCCCGGCGCCACGGGCACAGTTCGCCGACGCCCCAGGCCTGCAGCGCGCACAGATTGCCCGTTCTCATCGCGGTTATGAGCGTGCGTTTCGGCCGAGCGCGGCGTCCCGGCATCCCGGTTCAGCCGATGCGCTCGGCCAGCGAGACGATGATCCCCTCCGGCCCCCGTACGTAAGCCATCCGCCAAGCGCCCTCGTACTCGCCGATGCCACCGAGCGGTCGGTAGCCCTCTCGGTGGCTGCCCAATCGACAGCCGCCTGCCGGTCGTTGACCTCGAAGGCCAGGTTGCGCAATCCCAGCTCGTTGGTCATGGCGGCCGGTGAGCCGGGCACGGAGTCGGGTCGCACGAAACTCGATAGGCCCGCATATCCGTAAGACACCCGGTCGGCCCAGGGTCTACTTCCAGACATGCCGATGAGCGACCGGGCTCGTTGGTGGGTTATCGGGCATTCGCCGCGCGCAGACACCCCGAGAACCCACCGATCAGCGGACTCATTTGCCGCGAGGCGCCAGTCTGCGGCGCGGCATCATTAGCGTCGCGCGGTGACGATCCAGGCACCGGACCCGAGGAGCACGCCGTCCTCGCCGGCATGTGCGGCCATGACCTCGTGCAGGTTCGCCTCGGCCTGCCGCTTGCCGACGTCGTCGAGCTTGTCGAACAGCCACTTCATCTGGCCGACCATGAACGTGGTCGCAGAGTCCGGGTCTGGGCCCGAACCACAACAGTTCGTCAGCGGCGGCGAAGGCGACATCGGCCCAGCCTGCTGCGTGAAGCAGGTCGCGCACGCGATCCGGGTCACTGAGCGAGAACGGACCCGGGGCATCGGCCGGCGGTGGAGCCATTGGCAGGACCCGCCCGATCGCGCCGAAGAACTCGCGGAGCCACTCGTTGTCCTCGATCCCGCGCCACACGAGCATCACCAAGCGACCGCCGGGTCGGGTCGCCTTGGCAAGGTTGGCGAATGCCATTGCCATATCGGTGAAGAACATGGTCCCTGTCCGGCTGGCGATCACGTCGAAGGAATGTGCTCCGAAGTCATGCACCTGGGCGTCGGCCTGCGCGAACGTCACCGGCAGCTCGCCAGCCTGTTGTCTCGCCACCTCGAGCTGGGCGGTCGACAGGTCGACTCCCAGCGCGGTCGTACCTGGAGTACCGCGCACCAGGTCAATCGCTAGCCCACCGGAACCGCACCCCACGTCGAGGATCCGCTCTCCAGGCTGCGCCCCGATCGCTGCTATCAGCCCAGACTGATAGCGAGCGATGGATGCGTTGTACGTCGCCGCGTGCTCGGCCCAGTAGGTGCCGTGCTCACCGTCCCATTCACGGAGTACGCCCGCGTTCCGCGGGTCGATCTCCAGCGCCATGTCGTTCATCATCGCCTCCGCACCGGATAGTCCCAAAGAGAGTATGTGCTAGTTTTAGTCCCGAAGGGAGGATCGTGTCAACTGCACTTCCACGGCTCACCACGACGACGTACGGCGTGCTCGGCCTCCTCGCGGTGCGCCCGCACTCGACATACGAGCTCGCCAAGGCGATGGACCGCAGCATCGGCCGAGCGTGGCCGCGCGCGCAGAGCAAGCTGTTCGAAGAGCCCAAGAAGCTCGCCCTGCACGGGTACGCCAGCTCTCGTAAGGACGCCGTCGGCCGCCGCCCGCGCACCGTGTACACGATCACTCCGTCCGGCCGACGCGCGCTCGCCGAGTGGCTCGCCGACCCCGGGGACGGCCCAGCGCTCGAGTTCGAAGGCCTGGTCAAACTCGTCTTTGCGGACCACGGCACCCGCGACGACGCCCTCGCCACCATTGCCCGCGCCCGCGCGTGGGCTGTGGAGGTGAATGCCGGCAACATCGAGGGCGGCGAGAAGTTCGCCGATGGAGACGGGCTGTATGACCAGCGCCGCGCCACCACCCTCCTCTTCGGCGCCTTCCTCACCGACTTCTATGCCCTCGTCGCCTCCTGGGCCGAATGGGCCGAAGCCGAGGTGGCCAACTGGCCCGAGGACATCGCCAGTCACCGGGTTTCGCCCGAGCGGACGCGCGAAGTGCTCGAGCGGGCGCGCTGGTCACAGCGACCGCGCTAGTTCGCCCCCCGGGGCCGCACTGTCAATTGAAAGTGCACGCATCCGTGCTCAATTGCCGCGATCAGGGCGGCGCTCGCGCGGCCTCGGCAGGACCGGGCGGCGTGCGGCGGGTGTCGAGCCGCGAGGTGCCGGTCGGCAGCGCCACCGTCGTCGCCGACTTCACCAAGGTGGTGCTCGCCTGGCGGGAGCTGGCCAACGTGCTCGCCTCCGACCAGGGGCCGGGCCTGTTCGACAGCAACATGATCCTGCTTCGGGCGAGCTGCGGATCGCCGTTGCGGTGACCACCCCACCGGCCTTCGCAATCGCTGACCAGACGGCGGTGTAGCTCCAGACGCGCTGCAGCGTCCGGTCCCTATGGGACAGATTGCCGAAGTGTGAGGTTCTTCTCCCGTGACTGGGTTGGATTGGGCTGCCCACGCAGAATCTCGGCGCCGAGGGAGAAGGACGGATAGCCGCTCGCCCCGGCCGGCGTCGTCGCGGAGCAACATCGCCGCGCGCATCGTGATGCCGCGGAACCGGGTGTGCAGCGGGATCGCGACCACCCGGGTCTCGGTCGTGGGAGCCACCTAGGGGGCGCCCGGATGCTCACCGGGCTCGACCAGCCCGGTCTCGTAGGCGCGGACAACCACCTGCACCCGGTCGCGCAGCCCGGTCTTGGTCAACACGTGGGCGACATGCGACTTCACGGTGGCCTCGCTGACCACGAGCGCCTCCGCGATCTCTGCGTTGGAGCGCCCCCGAGCCATGAGCACCGCGACGTCTCGCTCCCGTGGGCTCAGCGACCGCCACTCGTCGGTCGAAACCGCCGGCGTACGGCGGGCGAACCGTTCGACCAGCCGGCGGGTGACCACCGGCGACAGCAGCACGTCCCCGGCCGCCACCGAACGGACCGCAGCGAGCAGGCCGGCCCGCGGCGTGTCCTTGAGCAGGAAGCCGCTGGCGCCCGCCTGAAGCGCTGCAAAGACGTACTCGTCGAGGTCGAAGGTGGTGAGCACCAGGACCTTCGGCAACACCGGGGATCCGGCGAGGATCCGCCGGGTCGCCTCGATCCCGTCCATCAGCGGCATGCGGACGTCCATCAGCACCACGTCCGGTTCCAGCGCGCGGGCCGCAGTGATGACCGCCACCCCGTCGGCCACCGAACCGACCACCTCGAGGTCGTCCTCCAGGTCGAGGATCGTCGCGAACCCGTCGCGCACCAGCTGCTGGTCGTCGGCCAGCAGCACCCGGACCACCGTTGCCGGCGGGGTCACCGGGGCTCCTGGAGGCTGAGCACCGCACGCACCGCGAAGCCACCGTCGCTTCCGGGTCCGGCCGAGAACGTGCCGCCGAGGGCAGTGACCCGCTCGCGCATGCCACGTAGCCCGTTGCCGGAGTCGCCGGCCCGGCCGTTCGCAGCACCGGTGCCGTCGTCGGTGACCTCGACGGCGACCTGGTCGGGCCGGCGCGCGATCAGCACGTGCGCCTTGGTGGCACCGGCATGCTTGAGCACGTTGGTCAACGACTCCTGCACGATCCGGTAGACCGCGAGGTCGGGTGCCGCCGGCAGCCCGTCGACCGAGCCCCGCACCTCGAGATCGACGGGGAGTCCGGCCGCGCTGACTCGCCGTGCACCAGCTCCCCGACCGCCGCGGCTCCCCGTGTCGGCTCCCGCAGCGCCTCATCCTCGCGCAGCACGCCGACCAGCCGGCGTACCTCCACCAGCGCTTCGCGGCCGGTGCGCTGGATCGACTGCAGGGACTCGGCGGCGACCTCCGGCCGGCGAGCCAGTGCCGCCTCGGCCGCCTCGGCCTGGACGACGACCACGCCGAGGCTGTGTGCGAGCACGTCGTGCAGCTCGCGGGCCACCCTGGCACGCTCGGCGGAGGCCGCCGCGTCGGCGGAGTCGGCAGCGCGCTGCCGCAGCTCGGCCACGAGCTGGCGGCGGGTGCGAACATAGGCGCCGAGCAGCCAGACGGCCACGATGGCGATGTCCCAGCCGAGGCCGTTGAGCACCGCGGCGACCGTGGTGTTCTCCGGGTTGTTGATCTCGCGCAACGCGGAAACCACCGGGATGGCGCAGAGTGCCGCCAGCGCAACCCGTCGGCTGCCGTGCACCGCCACCGAGTACGTCAGCAACACCGCGGGGAGCAGCGAGCCGTTGCCCTCAGATGTCCCGACCGTCAACGCCTGCACGGCAAGCGCGCCGATGCCGACGGCGAACGCCAGCCCGGGCCGGGTGCGCCGGACCAGCACCGCGAGCCCAGCCACCAGGTAGGTCACCGAGACCACCCAGCGCGGCCCGACGACGCTGGTGCCATACAGCCCGGGCGCGACCGCGTCCACCTGGCCAATCGCCACCACCGCGGCGGTCAGGGCCACGTCGCGACGGTCGACGCCCGCCAGCAGGGACATGGCGAGCACGTTAGGGCTCCGCAAAGGCCCGCGGCTCGTCCAACGGGACGGCGGGCTCGTCCTCGAGGATGAGCGAGGTTCGCCCGCGGGGCCGAGGCCAGGGGTGGGGAGCCGAACCTACGGTCGTGGCAACCCCATCGAAGGAGTCGCCATGAGCACCGTCACCCGACGCACCTCCGCCCTCGCCGGCATCGCGATCGCACCACTGTGGCTCGGGGTCACGGCGCTGCTGACCTGGCTGCAGTGGGACTACATCCGCTCGGTCGGCTGGTCGCCGACCAGCGAGAACGAGGTGCCGTACCCCAGCGTCCTTCTCCGCGGCGACTTCGGGCTGGTGCAGAGCGTCAACTTCGTGGTCACCGGTGTTCTGGTCGCCGTCTTCGCCCTCGGCCTCCGGCGCGAGTTCACCCGCCGCATCTCCGGCTGGGTGGCCACCGTCGGGTTCGCCGTCTTCTCGGTCGGCACGATCATGAACGCCGGCACCACCGACCTCGGCGACGAAGCGGCCACGCTGTCGGGCACCGTGCACGTCATGGGTTTCCTGCTGGTGCTGTTCGGCGCGCTGGTCGCCTACCCGGCCTCGGGACTGGCCCTCCGGGGCAACCCTGCATGGCGCCGCTGGCGGCTGCTCGGCTGGTGGCCGGTCCTCCTCGTCGCCGTCGCATTCACCAGCCTCGGGCTGCCGGGAGACCTCGGGTTCTGCGTGTTCGTCGCACTCGTCTGGATCTGGTACGCACTGATGGGCGGTCGCCTGCTGGCCGTCGACCGGGCCGGCAGCGCGCAGCCCGAGCCGGCCCCGTTGCCGAACGCCGCGGCGCCGGGCATGCTCTGACAGGGCCGGCCGTCCCAGCCGCGTGGACGTGACCGGGCGCATCCTGGAGCCATCCGGCTCGGATTGGCGCTGCGGGGTATACGGTCCCCACCGTCGCCTGGGTTGCCATGATCCTCTCGACTCCCGCCCACCTGGTTGCGTTCGTGGTCCTCCAGGCTCCCGTCGCCGACGGGCAGTTTGCCTGCTCGCGTTCGCTTTCGCCCTCTGTTCCGCCAGCATGCTGCGCTGTCCGACTACGAGTCGGGCCCAGTTGCACCGGCTTTGCGGACATCAAAGTCCGCGATCAGTCCGGGCACGAACACCGGCACAGAATGGCGGATCCAGCGCGGCCACTAGCTTCGCAAGCACTGTTTTACCGAACCTTGTACCCGTCTTGCCCTAGCCGACGTGACACGTTGTCGCGTGTGCTGCGGTTCGAGTGCGTGTTGGCTCGTGCCAAGCAGTTTCCTAGCGACTCCCCGGCGACAGCGCGTAGCCCGGCATCAACGCGGGGCGAGGAAATGAACTTGCATCGTCGCAGGTCAACGGGGTGGAGCTAAGGGGATTCGAACCCTGACCTTCTGACTGCCAGGGCGATCCACGCCATCGCGGATAGTCCCGATTCAGATCCTTCAGGCCCATGGCATGCGCTTTCGTGTCAACCGGTGGTCCACGATCGACCACCTGGAGTCGGTTCGTCCGGGCCGTTGGACTGCACGTCCTCGCGAATCCCCCGCGCGCCATCCGCTAGTTCCTGCCGTTCGGTAACACCGCAGCCAGTCCCTCCGCCGCATCGCGTGCGCGCTCGTACTCGCTCGAGGAGTACCTCAGGACGCCTGAGCGATGGCGTGCAGCTCCTATCCGGGGCCCAGCAGATCGATCACGTCGATCATTCTGTCGACGCCACCCGATCCGTGGCATCGACCGGCCAGACCGTCGGCAAGTCAGGCGAGCGGGAGCTGGGGCTGGCTGTCCGCCACCTCCTCGGGCAGCCGGCCGCCGACTGGGTGCTCAACCACTGCGATGACGCGGCTGGCCATGAAGCGCGCGGTGCGCACAACGACACCCGTGCGCGTCACCTCGGCGACCTCGACGACGCCGCGCACGGTGGTCGTCTCGACCCGGCGGCCAGCGCGCCTGGCCACGACCTCGAACGTGCGCACCCCCTCCCCAGCGTCGATCATGACCTCGACCCGGTCACCCTTCATGGCTCCGTGTCTACCCGAGCGGCCGACACCGCGCACCCCGGTGGGCGAAAGCGGCACCGGCCAGGGCGTCGGTGGCTGAGGACTGCACCGCGGCCGAATTCGTCGGTCGGTCAGCCACGACCGCGAGCGGGCGCTTCTGCGTGGCCGCGTCGATTCCTGGCGTGGTCGACGTCCAGCATCCTCATGTCATCGACGAAAGTGGCGATGAAGATGGACCTGGGATGCCGAGTGCCTTATGGGAGACCGCGTTACTGATCAACGCTGTACTCGAGCCTTGGGGCCGATTGCTCGTCGAGCAGGATCGGACATCGGGAACCCACACCGCTATGGCCGACGCGCGACCGGGGGTCGGTCCTGCGGCTGCCAGCGGCGGACGCGGCGAGCGGCGAGTTGGAGGAGCGTCTCGCGCGCGGTTGCCCCCGGCGTACGGTGAGTTCTTGCGGCGCTCAGACCGCGGACCAGTCGGCAGCAGGCCCCCACGGCCATAGCATCGGCGGGTGCGTGTCGCGATCGCCACCTTCTCCGCGATGCCGCCGGAGTTCACCGACGACGAACGTCTCGCCGGCGCGCTCGCCGAGCTGGGTGTGGAGGTCGATCGCTGTCCGTGGGACGACCCGCAAGTGAAATGGGCAACCTTCGACTCGGTCGTCATCCGTTCCACCTGGGACTACACCTCGCGTCGAGACCAGTTCGTCGCCTGGGCCGAGTCGGTGGGTCGCCGACTGCACAACGCCCCAGACATCGTGCGCTGGAACAGCGACAAGCACTATCTCGCTGATCTTGCGACTGCGGGCATCCCGGTGGTCCAGACCGTGTACGTGGAGCCGGGCGACCCGACTCCCGCCCTGGTCGGTGACACGGTCGTGAAGCCCACGATCTCCGTCGGAGCCAGGGACTCGGGACGGTTCAGCGAGCGCACGCAGAACCAGGCGGTGGAGTTGATCGAGCGGATCCACGCCAATGGTCGAACCGCGATGATCCAGCCGTACCTGGCATCAGTCGACAACCTCGGTGAGACCGCGATCGTGTTTCTCGACGGCGAGCCGAGTCACGTCCTGCGCAAACGCGCGGTGCTGCGACCCGATGAGATCGCCCCGGTCCGCGACGACGCGATCGGCGCGGCCGAAGTGATGTACGACCCGGACCTCGTCGTCCCAGGTAATGCCACCGAACCCGAGTTCGCACTTGCCCAAGCGGTTCACCAGCACATCAGCGAACGCTTCGGAGACGTGCCGCTCTATGGCCGCGTCGACCTTGTCGCCGACCACGACGGCAGTCCCGTCCTCATGGAGGTTGAGCTAATCGAGCCAAACCTCTATCTCGACCAAGTGCCCGACGCGGCCCACCGTGTCGCCGCCGCGATCGTCGACCGCACTCACCGTTTGCTCCTGTCGTGAGCGATGCGGTCCTCGGCAGGACCTCGCAAGCGGTCGAAGCTCGCCCTGGTCGAGCGCCCATTGTGCTCCACTGAATGTCAACCGTGAACGTCAGCGGATCCGTCGTGAGCGGGGTAACGCGCTGATGGCCTCCGGGTGGCGCATGACGATAGAGCCGGCGCAGCCAGCGCCCGGATCGGCGACGGTTCCGAATGTAGGGCCGTTGTCCAGCCCCACCGTGCGATGGACTCGGCGAAGAAGAGCAGGCAAGCAAAGCAGCACGCAGTGCCAGCCCACGACTCGATGGTCCTACGGCAACGTGCCAAGCCGCTCCGAGCGACCCACGACCTACGACGGGCATTGTGAATATCGCTCGCTCCTCATCGGTTGGCATGACGATGTCATCGACCAATATCAAAACGGTGTCGGCGTAACGGCCGTCGGTGATCGCCTCACGGAAACGCTCGTAGGCGTCCTCGTGCATCACTGGTCGACTCTCGGGGAGGGCGGGTTCGTACAGGGCAATCGCTCGACACGCCGCCGCGGCGCGAGCCGCGCCACCGAGCACCCAGGCGGCGCCGCTGGAGTGGCCGAAGACGCACACCGGTACACCGATGTCCTCCAGGAACGCCGCGACATCTTCGTACTGGCGCTCGCGTGAGTGGTCGGCGCAGTCGGCGCTAACACCGCCAGAACATGTCGCTCGGCGGGATCATGCAATAGCCGGGCACCACGGACGTCCCGTTCAGGACGTATGGGCGCGCGCGATTGCCAAGGTCGCGAAACTGCTTCGACCGCCTCATGGGGCCCTTCGCACGCCCTTGCCACCGAACCGTTCGGCGTCGGCGCCGATTTGGTCTGTGAGCAGCGGGAGGAGGCCGCGCTGTCGACAGCCGGCCTCCTCCCGGCTCATCGGCTTACTTCGCGGGTTGCAGCGCGTGCTTGTCCACCCAGCGGGCGACGTCGTCGCCCGATCTGTGCACCCTGCTCGTCGGCGGAGCGGAAATGGATCCCCTGGTAGACGCGGGCGTCGATCGTGTCGTCCCAGACATCGCGGAAGTGCTTGTACGTACGCGACATCGCCCCGGTCGCGTGCTCGAGGGTGAAGGTCGTCCGGCCCCGCCCAAAGTAGAGCTCGCCGGCCTCCATGTAAGACCCCGTTGCACAGTTGTAGCCCGAGGAGTGATCCGGATAGGGAGGAGTGGCAACCGCAGATGTCCAGTCTGGATCGCCGTCCGTCTTCGGGTTGCCGTCCTCATCCCCCAGCTGGATCGCGGTTACGGGTCGCCAGAAGCTCCACAGCGCCTTGTCCTCCCAGCAGGTAATCAGCGCGTCCCCGCCGGCGAACGTCAGCGTGGCGAACAGGCGTGCCTGCTCCGCGAGCGCGATTCCCTGCGCGGCCGCGTACTCGCGGAACGCGCGGTTGTACATCTCGATCGGGTTGACCAGGAAGAAGTCGAAGACGGCCTGCTGCTCCTCCGAGCGCACACTGTCCGAGGCGCCGAGCATCTTCACCTCGTTGTACTCCTTGGCGTACGCCCCGCTCGTGAGGTCGCGTGGTCCCCTGCTGACGAACTGCAGGCCGCTCTGGACGACGAACGGGTCGACCTTCGCCACCCACGCGAACGGGTCGCTCGGGCCGGACGGCGTCGTGCACTCGGTCGACGTCACGGGTCGCCAGTCGCCGGGATCCTCGCCGCAGGTGAAACGGAAAGTCCCCCAGCGGCCGTCGCCCGTGCGCTGGGCAATCATCGCGGCGGCCGCCGCTTCACCCGCGTCGATGCCGTCCGAGACCGCGGATGCGCCGTCGACGGCGGTGGCCGCCAAGATCGAGCTCGCGAGGAGCGTATCGAGTCGGTCGATGATCGTCTCCCGGACCGCTGCCGTGAACGTCGCGGTCAGCGGCGCCTGGTTCAGCACCGCCACCAGCACGTCGTGGGCGGCAGTTGCGGCGGCCGCAGCCTCAGAGGCCGAGCCTGGGGCCGGCGGCAGCCCCTCGAGGTATGGCTCGTGCCCGCCGTCGATCGCGTTCACGGCGTCGTAGACGGCGCCTTGGACCATCGCGACGTGCACGGCTTGCACCGGCGGCGTGAAGCCCGCACCGGGCGTGCCGGCGGCCGGCGCGTTCGCGAGCGCGTCCAGCGCGTGCTTGTTCCAATCCAGCACGGCAGTCGCCGGCGAATCCGCGGCAGCCGTCGACGCCGCGCCGCCAACCATGGCCGTGGTCAAAACCGCGAGCGCGACACCGATTACACGCCAAGCGTGCCAGCCGCGGAGCAGGACCCTCGTGTTGTCGCCCATCATTTCCCCCTTTTTGTGGTGGTTAGTAACCCACAGTCGACCCCTTGCATCAAGAGGCCAGACGAGCGCAACGCGTCAAAACCCTCATAGCCCCCCCAAACGGGTCGAAGTCCGTGGGGCCGGACACTCCTCTCCTCCCACCGTTTCGACTATGACTAAAACGGGTGGTTCGCCGAGCGTGCTCGCCCGGACGCGGTCCGAGACGACCGCGGCCACAGACAACACGACACGTTGGGCTCAGCGCCGTGAGGTTCGACCCACACACATCGGTGATGCTGACAACCGGCGTCGGCCACCCCTGGTTGTGGGTGACGTGCACGGCGTCGCCCGGCAACAATGCCACCGTCGACCTTTGACACGGCGGCGGCCGGATTCGTTCTCGATCCAGCAATCGTCTCCGATCGCCACCAACTGTTCGCGCATCTGGAGCCGCCGAGCCGGCGGGCTCTGGCTCCTCCGAACCCGACCGCGAACGCCCATGGCGTTGTTCTCGCTTCGTTTGGCAGATGTCGTAACCCGTCACCCGAGTCGTCCGCCGAACCGCCAAGACCACCGGCATTCAGCGGCGCGTGCACCCGAACGTGCTGCGCACGCCTTCGTCACCACCATGCTCGACGCCGGCGTACCTCTACCCGAGGCGCAGAACGCCTCTCGGCACGCCGACCCCCCGCACGACCACCCGCTACGACCGAGCCGACACAACCTCGACCGCCACGGCGTCTACATCCTCGCCGCCCACATGGCGAGCGCCTGATCAGGGCCGACCGCCAATACCGAGCGGGAGCGGCACTTCAGGTGTGGAGCGACGACGGGACGTTGGCCGCGTCGAACGGAAGTCAGGCTTCGCGCCCGGCGATGGCACGTCACCACCAGTAGTTGTCCTGCGCGGTGTACGGCTCCTCCAGCGCCTCGATCTCGTCCTCGGTGAGCTTGACGTCCAGGGCCGCGACGGCGTCCTGGAGGTGCTTGGGCTTGGTCGCGCCGACGATCGGGCAGGAAACCGCCGGCTTCGACAGCACCCAGGCGAGGGCGACCTGAGCCATCGGGATCGCGCGGGCGTCCGCGACCCGTTGGATGGCGTCGACGACCGCCTTGTCGGCATCCCGGTCGAAGGACTGGGCGACCGCGTCCGTGGATGAACGGGCGGTCTGCTCGCCCCAGGGGCGTGCTGCTCGGCCCTTGGCCAGCGGTGAGTACGGGGTCAGTCCGACGCCCTGGTCCAGGCAGAGCGGGATCATGTCGCGCTCCTCTTCCCGCTTGAGGACGTTGTACTGATCCTCCATCGCCGAGAACCTCGTCCAGCCGTTCAACTCGGCGGCGGTCTGCATCTTCGCGAACTGCCAGGCCCACATCGACGAGGCGCCCAGGTAGCGCACCTTCCCGGCCATCACCACGTCGTGCAGCGCCTGCATGGTCTCCTCGACCGGCACCTGGTCATCGAAGCGGTGGATGTAGTACACGTCGACGTAGTCGGTGCCCAGCCGACGCAAGGAGCCGTCCAGCTGCTCGATGATGGCCTTGCGGGAGAGCCCGCTGCCGCCCGGACCGTCGTGCATCTTCCCGTGAACCTTGGTGGCGAGCACGATGTCCTCGCGCCGGGAGTACCGGTCGATGGCGCGGCCGACGAACTCCTCCGAGGTGCCGCCTTGATAGACGTTGGCGGTGTCCCAGAACGTGACCCCCAGCTCCACGGCCTGCCGGAAGAACGGCGCGGCGGCATCCTCGTCCAGGGTCCACTGGTGCATCCCGGACAGCGGCTTGCCCGTAGCTCATGCAGCCCAGGCCGACTCGGCTGACCGTCAGACCCGACCGCCCCAGGCGCGTGTACTCCATCTCGACAACCTCCACCGTCGACGAGTCGCTCGGACCGGACAGGCGACGTGCACCGATGAGCTAGGGAACGAGGATGGCGCGCCCGCGCACCCGACCGGCGTCGAGATCCTGAATGGCTTCCACGGCGGCGTCAAGCGGATACGTACTGGTGTGCAGGGTGACCTTTCCGTTCTGGGCCAGCACCATCAGCTCGGCGAGCTCGTTGTAGGTGCCCACGATGTTGCCGATGATGTTGCGCTCGGTGGAGATGATGGCCAGGGTCGGCACGTTGAGGGTGCCGCCGTAGCCGATGACGAAGTACGAGCCGCCGCTGCGCGTCATGGTGAAGCCTTCGTTCTCGGCACCCTGCTCGGCGACGAAGTCGAGTACGACATCGGCACCCCCGTCGGTGAGCTGCTGCACCGCGGCGACCTGGCCGCCGTCGGCGACCACCGTGTGCTGCGCGCCCAACTGCTCGGCGAGTTTCAAGGCATCCGGGTTGCGATCCACCACGATGATCTTGGTGGCGGTGAGCGCGGCAAGGCATTGGATCCCGATGTGGCCGAGCCCGCCGGCGCCGATGAGCACGCAGGTCGTGCCGGGATAAAGCTGCGGGATCGCCTTCCGCACCGCGTGGTACGCGGTAATGCCGGCGTCGGCCAGCGCCGCGACGTCCTTCGGTTCGGTCTCGGGGTCGAGCTTGACGCAGGCCCTTGCCGAGGTCAGCAGGTACTCGGCCATCCCGCCGTCGCTGTCCAGGCCGGGGAAGGAACTGTTGGCGCAATGCATGTCCTGACCCGCCCGACAAGCACGACACAGGCCGCAGGTCGGCGTCGGGTGCAGGATGACCGTGTCTCCGACCTGGACATTGGTCACCGCGGAGCCGACCTCGTGCACCCAACCGGCGTTCTCATGACCGACCGTGTAGGGCAGCGGCGGGTGCATCGCCTCCGCCCATTGCCCCTCCATGATGTGCAGGTCGGTTCGGCAGACCCCGGCGCCGCCGACCCTCACGATCACGTCCAGCGGGGTCCGGATGGTCGGTTCCGGTACCTGCTCGACGACGGGCGCCTGGTGGTAGCCGTGTAGCCGGACGGCCTTCATCGGTTCGTCTCCTCCCCTAGTCCGACGCTGGCGTATCTCTCAGCCAGCAAGTCCCGGCACACCCCGCCGTTGGCCTGCAGGCTGACCCCGGTCAGCCGGGCCCGCCGCAGATGCACGGGCAGAGCATCCACCCCGACCGCCTCGCCGCTGACCGGGTCAACCAGCAGCGGCGCGTCGTCGCCGGCCGGCAAACCGAGCTCGGCCCGGCGCGCGCGCAGGCGTTCTCGGTCGGGCGACTGGGGAACGTCGCCGAGCATGAGCTCGGCGAGCTCGTTCGGAGTCCGTCCGGCAGCGAGCAGCGGGCGACATACCCGATCGGTGGCGGCCAGCACCGCCTTGCGCACAAAGTCGGTTCGCAGCTCGTCCAGCTCCGTCTCGGCAAGGCCGTCGAAGGACTCCACGAATCCTGCGCGGGCGGCAACGCCGCGATTGATCTCGACTGAGGCGAAGTGGTCCTCCAGCACAACCTGCGCCCGCCGGACCCCAGCCACGCCGCTGATTGCCTCGTATGCGTCGGCCACCATGAGGAAGGCGAAGTTGGGCGCACAGAAGTAGGTGGGCAGCCGCAGCCGGACATCCGCGACCCCGTCCGGGGACACGGTGCACGACGTGACAAACCCGAGCGAGAGCAGCGACTCGTCCAACTCCGGGTCGCGCACTGTGTCCAGCGCGTCAAGCAGTTCTCGGGTGTTGGTCACACCTTGGTCCCGCCTCCGTCATCCACCAATGTCGCGTCGTCCTGGGCGCCGGGGGTACCGGCCTCGGCCGGCAGCTGAAACTCGGCCGGGACCTCGATGTCGTACAGCCTCGCTGCATTCAGGCCCAGCATCTTCTTCTTGGACGCGGCATTGACGCGCGGATAGTCGGAGAACTCGTCACCGGGGTAGTCCCAGTCCACGAACCCCTCGACCTGCCACTTCGACTCCCAGATGCTGTAGTCGCTGCCGAACATCATCTTGTCCTCGCCGACCCAGAACAGGAGCTCGCCCATCACTTTCGCGAAGAACTTCGGCCGGGCGTGCATCAGGCCACCGATGACCACAGCGAGTCCCGCATACACGTTTGGTTCCTGGGTGGCCATGAAGCAGAAGTCCTCGATGCGTGGCAGACCGACGTGCTCGACGATGAAGTTGAGCTCCGGGAAGTCCGTCGCGGCATGGTCCACGTCGGAGACGTCGAACGCGTCCTTGTCCAGGGGCCAGATCGTCGGTCCTTTGTGCACATGGATGTTCTTGATGCCGAGCGCCTGGGCCTTCTCGAGATAGATATAGGACTCGCGGTCCTTCAGCGTGTAACCGCGCGAACCGTCGCGCCACTCAGCGGTGTAGAGCTTGACCCCGCGCGAGCCCCAGCGAGCGACCTTCTCCTCCAGTTCCTTCAGGCCAGCGTCCCCGTCGCGGGGGTCGAACCGGGTGTTCACGATGAACTTCCCCGGGTGCTTCTCGGCGAGCGCACCGTCCTGCTCGGTGGTGTTGAAGCCTTCGCGGTACCACTCCTTGAGGTACGTCGGCTGGAAGATCGCCACGTCGACGTACCCGTCCTCGAAGAGGTCTTTCATGAGCTCCGCTTCGGAGATCTTGTAGAACTTCTCGAGCGGCCAGTGAGTCTCCGCAGGCCCGAGCCCCATGTACGCGTGGAAGCACTCGATCCAGCCCTTGGCGAACTGCTCGTGGCCAGCTACCCAGTTCTCCGGGCTGGCATCCCAGAAGTGCACATGGGTGTCGACAACGAAGTACTTCTCGCCATCCTTCTCGTACATTCGCTCCTCCTCGGGCCGGATCGCCACTGGTTGGGCTCGGCGCGCGGGCGCTGCCGCGTGTTCTACGTCCTGGCAGTCAGGTCGAAGCCGACGATGTCCGTCGCATCCTCGGGATTGGCGGCACGCACCCTCGTGGGTCAGATGACTCAGGCCGGCTGGACGGTATAGACGACGGTTTGCACGCGGATCGTGCCGTCCTGGAAGACGAACGTGTCGATCCCGTCCTCGACCTTGCGACCGCCTCCGGTGGCCTTCCACTCCAGATAGAGAACGTCGTCGGCGAATACGGTCTCAAGCTCCCATTGCGCCTGGGGGACGTCGCTGAGCAGCTGGGTGAAAACCTGCCTGGCCCCATCCTTGCCTCGATAAAGCTGCTTCTGGACGACCAGGATCGCGTCCTCGCTGTAGTCGGCGACGATGTCCTCAAGGTCCTCGGCGCCCAACGCCTGCCCGTGGTGGGCGAAGACTTCGTCCGGCGTGCGTGTCGTCATGGTCAGCTCCTTCGCTCGATCCTCGACCCGCCGATTCTCTCCCCACCCGCATCGCTCCGCGGGTGATGTCGGAATCACGGTCGTGCGGCCTGCTAGCGGCTTCGCGCCGAGATCGATCATCGGACCGAGGGCGTCGGGACGACCCCCAGCCGCGTGAGAGACGCGTAACCAGCGGCCTCCTCGCGACCGGCAGCGTCGTCATCGCCCATGGCCCGGTATGCCTGCGCGAGCAGGAGGCGTGTCCGCGCCGCCTCGTAGGGGACATCGAGCTCCTGCCAGGCGGTGAAGGCACGACGCAGCGCGGGCATCGCCTCCGCTGGGCGACCGCGGGCCAACGCGACCGAGCCGACGCAGCGGTCGCCCTCGGCCCGGAGGCCGGCGCTGTCGAAAGCGGTCGCCGTCTCGACGACTGCCGCGGCCGAGGCCTCGGCGAGGCCCAGGTCGCCGCCCGCCAGCGCAATGGCCACTCGAGCGGCGTGCAGCGGCGCCTGCTCGAGTCGCGAGCCGGATCGGGACGCGATTGCGGCCGCGATCGAGGAGGTCGCGGCCTCGACCCGTCCCTGCGCGAGGCGGAGGAGGGCCAGCCCAGGCTGCGGGTCACGGCCGTACTCGTGGGCTTGCAGGTATGCCTCCTCCGCCCCCGCGAGGTCGCCGCGGAGCCGTCGCACCTCCCCGACTTCGTAGTGCCCGTCCGCGACCACAAACACGTCGACGCCGAGCATGTCGCGACACGCGCCGAGCGCTTCCTCTTCCGCCTGCTCCCACGACCCGTGCGTCTGCAGCACCTGGGCACGGTGCACCCGGCAGATGCCCGGGTACAGCGAGGTGAGCGGCAGCGGTGCGACCCAGCGGCGGGTCGCCTCGGTCCACTCGGCGGCCCGTCGCGTGTCGCGCAACTCGTTGCAGGCGTCCATGAGTCCGCAGTAGATAGCGCCCGTCCACATCGGCGGCAAGCGGTCGGACAGGGCCGCGACCATCGCCTCGTCGAGCAGCGTGAGCCCTTCGCGGGCCAGCGCCTGCTTGATCCGAGCGCGTCCCTCGTAGTACACGGCCAGCGCCATCAGCGTCGGGTCGGCGAAGCGGCGACCGATGTCGTGCATCCGACGAGCCGATTCGACCGCGGCGTCCAGCTCGCCGCGGCCGAGCAGGCCGGAGATGTGCAGGTACAGCGGATACCCGTGCTCGGGCCCGTCGGGCACCGACTCCAGGACGCGTTCGCATCGGCGCATCCACCCGACGCTTTGTGCCGCCTCCCCGATCAGCCGCGTCGCCACGGCCAGCTGGAAGGACGTCCGGGCGGCGCCACGCTGGTCTCCGTCGTCGCCGTGTGCGCGGAACGCCTCGGCGTACAGGTCGATCGACTCCGTCATCCGACCCAACCACCAAGCCGCCTCGGCGAGCCCTTCGGTGTCCTCGCCGGTGCGCGACGCCACGGCGGCGTATGCGTCGTAGGCGTCCGACCAGTCGCGACGCATCACGGCAGCCCTCGCGAGCTCGCGGGCCTCGGCGTCCCTGCCGGCCGCGGCGTCGTCGGCGAACCAGCGTGGTCCGTGCGCGGCCTCGATCAGGGCGGACCGGCTGTCGACGCCGATCTTGCGCCGCAGGGCAGCGACATGACTCTCGACCGTGCGCACCGACACCACGAGCTCGGCCGCAATCTCGGCGTTGCTGAGTCGGCGCCCGATTGCAGCGAGCACGGTTTTCTCGCGCGAGGTGAGGCTTTCGGCCCCGATCCTCTCCACGGCGCGGACCATACGCCGACACGGAGAGCCCGTCCGCTTCGACTCCGTGCAAAGACCCGTACATCGCACGGATGCCTCCTGACGGCGCCCTCGCGCACTCTCCTACCACCGCGGCACCGCCAGGTCGCCGCCCGAACCGTCCGGGAGGACACAGATGAGCAGCACCACCAGGGAGGCGGTCGACGGGACCGCCTTCGAGCAGCAGCTCGCGCTCGGCCCGATCACCCACGTCGCGATCACGGTCCGTGACCTGTCGGTCAGCGTGCCCTGGTACCGGCGGCTGATCGACGCCGACCCCGTCCTCGATGAGGACACCGGCCCGTTCCGGCACGTCGTCTTCGCGCTGGGCGACACCCTCCTGGGGCTGCACGAGTTCCCGCAGAAGGTCGAGCCCATCGCCTTTGATCCTCGGCGCCCCGGGCTGGACCACGTCTCGTTCGCTGCGCGGGACAGGGTCGAGCTGGACCTGTGGCGGGAGCGCCTGAAGCGGCTCGGCGTCGTGGTCGGCGAGGTCAAGGACGCCCACTATGGCTCCGGGCTCTCGTTCAAGGACCCGGACGGCGTCGCTCTCGAGCTGTTCTGCGCGCCTGCTGCCTAGCAACCATCGCCATAGCGGAGGGGCTGACGGCGCTTGCCTCAGGTTGCCGGGTCGGACGCGCTACTGGCAATCACGCTGTGTGCTGGCTGCGTTGATGCCGGGCGCGGTCGCCGAGCCTTCGAGATGGCGAGGGACAGCGTCCAGGCACTGCCGGCCAGCGCCACCCCGGCCGCCACTCCGAAGGCGAGCGGGATGCCCGCGGTCTCGGCGACCAGGCCGAGCAGGATCGGCCCGCCACCGATCCCGAGATCGAGGAACGCGCTGGCGGTTCCCGAGGCCGCTCCTCGCTGCGATGGGGTCGCGGTGGCGAACACGGCCGAGAAGAACGCGGGCGTGCTGAAGGTGACTCCGAGCGCCAGCAGCGCGGTTCCGACGACCATCCCGGCCGGCGACGTCCACGTCGCCGTGACCGTCAGGCCGACCGCGATCCCGGCGAGGGCCGCGGCGCCCAGCGGGAGCGACGGCAGCCGATCCGGGACCTTCGCGAAGGCGACCCGGCCGATCACCACGACGATGCCGTACACGAACAACGGAACGCTGGTGCTTGCCAGGCCGATGGCGTCCGCGTGCAGGGACGCGAACGCCAAGAACCCACCCATGGCGATGACGGAGGCAAAGAAGCCGAGGGCAGGCGGGACCGCCTGCCAGTGGATCAGGGCGGCGTGCTCGCCGGTGCGCGCCGAGGGGGAACGGGTCTCGCCGATTCCCTGGACGATCGTCGCGGCCAGCACCGCGAGGCCGGCGGCGCCGTACCAGGCGGCGGTGAAGCTCGCGCCGTCGACCAGGATCTCCCCGAGCGGCGGGCCGAGTGCGAGGCCGAGGTACAGGCCGAGGGAGTTGTAACTGACCGCCTCGCCCATGCGGCTCGCCGGTGCCAGGTCGGCCAGGGCGGCCAGGGATGCCACGAAGAAAGCCGCCTCCGCCACCCCGAGTCCCAGGCGGAGGGCGATCACCGTCGCCACCGAGTCAGCGTGCGCAGTCAGGATCATGGTCAACGCGCACAGCAGCGCGCCGCCGACGAGAAGCGGCCGGCGCCCATGGGTGTCGGCGAGCCGTCCGGCGACGGGGCGAAGGATCAGGGCGGTGACGGCAAACGCCCCGAACGCGACCCCGGCGCCCGCCTTGTCCGAACCGACTGGCCCGGTGACGTACAGCGGCAGCGCGTAGATGGCGATGCCAGCAGCGGTGAAGTACGCGAGTTCAGCGACGGCCAGCCGGACGAACGCGGCGGTGAACAGCGGTTCGGCGCGGTCTTGCCCGGTGGTGACGGAAGGCGCGGCCTGAGCGGTCATGCGGCCATGCTGGCCACCGGGCCAGGCCACGACATGGGCAGAGCTACCCAGGTTTGTCGATCAGTCCGTGCTCCATGGCGAACAGCGCAGCACTCGCTCGGGTCGAGCTGCCGATCTTGGCGTACACGTCCTGCACGTGGTGCTCGGCGGTGCGACTGGAGATGGAGAGCCGCTTGGCGATCTCGCGGTTGGACAACCCCGCGGCGAGCAGCCGGAGCACGTCGACCTGCCGGTCGGTCAGCTGGGCCGGGCGGGTGCGCCGTGCCCCGCTGCGCAGGCCGACCGCATCCATCACCGCCGCCACGGCATCCCCGTCGAGGCCGCCGGCACTGGCCTGCGACCTCAACCGGTCACAGACCTGAGCCGACGGCAAAGCGGGGTGATGGGGGCGGCCCTCGACCAGGGTCCGGTATGCGTCCGCCGCGGCGAGCACCCGGGACGGCATCGGTCAGCTGGGCGGCCGTTGCGCCCCGGTGGTAGCCGCTACCGTCGCAGCGCTCGTGGTGCTGGCCGGCGAGCTTCGCAACCTCCGCAAGCGCCGGGATCCGGGACAGGATGCGCTCGCTGTGGTACGCGTGCAGCCGCGCCTGGTCACGCTCCGTCGTCGTCAGCGGGCGGGTCTTGTCCCAGATGCGGCTCGACACGCCCGCTCGGCCGATGTCGTGCAGGAAACCTGCCACCCGCAGCCGCTGAACGTGCTCGTCGAGTCGCAAGCCGACCGCGGCGGCCGAGGCCAGCTCGGCGACGCCCGAGGAATGGCCGTGCAGCCATGGGCTCTTCAGATCGACTAGGTCGCCGAAGGTCCGCGCCACGGTCTCGAGCTCGTCGTCGTCAACAAGACGGACAGGATCCGGCTCCGAGTCGAGGACCTGCTGGTACGGGTCGAAGTCGTCGATGCCGTCGAGGAGTTCTCCGCTGTGGCGCACGAAGGTGTCGGCGAGGTCGGGATCCAGGTAGCTGCCCGCTCGATGCCGCACCTGGGCGATGGCCTCGTCCGGGCCGGCATGAGCCAGGAAGAGCACAGCGGTGGAGGCGACGTGCATGACCCGGGTGCTCAGCGGGATGCCCGGCGCCGGGCGTGGCGGGGAAGCCCTTGCCGTTCCACATCGCCAAGACGTGGAACAGGCTCGTCTGCACCGGCTCGGGCAGACCGAGCCGACGGGCCGCGTCCCGGGCGACCTCGCAGGTCGCCACCGGCCCCTCGGCGTCCACCTTCCGGCCGGAGATGACTGTGGTGGCGAGCACTCGGGCCTTGGACTTGCCCGTGGCTTCGGCCAGCCCCGGCACCCAGGTGCGCCAGACATCCCGGCTGTCCGCAAAGTTCGTCAGGAAGGCGAGGCGCACCGAGGAGACGTCGTCGCCCCATACCCGGGCCGACTCGTGCGCATACGCCGTGCACCCCAGATGCTGCAGGAGGGAGGTGTAGATGACATCGCTGACCTCGATGTCGGCGCAGCCGACCGCCCGCGCCAGGCGAGTCGCGACGACGCAACGCTTGAGCGACTCCTCCAACGGCGCGCCCGTACCAAGGTCGGAGACAACCGAAAGCCCACCGAGGAGTCCGAGCATCCGGAACACGCCGACAACGTGGCACACGCGAAGAACATCCGCGAGGTGACTGGCGTGACCAAGCCCGCCCGCACGATCGCCCGATGACTGTGGCCACCCTCATCCGACCCTCGGTCATTACGGTTGGAGCAATGGCCATGCTCAGCCGCCAGCGAGTCGCGGAGGTCCGCAGCGTCGTGGCTGCGCATCTGCCCGACTACCAGGTCGACTCAGTTGTGCAGGTCGGTTCGGGTCTGGACAACCTCGCGTACGAGGTCAACGGCGAGCTGATCGTGCGCTTCAGCACGGCGCCCGACTCGGTCCGGCTCAACAGGGAGGCTCGCCTGCTGACCGCGGTCGCCGACGTTTCGCCGCTGCGCGTCCCCGTACCGGTGTTCACGGCCACCGAGCACGGATGTTTGGCCTACTTCAAGCTCCCCGGCGTCCCACTGTTGGACGTGCCCCCCAGCCAGCGAGCGGGCCACGGCCCGTCGATCGCGGCCATGCTCGGCGACCTGCTCACCGCGCTGCATGCCGGACCGGTGGACCGGTGGACCGACCTGGCGGACATCGACGACCACGCGCTGGCGGAGAGGAGACGTGAAGCAGCGCAGGCTTACCTGACGGTTGCTGGTCAGATCCCGGCAAGGCACCGCCGAGCCGTCCAGTCCTTCCTCGACGCCCCACCACCGCACGACCGCTACGCCCCGGTGTTCTCCCACAACGATCTGGGCATCGAGCACGTGCTCGTCGACCCGGTCGAGTGGACTGTGACCGGCATCATCGACTGGAGCGACTCCGCCATCGTCGATCCCGCCCGCGACTTCGGGCTGATCTATCGCGATCTCGGCCCAGCCGCTCTTCAAGTCGCCCTGCGCCATTATCGATACAGCACCAACGACGTCGAGGCGCTCACCGAGCGTGCGGTCTTCTACGCCAGGTGCAGCGTGTTCGAGGACCTGGTGTACGGCACGGAGACCGGACGGGACAGCTACGTCGACAAGAGTCTCGCCGCTCTGGATTGGCTGTTCCCGGCATAGGGAACCGAGTCATCGCTGCTGACGACCGGCGTTGGCAACCCACAGCCAGAAGCAGCCGATGAGGACGGTGAGCCCGAGCTCAGCCATCAGGATGGCGACGAAGCCCCCGACGCCGAGCAGCAACGCGGCCCAGATCGGGAGCCGACGAGCGCGGCGACCGGCCACGGCGGTCATGACGAAGCCGATCCCGGCCAGCAGGTTGCCAGGTATGCCGAGGATCGCGAACCACTCCGGGTCCGCTTGCATGACAAGCCCGGCGATCACGCCGACCGCGAGCATCGAGTAGCCGACTGCGACGAGCGCGGGGCCTCTCCCAGCGAACAAGCCGCGGCGGCGACCAGCCAGCATGGCCAGGCTGCTGCCGATCACGTACAGCAGGAAGAGTCCCTCGCGGAGCAGGTCAGTGACCGAGTCGTACGACGCCTCCGGAGGCCCCGGCGTGAGGACCTGATAGAGCGCCATGCCGATGGCACCGCTGGCGGCGGTGATGGCAGCGACGGTCAGGCGCTGGTCGTTGCGGACATGGTTCGAAGTCTGGGTGTCAGTCATGACGAGGATGCTGGCCGCCGGCCGGACCATCGACATCGGCGAGCGGGGCGGTCTTCGCGAGCAGCGAAATCAGCCTTGCGGTGTACGCCAGGTCCCCATTCATCACCCGTGCGGCTGAGGAGGACCGCCCACGCCGTCACCTAGCCTGGCCCGCGTGCATGCGATGGGTCGATCGATGGCGAGCCTGGTGGCTTCTGCCGTCGTTGTGGTCGGCCTGGCCGCCTGGGTCGCGCTGGTCGCTGGACGGTCCGAGCGGCCGTTGGTCGTCGTCTTGGTGGGCGCCGTCGCGGTGGCCGCCGTTGCCGCCGCCGTCGCAACCCGGCATCGCTGGGTGACCTGGCTGCCCTTCGTGACGCTGCCGGCCATGTTCGCGGCCGTTGGGATGGGAGGTATTCCGGATGACGGCGGGAAGAGCGACTCGCCCTTTGTCCTGCTCGTCATGTGGTCGACGTATTTGGCAGGCCGGCACGGCGTACTTCGGTGGCAGCCATGGACCGCTGGTCTGGGCTTGCTCTTCGTCGTGGCCGCCGCCGGCGGCGGCGACAGCGCCAGCGATGTCGTATTCCCGCTCATCATGTTCTTCGGCCCGTGGCTGGCCGGACTATCCCTGCAGACCCTCGCCGCCCAGGCCGATCGGGCCCGTGGCTGGGCAGTCGAGGCCGAGGCAGCACGGGAGCGGGAGGTACAGCATGCCGTTCTCGAGGAACGCCTGGAGATCGCCCGCGAGCTGCACGACATGGTGGCCCACAGCATCTCCGCCCTGTCCTTGCAGGCCCAGGTGGTTCGCCGAAGGATCGAGGCCGGGCAGCCGGTCGACGCCGAACACGTCCGCAGCATCGAGGCCACCGCGCAACAGAGCATGACCGACCTGCGCCGGCTCCTCGGCCTGCTGCGCCCGGCCGACGACCACATCGACCTTGACCCGCAGGCGTCATTCGAGGACCTGCCCGGCCTGTTGGGAACCGCGCAAGCGGCGGGCCAACTCGTACTGCTCGAGGAGGTCGGCACGCGCCGCGCTCTCGCGCCCGCCACGTCCCTGGCGGCATACCGGATCGTGCAGGAGGCCCTCACCAATGCACGGCGCCACGGTGCGCCCGGCCCAACTCAGGTTCGAGTGAACTGGGGCGAGACGGCGGTCGAGATCGAGGTAGTCAACCCGGTTCAACCCGGTCAGCAGCGCGGACAGGCTGGCCACGGCCTGCTCGGGATGAGTGAACGGGCCCGCCTGTTCGGCGGCGTCCTCACGGCCGAGGCTCGCGACGGCTGCTGGGTGGTGCACTCGACGCTGCCGGCGCGCGCGCTGGAGCCATCGTCGAGATGACCATCCGCGTCCTGGTGGTCGACGACCAGCCATTGATCCGCGACGCCCTCGCCGCCTTGCTCTCCACCGCGGACAACATCGAGGTGGTCGGCACGGCGCCTGACGGCGCCGACGCGGTCCGGCAATCGCGTCGGCTCGAGCCGGACCTCGTGCTCATGGACATTCGGATGCCCGGCATGGACGGAATCGAGGCCACGCGCCAAGTCCGAGCCCTGCCACAGCCGCCAGCAGTCGTGGTCCTGACGACGTTCGACTTGGACGAGTACGTGCTCGCCGCAATCCGGGCCGGCGCGAGCGGCTTCCTGCTCAAGGACGGCGACGGCGATGAGTTGATCGCCGGCATTCGCACCGCCTCGTCCGGGGATGCGGTACTCGCACCTCGGGCGGTTCGCCGACTCGTGGACCATGTTGCGCAGACCCGTGGACGTGACCCCAGCGCTGTCGAGGCGGTCGGGCAGCTCACAACGCGTGAACGCGAGGTGCTCACGCTGCTGGCCAAGGGCCTGACGAACGCGGAGATTGCAAAGGGTCTCGTCGTCAGCGAGGCAACCGCCAAGACCCACGTGAGCAACGTCCTCACCAAGCTCGCAGTGCGCGACCGGACCCAGGCGGTCGTGGTTGCGTACGCGAGCGGCCTGGTCTGAGCCGTCGTTCGCGATGAGCTGCCTGCGATCGGGCAGGATCGCGCGCATGCCAGAAAGCAGTGTGCTGACCGAGATCGACGGCCGCGTGCTCGTCGTCACGATCAACCGACCCCATCGGCGCAACGCCGTCGACGCGGAGACCGCAGTGGCGCTGTTCAGCGCGTTCGAGGCGTTCGACGGCGACCCATCGCTCGACGTCGCCGTGCTGACCGGGGCCGGCGGCAGCTTCTGCGCGGGAGCTGACCTGAAGGCCTTGAACGCCGGTGAGCCCCGTCCGGTTCTGCCGGACGGTCCGGGGCCGATGGGGCCCACTCGGTTGCGGCTCGGCAAGCCAGTGATCGCCGCCATCGAAGGCCACGCGGTCGCCGGCGGGCTCGAACTGGCGCTGTGGTGCGACCTGCGGATCGCCGCGACAACCGCCGTGCTGGGCGTGTTGTGCCGCCAGGTCGGGGTGCCGCTCGTCGACCTCGGCACGATTCGGCTGCCCAGGCTGATCGGCCACAGCCGGGCGATGGACCTCATCCTCACCGGTCGCGGCGTGGACGGTGTTGAGGCCGAGCGCTTCGGCCTGGTCAACCGCGTCGTGCCGACGGGGACAGCGTTGCCTGCGGCGGTCGCGCTGGCGCACGAGCTCAGTGCACTGCCGCAGACCTGCCTGCGCCACGATCGACTGTCCGCCATCGAGAGCTGGGAGCTCGACGAGGCGGCTGCGACGCGCAACGAGGTACGGCACGGCCTGCTCAGCCTGGCCAGCGGCGAGGCGGCCGAGGGCGCCGCCCGATTCTCGTCCCGCTGAGTCCCGGGTCAGGTCAGGGCGAGAGGGTCCAGGACACCGGAAGCTGACGGCGTGCGTCGGGTGGCTGGATGGTCGCGACCACGATGGCGTCCTCCGTGGTCGTCAGGCACACGTACCGCGGCCCCGCAACCAGGTCTTCCAAGACCAGAATGCTGTCCTTACGCTGGGTCAGCAGCGTCTCGCAGGCTGCAATGTCGTCGTCGGCGTCGGCGAACGCTGCGCGCGGCGCATACAGGTACAGGTTGTCGCCGGTCCACAGAATCTCGCCGAACGCAGAGCTTCCCGTGACGGCGAGGTCGAACTCCAGGTAGTCGCCCGAAGTCAGAACCACGTTCCCCTGCGTCACGTCGCCCGGGGCCGCTGACGTCTGCACCGGCGTGCTTGACTGGCTCGGGCTCTGGCTCTGGCTCGGGCTCGCGCTGGAACCGCCGCTGGTCGTGGCCGTGTCGTCGTCGCCGTCGTCACCGCCAAACAGGGCGTAGGCACCCACCACCGCCGTGATCAGCGCGGCGATTCCCGTGAGAATGCCGGGCAGCGTCGTCCAAAAGTGCTTTGCGATTTCCGCGTCATCGCCGTCGTCGCCGTTGTCACTCTTGATCTCGTCACTCACCGGCACCCCCAGGTCACGTCGTGAACAGTGTGCCGGGCGGGGCGCCCTCAGGCGGGCACAAAGGCCGACGGGTCGGTCTCGAATCGGCGTCGACAGCCCGCGCTGCAGAACCAGTACGTCATGCCTTCATGCTCGGCCGACGCGACCGCGGTGGCGGGCTCCACAGCCATACCGCAGACCGGATCGACCGCCAGGTCCGCAGCGAGGTCAACTGGTGAACGCCCCCGCCGAGAAGCCTCGACCGCCACCAGCTCCGCGAGCAGGGCGACCGCGATCTCGCGGTGCTGCAGCGACCCCAGATCCAGCCCAGCAGGAGCATGCAGCCGGGAGAGCGCGACCTCATCTACGCCGTCAGCGAGCAATGCGGCGCGCACCGCGGACGACCGCTTCGCCGAAGCAACCAGGCCCACGTATGCCGCTGGCGTCGCGAGCGCCGCCGCGACCGCGTCCTCGTCGTAGCGGCCGAACGTCGCGACGACGACGTAGGTGTCCGGGTCCACGGGCAGCCCGCCAAGCGGCGACGATGGGTCCTCCACGACGTCGACGCTCCAGCCCAACGCCGAGGCGACGTCGTGCAACAGCGTGAGCAGGGGTGCGGACCCGACGGCCACCACGTGAGGGGTCGGCAAGTGTGGCTCGATGAACACCTCGACCTCGCCCTCGCTCGCGCATTCCATCGGGACCTCGAGCAGCCGCGGCTCCCCTGCCGCAATCACCGCCAGCGACTCACGCACGACGACCGGTTCGGTGCAGGAGCCGCCCACCCAGCCGTGCACAACACCGTCGGCGGTGACGAGCGCGCGGTCGCCTGGATGCGACGATGTCGGCTGCCGTACCCGCACCACGGTGGCGCTGGCATACGGCTCGCGCACTGCGCGCAGCGCGGCCTCGTGCGCAAAGAGATCTGTCATGTGCCCTGCAGCGCGGTCCATACCTTCGACGACGTCACCGGCATGTCGATGTTGCGGATGCCGAGATGGCCAACGGCGTCGATGACGGCGTTCACATATGCGGCCGGCGAACCGACCGTGGCCGACTCACCAACGCCCTTGGCGCCGATCGGATGGTGCGGCGACGGTGTGACGGTCGCGAGCGTCTCGAAACGGGGGGTTTCCCACGCCGTTGGCAGCAGGTAGTCCATGAAGTTCGAGCCGATGCAGTTGCCATCGCTGTCGAACGTGATCAGCTCCATCGCCGCGATCCCGTAGCCCTCGCACAGGCCGCCGTGGATCTGCCCCTGAACGATCATCGGATTGATCCGCACGCCGCAGTCGTCGACCGCGACCATCCGGCGCACCTTCCACTCCCCCGTGCCTTGGTCGAGATCGACCACGACGACGTAGGTGCCGAACGGGAAGGTCATGTTCGGCGGGTCGTAGTAGGTGACTCCCTCGAGGCCAGCCTCGACCCCGTCGGGGAAGTTCGTGTACGCCGCGAACGCGACGTCCTGGATCGTCGTGCTCGCATCCGGGTCGCCGCGCACGGTGAACCGGTCGCCGCTCCACTCCAGGTCCTCCGGCGACGCCTCGAGCAGGTGAGCCGCAATCAGCCTCGCCTTGTCCCGCAGCTTCCGGGCGACCACAGCCGTTGCTGCTCCCGCGGTGGGCGTCGACCGCGAGGCGTACGTGCCCAACGAGTAGGGCGTGTTGTCGGTGTCGCCGTACTGCACGTACACGTCCATCGGCGGGATGCCGAGCTCGTTCGCGACGATCTGCGCGAACGTCGTCTCGTGCCCCTGCCCCTGCGTCTGCACACCGATCTTGAGGATCGCCTTACCGGTCGGGTGCACACGCAGCTCGGCCGAGTCGATCATCTTGAGGCCGACGATGTCGTACTCCTTCGAGTGGCCTGCGCCCACGACCTCGGTGAAGCTTGCGATGCCGATGCCCATCAGCTCGCCGCGTTCGCGCTTCTCCGCTTGCTCGCGGCGCAGGTCGGCATACCCGATCGCGTCAAGGGCGACGTCGAGTGCCTTCTCGTAGTCGCCGGAGTCGTACACGAAGCCGGTAGCGGACGCATACGGGAACTGCTCCGGCTGGATGAAGTTGCGCCGCCGGAACTCGGCCGGGTCGAGCCCGAGCTCGTAGGCGGCGTTCTGCGCCAGGCGCTCGATGAGATACGACGCCTCGGTCACGCGGAACGAGCAGCGGTATGCGACGCCACCCGGCGCCTTGTTCGTGTATGCGCCGCGCGCGCTGACGTGTGCCGCCGGGATGTCGTAGGAGCCGGTGACGATGTGGAACAGGCCGGCCTTGAACCTGGTCGGCTGCGCGTCGGCGAAGAACGCCCCGTTGTCGGACAGCAGCGATGCCCGCAGGCCGAGGATCCGACCCTCGTCCGACAGCGCCATCTCGCCGTGCATGTAGTAGTCGCGGGCGAAACCGGTCGAGATCAGGTTCTCGGTGCGGTCCTCGATCCACTTCACCGGATGGCCGAGCACGAGCGACGCAGCGGTCGCGACGACGTACCCCGGGTAGATCGGCACCTTGTTGCCGAAACCGCCGCCGATGTCCATGGTCTTGATCTGGATGTTCTGTTCGGGCAGGCCGGCCACGAGCGCGAACAGGGTGCGGTGCGCGTGCGGTGCCTGCGAGGTCATGTAGATCGTCGCCCGCCCGGAGACCGGGTTTACGTCCGCGACGCAGCCGCAGGTCTCCATCGGGGCCGGATGGCAACGCGGGTAGAACGTGTCAAGAGACACGACCTTCGCCGCCCGGGCGAACGCGGCGTCAGTCGCCGCCTGGTCGCCGGTCTCCCATTCGTAACACTGGTTGTCGGCCTGCCCCTCCTTGTCGTCCCGGATGATCGGCGCGTCGTCGGCCAGCGCGGCCTGCGGGGTGACGATCGCCGGGAGCACGTCGTAGTCGACGTCGATGAGCTCGAGCGCGTCGTGCGCGATGTAAGCGGTCTCGGCGATCACGCCGGCCACTTCCTGGCCCTGGAAGCGGACCTTGTCCGTCGCGAGCACCGCCTGGGTGTCGCCGGACAGCGTCGGCATCCACGCGAGGTTGTAGCCGGCGAGCGTCTCTCCGGTGATGACCGCGATCACGCCGGGCAGGGCAGCGGCGGCGGAGGTGTCGATCGAACGGATCCGCGCGTGTGCAACCGGACTGCGCAGCAGCGCCAGGTGCAGCATGCCGGGCAGGACCACGTCGTCGATGTAGGTGCCCTTGCCGCGGATGAACCGGTCGTCCTCCTTGCGCTTGATGCTGTGCCCGATGCCCGTGACCGTGGGGTTCTCGACGGGGGTGTCAGCGGTCTGGGTCATGAGGACACCTCTGCAGTCTCCCGTGCTTCGGCTCGGGTGCGGCGTTCGGCGGCGGCCCACTGCACGGCTTTGACGATGTTCATGTAGCCGGTGCAGCGGCAGATGTTGCCGGACAGCGCCCACCGGATGTCGTCGTCGGTCGGGTCCGGGTTGCGGTCGAGCAGTGCCGAGGCGGCGATCATCATGCCGCTGGTGCAGAAGCCGCACTGCAGGCCGTGCTCGTGCTTGAACCCCTCCTGGATCTCGTGCAGCTGGCCGTCGGTGGCCAGGCCCTCCACGGTGGTGACCTCGTGGCCATCGGCCTGGACGGCGAACATGGTGCAGGACTTGATCGGCACCCCGTCGAGCAGCACCGTGCAGGCGCCGCAGTTGCTGGTGTCGCAGCCGATGTGCGTGCCGGTCGAGCCGAGGCGTTCGCGCAGCGCGTGCACCAGGAGCATGCGCGGTTCGACGTCGGCGGTTCGGGCTTGACCGTTCAGGCGGATCGAGATCTCCACGTCCCCTCCTCAGGATCCCGTTGCGATCGCGTGGGCTCGGTCGAGCCCGCGCCGAACGAACACCCGCACGACGTTGCGCTTGTAGTCGACCGACCCGCGGACGTCATCGACCGGGGCGGCCGCGCGGGCAGCCAGCTCGGCTGCCTCGTCGAAGGCCGCGGGACCCGGCTCGGCCCCAGCCAGCACGGCCTCCGCTTCGGTCGCGTGCACGCTGCGCGGGCCGACCGCGGTCAACGCAATGCCCGCGCGGCCGATGTGCCCGTTCGACAGCTCCAGCTGGACGGCCGCGCCGACTGTGGCGAAGTCGCCGACCCTGCGTTCCAGCTTCAGATACGTGCCGCCGGAGCGCGGCGGAGGTGAGGGCACCACCACATCGGTGATGACCTCGGTGGCCTCGAGCGTGGTCGTGAACGGACCGTCCAGCAGTTCGTCGACGAGGATGTCCCGCTCGCCCGTCCAGGAGCGCACGTGCACGCTGGCGCCGAGCGCGACCATGACCGATGCCCAGTCCGCCGCCGGGTCACAGTGCGCCAACGAACCGGCCACCGTCCCGCGGTTGCGGATCAGCGGGTCGGCGATGAGCGGAGCGGCCGCGGTGATCGCCGCATACCCGGACCCCAGATCGGTCGCCTCAGTGAGCGCGCGGTGCCGGACGAGCGCGCCGATGCGCAACCCGGTCGGGTGATCGACGAGCTGGTCGAGCCCGGCGAGGCGGTTCAGGTCGACCAGCACTTCGGGGCGGGCGAACCTCAGCTTCAGCAACGGGACAAGGCTTTGGCCGCCCGCGATGACCTTGGCGTCCTCACCCTGCTCGGCAAGGATGCCCAGCACCTCGTCGAGCGTCTCCGGTGCGCGGTAGTCGAACGCGGCTGGGAACATGCCCACCTCCCTGAGACTCAGGTCAGAAGATCATCCCTACGCGGTGCTCGCAACAAGAACTTCGCAGCCGGACATGACGCTCACGAAGCGTCACCATGAGAACGCCTTTGGGGCGCAAATCGTTCAGTCGCGCCAGAGCAGGACCAGGGCCCGGTCGTCGGCCCCGCCGGCGGCGACCGCGTCGACCAGCCGCTTGGCCCCCTTGCGGAAGCCACGCGGAACCAGCCGCTCGGCCTCGCCGAGCAGCTTGTCGATCCCGTCGTCGATCTCGCGGCCGGGCTGCTCGACCAGGCCGTCGGTGTAGAGCAGGAGGGCGTCGCCGGGGTCGAGCAACCCGGTGACGCCGGTGTAGTCGGCGTTCTCGACGACGCCGAGGGCCGAGCCCTTCGGGTCGGACAGGGACCATCGGCCGGAACTGGCGTCGAACTGCGCAGCCGGTGGATGGCCGGCGCTGCCAAGGAAGTAGCTGCCGGTCCGCAGGTCGATCGCGACGTGCACCACGGTCGCGAAGCCCTCGACCCAATGCTGGCGGATGAGGTACTCGTTCGCCGCCGGGAGGAACTCGGCCGGCTCCATAGCGCCGATGAGACCGCCGAACGCGCCCGACAACAGCAACGCGCGGGTCCCGGCATCGACCCCCTTGCCGGACACGTCCACGACCGCGAGTTCGAGCACGTCGCCCTTCCCGAGGGCCAGCACGAAGTCGCCGCCAAACGACGAGCCGTATGCCGGCCGCAGCGCGACCTCCACGTTCCAGCCAGCCGGCAGCGGCGGCACCTCCCCGTGCGCCCGCAGCCGGTCCCGCAGGTCCACCAGCATCGACTCTCCACGCAGCCCCTGCACGCCGAGCCGGGCCCGGCTGCGCGAGACCGCAAGCACGATGACCGCGGTGGCCAACACGATGAGCAGGTTTCCCGGCCGCACCACGTCGACGCCCCGACTGACCACGCCGAAGGCGAGCATCCCGACGCACACCGCCACGAGGACGACGAGCAGTCGCGGCGGCAGCAGGAAGCCGCCGAGCAGCAGAACCAGCACCAGCGTCGCCGGTGGCAGCCAGGCCGGGGAGCGGGTGCTGAGCACGCCGATCACGACCGCCGCCCCCGCCAGCAGGACGAAGAAGAAGACGTCGGAGCGGAAGGCGGCACGGCGGAGCCGAGCCGCGGCAGGGCGCAGCCGGCTGGTCACCCCGCGCGATGCCGGCGGCGTCCGATTCGTCGACATTGTCGGCGAACCTACCTGCACCGCCGCGGAATGCGGTCGCGGTCGCAGGATCGGGGCTGGTGGGATGGGGTTCGTGACCTCGTCGACACGCGCTCCCCAGTCGGTGTCCTCAACCGTGCGGGTCCGGCCCCTGCGCGGCGATGAGATGGCGCTGTTCGACCGCATCGACCAGCTGTCGTTCGGCTACACGCCGGACACGCAGCCGCACCCGGACGCCCCGCTGCTCGACCACCGGCGCTCACTGGTCGCTGAGCTCGCCGAGGAACCCGTCGGGATCGCCTCCGCCTTCCCACTCACGCTCTCGGTCCCGGGGGGAGCACTGGTCCCGACGGCCGGCGTCACCTGGGTCGGGGTCCTCCCGACGCACCGCCGCCGCGGCGTGGTCCGGGCCCTGATGGAGCACCAGCTCGCCTCGCTGCGATCCTCGGGTGAGCCGCTCGCCGCGTTGTGGGCGAGCGAACCGGCGATCTACGGCCGCTTCGGCTACGGCATGGCCAGCCGCTGCCTGCACGTGCACGTGCCAAGCCGCTCCGGGATGACACGGGCGCCGACGGACCCGGCCCTGCGGGTTCGGCTCGACACGCCCGCGGCGGCACGGCCGCTGCTGGCGACCGTCTACGCGGCCGAAGCGGCCCGCCGACCGGGCATGCCGTCGCGGTCCGACGCCTGGTGGGACCGGAGGCTGCACGATCCCGTCGAAGGCAGGTCGGGTGCGTCCGAGCTGCGGGCGTTGCTTGCCCACGACGAGGACGGGGTGCGGGGCTACGCCCTGTTCACGACCAAGCAGTCGTGGGACGACCTCACCCCGAAGGGCACCGTTCGCATACGCGAACTGGTGTCGCTCGACAACGCGGCGCGGGCGGCCCTGTGGAAGACCTTGCTCGGGCATGACCTGATGACCACGGTCGAGTGGCACAACGCACCGCTGGATGACCCGCTCCTGGCCTGGGTCGACAACCTCCGTCCGGTCGTCGGGGCGGTCCTGGACCAGCTCTGGGTGCGGATCCTCGACGTCCCGGCGGCCCTCACCGCGCGCGCATACGGGCACGCCAGCACGACGGTCCTCGAAGTCCAGGACGCGCTGCTCGAGGCGAACAACGGACGTTGGCGACTGGTCACCGGCGTGGACGGGCGGGCGACGCTGCGAGCCGACCACCGAGCCAGCGGACGTGGTCCTGGACGTGCGGGACCTCGGGGCGGTCTATCTCGGCTCGACCGAGCTAGCCGACCTCGCCGCCGCGGGTCTAGTGGCCACGAACGATCCGACTGTGCTGGACTCGTTGTCGACGGCACTGCGACACCGTCCAGCAGCCTGGTGCCCGCACATCTTCTGAAACGGCACACGGAGGAGGAGTCATGGGTCGGACCGGCGACCTGCAGGACCGGCACACGCCCACCCAGGTCAGCGTCAGCAACGCGATGCGTGCCCGGGACGTGTCGCCGACGCGGCCGGAGGACACCGAGGCCGCGGAGACCATCACGCTCAAGTACGCCGTGCGCCGGGACGACCCGAGGACGCCGTCCGGGTCGGGTCGGCAGAGTCGTCAGGGCGATGCGAGCGGTGGAAGCTCTCCGGTCTCCTCGTAGCGCGCCAGCATCGCGATCCGCCGGCTGTGCCGCTCGTCGCCGGAGAACGGCGTCGCAAGGAACGCCTCGACGAACGACGTCGCCTCAAGCACCGAGTGCATCCGCGCTCCGATGCTCAGCACGTTCGCGTCGTTGTGCTGCCGGGACAGCGTGGCGGTCTCCAGGCTCCACGCCAGCGCGGACCGCACGCCGGGCACCTTGTTGGCGGCGATCTGCTCACCGTTGCCGGAGCCACCGATGACGACGCCGAGCGACCCGGGCTCGGCCACCACCGCCTGGCCGGCCCGCAGGCAAAACGGTGGATAGTCATCCTCCGGGTCCTCGACGAACGCGCCGTGGTCGACGACATCGTGGCCCTGGTCGGCCAAGCGGTCAGCCAGGTGCTCCTTCAGCTCGAAGCCGGCGTGGTCCGCCGCCAGGTGCACGCGCATGCTGCGCAGTGTGCCATCGGTGCCGGCTGCGGCCGGGCTCGTTCGTTGGCGACAGGTTTTTCACAGGTCCATGAACCAGCCCGGCGTGCGGCACGCTGGTCGAACGAGAGGAGACACGATGACCACGGCGCTGGACTACGACGACGAAACCTCGGGCCGCATCGAAGCGATCTACACGACGGACGACATCGTCGCGCAGCGCCGAGCTGTGCTCGAGGCCGCTGATCTACAGCCAGCCGAGCGGGTGCTCGACCTCGGTGTCGGTCCCGGGCTGCTCGCTGCCGAGATGGCCCGCGTCGTGGGCCGCAACGGGTTGGTCTGCGGCGTCGACAACAGCGACAGCATGCTCGCCATCGCGGCCCGCCGAACTCAGGACGTCGGCGACGCCGAGGTCGAGCTGCATCGCGCCGACGCGCGGTCCGTCCCGCACGACGACGGCAGCTTCGACGCAGCGGTATCGACGCAGGTGCTGGAGTACCTCGACGACGTCGAGGTGGCGTTGGCGGAGCTGCACCGGGTCCTGCGCCCGGGTGGCCGGGTGGTCATCGTCGACACCGACTGGGACACCATCGTGTTGCGCTCACTGGACCGAGCGCTCACCAGCCGGGTGCTGGCGGCGTGGGAGGCGCACTGCGCCGACTCGCATCTGCCGACCCGGTTGCCCGGGCTGCTCACGGATGCCGGCTTCGTCGACGTGCGGGTGCATGTGGTCCCGCTGCTGAATGTCGGGTTCGCGCCGGCCACGTACAGCGCCGGGATGCTCGACCTGATCGCCGACTTCGTCACGGGCCGGGATGGGTTGACGGCCGAGGACGTCAAAGGGTGGGCCGACGGCCTGCGATCCCTCGGCCCCGACTACTTCTTCTGCCTCAACCGCTTCCTCGTCACAGCGTCGCGGGCGTCCTGAGCGTCGGCTCGACGGCGGCGACCAGATCGCGGATCGATGCGATGACCGGCTCGATGTCGCCGATCCAAGCTCGATGAGCAGGATCTCCAGGATCTGCTTGGGCTTGACCCCGCCGAGATCGCGCCCGCGCAGGGTGCGTCCGCCGACATCGGGGGCGAGGATCGAGCCGAAAAGCGCACCGGCTCACCCGCAGATCGTGATCGGCGCGGGGGTCGGCGGGAATCGAGTAGCGGAGTTCCCGCCTCGTCGGGTTAGCGTTGGCCACCACTTCTCACGCCACAGGAGCGCTTAGCCCGTGCATGCCACCAACCTGACCCGTCTCGACGCCGCCGAGCGCAGCCGGCTGATCGCCGTCGATGCATACGAGGTCGATCTCGACCTGACGACCGGCCCGGACATCTTCGATGTCCGCGTCCGCGTGCGCTTCACCTGCCGGGAACCGGGAGCCTCGACGTTCATCGACGTGGTCGCCGAGACCATCTCGAGCGCGACTCTGAACGGTCAACCCCTGGACGTGGCGAGGCTGCACGACGTCGCCCGCAACCGGCTCCGGTTGCAGGACCTCGCCGCCGAGAACGAGCTGGTGATCGGGGCCACCCATCACTACAGCCGCACCGGCGAGGGCCTACACCGCTTCGTCGACCCGGTCGACGACGAGGTCTACCTCTACACGCAGTTCGAGAGCTCCGACGCCCAGCGCATGTATGCCTGCTTCGACCAGCCGGACCTCAAGGCGACGTATGCCTTCAGCGTCACAGCGCCGAACCACTGGCAGGTCATCTCGAACGAGGCGCACGACGATCCCGAGCCGGTGCGCGAGGGCGTCTCCCGTCGCCAGTTCGCGCGGACGCCGCGCATTTCGACCTACATCACCGCGCTCGTGGCGGGTCCGTACCACCACGTCCACGACGTTCACCAGGGTGCGGCGGGCGAGATCCCGCTCGGCATCTTCTGCCGGACCTCCTTGGCGGCGTACCTGGACCCGGATGAGATCTTCGAGATCACCCATCAGGGCTTCGACTTCTTCGAGCGACAGTTCGGCCGGGCCTACCCGTTCTCGAAGTACGACCAGCTGTTCGTGCCGGAGTTCAATGCCGGCGCGATGGAGAACGCCGGCTGTGTGACGTTCCTCGAGGACTACGTCTTCCGGAGCAAGGTGACCGACGCCTCCCGGGACGCCCGGGCGAACACGATCCTGCACGAGATGGCGCACATGTGGTTCGGCGACCTGGTCACGATGCGCTGGTGGGACGACCTTTGGCTCAACGAGTCCTTCGCTGAGTTCATGGCCTACCACGCGGCGACCCGAGGCCACCCGGTTCACCGACGCGTGGACCGGCTTCGCGACCGGCCGCAAGGCCTGGGGCCTGCGCCAGGACCAGCTCCCCTCGACCCACCCGATCTCCGCCGACGCACCTGACATCGAGACCGTCAAGGCGAACTTCGACGGCATCACGTATGCCAAGGGCGCCTCCGCGCTGCGCCAGCTCGTGGCCTGGGTCGGACACGAGGAGTTCATGGCCGGGGTGCGGGCCTACTTCGAACGGCATGCATGGGGCAACACCGAGCTGTCCGACTTCCTCGTCGAGCTTGAGCGCACATCCGGGCGGGACCTCACTGCCTGGTCCAAGGAGTGGCTGGAGACGGCGGGGTGCAACACGCTTCGCCCGAGCTTCTCCGTCGACGGCGCTGCCGGCGGGCAGCGCGGCCGCATACGGCTCGTTCTCGGTCGTGCAGGAGGCCGCAGCCGACCATCCCACTCTGCGCTCGCACCGGATCGCGATCGGGCTGTACGACGATGTCGAGGGCCGCCTGGTCCGACGGCAACGGATCGAGATCGATGTGACCGGCCCAGAGACCGAGGTGCCCGAACTGGTTGGTGCCCGCCAACCGGACCTGCTGCTGCTCAACGACGACGACCTGACCTTCGCCAAGGTGCGGCTGGACGACCGCTCACTGCAGACGCTGACGCACTCGATCAGCAGCATCGACGACTCCTTGCCACGCGCGCTGTGCTGGGCATCCGCATGGGACATGACGCGCGACGGTGAGATGCGCGCCCGGGACTTCGTCGATCTGGTCGCAGCCGGGATCGGCATCGAGAGCGACATGGTCACCGTCGGCACCGTTGTCCGGCAGGTCAGGCTCGTGCTCGACCAGTTCGCCGACCCGGACTACCGCCCGATTGGGGTGCCCCGCCTGGCCGCGTCCATGCGCGCCCTGACCGTGGCGGCTGCGCCCGCAAGCGACCACCAGCTGGCCTTCCTCAGAACGTTCATCAACGTCGCGTCCACCGATGACGAGCTCGACTTCCTCGCCGGTCTGCTCGACGGAACGACGACGCTGGAGGGGCTGGCCGTGGACCCGGATGTGCGCTGGGCGTTGCTGCTGCGCCTGGTGCTCACCGGGCGGCGCGGGGACGACGCCATCGCCGCCGAGCTCGAGCGCGACAACACCGCCAACGGCCGGCAGCAGGCGGCGACGGTGAAGGCCGCCCGGCCGAGCGCGGCGGCGAAGAAGGAAGCGTGGGAGTCGGTCGTGGACTCCGACGAGCTGCCGAACGCGCTGCAGCACGCGACGATCGCCGGCTTCCACCACGCCGACCAGCGGGAGCTGTTGCGTCCATTCCGCGACCGCTACTTCGCCTCGGTCGACCGGGTCTGGGCGGAGCGCACCAACGAGATCGCGTCCAGCATCGTCCAGGGACTGTTCCCGGTGCTCCTGGTCGAGCAGGACACGCTGGATGCCGCCGACGAGTACCTCACCAACACGTCGCGGCCGGCGGCACTGCGCCGACTCGTGCTTGAGGGGCGAGATGGCGTTGCCCGAGCCATGCGGGCGCAGGCTTTCGACCGCTCCTGACGCAACTCGAACTGCCCGAGGGCTTGCGCAACGACTGGGTTTAGGGCAGGTCGGTATGCAGCACCCGTGGGTGGCGAGCATGCTCGGCCATCGTGCGCAGGCCGTTGATGACCCCACCCGCAACATCGCCCAAGGCGCACTGCGTTGTCACCGCGAGCGAAGCCAACGCGCAGGCCCGCTGGTCGAGCCATCGGGCGGCCTCCGGACCGGTGACGATCTCAACCAGGCGGTTTCGCGCGTCGACGGCGAGCAGGACGCCGCGGGCCGCGACGTCCGAACCCAACGCCGCATGCAGCCGCTGCGCCTGCTCCCGGCTGTTGTCACCGAGGTCGCCGACGAAGACCGAGTAGCGCAGGTCGCTGCTGCCCTCGGCCAGCGTGATGGCTCTCGCAATCGACTCGCGCTGCCGCGGCGTGAACGCGTCACCATCGGGCACTGGTGCCACCGCCTTCCGCGGTCGGTGTGGCCGCGGCGATCGCGGCGTCAACGTCGCCGTCGGTCGGCCCGTTGAACCAGACCGGTCCGGCGCTCCACGACGAGCCCGGCCGTTGCTTCGGGCCGCGCGCGATGGACGGCGCATACACAAGCAGCGCGATGACCGCGAAGATGAGCAGCGGCAGGCCGACGAACCACCACAAGGCCTCCAGCGTGGACAGCCCTGCTCCCGGGTCGTCGCCGTCGTCGCGGTTCGCAGCGAACGCGGGTGTTGCGACCAACGTCGAGCCAATGACCACCGCGGCAGCGACCGCCGACCGGAGCACGGCACGGGCCGGGGCGCGTCGATCTCGAGGCGAAGTCACGGCGTCACCGTACCGAGTGCGGTGAGCAGGCGCCGCACTCTCTCGATCGCGACCCGGCCGAAAATGAGATCGTCCACCAGCACCGGCTGCCCAGCGTCGTCGGCCAACGGCACCAGCCAGTTCGGGTACTCGCGGTGGGTTCCCGGCTGGTTCACCGGCCGCACGTCACCGACCAGGTCGGACAGCGCGATCGCCCGCATCCGGGCGGGCGTCTGCGCGAGGTACGCGTGCAGTGCGACGAGCACCGAGTCGTCGTCGTCGGCGACGAGCAGGCCGCGCTCGCGCAGCAGCCCGACCCACTCCAGTCGCTCCCGGTCGAACTCCGCGCGTTCGAGCGCGTGGTCGCGCTCCAGCAGCCCGAGGTCGGCCCGCAGGTCGACGTGGGCGCCACGCAGATAGCCCATCGTTGGCGGCAGGTCGTGTGTGGTCACCGACGCCAGGCACAGCTGACGCCAGCGCTCTGGCGGCAGGGGTGCGCCCGGCCATTCGCGCTCGAACCAGAGCACCGACGTGCCCAACACACCCCGCTCGCGGAGCAGGTCCCGGACCCACGGTTCGACCGTTCCGAGGTCCTCACCGATCACGACCGCGCCGCGGCCGGCAGCCGCGCGCCGGGCCTCGAGCAGCAGGATGCCGACCAGCGCCTCGTGGTCGCAGCGGACGTAGGTGCCAGCCGTCGGCGGCGCGCCCTCGGGGATCCACCACAACCGGAACAACCCGATGACGTGGTCGATGCGGACGCCGGCCGCATACCGAAGCACTGTGCGGAGCATGTCGCGATAGGCCGCATACCCGCTCTCGGCGAGCCGACCGGGATGGAACGGCGGCTGCTGCCAGTCCTGGCCGAACTGGTTGTAGGCATCCGGTGGCGCACCGACGGTCACGCCGGCCGCGAGCACGCCCGTGTGCTGGGTCGCGTCGTAACCGTCGGCCTGCACGCCCACCGCCAGGTCGTGCACGATGCCGAGCGTCATCCCGGCGTCGCGGCAGGTCTGCTCGACGCGAGCGAGCTGTTCGTCGAGCCACCACTGGCCGCGCCGCAGAACCTCCGGCGCCGGCCCGTCCTGCGCACTGCACCACGCGGCGAAGTCGTCCAGCGTCGGCCCCTCCCGAGCGACAAACGCGTCGTATGCGGCCTGCCGCGCTGGCCGCAGCCGGGCCTGCGTCAGCAGCTCCAGCGCCGGTCGTTTGCACGCCCAAACGGCGTCGACGTCCAGCAGCTCGCTGGTGTTCAGCGCGCGGGCGGCCTTGGCACAGTCGTCGAACCGGCCGCGCGCGACGTCGTCGAGATCGTCAACCTCGGGGATGTCATCGAGACTCAGGTACATCAGGTTGGGGAAGCGCCGGGTGGTCGGCAGGTACGGCGAGGGTTCGAGCGGCTCGGTCAACCGAGCGGCGTGCACCGGGTTGAGCAGCACGAAGTCAAGCCCGAGATCGCGTCCGGCCCACCCCACCAGCGCTCGCAGATCGCCGAGGTCGCCATAGCCCCAGGAGCGCCGCGACCTGGCCGCATACAGCTGCACCATCAGCCCGGTCGCAGGTGTGACCTCGGCGTCGAGCGGACCGGTGAGCCGACCCGGCACCACGACCAACGGCGCAACGGCCTCCGTCCGAGCCCGTTGCGTGGGATCCGACCGATGCCACCAGCCGATGCCAGCCGAGTGGCAGCGTGTGTGGGAGGGCGAACGTGGTCTCGCCGACCAGCACGCCGTCGACAACCGTCGGCGCAACCCCGCCGTCGATCTGCGCCAACGGGACGGTCGACCCGTCCTCGCAGTGCACCTGCACGGTGACCGGCTGCCCATTCGGGGCGTGGACCCAGACCGTCGAGTCGGTGCCTTCGCAGACCACGGTGCACGGTGGCAGCGACCGACGCCAGCGCTCCAGCCGCAGGTCTTCGCGCGCCCGCGCGATCGCCTCCGGGCTGTTCGCCTCGTGGCCGAGAGCGGCGAGGACCGCGACGATCGTGGTCTGCGCAACGTCGACGTGGCGGCCCTGCCAGTCCCAGTAGTCGGTGGCGACGCCGCATTCCTGCGCCAGCGCGCGCAACTCCTCCGAGACCACGGGCACGACTGTTTCATCCCCGCGAATGTGGACGTTGGCGGGGTTGGGACGCGGTCCCAACCCCGCCAACGTCCACATTCGCCGACGGGGAGATCAGGCCCAGCCGTAGGCCGGACGCAGCTCGCTCCACAGGTTCGCGGCCGGTCGGAGCACCTCGATCTGGCTGCCGAGCGAGAGCAGGCTCGACTCGTCATACATCCGGGCAACTAGCTGCACGGAGATCGGCAGCCCGGTCGAACCCATCGACCACGGCACGACGATCGCGGGCTGGCCGGTGACGTTGTAGGGCGCGGTGAATGGGGTGAATTGCTTTTGCCGTTCGAAGTTGTCGGCCGGGTCGACCTCGGTGAACCAGCCGACTTCGGGTGGTGGCATGGCCAGCGCGGGCGTGAGCACCGCGTCGTACCCGGCGGATGCGGACTGCGCCAGCCGCGCCAGCAAGCGCATCATGGAGATCGCCTGTGCGAGCTCGACGCCGCCGACCGCACGCCCGCGCTCGCGCAACCACCGGGTCAGCGGTTGCAGGTCGTCCTCTCGCTCGGGCGCGACGGGGGTCAGGCACGCCAGCACCGACCAGACGGTTTCGAACCAGGCGACCGCTTCGACCGGGAATGGCGGGTCGATGTCCTCAACGACATGACCGGCTCGGACGAGGGCGGCCGACGCCGCTTCCCATGCGGCCAGGTACTCGCGGTCGACCTCGCTGTCGGAGATGACCGGACGCGCATACCGCCCGATGCGCCGTCGACCGGGATCACTGCCGGCCGCCGAGACGAACGTGGACGCCGGCGCCGGCGCCGCATACGGGTCACCCGGAAAAGCGCGGGCCATCACATCGAGCAGCGCCGCGACGTCGTTGACGCTGCGCCCGAGTGGGCCGCTGACCGGCAGGTCGCCCACCGCGTCCCGCAACGGACCGTTCGAGACCCGGCCGCGGCTGGTCTTGAGCCCGACCAGCCCACAGCACGACGCCGGGATGCGGATCGAGCCGCCGCCATCGCTGCCGTGCGCCACCGGCGCCAGCCCCGTAGCGACCGCGGCCGCGGCGCCGCCGCTCGAGCCGCCCGCGGTGCGCGAGCGGTCCCACGGGGTACGCGCCGGCGGCGCAATGGACGGGTCGGGCTCGGTGTAGCACGGCAGGCCGAACTCCGGGGTGTTGGTCGATCCGGTGCAGATCGTGCCGGCGTCCTTGAGCGCCTGCACCACGTTGTCGTCCTGCTCCGGCACCAGGTCGAACGCAACCGAGCCGAGCTGGGCGCGCTCGCCGGCGACGAAGTGGAGGTCCTTGATCGGGACCGGCACCCCGTCGAGCGGAGACAACGGCTGGCCGGCTCGCCATCGCGCCTCCGATGCGCGCGCCTGCCGATGCGCGAGATCCTCGGTCAACCGCACGAACGCGCCCACGCCGTCGCCGAGGGCCGACGATCGCTCGAGGTAGGTCTCGACCACCTCGACTGGCGAGAGCGAGCCGGATGCGTACTCAGCCGCGAGGTCAAGCGCGCCGATCTCGTGGACCGACGTCACGACTTCTTCGACTTCGCTCGGCGCCGCCACTGCACGAGCAGCGTGATGACCACCCCGAGCAGCACCATCGCGATGAGCACCCAGATCAGCGGGATGTCCACGTTCCAGAACAAGAGCCGAACCCTGACCTGCTCGGTGTTCTGCAGCACAAAGATCAGCCCGAGCAGGGCGAGGATGCCGCCGACCCACAACCGCACCCGACGGTCGCTTTTGATCTCCCCCGGAGTCATCTCCGAGAACCGCTTGCCGGAACCCTCCTGGTCACCCGGCGACGCGCCCTTGACGTCGTCCGTCCCCATGGCTACGCCGTGGCCAGCACCAGGTCGTCGACCCCGTGCCCGATCAGATACGGCGTCCAGCTCGGGTCCTGTCGCCCGGAGGCGATCACCCGCCAGGCAGCACCGGCCGGACACCGCGGCGTCAGCCGCAGCCGCCAGCCGAGATCGCCGACCGTTCGATCGCCCTTGACCCGGTTGCACCGCGAGCAGGCCGCGACGACGTTCTCCCACTCATGACGTCCGCCTCGGCTGCGCGGCACGACGTGGTCGACGCTGGTGGCCGTGCGTCCGCAGTACGCGCACAGCCCGCCGTCCCGGGCGAACAGCGCGCGCCGGGTCAAAGGAACCGCGCCCCGGTGTGGGACGCGGACGAAGCGGGTGAGCCGGATTACGGCCGGCATCGCGATGGAATGCCGCGCGGAGTGGAAGACGCCGTCAGTGTCCTCGATCGAGATGGCCTTGCTTGCCATCACCAGGACGATGGCCCGTCGAGCAGCCACCACACCCAGCGGTTCGAAGCTGGCATTGAGCACCAGTGTGTGCTTCACCGAGATCTCCTCTGGTCGCTCCGCAGTGGATCTGCGGCTGCAGCCTGAAGCACAGTCTGTATGCCGACCCCGCCGGGGCGCCACCACGAAACGCGAAAAGCCCCCGCCGACGGTTGCGAACACTTCGTGAACGTCGACCCGATCGACGGCGACGGTCCGGCGGTGAGATCCGAATAGGGTGGGCTGCCGTGAGCCGCCCGTCGTACCCCCAAGCACGTCGGGACGATGTCGTCGACGTGCTTCACGGGGTGGACGTTGCGGACCCCTATCGCTGGCTCGAGGACGCCACGACCGAGGCAGTGCAGCAGTGGTCCGCCGCGCAGGACGAGCTTTACCGCGAGCACGAGCGCACCTGGCCGATGACGGAGCGCTTCCGCCAACGGCTCACCGACCTGCTCGATGCAGGCGTGGTGTCGGTGCCGGTCTGGCGCGGTGAGCGCCAGTTCTTCATGCGGCGCAGCGCGGGGCAGGAGCACGCGCAGCTGCTGACCGTCGATCCCGACGGCACCGAGCGGATCCTGATCGATCCGATTGCGATCGACCCGTCCGGGCTGACGACGCTCGATGCGTTCCAGCCGTCGAAGGAGGGCCACCTGCTCGCCTACCAGCTCAGCGAGGGCGGTCGCGAGGAGTCCGTGTTGCGCGTGCTTGACGTCGTCACCGGGGAGATCGTCGACGGACCGATCGACCGCGCGCGGTACTCCCCGATCGCCTGGGTGCCGGGAGGCAACGAGTACTACTACGTTCGACGGCTGCCGCCCGAGACCCTGCCGGAGGGCGAGGAGCAGTACCACCGCCGGGTGTGGCTGCATCGAGTCGGCTCCGACGCGGACAGCGACGTCGAGATCTTCGGGGCCGGGCTGATCGCCACCAACTACTACGGCGTCACGGTCAGCCGCGACGGCCGGTGGCTGAGCATCAGCGCGAGCGAAGGCACTGCGCCGCGCAACGACCTGTGGCTGGCCGACTTGTCGACCTCATCGCTGCAGTCGCCGACGTTGACCGTGGTGCAGCAGGGCGTCGACGCGCAGACCGGCGTTGAGGTAGGCCGCGACGGCCGGCTGTATGTGTTCACCGATCGCGGCGCGCCCCGCGGGCGGCTGGTGGTGGCGACTCCCGACCGACCAACGATCGACTACTGGCGGACCCTGATCGCCGAGGACCCGACCGCGGTGCTCGACGGCTACGCGATCCTGGACGGTCCAGAGCTTGAGCGAGCCGTGTTGCTGGCCACCTGGACCCGACATGCAGTGGGCGAGATCACCGTGCACGATCTGGCCACCGGGGAGCGGCTGGGTGAGGTGCCGTTGCCCGGCCTGGGCACGGTGGCCGGTGTCACCGAGCGACCCGAGGGTGGTCATGAGGCATGGTTCGGGTACACCGACCACACGACGCCGTCCACGGTCCAAAGGTTTGACGCGCGCACGTCCGCAACGAGCCTTTGGGCCCAAGCCCCCGGCGCGGTCAGCGTGCCGCCGGTCAGCGCCCAGCAGGTGACGTATGCCTCGCTCGACGGCACGCCGGTGCGCATGTTCGTGCTGTCGCCGGCCGAAAGTCCGGACGAACCGCGGCCCACGATCCTGTATGGCTACGGCGGCTTCGGGCTGCCGCTCACGCCGGGCTTCTCGGCGGGCATCCTCGCCTGGGTCGAGGCCGGTGGCGTGTATGCCATCGCCGGCCTGCGCGGCGGCGGCGAGGAAGGCGAGGACTGGCACCGGGCCGGGATGTTGGGCGACAAGCAGAACAGCTTCGACGACTTCCACGCTGCGGCCGAATGGCTGCTCGACAAGGGCTGGTCCACGCCCGCACAGCTGTCGATCAGTGGCGGGTCGAACGGCGGGCTGCTCGTCGGAGCCGCGCTGACCCAACGGCCGGAACTGTTCGGCGCCGTGGTCTGCTCCGCGCCGTTGCTGGACATGGTCAGGTACGAGAAGTTCGGACTCGGCGCGACCTGGAATGTCGAGTACGGCAGCGCCGACGACCCCGAGGAGTTTGGCTGGTTGTACGCATACTCCCCGTACCACCGGGTGCGCGAGGGTGTGGACTACCCGGCGGTGCTGTTCACCGTCTTCGACGGCGACACCCGAGTCGACCCGATGCATGCCCGCAAGCTGGCGGCCGCTTTGCAACACGCGACGAGCGGCGACCGGTCGGTGCTGATCCGCGCCGAAGGTGACGTCGGGCATGGCGCGCGGGCCGTGTCGCGCAGCGTCCAGCTGTCCGCGGTGACGCTGGCGTTCCTAGCGCACCAGACCGGTTTGCGCTCCGATGCCTGAAGCCGCCGAAGCGAACGTCACCGGATTCGCGCTGCCGCTGGTGATCGTCGGGGTCATCGCGATCGCGCTCATCCTGCGCTGGATCGTGCAGCGGCTGATCGACCGCATCGTCCGCAGTATCACCAACAACTCATTGGCCAGGCGGCTTTCGCGCACGCGTGGCGGCTCGGAAGTCCTCCCCAGCCTCGAACGACAACAGGCCCGAGCCAACACCGCCGCGTCACTGCTGAAGTCGATCGCCGGCTTCACGATCCTCGGCATCGCGCTCATCGTCGAGCTGGGCGTGCTGGGCATCAACATCGCCCCGATCATTGCCAGCGCCGGTGTCATCGGCATCGCGGTCGGCTTCGGGGCGCAGAGCCTCATCAAGGACTTCCTCACCGGGATCTTCATGATCCTCGAGGACCAGTACGGGGTCGGCGACGTCGTCGACTTCGGCGTGACCGTCGGCACGGTGGAGCAGGTCGGCCTGCGCGTGACCCGGGTGCGCGACTTCAACGGGGTCGTGTGGCACCTCCCGAACGGCAGCATCACGGCGCTCGGGAACCGCACCCAAGGCTGGGGCATGGCCATCGTCGACATGCCGGTGGCATACGGCGAGAATCTGGACCGAGTGGGTGAGATCCTCCGCTCCACCGCGACGTCGATGGCGGAAGAACCGCAGTGGAACGAGCTCATCCTTGATGAGCCGCCAGTCGTTGCGGTCGAGACAATGACACCGCTGGCCGTCACCATGCGGGTATTGCTCAAGACGCTCTCCGGCAAGAACGTCGACGTTGCCCGCGAGCTCCGGGTGCGGGTCATGGAGTCACTGGACGCCGCTGGCGTCCATTCGCCGTCGACCACCGGCGCCGGCCGGGGCGCAGCCGAGGAGGAACGACCCGGCCCAACCTGACGCCACCCGCGGCGGGCTCACGCAACTCCAACCCCCCGTGAACATGCACGAAATCCGAGCCGGCGGAGTTCGTGCATGATCACCGAGGGGCGGCTCAATGGCGTCTGGGAGACTGTGCCGCGTGACGTCGATGCCAACCGCCCAGCCCTCCGGGCCGTTCCCGGAGGACGCGTCGCTGTATGACGCGGTCGGTGGCGAGGAGACGTTCCGTCGACTGGTGCACCGCTTCTACGCCGGGGTCGCCGAGGATCCGGTGCTGCGACCGTTGTACCCGGAGGACCACCTTGGGCCCGCCGAAGAGCGGCTGCGGATGTTCCTGATGCAGTACTGGGGCGGGCCTCGCGACTACAGCGAGCAGCGCGGACACCCCCGGCTTCGGATGCGGCACGCACCGTTCCGGATCACCGAGGTGGAACGAGACGCCTGGCTGCGGCGGATGCGGCTCGGCGCTCGACGAGCTCGACCTGCCGGCGGCATACGAGCAGCGACTATGGGACTACCTCGTCATGGCCGCCTGGAGCCTGGTCAACTCCGAATAGCCCGGCACATCTCAACCGAGGAACAGGCCGAACCCCTCGACGTCCGGTCTGCGCACTGCGACGCTGCCTCCCGGGCATTGCAGGCGCCACCAAGTGGCGGTCCGGTATGCCGTGACGCGACCCGACGGGCCGAGGAATCCCAGCAATGCGGCCGCGTGCGCGGCCCGCAGCGGGGCATCTCCGATCACCGGCTGATCCCAGATCTCGTCTGCGTAGTGCTGCAGTGTGGTGCGGTCACGCGAGGCCTGCTCCACCAGGGCGGTCCGCTCGCGGAAAGACTCGACGCCGCGCTCAACCTCCCGGGCGACGTCGGTCGTCTTGGCCGCACCAATGGCCTCCCAGCCTGAGCGCGGGGGGAGCAATCCCGCCCAGGGCGCGCCGGTGACCACGGGCGGCAACGCGAAGCCACGGGTGCCAATCGCGGAGCGCACCACGTCGAGCAGCCGGGCTGCGCCAACCGTGATGTCGAGATTGATCGGCTCGGCCAAGGCCACCGGTCGCAGCGCCACCACCGACATCGGCGGTCCGCTCCACACGCCGAGCGCGCGCCCGGCTGCCTGCAAGCGCACGGCCGCGGCCGGGTCGAGATCGACCAGTCGTTCCAGGTATGCGGCCAGGCCGCGGCACTCGTCGGCGGAGTCCACCCGCAGGACGGTGATGGCCGGACCGACCGTCATGTCGGCGCAGGTTCGAGGAACTGCTCGAGCGCGCTGCGTTCGTCGGCCGTGAGCCGGGTCGGGCGGCGCTCCTTGATGTCGTACGGCACCATCACCGACGCCGCCCGCGCGCATACGCGCCGCTCGCCCGACAGGTCGTCCACCACCTCGTAGCCCAGCGTGAACGCGGCGTGGCCGAGGCGCTCGACCCAGGTCTCGATCAAAATCGGCTCGGTGCGGAAGACGATGGGCAGCTTGTAGTCGATCTCATGCCGGGCGACCACGACGCCGCGCGCCAGCCGGTCGATTCCCGAGCGCAGCGCGTGGATCGCGAACATGTCCACCCGCGCCTCTTCCAGGTACTGCAGGTAGATGACGTTGTTCACGTGCCCGTACGCGTCCATGTCGGACCAACGGATTCTGCAGGCATAGATGTGACGGTTCACCCTTGGATGCTCTCAGACGGCAGAACATGACGTCGGACGGAAGGATGGCGCAGCGCCCCCGATCGTCCGAGATCGGTCACCGAAGGATCGAATCTGTTGCCGTCCACGGGTTTTCGGTCGGGAGCACTCGTGATGACGTACGTACCGTTGTGCGTCATGTCGAATCCCCTGAGCCGCGTCCGCCGCGGCCGTGCTCTCCACGAGGACGGCTCTTCCGCGGCCGAGTACGGCTTGGTGATCACCGGCATCGCTGCCCTGAGCGTGACCCTCGTGTTCGCGTTCGGCCACGTGACCGGCGGCAACCTGGCCGAGTCGTGCGACCGGCTGGACGGCAACTCGAACGGCAAGTGCGAGACCGGGACCTTAGTGCCCGCGTCCCCGCCCGTCGCGTCGCAGAACTAGCCGAGGCGTCGACCCGCAGCCCCTGACTGCGTGTTAAGTCAGCACGCAACCGCCGGACCTCAGCCGCGGGTGAGCTTGCGGTAGGTCGCCCGGTGCGGTCGCGACGCATCCGGGCCGAGCCGCTCCACCTTGTTCTTCTCGTATGCCTCGAAGTTGCCCTCGAACCAGAACCATTGCGAGTCACCCTCGTACGCGAGGATGTGGGTCGCCACCCGGTCGAGGAACCAGCGGTCGTGGGACACCACGACGGCGCAGCCGGGGAACTCGAGCAGCGCGTTCTCCAGCGATGACAGGGTCTCGACGTCGAGGTCGTTGGTCGGCTCGTCCAGCAGCAACAGGTTGCCGCCCAGCTTGAGCGTCAGGGCCAGGTTCAGCCGGTTGCGCTCCCCGCCGGACAGCACACCCGCGGGCTTTTGCTGGTCGGGTCCCTTGAAGCCAAACGCGCTGACGTACGCGCGGGAGGGCATCTCGACGTTGCCGACCTTGATCCAGTCGAGCCCGTCGGAGACGACCTCCCACAGGCTCTTCCGCGGGTCGATCCCGGCGCGGCTCTGGTCGACGTAGGAGATCTGCACGGTCTCGCCGACCTTGATGTCGCCGCTGTCCGGCTTCTCCTCCCCGATCAGCATCTTGAACAGGGTGGTCTTGCCGGCGCCGTTCGGCCCGATGATGCCGACGATGCCGTTACGCGGCAGGGTGAAGGACAGGTTCTCGATGAGCAGTCGGTCGCCAAAGCCTTTGGTGAGGTCCTTCGTCTCGACCACGACGCTGCCAAGCCGCGGACCCGGTGGGATCTGGATCTCCTCGAAGTCGAGCTTGCGGGTCTTGTCCGCCTCCGCGGCCATTTCCTCGTAGCGCTGAAGTCGGGCCTTGCTCTTCGTCTGCCGGGCCTTGGCGCTGGAGCGCACCCACTCCAGCTCGTCCTTCAGGCGCTTGGCCCGCTTGGCGTCCTTCTGCCCCTCGACCTTCATCCGCGCGGCCTTGACCTCCAAGTAGGTCGAGTAGTTGCCCTCGTACGGATAGGCCCGGCCGCGGTCGAGCTCGAGAATCCATTGGGCCACGTTGTCGAGGAAGTACCGGTCGTGGGTGACCGCAACCACGGTGCCGGCGTACTTCTCCAAATGCGACTCCAGCCACTGCACCGACTCGGCGTCGAGGTGGTTCGTGGGCTCGTCGAGCAGCAACAGGTCCGGTGCCTCCAGCAGCAACCTGCACAGCGCGACCCGCCGCTTCTCACCGCCCGAGAGCACGGACACGTCCGCATCGGGCGGTGGGCAGCGCAGCGCGTCCATCGCCTGCTCGAGCTGCGCGTCGAGATCCCAGGCTTGGCGGTGGTCGAGCTGCTCCTGCAGCTTGCCCATCTCGGTCAGCAGCGTGTCGTAGTCCGCCTCGGGGTCGGCCAGCTGCTCGGAGATCTGGTTGAACCGATGCAGCAGTCCCATCGTGTCCGCCACGCCCTGCTCGACGTTCTCCAAGACGGTCTTGGACTCGTCGAGCTGCGGCTCCTGCTCCAGCATGCCGACCGTGTAGCCCGGCGTCAGGGTCGCGTCCCCGTTCGACGGCTGGTCCAGACCGGCCATGATGCGCAGCACGCTCGACTTGCCCGCCCCGTTGGGGCCGAGCACGCCGATCTTGGCGCCGGGCAGGAACGACAGCGTGACATCGTCGAGAATCACCTTGTCGCCGTGCGCCTTGCGCGTCTTCCGCATCGTGTAGATGAACTCAGCCACGGGCTCAAGGGTACGGGGCGCTGCGGGAGGTCCGGACCAGCCGCAGCGCTCCGCAGGGAGACTCGGCCTACGTTGCGGACGCCGTGGCGATCTCCGATTCGAGCCGACGCCTGAACTCCGGGTCGACCTCGGCCAGCTCCTCCAAGTCGTGGTCGTCGTCGTCGACCTCGTGGACCTCGTCGGCATCATCGTCGTCGAACACTTGCTTGGCGCCCTGCGCCACGAGGTCGTCGACCACGAAGGAGTCGGAGAGCACGACGACCACGTCCTCTCGATCGTCAGCGACCGGCTCCGGTGCGTGGGCCCGCTCAAAGCTGCTCGTCCCGCGGTTCAGGTCGTGACCCACGACGTAAGCCTCGATCTCGTTGGCGATGCCGCGGCTGTCGCCGTTCTTCCACTCACGTTGCTTGAGCCGACCCTGCACAACGACCGGCTGACCCCGCTCGACGCAGCTGATGACGTTCGCAGCCAACTGCCGGAAGCAAATGACCGTGAACCAGTTCGTGTCGGTGTCCGCCCAGCCACCCTTGTTGCGGTCGTATCGTCGCGTGGTCGACGCGACGCGGAACGTCGCCACCGGTGCACCGCTGCGCGTCGACGCGGTCCGGATGTCGGTCGCGACGTTGCCGACGATCGTTGTGATGTTCTCGTACACCCGCTCCTCCAATGCTCGTGCACCGACCGTGTGTCGACGCAGGCAGGAGGATGGCGCTGGCGACACTGCCCCCGCCAGGGGTCGCCAATGTCCTGTGGATAGAACCCGCTGCTCGGCACACTGTGGATTGCCATGGACCCGGTGCTGCTCGCGACCACGCTGATCGTGGTTTTCGGCGTCGCCGGCCAGTACATCGGTCGCCTGGTCGGTGTGCCGAGCCTGCTGTGCTGTTGGTACTCGGCGCCCTGCTCGGTCCGGGTTTCGGCTGGCTCGACCCGTCGGAGGCATACGGCCAGGACGAGGTGCTCACGCTTGCATCCCTCGGAGTCGGCCTGCTGTTGTTCGAGGGCGGGCTTCAGTTGCGGTGGTCTGAGTTCCACAGCGGGATCCGACGTCCGCTCGCTCTGCTGATCACGCTCGGGGTCGTGCTGACGGTGGCTGCGGGCACTGCCCTGTGTCTCTGGGTGCTGGACGTCAGCGCAACGCAGGCGCTGCTGCTGGGGGCGATCCTGTCCGTGAGCGGGCCGACGGTGGTCGGACCGCTGATCCGAGCCTCGAAGCCGCGGGAGCCGACCGGCACGCTGCTTCGCTGGGAAGGCATCCTCATCGACCCGATCGGCGCGATGCTCAGTGTCACGGTCCTGTCCGTATGGTTCGTCGTCGACGACCCCGACGGCTTCGTCGGGTTCCTGCTCGCATCGGTCGGCGGCGTTGCAATCGGGCTCGGCTGCGCCGCCTGCTCTCGTGCTCCTGCTCCGCCTCGGCATCCCGGACGACCTCGAGGTCGCGATCATCCTCGCGACGGCGATCGGGGCGTATGCGCTCGGCGACTGGTGGCACAGCGAGTCCGGCCTCTTCGCCACCACCGCACTCGGCATCACGTTGGCAAACCAGCGCACTGTCGGTGTCCGAGCAGCCGAGGTGTTCAGTGGCGTGATCAGCGTCCTGGTCATCGGCGCGTTGTTCATCACGCTGGTCGCTGAGGTCGACTTCGGCGCCATTGGTGACCTCGTACCGCAGATCGCGATTATCTGCGCCGGCCTGCTCGTCACCCGCCAGGTCGTGGTGCACGTCTGCACCGCTCGCGGCCGGCCGATCGACGAGCCGCAGCGGCTCTTCATGGGACTGATGGCGCCGCGCGGCGTGGTTGCGGCGGCGACCGCGGCGTCCTTCTCACTCAAGCTGGACGATCGCGGCCTCGGGTTTCCCGAACTGGTCGCGGTCACGTACGGCGTCATCATCGGCATGGGCGTGCTGGCCTGCATGACGATCCCGGCCGCCGGTTGGCTCGGCGTCCGCCGCCCCCGGCGCAGGGGGCTGCTGATGATTGGCTCGGAGGACTGGACGGCGCCGCTCGCCTCGGCGATCGCAACGACCGGCGTCACGGTGTACCTGGTGGCGCCCGGGCGAGAAGACCTCGAAGTGGTCGAGCGAGTTCGCCTCGAGCCACGCACCCTGGAGGAACTCTCGACTGCACCGCTGCTCGACGAGGTGGAGTACTGCGTTTTGGGGCTCGGATCGATGGAGATGCGCGCCTACGCCTGGACGCTCGCCTCGGAACGGATCGGGCGTCGACGTTGCCTGGTGGTCCCGAAGCCGGGCCGGACCCCGCACGGCGTGACAACGGTCTGGTCAGACATCCCGGCAGACTCGCTGCGATCGTCGTCGTTCCTGGCTCGTCGTACCGGCTCGCCCGACGAACCCGCGCTCGGCGAGATCCGCCTGCTGCGAGTGGGCCAGGACGGCAGACTCGACTTCGACCCATACCGCCCGCGCGATGCTGCCGACGGTTGGCTCGTCGTCGCCCGGGCGCGGGTCGGTGTGAGAATGTCCGGGGCTGCTCCCGAGGAACGTCCCCAAGCCCCGCGCCCGTAGCTCAGCGGATAGAGCAACCGCCTTCTAAGCGGCAGGTCGCAGGTTCGATCCCTGCCGGGCGCGCGTAGCCGTCCTCGTCACCGGTTCGACCCGGTGACCGCAGGCCCAACCTAGACTCGGGGCGTGAACGACCGGCTGGTGTGGATCGACTGCGAGATGACCGGGCTGGATCTCGCACGCGACGCACTCGTCGAGGTCGCGGTCCTGGTCACTGATTCCGGGCTCAACGTGCTCGGGGACGGCGTCGACGTCGTGATCAAGCCGCCGGCGCAGGCTGTCGAGCAGATGGTCGAAGTCGTCCGAGTGATGCACACCGCCAGCGGCCTGCTCGACGCACTCGACGCGGGGATCACCCTGGCCGAGGCCGAGCAGCGGGTCATGGCCTACATCACCGCGTGGGTACCGGAGGTCCGCAAGGCACCGCTGTGCGGCAACTCGGTGCATACGGACCGTGGCTTCATCGCTCGTGACATGCCCTTGCTCGACGAGCACCTGCACTACCGCATCGTCGACGTGTCCTCAATCAAGGAGCTCGCCCGCCGCTGGTACCCGCGGATCTACTTCAACGCGCCGACCAAGCACGGTGGCCATCGGGCGCTGGCGGACATCCGGGAGAGCATTCAGGAGCTGAAGTACTACCGAGCGGCCATGTTCGTCGAGCCGCCTGGCCCGGACACCGACACGGCGCGGGCGCTCGCAACATCGTTCACCCTCGACGGCGCCGTCAGCCCGGACGATCCTCCCGTATGATTCTCCCGCCGTGCGAGCGGCGATGGTGGGTGTAGCTCAGCTGGTAGAGCATCTGGTTGTGGTCCAGAGGGTCGCGGGTTCAAGTCCCGTCACTCACCCCAGACGTTGAGCCCGACGATCGATCCGATCAGAGGGCTTGTCGTATGCGCGGCGCCGCTCCTCAGCGAACCCGAACGGCTGGCCGTGATACTGCCCACACCTGCGCTCCACGGTTGAACCGGCTGCGCGGGCTACCCTGGAACGGCCCTCATCGGTGACCTGCCCAGGGCCAACGGAGGACTCTGCCTTGCCCAACCGCCGCTCGATCGCTGCCACCCTGACGAAAGCCAACACCACCACGAACCGAGCCGTCGCGCTCGGCGCGGGCATCTCGCTCGCCCTGGTCATCGCGGCCTGCTCGGGGATCACCGCTGCCGACAGCGACCCGGCGACCGACGTCTCGGCCACGACGTCGTCCGCGTCGACCGCACCGTCGGAACCGAGCCCGACCCCGTCCCCGTCCCCGACGCCGACGCCGAGCCAAACGCCAACCCCCGCCCTAATCCCGACCTTCGCGCCCGCGACGGCGGACACCAGGATCGAGCGGGTGGCTCGGATCACCGGCGCGATTTCTCCAAAGTCGGTCGTGGCCTCCCACACCGGCTACGTCGTCGCGCAGAACATGATGTACACGCATACGGTCACCGTGTACGACCGCAGCTACCAGTTGGTTGCGACCATCCCCGATTCGGTCGACCTGGCCGCGCTGGGCTATCCCGAGCACGCGGGCACCACGAAGGGCGCGCCGGTCGAGGCAGCGTTCTCGCCCGATGGTCAGACGGCGTGGATCTCCAACTACTCGATGTACGGCAACGGCTTCGGACCGGAGGGCAGCGATCGTTGCTCGCCGTCGTCTGGATATGACGACTCGTTCCTCTACCGGGTCGACATGGCGAGCAAGGCCGTCACCGCAGCCGCCCAGGTCGGTGCCGTCCCGAAGTACGTCGCGGTCACTCCGGACGGCCGGCAGGTGCTGGTGAGCAACTGGTGCTCGTACTCGCTGTCGATCGTCGACGCCGCCAGCAGCCGGCAGACCGCGGAGATCCCGCTGCGCGCATACCCCCGCGGCATCGTGGTCGATCCAACATCGAGGTATGCCTACGTCGCCGCGATGGGAACGTCGTCGGTGGCCAGGGTGGACCTTGCTACGCATCAGGTGACGTGGTTCGACGGGATCGGCAGCGGACCGCGCCACCTGGTGCTGTCCCCCGACGGCTCGACGCTCTACGTCACACTCAATGGCGCCGGGGTCGTCGCCAAGGTCGACGCAGCCACCGGCCAGGTCGTGCAGAAGGTCGCGACCGGCCAGCAGCCTCGCTCAATGGCGATCTCGGGCGACGGCCAGTCACTCTTCGTCGTGAACTACAACTCGAGCACTGTAAGCAAGGTGCGGACCGCTGACATGGCCGTCGTCCAGTCGCTGCCGACGGACTACCACCCGATCGGCATCACCTACGACAACGGAACTGGCGAGATCTGGGTGGCCTGTTACGGCGGGTCGATCATCGTCTATCGCCAGCTGGCCTAGCGCTGCTGCCGCCGCCGTGCACCTGGACATCACGAACAGGACACGAGCGCGTCGGATCCTTCGTTGCATCCAAGCACCGGCATAGCCTGGCGTGCGAGGCAGTGATGACCACAGGACTCACGGGGCAGTTGACGTCGACGGTCGTCGATCACCGCCTGGGCGCCGTCGTGACCTTTCATGTAGCAGGCCCACGAATTCCTGAACCACGGCTCGGAGACGGACAGTCGACGGTCCGACCAGCAGCCATCGTTCTCGAGGTCGAGCGCCGACCCGGCAGCGTGCTCATGATCCGTCACCATGAGGTGGGCTCCTCGCACGAGTTGGCCAGTCTCATCCAGGCCGCGAGTGACGCGGCGGGCTTGCCTGACCTGGAACGACTGCGCGCCCGAACGGGCAACCGCCTCATGCTCGAAGACGCCGTGCCGGAGCGTCGGTTCCTCCGCGCGCTGGGCAGCCAACTCCGGCCAGGACAGTTCGCCCTGGTGATCCTGTGCTCCCCCCGCGACGCCGCGGCGCTGCATCGCGTCATGGCCAGGACACATCCCGATGTGGCGAAGGCTTCCTTGGCCATCGAGGACCAGGACCGGGCGATCCGGGACATGCGCACCAGCGGCCTCGCTGGCTTGTTCGGCAACGCCGCTCTCTGATCCGGGAAACTGCGGCGCCTCAACGGGTTTCGTCAGGTGGATCCGACGGTAGCCAGTCCGTGACGTGATGGCCTACCGGAAGGAGAGCGGCCATGGGTGCCGACGACAAGCTGAAGAACAAGGTCGAAGAGATGACGGGCAAGGTCAAGGAGGCGACTGGCCGGGCCACCGACGATGAGTCGATGGAGCGGGAGGGACGCGCCGAGCAGTCCAAGTCCGACATCAAGCAGGCAGCGGAGAAGGTCAAGGACGCGTTCAAGCACTGACCCGTTCTGCGAGGAAGGAAGGCCCTCACCGATCCGGTGAGGGCCTTCCCCGTCCCGTCGCACTCCGATGAACCGGACGCAGCTCCTGTAGCTCCGGGGTGATTGCGACTCACCCGCGGCGGGTAGGCCGCGGCCGTGAGCGAGATTGAGCGACCGACAGACGTGCCCCCCGACGGCCACACCACACCGGTCAATGTCGACGAGGACGAGAGCGCCTACCCGGGCGACCCGGCAACCCACAGGTCGGACGGCCCAGACGACCCGGCCGGGATCCAGCAACAGACGGAGGGCGTGGACGAGGCGGAGGAAGCCTGACCAACCGCGATCATCCTGATCGTTCTCGGCTGTGCTGGCCGTGGTCACCGTGGGCGGCTTCGGACCGGTCGGAGGGCATGGCCCCGCCGGAGGCGGCATCTACGCTCACCTCATGACCCCGCCCAACACCCGGTTGCGGATCGACATCTCGCCGGAGGCCGAGGTCGGCGTGTATGCGAACTTCGTGTCGATCTGGCACGACGCCGACACCTTCACCCTGGACTTCGTGGCAGTCACCAGGCAGCCGACGCCGACCGAGGATTCGGCCACTGGTCAGGCCATCCTCGATGTGCCGGCGCGGGTCGTCAGTAGGGTGCGGGTGCCGCCGTCCCAAGTCTTCGAGATCATGAAGGCGCTCGAGCAACAGCTGACTGCCTTCGAGCGTGAGCGTGCCAAGCCCGCAAGCGGTTGACTCACGGCTCACCAACGGTTGATGACAAATGCCCGCGAGTACTGAACGGCCAGGCAACACCCGACCCCGAGGAGGACAGATGTCCACGACCGAACCGACCCCCGAGCACGGCCCAGCCGACGGCGGCGCCGGCGGCGTCCCTGGTGAGCACGATGGCGGCGCAGACGGCGGTGCTGACAGCGGCGCGGACGGTGGCGCAGACGGCGGCGCAGACGGCGGCGCAGACAGTGGCGCAGACGGTGGCGCTGACGGTGGCGCAGACGGCGGCGCGGACCGCGGCGCCTGAGTCGGCAGATTCGACCGCATGACCGATCCTTCGACGTCGCGCCGGGCCCTCACGGGCCCGGCGCTGACGTTCCTGACCGGGCTCGACCTGGCGCGCTTCCAGACCGACGTCTGGTCGCAGCGGCCATGGCTCACGCGCGGCCGGGGACCGGGCCGACGCCGAGCCGATCTTCTCCCTTGACGACGCCGACGAACTGCTCTCCACCCGCGGCCTGCGCACCCCGTTCCTGCGCATCGCCAAGGACGGACAGGTACTCCCGACGCGGCGCTTCGTCGGTGGTGGCGGTGCCGGTGCTCGGGTCGCCGACCAGGTCCTCGACGAGCGGGTGCTCGACGAGTTCTCCGCAGGCTCGACGCTCGTGTTCCAAGGCCTGCACCGGATCTGGCCACCGCTGCAGGACCTGGCCGGCCGGCTGGCCGACGAGCTCGGGCACCCGGTCCAGGTCAACGCATACCTGACGCCCTCAACGTCGCGTGGTTTCTCCGCGCACTACGACACGCACGACGTGTTCGTCCTTCAGATCGCGGGCCACAAGTCATGGCGATGCTTCGCCCCTCCGATCGCAGCACCGCTGCCGGCGCAAGAGTGGACGTCCGTGCGTGCGGAGGTGGCCGAGCGCGCGGCCGGGGCTCCCGAGCTGACCACAACGCTTGGGCCGGGTGACTGCCTGTACCTGCCCCGCGGCTGGGTCCACGAGGCGACTGCACTCGGCGGAGTCTCGCTGCACCTGACCCTGGGCGTGCATCCGCTGACCCGCGCCGACATCGTGCGCCACGCGATCGACGCCGCGCTGGACCGCAACCCCGAGCTTCGTCGCTCACTCCCCGCCGGCGTGGATGTCGCCGACCCTGCGCAGCTCGGTCCCGACATCGATGCGACCCTGGCAGAGCTCAGCAAGTCGTTGGGCGAGGTCGAACCCGCGGAGCTGGCCCGCTCACTCGAGGTCCAGCGTTGGTCGGACGTTCGGCCGGCGCCACTCCGCCCGGTGCATCAGGCCGAACTTGTTGCCGCGCTAACGCTCGACACCCTTGTCACGATGCGCGGTTGGAGTCATCCGCGGCTGCATACCGAGGGTGACTCGCTGGACGTACGGGTGGGTGATGCTGTCGTGTCGGTGCCGCATACGGACGTCGCTGTGGTGCGCAGAGTGCTGAACGGCGGATCGGCACTCGTCAAGGAGTTTGCCTCGGACCCCGACCTGGCGCTCGAGGCGGCTCGTCGCCTGCTCGCCGCGGGCATCCTGGTCGAGGCCCGTGGCCGCTGACCTCGTGGGTGAGTCGGAGCCCGGCTCCCCCGCCTGGCGGTGCTCGATCGCCGCCCGCGCGCGCCGCGACTCGATGGTCGCCACCGCCGCGCCCGCGCTCCGCTGGCTGCTGGTCGAGGATCCAGGTCCGTGGGGTCCGGACGCCCACCCGACCGGGACCATCGCTGCCGATGTCGCGAGCGACCTGCGCCGAAGGGCCGCTGCCCAGCACGCCCGGCTGGTTCTCATCCGTCGCCACCAGAGCGGTCACGCGGTGCACCAGCCGGGCCCGCGTCGCTATGCCTGGGTGACCTGCACACCGGGCGCGACCGCGACCCGGTGGCACCTGGCGGAGACCGACGACGAGCTGCGCGCGCTCACCGACCCCGGGGATGCATCGAGCATCGACGGTCCATCGACCATCTACCTCACCTGCACTCAAGGCCGCCATGACGTCTGCTGCGCGCTGTGGGGCCGCCCGATTGCGCGCCAGCTCGCCGCGCTGCGGACCGAGGCCTCCTTCGAGTGTTCGCACATGGGTGGGGACCGGTTCGCTGCGAACGTGGTCGTCCTGCCCTGGGGACTGGTCTACGGCCAGGTCGAGCTCGGTGACGTCGGCCGTGCTCGTCGAGGAGACCGAGGCCGGCCGGCTGGTCCCCCGGCTGCTGCGCGGCCGCAGTTGGTATGCGGCCCCCGTCCAGGCCGCACTCATTCACCTGTCCCAGACCACCCTCGACCGGCGGATCGACGCCTGGACCCCGGTGGCGCACGAGCGTTCCGAGGACGTCTGGGTTGTGCGGGTGGAGTCGCCGGAAGGACGGACGCACGTCATCGAGGTTCTCGAACGACACCGGCTGGTCGACGTCCCGTTGACGTGCGCTGGGCGGACGCCGTCCCGGCTGCGAACGTTCGAGGTGCTGGGCTCGCGCTGAGTCAGTGACCGAGATCACCGGGTTGAGGTGCTCCCCCGCCTCGTTTGGGTTCGTTGACGGCGTCCGACATTTGCTAACCTCTGCGTCGCAGTTGGCGCCGCTAGCTCAACTGGCAGAGCAGCGGACTCTTAATCCGCGGGTTCGGGGTTCGAGTCCCTGGCGGCGCACCCCTTCTGACCTGGGCCGATGTCACCTTCTCGGTCGGGTTCGTCGGCACGGTGGGTCCGTGGTGAGCCGAGGGTGAGTCCTCCTGGCCGTCTCGGCGGTCCTGCAGCGCGGCCGGGCGGATTCCGGCCAGCGGCGAGCACTAGCTCGGCGATGGCTTCTGCGGTACGACGGGCGACCTCGGGCAACACGCTGGTGTAGGTGTCGGCGGTGAGCACGATGCTGGCGTGGCCGAGCATGTCCTGGATGGCCTTGAGGTCAGCACCAGAGGCGAGAGCTAACGTCGCCGCACCGTGTCGCAGGTCGTGGAAACGGATCGGCGGCAGCCCGTGCTTGCGCTGGAGGTTGCGGAAGTGGTGGCTCAGATAGCTTGGCTTGTACGGCCGGCCGTCGCGGTGCGCGAACACGAACCCGTCCGAGCGGTTGCAGCCGGCGGACCGGCGTTGTCGGTCGCGATGCTCGATCAGGGCCGCGAGGGTGATCCGGTCAAGGGCAATCGTTCGCGCGCTGGCGACCGTCTTGGGTGGCAGGAGCACCGTTCCGCCGTAGTGCTCGTGCAACGTGTGATTGATCGTCAAGCAGGCCTCGTCCAGATCGACGTCTTGCCAGAACAGTCCAGCGGCCTCGCTTCGGCGCAGTCCACGCAAGGCGACGAGTAGCAGCAACGGGTGCAGTTCGTCGGTTTCGATCGCGGACAGGAAGCGAGCAGTGTCAGCAGCGGTCCACACCGCGACCTTGGGCCGTGGGCCGCCTGCGGCCCAGGCTGCGATCCGCGACGGTGTCCACACCACCGGATGCGGCCGAGGGTGGTTCGGGAGCTCGACCCAGCGAGCCGGGTTGTCGGTGAGTAGCCCTTCTCGTATGGCGCCATTGAGCGCGGCCCGGACGGTGCATCGGATGCTGTGCAGGGTGGTCGCCGACAGCGGCGTGTTCAGCGCCTCGTGCTGCCGGCTGATCGCGGCGAACATCGCTCGAAGGTCGCCGGTGGTCAACGCGGCGAGCGGTACGCGGTCGAGGTGAGGCAGTAGGTACAGGCGCAGATGCGACTCGTACATCCGCCGTGTGCTCGGGCGCAACGATGTTCGCCCGGCCAGCCAGTACCGAAGCCAGCTGCCAGTCGTCCACGCCGCCGCGCCAGCTCGGCGACGTGGGGTCTGCAGCGCCCGCAACGCCGCCTCGGCTTCCCTGCGCGACGCGTGACCGCCGATGCGCAGTCGACGCCGCTCCCCTACCGCGCCCGGTGAGACCTCAAGTGTCAGGTACCAGCTGCCGTGCCCGGTCCTGTGCAGCTGCTCGCACCTCGACCCCTTGCGCTTGCCGGTCACCGCGTCCCGGCATCCGCACCTTTTGTAGACCCGCCCGCGTCCGGCCGTCCGAGCCATCGCACCCTCCCGGTCGTCGTGTTTCGCCAGCCCCGATGCATTGGCGCGACGCATCGGCGAAGATCAGCGTTGTCGTCTGCGATGGCCAAGCCACACTCGAACGTTGGCCGTAGGGTCCGCATGCCAAAGTGATGCGGTGACGTCGCTCGCCGAGGCGGTCCTCCCGCTCATCCGGACCCGGAGGGATGTGTCGCGTTGGGGCGCGGCGAACGCGCACGGCCGCCAGATGCACCATGCGGTGGACCTGTTGGAGGCGGCCATCCCGACCACTGACCCGGTGGAGATCTATGCGGTCACGCACAAGGCGTTGGCCAGCGGCCTCACCGTGATCGTTCGGGCCGATGACTCCAGCGGGATCATCGGCGACGCCTGCCGCCGCCTGCTCGACCTGCACCCCGCGGCGGCCGCCGCCGCGGCTGTGCCGCCGGGACGACTGGTCGACTGGATGATCCGATTCCAGTTCGACGCCGACGTGGACTACTTCCACCTCGACCCAGTCGCCTACGCCCCCGCACTCGGCGAGAACGGCCTGCACTCCTACCGCGCCCGGCTCGCGGAGATCGAGGCCCGCCTCGGATCGCGCCCTAACGAGCACCTGAAGTGGACAGCCGGCCCGTACGAGTGGTTCATCCTCGACTGGAACGCCCAGCGACTCGCTGTCCTCGACCGCGACATCGACGCGATCATCCGCACCCACGCCAAGGACCGCAGGGTCGCAGCGTGGTTGGAGGACACCGCACGGGCTCTGGAGGAGATCGGCGAGATCGACCTCGCCATCGACTGGGCCAGGCAAGCAACCGACCTCGATCGTGGACACCAGTCACGCAAAGCGGCCGACTATTGGTGCGCCCTTCTCGACGCTCACCGGCCGGGCGAATCCGTGGCAGCTCGGCTGCTGGTGTTTCGCCGCTGGCCGTCCTCGACGACGGCCGCGCGACTGCACGCGGCCGCCGGCACGTCCTGGCCTGACTACCGCGACGAGGTGATCGCCACGCTCGCAACGAGCCCGCGAGATGCGGTGCTGTTCGCCCTGCTCACCCTCCGCGAGGTCGGACTCGCCTGGACACTCGCGCACAGTCTGGGCCTCGACGACGACCAGACCTGGAGCGAGCTGCTCAAGGCCTACGACACGATCGAACCGCTCACCGCCCTGCCCATCCACGAACGCCTGGTTCAGCACGACCTGATCGAAGCCGATGCCCACCGCTACCGTGCAGCCGCACGCCGCCTCGCCACCATGCGTCGGCTCGCCGCCGGAACCGACCACGCCAGCAACGTCGACGCCTTGATCGCCGACCTACGACACACCCACCGCCGTCGTCCGAGACTGCAGCAGGAGTTCGATCGCGCTCACCTGCCCTAACCCCAAGCGCGTGAAGCCACGGAAGTGCGCGATTGAGGTCGACCGACCGGGTCCTAGAAGGAGCCGGGCCGCCAGTGCGAGCCAGCTGCCGATACCGGCCCGCAGGCACCCGCTACTGGCGCGTCTGGGTGGGTCGAGAAGTGCGATCGCGGCTTCGCTCGCTGCATGCGGGCAGCTGAGCCGCCGTCGGCCATCGGAGAATGTTTTCGTCGAAGGACGCGGGAACCTAGTCCGACCTCGGATGTCAGCGCGTCGGGCCGCCGCGCGCGTCAACCACCCTCCGAACCGTCGCCCGCGCCAGCATCAACACCAAAATCAACCCGGTGACAAGCCAGAACCCACCGAGGCTGACGCGGTCGCCGAAGACCCAGTCAACGAGCGCGAGGACCAAGAATTTGCTGCCAACGAGCAGCAGCCACAGCCCAACGGCTGCCACCACACGCCCCAGGACTGACGAAGCAGACCTCAGCCGACCCTTCAAGCGGCCTTTCAACGCGACCACGACTTCGAGGACGCACTTGAGCAACACCGCTGTCACCACCGACGCCGCGAGCGTCTCGGTGATGACCTGAGGCGCCAGCGCCTCCACGAGATTCAGTGTCGCCAAGTACACCGCGACGTCGACGATCCACAGGACGGCGCTGCGCCGGATGGTCCACGTGGCGCTATCCCCGCCGTCCATCACGCAGCGACCGTAGCGATCTCAAGATCGGACTGCGTCGCGCGCGGATCGGCACATCGGTGCGCGAACGCCGAGCGTCTTGACATGCTGTGCCGATGGCGTTGGGCGGAGACGGCTCTGCGCTGGAACTGCTGCGACGGGCTGAGCACGGGGTGCTCCTGTACGGGATCACTCCGCCGAGTCTGACGACGTCTCCGGGGCGCGCTGACGAGATCGCCCAGGCCACGCTGGCGCGCCTGGACTCGGTGGCGCTGGATGGGTTGATCGTCTATGACGTGGATACCGAAAGCGATCGTTCCCCGGATTCACGGCCCTTCCCGTTCATGCCGATGATGGATCCCGCGGACTTCTTGGACCGGCACCTGTCCGACTGGACCAGACCGGTGGTCGTCTACCGCGCCGTCGGCAAGTACACCGAGGCAGACTTGAGCCGTTGGCTAACCGGGGTCGACGCCGACCGGGTGCTCACGGTGCTGGTCGGTGCCGCCTCCCGTCACCAGGCGGTGAAGACCCGGCTCACCGACGCCTACCGGCTGCACGCGGGTTTGGACCCTCGACCCGGCATAGGTGGTGTCAGCATCGCTGAACGGCACGTCGGCACGGGCCAGGAGCACCGACGGATGCTGAGCAAGCAGCTGGATGGTTGCGACTTCTTCGTCTCCCAGGTCTGCTACGACGTGGATCACAGCCGGGACCTGCTGTCCGACTACGTCTATCTCTGCCGGGACGAGGGCATAGTCCCGCGCCCAGTCGTTCTCACTCTGGCACCCTGCGGCTCCATGAAGACCCTGGAGTTCATGTCGTGGCTCGGCATCGACGTCCCACGCTGGCTGCACACAGAGCTCACCCGGTCGCAGGACCCACTGACAGAGTCCTATGACCAGTGCCTGACAAACGCCCGCGCCCTGATCGGCTTCTGTCGCCGGCTCGGCCTTCCGTTCGGCATCAATGTCGAGAGCCTGACGAACCGCAAAGTCGAGATCGAAGCCTCAGTCGACCTGGCCCGGGAGGTCCGTGAACTCCTTCACTGACCTGAACTCGCTCTGCGAGACCTGCAGATCCAGGTAGTAGCCGCAGTCGCATCCTGGGCGCCTGAGCCATCGTGTGCCCAAGCAAGATCCGCGCCGAATGCCGGCTCTCGAGCGGCTTCGTCGCGAGGTTAGCTGCCAGCGCCGTTGCGCGTTTGGGTTATCGCCGCAGGCTCCCGTACAGGTCGTCGGTGAGGGGCTGGGAGTTGACGAGTCTGAGCTGCCCCGCCTCGAGGCGGGTCTCGAAGGCGGCGAGGACAACACCAACCCCGGTCGCCGACGGCGCGAGCACACCGTCGAAGTCGAGGAAGAACGCAGCATGACCGATGGCCTGACATCGGGTCCAGTCGTCGTCGGCGATGTCCTCGCGCATGAGGCCCACGCTGGCCAGTGCGTCCGGTGCACGTAGGTCGAGGACCTGCATGCCTTGCACGGTCAACTCATGCAGGCTCAGTCCGCGGCGAAGCATCGAAGCCGGGTCTAGACCGGCCGCCGCGGCGGTGCGTGTCCAGCTCGGCCAGGCACGCGGTGACGGGTTGGCTGAGGTAGATCGTCGCGAACGCCTCCGGCGGGTTCCACCGGCCGCCGAACAGCCGGGCCCCGGCGCCGGACAGCGGGTCGCGTCCGGCGGCGGTGTAGCGGTGCGCGGAGCCGGACCAGACGGTCGGGCCGAGATCGTGAACGCGGTGAACGAGATCCTCATCGAGCGGTGGGGTCACACCACCACACCGTCGGCGATAGCGTCGATCAGGTTCAGCACGTCCCGATAGCCGCCTGCGCGGATCCGCGCCGCCGGGCTGTCATGGCCGAGCAGCCGGTTCGGGGTGAACATCCACAAGTTGGCCTCCTCCGCAGGCAGGACCTCGGTCAACGCGTCCGCGACGTAGGCGAGCTCGACCAGACGCTGCTTGTTCAGCCGCTGCGGGACGACCTCCCCGCTCGACCAGCGCGCCACCGACCGGGCCGACGCGTCCACGATCGACCCGACCTGTTCCTGGGTCAGTCCCAGCGAGGCGATCAAGTCGCTCACCTTATGCGCCAGAGCCGTCTGCACCGCCATGATCATCGTCTCCAAGATCCACATTCTGTCACTTGATCTGACAGCTAGTCTGTCATCATCATCGACCTATGGCGAGACCATGAAGGTGGTTTCCCATGAGCATCGAAGCAATGTTCACGGCAGTGTCATAGAGGCGGCCGTTGTCGACACGCGAATTTGCAGCCGCCGGCACGCCTGCCATGCCGCATCGTGCGGCGCAGCGTGGGGCGGTCGGTCCGCAAGGCGTCCGCAAAGAGTCCTCAAGACGATCGCAAGGCACGTGCTCTGACGCGAACAGGCAAGAGCCATGGCCGCACGTCAGGGCCATGTCGGGCCCTTGACCAGCAGCGATGCGAAGCCGCTGCATCTCTTAATCCGCGGGTTCGGGGTTCGAGTCCCGCACCCACTCTGACCTGCACAAACACCAAATCAGGTCGATCTGGCATTCGGGCGGGCAGTTGCAGTTGCGTTTCCCGAGTCTTGACGACCGCTGGTTAGCCGGACAGCTCCTCGCGGATGTTCTGCTCGTACCGCTCCCACCCCGGCAGCGCATGAAGGCTCATGAATCCGACGGACAGAGTCTCGGCGTCCTTCGACACAATGCGGCGCCGCCCGCGCAGGCAGTCGATCGCGAGCAGCCGCATCTGGTTGTCGCCGAGATGCCGAGCGCCGGCCAGCCTCCGCAGCCATGAGGACCACCGCCACGCCGCCTGGTGCACCGAGCACGCAAACCCGATCCCCAATCGCCGCCGCGCCAAGACGAACATACGCACCACCCGTTTACGAGCGGCTACGACGACGGGCAGCTGCGCTCGGCGAGGCGGACCAGGGAGCCGAACGCCGGTCCATAGCTGACATCGATCTCCTGGGTCCTGCCGTCGTCGAGGGTCAGCCGAAGGAGTAACAGCTCGAAGTCCTTTGCGGCGACACAGTCGACCACTCGCCACGTCGTTGCGATGGGTTGGGGATCGAGGCTTCCGGTGACCGGATCGAGGCTTCTGATGACCGGCAGCTGCGTGGTCTCGACGGAGAAGGCCGGGCTGAGCGACTCCACGCCCACCACCGTGACCTCGCGGTCCGAATACAGCTGTAATCCGAGGCTCAACGAGCCCTCACCCCACTCGGGATTGATCAGGTCTGCCCCGACCTGATCCATGGCAGGTGGTGAGCAGTTCCAGTCGCGTGATTCGGCGAGCTCCCGCCAATGCGCGACCGCAAGGCTGACCGTGTCGTGGCGACCATCGACCGTACGGACGTCGACAACCGCCTCGGTAGCTGACTTTGGCCCCGGTCTCGCACAATCGACGGCGAGGTATGCCAGCACCGTTTCGCTCGTGCCTGGATCTATCACACGGGAAAATCGCTGGTCAGGGAGCGCGGGTTCCCAGCCTGCCAGCGCGATGCCCTCGATGGTGATCGGGTGCTCGCCCGCGTTGAATATCCTGAAGGTCGCCCACGGCGTTTCGGAGTCCTCCATCGGGCCTAGCTGCTCGAACACGGCCGCGAGCGCGGTCGCTGGGCGCGTCGGCGTCTCCCCACGCCAGTCGTCGACCGCGTCCCACGCCGCCGCACCCACGAGCAGGCCGCTCACGACTCCGACGACCGCGCCCAGGCGGACCTTGACGCGCTGTGATCGTGGCGGCGGCTCCTCCTCATCCTCCCCCTGGACGTCCGGATGGGCCGGCTCCACGTCGTGCGTGAGCTGCTGCGGCGGCTGCTTGCCGCGGCCGAACTCCATGATCTCGCCCCCCGGCACGCATCGACGATATCCCGCGACGGCATGGATCGGGTACGGGCTGCGAACTCGATCAAGGTAGTGATCCCGGCTGCGTCGGGCATCGTCGGCGCAGGCGTCGGCGGTCGTCGCTCGTCCCCACGCTGGAGGTCGTGCGCGTCGTCAGGCGTGACCGGCAGCCGGTCACTGTCGCGTTGGACGACGGCCGCTCCGTGCAGGGGGACGTTGCATGCGTGGCAGCACCCGGAGCGCGGTTGGCGCGGGCACGTCACCTACTACGTCGGCGTCGGACTCCAGCACTACGAATGGCTACCGGCTCGGCAACTCACGCCGAGCCGCTAGCGGCCCTTTAGGTCGGAGTGCGTCGGAGAGATCGTGCTCGTCGTCGCCTGCGCTGCCGTACTCGGGACCCTGGACGTTGTCAAGCAACACCCGCTGCCACTCCGTCGCCCGGAGGTGCCTCAGCCGGTCGGCGAGCAGCTGCGGGGCGCACTGAGGTGGCGAGTTGGGCAAGTGTCCGATGCGCACCGTCCCGTCTCAGAATCAGTGTGCTGCTCATCCGAGATGTCGAAGGGACGAACGAGATGAGCATCACGATGCTGGGCGTGGAAGCGGAGCTGGCGTACCGACGGGAACGCTTCATGGCCGAGGCCGAGGCCGAGCGGCTGGCCAACGCCGCCCGCGCCACGTCGCGCCGACACCGACGAGCCGATCATCGACAGCCGCACGTCCCGGCCCAAGGACCCTGGGCCCACCTGCGCACCGCGTGGCGATAGCGAGCGGCATCACGTCGTCGGTGGTCTTTGAGACCATCGACGACGTGGCGAGGGCCGGTGGCGAGACTCCCTTCGTCGGACGCGAGTCGGCCGTCGAACGGTTGATGGACGCGGTGGCACGCGCCGGCGAGCACGAACCGTCGGGATGGCTCGTCGGAGGCGACGCCGGCGTCGGCAAGACCCGCTACCTGCGCGAGGTGGGCCGACGAGTCGGCGAGCGAGGCGTCCGCGTCGTCACGGGGCGGTGCGTCGACCTCGGGTCGGGCGGATTGCCGTACCTGCCCTTCGCCGAGGTCGTGGCGCAGCTCGCCACCGACGATGACCTCGCGGCGCTGCCCGCGCTGGGCGCACTGATCGGGGTCGGCCAGTCCGACGCCGATCTTTCCGACCGGGAGGCTGACATCGACCGGCGGCTGCCTCTTTTCGACGCGGTCCGCCTCCTGCTGGCGACCGTCGCTGAGCGCGACCGAGCATTGCTCGTGGTTCTCGAGGACGTCCATTGGGCGGACAAGTCGAGCCGGGACCTGCTGCACTATCTGTTGGCGCGGCTGCGGTCCGAGCCCGTGGTGATCGTCGCCAGCTTCCGGACCGACGACCTGCACCGGCGCCATCCGCTGCGGCAGCTCGTCCCGGAACTGGTTCGGCTGCCGGGTGTCGAGCGGATCGACCTGCCGCCGTTCGACGTCGACGAGCTCAGGTCGTACCTCGTCGCGCTGACCGGCACCCCGGTGGACGAGTCCACCGTCACAGCGGTCCTCGATCGCTCCGAGGGCAATGCCTACTTCGCCGAGGAGCTCATGGGCTGGCGTCAAGGGCACGGCGACGGGCTGCCGGCAGGACTGGCCGACATCCTGCTCGCCCGGGTGGAGCGGCTCGGACAGGACGCGCAGCACGTGGTCCGGCTCGCGTCGGTGGCTGGCCGCCGGGTCACCGACGATGTCCTGGTCGAGATCGGCGGACTGCCACCGCGCGAGGTCGACGCCGCCCTGCGCGAGGCGTTCGCGCAGCTGGTGCTCGTGCCCGACGTCGCCCCCGACGGGAGCGCGGGCTACGCGTTCCGGCACGCACTGCTGCGGGAGGCGGTGTACGAGGACCTACTGCCCGGGGAACGCGCCCGACTGCACGCCGCATACGTCGCGCTGCTCTCCTCACCGGAGCGCGCAACCCGCCACGGGACCGCGTCGGCGCTGGCGTACCACGCGACGGCCGCGCACGACCTGCCACGTGCACTGGAGGCCAGCCTGCGCGCAGCGGCCGAGGCCCGGGCGTCGCGAGCCCCGGCGGAGACATCCGTGCACCTGGCCCAGGCGCTGAGCGTGTGGGATGCGGTGCCGGGCGCCGCCGCCGTCGCGGGCATCTCTCGCATCCGCCTCGGACTGCAGGCGGCGACTGCTGCCGCGGACGCCGGCGAACCGGCACGGGCTGTCGCGTTGGCCCAGGAGGCGGTCGATCTCGCGGAGACTCCCGACGACGGGACGACGCCGGTCGATGCCGAGCTCGTCGCTCTGTGCCTAACCCAGCTCGCGTCGTATCTCTATCTCGTCGATCGTGACGTCGAGTGCTACCGGGCCTCATCCCGGGCCCGCGAGCTACTCCGCGGGCGCGATCTCTCGCAGACCGTCGTCCAGGCCGCAGCGATGTATGCGCGTGCAGCGGACGGCTTGCTTCCCGGGAAAGACGAGGTCGCAGCGCTCGCGGAGGTCCGGGCCAGCGCCGAGGAGGCGCTGCACGGCGCCCACGAGTTGTCCCTCAACGACGTCGAGGCGGACGCATCGATCACTCTCGCCAGCCTCGACCTCGCCGGTGGCGACCGCGACGGCGCGCTCGAGCGGCTCGCCTCCGCGCGCGACCTCGCCCGCGCCGGCGGGCACCACGGCACGCGAGCTGCGGGCCGAGTACAACTTGGGCACGCTGAGGTACTACGCCGGAGAGGTCGGCGCAGCGCTCGAGCAGCTCCCGCACGCGGTCGCGCTGGCCGACCGCACCGGCCTGACCTGGAGCGCATACGGCGTGGAGGCGCGAACGCTCCTGGTGATCGGCCTGTACGTCGCCGGACGATGGGACAACAGTCTGGAGGCCGCGGCCCTCGCGGGTGGTCGCCCGCCCGATGTGGCCGCCGCCCGGCTGGCGACGGCCGGCTTGTACGTGCTGGTCGGCCGGGGGGACAGCGCTGCGGCAGCGCGGGTCACGGAGCTCAAGCAGGCGTGGCACTACGACTCCCAGATCGCACTGGTCGCCGGCGGGTGCGAAGCCGACCTCCTCTCGTGGCAGGGCGACCACGACCGCGCGGCGGGCGTCGCGAAGGACGCCATCGCCTTCGTCAGCCGCAGCTGGGGCGAGTGGTACCTGGGCGGCATCTGGTTGGCCGCTTTGGCTCTGGCGGCGTATGCGGACGCGGCCGCGCACGCCCGTCTGCGCGGGCTCGAGACAGGTGAGCTCGTCGGAGCCGGCCGACGCTCTCGTCGAGGATGCTCGACGCCGGTTCGAACGCGGACGTCCACGCAGTGGTCCTCCCGGCCCGGAGGCTGCCGCCTGGCTGGCCCGCGCGGAGGCCGAGTGGTGGCGGCTACAAGGCGAGGTCGACCCGGCGCCGTGGGAGGGCGCGCTGAAGGCGTTCGCATACGGCTATCCGTACGAGGAGGCCCGCTGCCGGTGGCGGCTGGCGGAGATGCTCGTCGGGGCGGGACGTCGTGAGGAGGCGATCGAGCACGTCAGCGCCGTCCATGCCGCCGCCGTCGAGCTCGGTGCCGCGCCGCTGGCCCTCGCGGTCGAGGGACTGGCTCGCCGGGCGCGCCTCGACGTCCCGCTGGCCTCGTCGACCGCCGCTCGCCCGGCGAACCGCGACGTCCTGACCGCCCGCGAGCGCGAGGTCTTGGCCCTTCTCGCTGATGGCCGCACCAACTCTCAGATCGGTCGCGCGCTGTTCATCAGCCCGAAGACGGCGAGCGTCCATGTGTCGAACCTGATTGCCAAGCTCGGTGCCACCAGCCGCACGGAAGTCGTCGCGCTCGCATACCAGCGAGGTCTCCTCGACCGACGTCCGTGACCTGACCCCGGGCGCGCGTTCGCGTGTCGGCAGGCCTGGCTGGCGAGCTCCCTGTCGATGTCGGGATGGCAGGGGCGTCGACCTCGTGTCGGTGTGAGTCAGGCAGTCACGGGAGGCCCAGCCATAGCGACCGGCCCGCAGGTACACAGTCCGCAGCAGGCTGGCAGAGCGGGCGGCCACGAACTCGTGGAAGGTAGCCGCCTCCGGCCGATCCGGCACCACCATGGGCCGCCTCCCCCCGGTCATCCCCGCACCACCGTCCACCCTTAGAGACGCGATGACCCACCGCTGAGGTTGAACACCGCAGCACGCTGTTGAAGCCGCACCGCTCAACGGGTCGAACTCCTTCGCTTCGCCGTGGGGGGCGGCGATCCGCACCCTGATCAAGATCGAAAGGTCACTCATCCACGTCCGAACGGCGTCCGGAGGTGGATCAGTGACCTATCCGTTCGGCAGACGGTCGCTCGCCCGCGCCGCCGGCGACGTCGAGGACGGCCACCCCCTCGAGTCGGCCGGCTGCCAAGTCCTCGAGCGCTCGGTCGGCAGCCGCGAAGGCATACACGCGTGGTGCGCACCTGAACGCGGCTGCGGCTCACGGCGGCGAGGAAGTCACGGGCGTCGGATCGAGTGTTGGCCGTGACACTGCGCAGCTGCCGCTCCCGGAAGACGTGGCGGCTGTAGTCGAGGGGCGGAATGGCCGACATGTGGATGCCGGCGCAGACCACGGTCCCGGCGTCGTCCAACGCCTCCAATGCCGCCGGCACTAACTCTCCAGCCGGCGCGAAGATGATCGCGGCATCGAGCGGCTCGGGCGGAGGCTCCGTCGGACCGCTGACCGAGGTCGCCCCGAGCTCAGCGGCCAGGGCGCGGGCGTTCGCCCCTCGGGTCATGACGTGGACTCGGTGACCCTCGCCGGTCGCCACCTGAAGCGTGAGGTGCGCAGCGGCGCCAAAGCCGTAGAGCCCCAGCCGTCCTTGCTCCGGGAGCTGGGCATGCCGCAGGGCTCGCCAGCCGATGATCCCCGCGCAGAGCAGTGGGGCGGCCTCCACGTCGGAGTACTCCGCCGGGAGCGCATAAACGAAGCCTTCCGGCGCCACGGCGTACGGGGCAAAGCCGCCGTCCGCGTCCCAGCCCGTGTAGCGCGAATCGCGGCAAAGGTTCTCCGCGCCCGACAGACAGCGACTGCAGTGCCCGCAGGTCCAGCGAAGCCAGGCAACCCCGACCCGCTCCCCTTCGCGACTCCGAGCGACCCCGTCGCCGACCTCGACGATCCGTCCCACGATTTCGTGTCCCGGAACGACGCCCGGCCGGCGCGGCGGCAAGTCACCCTCCGCGAGATGCAAGTCGGTCCGGCACACAGCGCAGGTGGCCACCTCGACAAGAACCTCGCCCGGACCAGGGCTCGGGATCGCTCGGGACTCCAGATCCATCGGACGCAGGTGGGCCGGTCCCGGGCGTCGCACCGCCCAGACGTCCATCGCCCGACTCGTCACTGCGGCATCTTGTCGCGTCACCGCCAGCGACATCACCTATCGCGGCGTAGAGAACGAGGTCGTGACGACAGCCCGGCGATCGCCGTACTAACGCCCGGCCAGCGCGAGGAACTCGGCCCGTGAACTCGGATCCTCCCGCAACGACCCCAACAGCGTCGACGTGACGGTGGTCGACTCGGTGGCTCGCACACCGCGGAGGGTCATGCACAGGTGCTCGGCCTCGATCACCACTCCGACCCCCCGCGGGCTCAGCGTCGCCTCAAGCCAGTCGGCGATCTGCTTTGTGAGCCGCTCCTGCACTTGCGGACGTCGAGCGAACAGCTCCACGACCCGGGCGAGCTTTGACAGCCCGAGGATCCGCTCCCCCGGCAGGTAGCCGACGTGCGCGGTGCCCACGAACGGCAGCAGGTGGTGCTCGCAGAGGGACTGGACCGGGATCGACCGCGCCAGCACCAGCTCGTCGTACCCCTCGTCGTTCGGGAACGTGGTCAGCTCGAACGGTCGCGGCGTCAGCAGCTCGGCGTATGCCGCCGCCATCCGTCGCGGGGTGGCGGCGCGTCCGTCGTGCGCGAGGTCGATGCCCAACGCGGCTAGGAACGCGGCGGCAGCCTCCGTGGCGGCGGCGAGGTCGAGCCGCTGCGGTTCCGGTGCCACCCGCAGCACGGGATGGGCGCTGCGGTCTGGCTCATGCCGTTCGGTCGCGAGGGCCGAGCTGGCTCCGGAGCTACTCATGCAGAGCCTCGATCCAATGGTTCGTGATTTCACTAATCTTTCTTAGTCTAATCTCGCAGAACCTGTCAATGGCATCGTCAGCTGCTGTTTTCGGGAAGGGGCGTTGGTATAACCTGCGCGTGTGAGTGAGCCCGAGCGCGACATCACCAAGATGGCGGTCCTCGGCGAGCAGTCGCGCCGGGTGATGTATGACCACATCCGTCGACAGGGCCGCCCGGTCACCCGCGACGAGGCCGCCGCGAACGCCGGGATCTCCCGCAAACTGGCGGCGTTCCATCTCGAGAAGCTGGTCGACGCCGGCCTGCTGCGCTCCGAGCCGGCCGCCACGCCATCCGGTGTGCCACGCGGCCCCGGCCGGACGCCGAAGGCCTACCGACCGACCGACACCCAGTTCAGCGTCTCCATCCCGCAGCGCCGGCTCGACCTGCTCGGCGAGGTGCTCGTCGACGCGCTGGCCACCGAGGCCGACTCGGGCAACGCTGGGCGAGCCGCACTTCGCCTGGCTCGGGAGCGGGGCCGGGAGCTGGGTGCCGCCGAGCGGACCGCCCGCCGGCTGCACCGCACCGGCGCCGAGCGGGCGATGCACGTTGCGTGTGGCGTGCTCGAGCAGGTCGGATACGAGCCGTACTCCGACGACAGCGGCGCCATCCGACTGCGCAACTGCCCCTTCCATCCGCTGGCTGCCCGACAGCGCGAGCTGGTCTGCGGGATGAACCGGGAACTCATCGACGGCATGCTGCGCGGCCTGGGCAACGAGACAGTGCGGGTCTGCCTGGCTCCGCGCCAAGACGAGTGCTGTGTGGAGATTCGCCGCTGAGCGGTGATCGACGCTCCAGGTCGGTCTTCGATTCACGTTCGAACGCTGATCGCGGTGGCTAGCCTTGCCGGGTGCTCCTCACGATCGAACGGGTGGCGCTGCTGCGTCGGGCGGACCTGTTCGCCGAGACGCCAGACCGCGTGCTGGCCGGGCTCGCGCACGTCCTCGAGGAAGTGGAGCTTCCTACGGGTGCACTGGTGATGGCCGAGGGCGCGGTCGAGGGCTGGATGTACCTGATCGAGCACGGCGAGGTGGAAGTGATCCGCTCCGACCGACGCATCCGGATGGGCGCCGGCGACGTGGTGGGGGAACTCGAGATTCTCGATACGCAACCCCGGTCAGCGACCGTCATCGCGCTCAGCCCGCTTCGATTGCTCCGGCTGTCGAGGGCTGCGTTCGAGGAAGCGCTCAGCACCCGGCCGGAGATCGCCCGAGGAGTGATCACGCTGCTCACCCGCCGCCTCCGCGAAGTCCACGAGACGTGATCTGACGTGCGGACGCGGTTGGTCATGCTGGGGGGACAGACCATCGCCCTCGGCCTGATGATGGCCTTCCTCGTCGTCCCCGCCAGCTCGTTGTTCCTGGTCGAGTACGGGGCGGACAAGCTTCCCTTCGTCTACCTGGCTGTTGCCGGCTCGGGCGTCGCGGTGTCCTGGGCGATGGCCCGCGCCGGGCGCGTCTGGTCGCTCAGCCGACTCGCGCTCACCCTCCTTGGCTCGTATGCGATCGTCGTCGCCTCGTCGTGGCTGCTGCTCGTTGTCGCCGACGCAACCTGGGTGACCTTCGTGCTGTTGGTCACGTTCCCGTTGTCGATCCCACTCGGCTTCGTCATCGTCGGTGCCCAAGCTGGACGGTTGCTCGATCTGCAGCAGATGAAGGAGTACTTCCCGCGCGTGTGCGCGGGATTCTCGGTGGGGTTCGCGATCGGTGGGCTGCTGACTGCGTGGCTCGCAAAGGCACTCGGCGACGTGGCGCACCTGCTGGTACTCGATGTCGCGGTCGCGGCGCTCTTCATCGGGCTCGTGGTGACGACCGGACAACGGAATCCGGCCCAGCTTCGCAGTCGCCCGGATCCGGCACCGGCCCCGTCCCATGCCAGCCGCAAGGCCGGCGGCAGTGGCATCCTGCGCAACCGCTTGGTCCGGCTGGTGTTCGGTTACCAGCTGCTCTCGGCGGCGGTCACCCAGTTCCTGGACTTCATGGTCTGGGAGCGCGCCGCCTTGCGCTATCCCGATGCGGACGACCTGGCCGCGTTCCTCGGCTACTTCGGGGCGATCATCAACATCGTCAGTGTTGCGTTCGTGGCTCTGATCGCCGGGCGCCTTACTCAGCCGGTTCGGGATCCGCCTTGGGCTCGCGGCCAACCCCCTCGGCGTGGTCGTCGTGCTTGTTGGCTGCATCATCGTCGGAGCCATCGGCGGTGGCACGGCGAGCCTGGCCTTCTTCGTGCTGGTATGCGCCGCACAAGTCACGGACATCGCGCTCACGGACGGCACGACCCGGACGTCCATCAACGCCACCTACCAAGCGTTGCGATCGGTCGTCCGACTGCGGGCGCAGACCTGGGTTGAAGCCGCCGGAGTCCCACTGGCCCTCGGCTTCGTCGGCGCATACCTGTTGCTGTTCGACGCGCTCGACCTCGGCATCCTCACCCTCGCCGTCAGCGTTGCCTTGATGTCCATCGTGTGGCTCGTCCTCGCCGTGCTCGCCTACCGCGAGTACGGTCGCGACCTGCATCGCGCCTTCGTGCGGCGCGACTGGGATCCGACTGCCCTCCAGGTCGACGATGAGGCATCGCGAGCGGTGCTCGAAGGGCTGCTGGACAGCGACGACATCCGAGACGTCCGCCTCGGCCTCGATGTGCTCGCGGACGCCGGCTCACAGCTGCTGTTCCCGTACGTCGTTCGCCTCATCTCGGATCCGGACAGTGACCGCAAGCGGTTGGGAATCGAGATGGCCGCTCGACTCGGTGATCGTGACCTGGTGCCAAACCTGCTCACCGTTGTCGTCGACCGCGAGACGCCCGGGCAGGTGCGAGCCCTCGCCGTCCGGGTTGCGACGCACCTCGGCGCCGACACCGACGCGTTCGAGCCGGCAATCACTGACCCGGACCTCACCGTTCGGCTCGCAGCAGCAGCGGCCGTTGCACAGTCGGACTCTGCGCTGGCGCAGCGCGCTCGCACGGTTTGCGTCGAGGCGTTGCTCGCACCGGATGACGCCACCGTCGAGGCCGGGCTAGCCGAAGTCGCTTCCGCGCCGCACCCGGTCTACGCGGACGCTGTGTTGACGATCGCCCGACAACCGGCACCGCCGAAGGGGTGCGCCGAGGCGCTCGCCGCGCACGTGCGCTTCCTGCAGTTCGATCGGGTCACGCTGCTCGCCCTGGCCGCCGAGAACCCAACGAGTGCCGCTCGCCTGGTCGAGGCACTGGGGCGCAGCCGCGACGAGTCGGCATACCCGCTGTTGGCCCAGCTTGTCGTCGATCCGGATCGCGAGCTGGCCGCGGTTGCTGCGCGCGCGCTTGCCGGATCCGGGTTGCGCCTGGATGCCGCGACCGTCGCGGAGCTCACGGCTGCAGAGACCCAGCGCGCAACTCGGGCCGCGGCTGCCGCCCAAGTGTTCGCTGACCAAGGTTGCGCCGAACACCTGGTGCGCGCGCTCGACGACGAGGTTGCCGACTCCGCCTGGCGGGTGCGCAACGCACTCGGCCTGGCCCACGGCACAACCTGGCTCGACCGAGCACTCGGCCAACTCGGCACCGCGGTCGACGGCGACCGGGCGCTCGCGATCGAGACCCTCGAGGTGGACCTCGGGCATCGCACGGCCGGTCATGCCGTGGCCCTGCTCGACCCCACCGTCGACGCACGCCGACGGCGGCAGTTGCTGGCCAGCCGCGATGACGCCCCGGTCGCCGACGCCGAGGGCTGGTTGACCGAGTTTCTGGATGACCCGGCTGCGCTCTGGCAGGATCGCTGGCTGAAGGTGTGTGCGCTGCACGCCACTGCGACGGTCCTGCCCGACCAGGCCGCCGAGTTGGGACGGCAGCATCACGACGATCCGGATCCCATCGTGGCGCAGACCGCGCGTTGGCTGCTCGACGGCCACGCGTACGCCGGGCGTTGACGTCACGGCCGCCTTTCGGCGTCGATGGAGAGCACGTCGTTCAGCGGACGTCGCGGTGTGGCCGGTCCCTTGGTCCGTAGCCGACTCGGATGACCATCTGTGGGACAGCCAACGGTCCGGTCGGATCACGAGCCAGCCAGCGCAGCGAGCTGACCTCCATCGGGCCACTGTTCAACGAGCAGGCCAGGCCCTCGGCGGTGGCGCGCAGCAGCACGTGCTCCAGCGCCTGCCCGGCATCGACCCAGTCCTCGACCGAGTCGCCGTGGGTTGACAGGACGGCGAGTACCGGCTCCCGCTCGAAGTCGGCCACGTCGCGTGCTGACGTCAAAGGCCGGCGCGAACTCGCGCATCGGTGACGACGGATCACGGGGGCGCGGCCGCGCGGCCGGCGGTATGCCCTCGTTCGTCGCGACCCCGACCACCGCAGCAGCTCGGCCCTCGCCGCCGGATCGAAGTGCAGGGCCCGATCGGCTTCGTTCAGCAGGCGTACCAGATCGTCGTAAGCCCAGTCAGCCGGGAAGTGCAGAACTGCACCTTCGGCGGCCGCGGCGGCGGCCAGCGCGGATCGCGTTCGGCCTCCACGGTCGCGTTGTCGAACGGTCGGAGTCCGGCATGGGCACTTTCATCAACGACGTCACCCCGGAAGCGGCTGCGGAGCGGCTGCGCGCTGTCGCGCCGCGATGAGGTCCGTTGAATCAACGACGGCGCCCGAGCGGGTCGCCGACGTGTTCGGTCGCGTGCACGGCGCATCCCCAGCCGGGGTGTGGGCCGCGCCGGGCCGGGTGAACCTCATGGGCGAGCACACCGACTACAACGACGGCTTCGTGTTGCCGTTCGCCCTCCCGATGAGCTGCTATGCCGCCGCTTCCCTGCGCGCAGACGGCACGGTGACGATGCAGTCGCTCCAGGCCTCGGGTGTGGTGAGTGTTGGCGTGTCGGCGCGGCCCGGCGACGTCAGTCGGCTGGGCCGCATACGTCCAGGGTGTGGTCTGGGCATTGCGCACCCAGGGGTATGCAGTGCCCGGCCTCGACGTTGTCGTCGACAGTGACGTGCCCCTCGGCGCGGGCCTGTCGTCGTCGGCGGCGATCGAGTGCGCCGTGGCGCTCGCGCTCAATGACCTGCTGTCACTAGGGCTCACAGCGGTTGCGTTGGCCGCCGTCGGACGGCACGCCGAAAACGACTACGTCGGTGCGCCCACCGGGGTGATGGACCAGGTCGTGTCGATGTTGGCCGAGCCCGAGCACCTGCTGTTCCTCGACACCAGGTCGATGGCGGTCGAGCAGGTGCCGCTCGCTCTCGCGCCGCACCACCTCGCGCTGCTCGTTGTTGACACCCGCGCGCCACACCGCAACGTCACCGGCGAGTACGGCGCGCGTCGCGCGGCGTGTCAGGAGGCCGTGCGCAGGCTCGGGGTGCGGGCACTGCGGGACATCGACGTGGCTTCCCTGAACGATGCGGTCGCTCGCGTCGACGACCCAACCATCGGCCGACGGCTACGCCACGTCGTGACCGAGAACGCGCGAGTGCTCTCGGTGGTCGCTTCGCTGCGCGATGGGTCGGACCCGCGGGCGATCGGCGCGAACATGACCGCCTCGCACGCATCGATGCGCGATGACTTTGAGATCTCCTGCCCGGAGCTCGATCTGGCGGTCGACACCGCGCTTGCGTCGGGGGCGCACGGCGCTCGGATGACCGGCGGGGGCTTCGGCGGCTGCACCGTGTCCCTGGTCGACGTCGACCGGGCCGACGACGTGGTCCGCGCGGTGTCGGAGGCGTTTGCCACGGCTGGGTTCGCCCACCCGACATGCTTCACGGCGGCTCCGTCGGCAGGCGCCCGCCGAGTCCGGTAGACGAAACGACGGCCCTGGGTTCCGTTCCGCATACCAAACCGACTCTGGGCGGCTTACTCCTCGCCGGTCAGGCTGAACGCGCGCAGCCGGCGGCCGGCATACCAGGTGGCGGCGATGGTGACACCGACGAGCAGGGCGAGTGCGACCGGGAGCGCAACGTGGGCGTCGGGTACCCCCGGTGCGGCGATCGCATCCGCGACCGACATCGCCCACTGCTGCACGCTGACCAGCCCGACACCGGACACCGCGATCCCGAGGCTCTCCAACAGAAACACGTACACCAGGCCGATCACGACGGGGTGCCGGCTGACCACGCCCAGCAGCAGGAAGAGCGCACAGTATGCGGCCCCGCCCAGGACCGCCGCCACGCCGAACGCGATCGCGTAGCCAGATTCGAAACCGGTCATCAGCAGGCCGGCCAAGAGGATCGGGACGGCCGCGAACGCCACAGTGGCCCCGACCGCAACGACCAGCTTCGAGATGACGATCCGCAGCCGTGGCACCGGCTTCGCGAGCAGGTAGATGACCGACCCGTCGTCGATCTCGGGCGCGATCACCCCGGTCCCCACGATCAACGCGACGAGGGGCAGCAGGGTCCCTAACCCGAACCCGGCCAACATGTCGCGCGAGCCCTCGGCCGAGATGCCGAACCCGCGGGCTGCGACGGCCAACACCAGCAGCAGGACAGGCAATGCGAGCAGCAGGAGACCGCGGCGGCGGCCCGAACAGACCGCCCAGCGTGAGCCGCACGACGGTCCGGTCGAGGAGCGCGCCGTCGGTCGCGCGTCAGACCCCGGAGCTCACGGGCAGGGTCGCGGTCATGCCTGCACCAGGTAGGAGAAGACGCTCTCGAGCGACTCGTCGGACGGCGAGACCTGGTGCAGCCGAATGCCGGCATCGCGCGCCACCCTGGGCAGCACCACGGTGAACCTCCCGAAGTCGACCGCCTGCACCCGAAGCGCCGCGGCTGCGGCGTCGAGCTCGACGGACGCAGTCGACCCGTCCGCGATCAGCGCGGCCGCGAGCGTGCGGTCGTCACTGGACCGCACCAGGTAGCGGTGCGGACGGTCCGTCATCAGCCGCCGGATCTTGCGATAGTCACCGGAGGCCGCGTGCCGACCCGCGACCATCACCTCGATGTGGCTGGCGAGCTGCTCCACCTCCTCCAGGATGTGCGAGCTGAACAGCACGGTCCGACCGTCGGCACCAAAGCGGCGAAGCAGGTCCATCAAGTGCATCCGCTGCCGCGGGTCCATGCCGTTGAACGGCTCGTCGAGCAACAGCACCGCTGGGTCGTGCACCAGGGCCGATGCCATCTTCATCCGCTGGCGCATGCCCTTGGAGTAGGTGCTGATCTTGCGGTCCTGCGCATCCTCCATCTCGACGACCGCGAGCGTGCGCGCGGCGGCGGCGCCGGGATCCGGCAGTCCGTGCAGCTCCGCGTTGGCCACGACGAACTCACGGCCGGTCAGGAAGTCGTACATCGCCTCGCGCTCGGGCACCAGACCGATCTGCCGGAAGATCCCCTCGTGCTCCCACACCGGGCCCGCCGTCGAGGGTGACCGAGCCGGCCGATGGCGCGAGGAAGCCACTCATCATGTGGATCAGCGTCGACTTGCCGGCGCCGTTCGGCCCGAGCAGGCCGGTGATGCCTGGCCCGACCACCATCGACACGTCGTTGACCGCCACGACGTTGCCGAACCATCGGGAGACCTGGCTGAATCACAACGGTGGCCATCGGTCACAGCCTCCGGTAGCGCCGGAGCAGCAGGCATGTAACAGGCGGCAACGCTGCCGAGCAGCACGAGCAGGAACACAACGCCGCCGGCGGTGCCGGGTGGACCCTCGATGCCCGCCACCTCGGTGCCGGTCAGCCAGCTCTGCACGCCGTCCGCGAGAGTGAACGGGGAGAGCAGGCCGAACCAGCCGGCCGCGGTGTCTTGGCCTGACTCATTCGCGTCCGCGGCCATGCCCTGCAGGGTGCTGGCAAAGCCGTAGCTCACCATCAGCACGGTGATGATTGCGGCCACGCCGATGCCCGCGGCGCGGTGTGATCGCGGCGATGACGAGGCTGAGGCCGGCCAGCAGGAGCGAGAACGCGACGGCGCCCACCAGGCTGCCGAGGAACTCGCGGGTGTACTCGCCGAAGGGCAGTTCGGCCAGCAGGGCGCCGACGTACAGGATCACCAGCGGCGTGGCCAGCAGCACGAACAGCGCCGACGGTCATCGCGGCGAACTTCGCGCGCACGTAGTCGCCGCGCGTGAGCGGGCGCGAGAAGTACAGCGGGACGGTCGCGAACCGCAGGTCCTTGGAGAGCAGCTGCGGTGCTTGCGCGGCCACGAAGATGGCGGGGACAGCCACGATGAAGATGACGTAGTCGGTGAACTCGAACGGCATCTCGTCCATCTCGGCCATGATGACGACGGCCACGATGATCAGTGCCGGCAAGCACGCCGCCGCGAACAGCAGCATCGGCAGGACCTTGGAGATCGCCGAGCGGGACAGCCCGTATGCGCCGCGCGCGCTGTGCACGAACAGGCTCCGCGTGGCATACCCGCGCCCGAGCCGCTCCCCGGTGTACGGGCGGTAGCCGATGTCGTGGATGACGTCGGCTGCGGCCGGCGCCCGCGCCGCCGGCAGCCGTACGCGCCTCGGCGGTCACGACGCCGCCTCGTCGCGGAAGATCTCGGTCATCCGATGCCGGCCTTGCTCCATGCGGGCCAGGCCGAGCCCGTGCGCAACCACCGTGTCGCGGACTGCGTCAACGGTGCCGTCGAGGTCGTCGTCGACGATGTCGACCATGAGCACGCGGCCCTCGAGAGTGACCCGGAGGCCGGCCTCGACAAGTGCGGCCACCGCGTCGACCTCGCGGTCGAGCGGCTCGATCACCTCGACCGCCAGCAGTCGGGTGACCTGGGTGAACTCGTCGGTCGCCGATGAGCGCATCAGCCGGCCACCGTCGATCACGACCACGTGGTCGCAGATGCGCTCGAGCTCGCCGAGCAGGTGCGACGTCACCAGCACCGAGATGCCGAACTCGGTGTGGATGCGCCGGATCAGTGCGAGCATCTCGTCGCGCCCGATCGGGTCGAGGCCGTTGGTTGGCTCGTCGAGCAGGACGATCGCCGGGTCGTGGACCAACGCTTGCGCCAGCTTGACCCGCTGCTTCATCCCGGTCGAGTAACCGCCGATCGGTCGGTACCGCTCCTCGTACAGGCCGACGTGCCGCAACGTGTCGGCCGTGCGTTCACGCGCCGCCGAAGCTGGCAGCCCGGACATACGCGCCATGTGCACGACGAACTCGGTCGCGGACAGGTCCGGTGGGAGACAGTCGTGTTCCGGCATGTAGCCGACCCGTGCCCGCAGGTCCGAGCCTTCGGAGACGACGTCCTTGCCCAGCATCCGGGCCGAGCCGCTGGTCGCATCAGCCAGCCCGAGCAGGATCTTGATCAGCGTGGACTTGCCCGCACCGTTGGCCCCGACCAGCCCGACCACGCCCGGCTGCACGTCGACGGTCAGCCGATCGAGCGCCGTGACCCTGGGGTAGGTCTTCGTGAGATCGGACGTGGTGATGACGGACACGCCCGAGACACTAGATGTCGCATGCGACCCGGCACGCCGTGGGGGCACCGCCCTTTACCCTGACTTGGGCCGGGTCCTCCCCCTAGGGGTTGGTGCGAGGCCAACGCGGTACCAGGACTGGGTCACGGCACGTTTGGACTAGGGAGCCGCTCCGATGAAGCAACTGACCGGTCTGGATGCGTCGTTCCTGGCCATGGAGACGCCCAACGTCACCGGTCACGTCGGCAGCGTGCAGATCCTCGACCCGTCGACGGCGAAGCAGCCGCTGACCCTGGAGGGTTTTATCGAGGCGCTCGCGCCGCGGATTGACCTGGTGCCGATGACCCGTCGCAAGCTGGTCCAGGTGCCGCTGGGCCTGGACAACCCGTACTGGATCGACGACCCAGACTTCGACATCGAGTTCCATATCCGTGAGCTCGCCCTGCCCGCTCCGGGCAGCATCAAGCAGCTGACCGAGCAGGTGGCCCGGCTGCACGCCCGACCGCTGGACCGCAGCCGTCCGCTGTGGGAGATGTATCTGATCAGCGGCTTGGAGCACGGCCGGGTCGCGGTCTACAGCAAGATGCACCACTCCGCCATAGACGGGGTCGCCGGCAATGAGCTGCTCGAGGCGTTGCTCGACACCAGCCCCGAAGGGCGCGAGCTACCATCGCCGGTCGCCCACGAGCGGGAGATGCAGCCCTCTCAACCGCGGATGCTGGCGCGCAGCCTCGGCACCCTGGCCACGCACCCGGCTCGAGCGGTTCGCCTGACCGCGAACCTCGTCCGGTCCGCTCCGGCGATTGCCACGACCAACGCGCCGGACATCCCTGGGGTGCGGCGACTCGTGAGCCGGGAGGACAACGCCGAGCTGCTGTTCCCCAACCCTGGGCTACGGGCGCCGGCGACCCCGTTCAACGCCACGATCACCGGGCATCGTCGAGTGGCCTTCGCCGACGTCGCGCTCAGCGGCGTGAAGCAGATCAAGGGCGCGACTGGCTCGACGCTCAACGACGTCGTCCTGGCGCTGTGCGCCGGCGCGCTGCGACGCTGGCTGCAGGACCACGACGCCCTGCCGCAGGCGCCACTCGTCGGCGCCATTCCGGTGTCGGTACGCACGCAGGATCAGCAGGGGACGGCGGGCAACAAGGTCTCGGTCATGTTTGTCGCCCTGCCCACCAACCTCGACGACCCGTTGGCCCGTATCACCGCTGCGTCGCAGGCATCCACGGTGGCGAAAGAGAAGTTCGGCGCAGTCCCGGCGACCCTGCTCATGGACATGACGCAGTTCACGTTCCCGTCGCTCACCGATCAGGCGTTCCGGCTCTCCGCGCGGCTGCGACTCGTCGAGCGCACCAGGCCGTTCAACGTGATCATCTCCAACGTCCCGGGCCCGCGGATTCCGCTGTACACCGCGGGAGCGGAGGTTCTCGCGTACTACCCAGTCTCCGCGATCGCTGACGGACAGGGACTCAACATCACGGTCTTCAGCTACCGCGACCGGATCTTCTTCGGGCTCCTCGCGTGCCGCGAGCTGATCCCCGACCTGGACGCGATGTCCGGCGCGATCGTCGAGGAGTTCGAGCTGTTGAGCGCCGCGGTCTCGGCCTAGACGCAGGTGTGGACGTTGGAGTTCGATGTGTCGACACATCGAACTCCAACGTCCACATCTGCGGGCATCACTCCGCCGTGCCTTCGGCGACGTAGCTGCGGTACACCGACAGCAGCGCTTTCTTCTGCGACGGCGAGAGGCGTGCGTCAGCCTTGATGGCGTGCTCGACACCGGGCGCCGCGGTGCCAACGTCCGCTGGTGACCCGCCGCTCGAGCGGCGTCCGCGACCGATGAGGTCGTCCATTGGGATCGACAGCGTGTCGGCGATCGCCTGCAGCACCCGCAGGGAGGGTGCGTGTAGGCCGCGTTCGACCTGGCTGAGGTAGGCGTTGGAGACCTTGGACATGCGCGCCATCTCGCGAATCGACAGCTGGGCGAGTTCGCGTTGCTCGCGAAGGTAGGCGCCGAGCGCCGCCAACCCGGAGTCCCGCCGCGGAGTGGTCATGCTGGTCCCCTCGTCGTTGACGATTGCGAACATGCTTCAGGGACTGGCCGGGTCACGACCAGTCCCTGAAGGCTGTGGGGCGCCTGACCTTAGGCGACGGCTGCCGTCTTGCTCGCGGCGGTCTTGCTGGCCGCAGTCTTCTTCGCGGCGGTCTTCCTGGCCGGCTTCGCAGCGGCAGCCGGCTTCACACCGGCGATGCCCAGGATGCGAGCCTGGAACTGCTGCTGCAGCGCCAGCCACTCCCGTGCGGTCCGGGTGACGTACTCGGTCACCTCGGCACGGCTGCCGACGAACTTCGTGATCGGGGCGACGAGTTTGTCCAGCCCCTCCAGGGCGCCGGTAACGGAGCTCGACCGGGGCGCCTTCTCGCGCAGGTCGGTCACCTTCTCGACGACCGTGACGAACAGGTCCTGGCCCTTGGTTGCGGCGGCGAGCTGCTTCTCATGCAGCTTGCTGGCCGCGTCGACTGCGTATGACATGGTGTGCTCCCTTGTTCGGTGGCAAGGCTTCTGCCGTGTTTGTGCCACTGGCCGAGGCGAGGTTCAGATAATCACGCAGATGCTTGATATGTCAAGCGCAGTGAGGTGGTGGACGTGCTGGGAATGGCGGCGTGGCAGGTGCAGGCGCTGGGTGAGCCGGGTGCCGTGCTGCAGCTGACCGAGCCGCCCCGGCCGGAGCCGGGGCCGAAGCCAGGTCTTGGTACGCGTGCGCGCAACCCCAGCGAACTTCCCCGACGTCCTGATGTGCCGCGGGCTCTATCAGGTCAAGCCCGACCTGCCGTTCACGCCCGGCGTCGAGGTATGCGGTCAGGTGGTCGCGGTCGGGGCTGACGTGACCGGCCACGCGCGTCGGCGACCGGGTGATCGGCATGACCGTGCTCCCGCACGGCGGCTTCGCGGAGTTCGCGCTGATGAATGCCGCGACTACCTTTTCCGCGCCGGCCGCACTCGACGACGCAGCAGCCTCGGCGCTGTTCATCGGGTACCAGACGGGCTGGTTCGGCCTGCACCGGCGGGCGCAGCTGAAGGCGGGCGAAACCCTGCTCGTGCATGCCGCGGCCGGTGGCGTCGGCAGCGCGGCGGTCCAACTCGGCAAGGCCGCCGGCGCTCGGGTGATCGGTGTGGTCGGCGGCGAGCGCAAGGCCGCATACGCTCGCGAACTCGGTGCCGATGTGGTTGTGGACCGGCAGATCGACGACTTCGTCGACGTGGTCAAGGCCGAGACCGGCGGGCGGGGCGCCGACGTCGTCTACGACCCGGTTGGCGGAGAGGTCTACGAGCGATCGACCAAGTGCATCGCGTTCGAAGGCCGGATCCTCGTGATCGGCTTCGCGGGCGGGCAGATTCAGACCGCACGGCTCAACCACGCGCTGGTCAAGAACTACTCGGTGGTGGGCCTGCACTGGGGGATGTACACGGACCGGGACCCGGCGGCCGTCGCCGAGTGCCACCACCAACTCACCGACCTGGCCAAGCAGGGCCTGGTGAAGCCGTTGGTCAGCGACCGTCTCGCGCTCGACGAAGTGGCCGACGGGCTGCAGCGGCTCGCGGACGGCGTCACCGTCGGTCGCGTCGTCTACGTCGCCTGAGCAGTCCCCTTGCGCGAATGTTGAGTTGGCGGGTTGGGAGGTGCCTCCCAACCCCGCCAACGTCAACATTCGCGAGGTCACGGTCAGCTGAGGGCAAGCAGCGAGCGCAGCGCATCGACCGCGTGTCCAACCACCCAGTCCCGGTCGACCTGTCGCCGTCGTGGTGGATCCGCCGACCAGGTCACCGCCAGATCCTCCACGTATGCCCACCACGCATGCACGACCGGCCGGGCGGCGTCCTCCAGCCCGAGCGCCCGCATGACTCGATCCGTCTGGCCGGCGCGGACGGACTCGTACACCTGCGCAACCCGGGCGTCGCCGGCGCCGGTGCCGTGGACCAGCGAGAGGTAGAACGCCCGCCGCCGGTCGATCTGCTCGACCATCAGTCGCACCATCGACGACACCTGCTCGGCGCCCGGCGCGGTGGGATCGGGAGCGGTGTTGCGCAGCATGCGCCGACCTGCGGCCGCGATGCACGCGACGTAGTAGTCGGTCTTGGTCGGGAAGTAGTGGAACAGCAACCCGCGGGAGATTCCCGCCTCGGCCGCGACCTCATCCATGGAGAGGTCCTGGATGGGCTTGTCGACGAGCTTGGACAGGCCAATGCCCAGCAGCTGCCGACGGCGGTCGTCCGCGGTGAGCCGGCGGCGTTCGACCGAGGACACCTGTTGAGCATTGCTCAACACGCTGGGTAGGGTCAAACGCATGGAGTTCTCACTGTCACCTCGTGCTGCGGAGATCACCGAGCGGGTCCAGGCGTTCATGGCCAGCGAGATCGCGCCGGTCGAAGCCGCATACCACCGCGAAGTCGAGCAGCTGCGGAGCAGCGGCGGCGACGCCTGGACGCCCCGCCCGCTGATCAAGCAGCTGCAGAGCAAGGCGCGGGCGCTGGGCCTGTGGAACCTGTTCCTGCCCGAGGAGCACGCCGGTCCGTACCCGGAGCAGTTCGGGACCTACGGCGGCCGCGGCCTGTCCAACGTCGACTACGCCCCGGTCGCCGAGCTCACCGGTCGGTCGTTCCTGGCGCCGCTGGTGTTCAACTGCAACGCCCCCGACACCGGGAACATGGAGGTGCTGCTGCGCTATGGCACCGAGCAACAGCGCAAGGACTGGCTCGAGCCGCTGCTCGACGGCCAGATCCGCAGCGCCTTCTGCATGACCGAGCCGGGAGTGGCGTCCTCCGACGCGACCAACATGGCCGCGACCGCGGTCCTGGCCGGCGACCAGGTGGTCATCAACGGCCGAAAGTGGTGGTCCTCCGGGGTCGGCAACCCCGAGTGCAAGATCCTCGTCTTCATGGGCCTGACCGACCCGGACGCCGACCGGCACGCCAGGCACACCATGGTGCTGGTCCCGCGGGACACGCCGGGCGTCAAGGTCGAGCGGCTGCTCACGGCGATGGGCGCATACGACGAGCCGATCGGCCACGGCGAGGTGTCCTTCGCCGACGTTCGCGTCCCCGCCGCCAACATCCTGCTCGGCCCCGGGCGCGCATCCGAGATCGCACAAGGACGCCTCGGCCCCGGGCGAGTGCACCATTGCATGCGACTCATCGGCCTCGCCGAGGCCGCGCTCGAGGCTGCCCTCGAACGGGCCACGTCACGGGTGGCCTTCGGGAAGCCGATCGCGAACCTCGGCGGCAACCGCGAGCGGATCGCGGACGCGCGGATCGCCATCAACCAGGCGCGGCTGCTGGTGCTGCACGCCGCGTGGCTGCTCGACACCCAGGACCCGGCCGCGATCTCCGCGGTGAGCCAGATCAAGGTGGCCGTGCCCACCATGGCGCAGCAGGTGATCGACATGGCGATCCAGCTGCACGGCGGCGGTGGGATGTCCGGCGACTTCCCGCTGGCGGCCGCGTGGACCCAGGCGCGCTCGCTGCGCCTCGCAGACGGGCCCGATGAGGTGCATCGCGGCGTTGTCGCTCGGCACGAGCTGTCGAAATACGCCGGGCCACGAGGGTGAGCCGCGTCCTCATCACCGGCGCCGCTGGCGGGCTCGGCTCCGCACTTGCCAACGCCTTCGAACGCCAAGGTGACCGCGTGCTGCGCACCGACCTGACCGGCCGGCGACTTCAGGCTGGACGTCACCTCCGAGCAAGACTGGGCGACGGCGGTCGCCTACGTCCGCCGGGAGTGGGGTGGCCTCGATGTGCTGGTCAACAACGCCGGCGTGGCGGGCGGCGGCCGCATCGAGGTGTGCACGATCGACGAGTGGCGCTGGATCACCGAGATCAACCTGTTCGGCGTCGTCCGCGGGACCGCGGCCTTCACCCCGCTGTTCAAGGAGCAGCGCTCCGGCCGCATCGTGAACGTCGCGTCGTTGGCCGGCCTGGTGCACCCGGCCGGGACGGCGTCGTACAACGCGGTGAAGGCAGCGGTGGTGGCCTTCACCGAGACGATCGGCCATGAGCTGGCGCCGTTCGGCGTGCGCGCCACGGCGGTCTGCCCGTCGTTCTTCCGCACGAACCTGATGGCTTCGCGGGGATCAACCGACACTGCGGTCGCCGACATCTTCGCCGGCTTCGTGGAGCGTTCGCCGATCGCCGCCGAGGACGTCGCCGAAGCTGTGCTCGCCGGGCTCGCGCGGGACGAGGAGCTGATCCTCCCGGACGAGCCGGCCCGGTCGTCGTACGCGCTGAAGCAGACCGACCGCACCGCATACAACGAGGTCATGCGCGCCGGCGCGAAGTCCGTGGCGAAGGTCCCGTTGCCACCCCGGCCGGGCACAGATGGTTGAGGCGGGGGCTCAGCCGGTCCGCGACGAGGACGCGTTCGATGTCCCAGCAGTCGCCCGGTGGCTGCGCGAGCATGCACGTGACCCGGACGGGCTGGACGGTGTGCCGGACGTGCGGCAGTTCGTCGGGGGCGCATCCAACCTGACCTACCTGCTGCACTACCCAGGTCGCGACGTGATCCTGCGCCGGCCACCCATTGGTGCCAAGGCGAAGAGCGCGCACGACATGCGCCGCGAGCATCGGATCCAGTCACAGCTGAAGCCGACATTCAGGTATGTCCCCGAGATGGTCGCGTTCTGCGACGACGCCTCGGTGATCGGCTCGGACTTCTACGTCATGCAGCGGCTGGAAGGAACGATCCTGCGGGCCGACCCCCGGCGGACTTCCCGCTCGACGCAGCCGGGATCCGCGAGCTGAACGAGCAGTTGCTCGACGTCCTGGTCGAGTTGCACTCGGTCGAGCCGGCCGCGGTCGGGCTGGCGGACATCGGCAAGGGCGAAGGCTACGTCGCGCGGCAGGTCAGCGGTTGGGCCGACCGGTTCCGCAAGGCACTCACCGACGATGTCGAGCCGTGTGAGGACGTGATCGGCTGGCTGGACGCGCACCGGCCGGACGACGTGCGGACGTGCGTGATCCACAACGACTATCGCTTCGACAACGTCGTGTTGGCCGCCGATGATCCCCGACGGATCATCGCGGTCCTGGACTGGGAGATGGCAACGCTCGGCGACCCGCTCATGGAGCTTGGGTCGGTTACCGCCTACTGGGTGCAGGCCGACGACGACGCGGCCTACCAGCGCTTCCGGCGGCAGCCAACGCACCTGCCCGGCATGATGACCCGCGGCGAGCTGGTCGCCGGGTACTGCGCGCGGACCGGCCTCTCGGTATCGCCCCAGCGGTGGCGGTTCTACGAGGTGTTCGGGCTGTTCCGGCTCGCCGTCATCGCGCAGCAGATCTACTACCGGTACTTCCACGGGCAAACGTCCAACCCGGCATACGCCGGCTTCGGCCCGGCGGTTGCCATGCTCGTCGCCCGGTGCCGGCGGCTGATCGCCGAGGCGGATGGGTGAGCGTCATCCTCCTCGTCCGGCACGCCCAGGCCTCCTGGGGTGAGGCCAACTATGACCAGCTGTCGCCGACCGGGCACGTCCAGTCCGTTGCGGTGGGACGAGCGTTGGCGGCGCGAGGCATCGCGCCGTCGCTGCTCGCCTCCGGCCGGATGAAGCGACACCGCCAGACAACCGAGGGAATGGCCGAGGGTGCGGGCTGGTCGCTGCCCGCGAGCCACGATGACAGCTGGGACGAGTTCGACCATCGCCAGGTGCTCGAGGTCCACCAGCCCCCGGACACCGAGGGAGCGGCGATGTCGGCGCGTAACTTCCAGGCATGGTTCGAGGCCGCAACCCGCCGTTGGGCCTCCGGCGACTTCGACGCCGACTACGACGAGTCGTTCGGCGCTTTCACCGATCGCGTCGACGAGGCACTCGACCGCACGGTCGCGGAGCTGGGTCGGAGAGGCACCGCGGTCGTGGTCAGTAGCGGCGGACCAATCTCGTGGGTGGTTGCTCGGCTGTTAGGGGGCGACGCCAGCGTGTGGCTCAAGCTCAACCAGGTCACTGTGAACGCCGCTGTGTCGAAGGTCGTCGTCGGCAGCCGCGGGTCAACGCTCGTCTCTTTCAACGAGCACGCGCACCTCGAGCCCGAGCACGTCACCTATCGATAGCTGCGACCGTCTGGGACTCCCACGCGGACACGATGTCGACCACCTGGTCGGGAACTTCGAGCTGCGGCGTGTGGCCGACGTCGGTCAGGAAGCCGGTCCACCAGGCGGGGTTGAGCCTGGCCGCCGTCCGCGCGGCCTCGATCGGAACCAAGCGGTCGGACTCGCCGTGGATCAACAGCACGGGCAGTGCGATGGCCTGCATCTTCGACCAGTAGGCACGCGGGAGCGCCAGGGTCGCCAACGTTGACCGGGCGGCAGCCATGAACGCCACCTCAACCCAGGGCATCGCAGCCCGTGCCATGGTCAGCTGTTCAGCCATGTTCAGCATCACTGGGTCGGCCCGACCAGGGTCGGCAAAGCACAGGTTGAAGATGCGGCGGACGGACTGCTCAGGCGACAGTCGCGCACGGGTAATCCTCATGTGCAGCTCACCGACGACCGGGGTGGCGAACGTGAGGAACTGGGTGGCGACCTCCCGGTCGGGCCGCCGCAGTGGCGGCGGCAATGCGGGATCGACCAGCACCAGGCCAGCGACCGAACCCGGCGAGTGATGGGTGTGCAGCACCGACACCATCCCGCCCATCGAGTTCCCCACCAGGAGGACGGGCTCCCCGACCACATCGTCGATGAACCGTCCGAGCAGCCGAGCGTTCGATTGCACCGTTGAGTTCCACCAGGTGCCTGGTGTCATCCCGAATCCATGCAGATCCAGGGCGAACGATCGACGGTCCGCCGACAGCCCCTGAGCCACCATCGCCCAGTTCAGATGGGACCCACCCAATCCATGCACGAACACGATCGGGGGCCGGCCGCCCGGCTCGCCGAACTCGGCCCAGTGCACTGGGCCGCCGAGATCGGTCACGAAGCTGCGACCGCCCCAAGGCTCCACGAACGACCGTGCCGCAGTCACACTCACACGCATCGGGCGACAGCTCCTCGGAACGGTGACACCGAGAAGCATTGGTATCAGAGACCGCAACGAGAGCGGCGCAGGCTGGGCTCAACACGCGTTCCGCACGTCAGCCCAACAGCGCACGCACCCGCGGCTCCGCGGGGCTGGGCCCCTGTGCGGCCGCTTCCGCGAGCGCCTGAGCCACGCCGGCCGCATCAGCGAGGGGCCGCGCAGCGACGAGCAGCCGGGCCCACGACTCATCGGCGGTCAGGAACGTGCGCACGGTGTCGCGGGCCTGCGTCTCCGGCAGTCGGTCGAACCACCGAGCGAACAACGCGGCCCGCCCTGCCGGGGTTGGTATGCCGACGGCGCGGAACCTGGCGAGGCCGCCGTCCGGGTAGATGTCGAGCCGCAAAGCGTCCACCGAGACCTGCTCGTCAAGAAGGAAACGGTGCCGCGTGTCGGCGCGAGCCGGGCATCGCGTAATGAGGTCAACCCACTCCCCCGACCCGCGGCGGCCTCTCAGCCGGATCTCGCCGGGAGCGTTGCCGATGAAATACGACGTGTCGACCTCGACCTGCTGGACGGCACCCTCGGTGGCGAGCGCGACCTCGAACCAGTCGTTGCCGTCGTCGCGCCGGCGCGCGGTCTCCCACCCCTCGCCCATCACTCGCGCCGGGCCGGGGACGAGCGCGTTCGAGGGGTCGGAGTAGAACCGGTTGGACGCCTCAAGCACGCGAGCACCGTGCTCGAGCGCTGCCAGATCGAAGGATCGGCCAGCCACCCAACGTGGATCGCCGACCGGCTCGCCGTGCACCCGGAGGCGGGCGACACCACCGTCGGGGAAGATCCGCAGGCGCACGTGGGTCGCAAGCCGTTCGCCCACCACATCGAAGACGTGTCGGGCGTTGCCCAGCAGCGAAGAGCGCGGCACCACCTCGGTCCACTCGACTGTGGAGTCGGCGGCGAGCGCATACGGATCGGGCTGCTCGCCGAGCGGGTCGACGAACGCTGTCTCAGCCGAGCACGCGGGCGGGTAGTTCCCGGTGAAGAACGCGGTGTCGACGACGACCCCGCTGACCACCCCCGGCATCCCGAGCCGCACGATCGCCCAGTCATGACCGGGCTCCCGACGCCGCCGGGTCTCCCAGCCATCCATCACCTGACCCTTGTGGCCGAACGTGTATGCGGCGAAGGCGGGCGCCGTCGGCTTGATGAGGTTCTCCTTCTCCGCAAACGTCTCGTCGTTTGCGGAGATCACGCTGCCGCCGAGCGAACGCAGCGCGAGGTCGGGCAGGGACTCGAACGCGGCGGCGGGCGCAGGCTGCGGCACGGTGCTCCCCTGTCAGGTCGGACGGGTCGGCTCGGGGCGGGACACCAAGGTCCCACGAGGTTGTCGTTCATCCACCGGCTCGCCCCGCAGCCACGTCGAGCGGACCACGCCGCGCAGCGTCGCACCGGCATACGGCGTGACCGGGTTGCGGTGCTTGAGCGCCGTCGGGTCGACGGTGAAGTTCTCGTCCGGGTCGAATGCGACCAGGTCGGCGACCCGGCCCGGGACGATGCCGCCTCGGTCGGCGAGCCCGACGAAGGCAGCTGGGCCAGACGACATCCAGCGCACGATGGCATCGAGCCCGTACCCGCGTTCGCTCGCCGCGGTCCACACCGCCGGCAGTCCGAGCTGCAGCCCACCGATCCCGCCCCACGCCGTCCCGAAGTCGCCGGTGTCGAACTGTTTGAGGTCTGGCGTCGACGGCGAGTGGTCGCTCACCACGATGTCGAGGACTCCGCTCGCCAACGCCTCCCACAACGCATCCTGGTTGGCCGCCGACCGGATCGGCGGGCAGCACTTGTATGCGGTGGCACCGTCGGGGACCTCCTCGGCGCGCAGCGTCAGGTAGTGCGGGCAGGTCTCCGCGGTGACTGGGAGCCCTTCGGCCTGCGCCGCCGCGAGCAACGGCAGCACGTCGCGGCTCGACACGTGCAGCACGTGTACCCGGGCGCCGGTCTGCCGCACCGCGTCGAGCAGCCGCCGGACCGCGACCGTTTCCGCGGCATCGGGTCGGGAAGCGAGGAAGCCGCCGTACGCCCTGCCGCCCGCCGCCGCGGCGGTGTCGAGAACCGCCGGGTCCTCAGCGTGCACGATCGACGTCGCACCCAGGCGAGCAACCTCGGTAAGCACCTCGAGCAGTTGTGCGTCGTCGCTCAGGTGCGGGAACTCGGCCACCCCGGACGGCGAGAGGAAGGACTTGAAGCCGAAGACACCGTCGTCGTGCAGGGCCTCGAGGTCCGCGGTGTTGCTGCCGATCGCACCGCCCCAGAAGCCGACATCGACATGACACTGCGACCTGGCCGCGGTGCGCTTGACGCGCAGGTGGTCCACCGTCGTCGTGGGCGGCACCGAGTTGAGCGGCATGTCGATGATGGTCGTCACGCCGCCTGCGGCGGCGGCGCGGGTCGCGCTGTCGAACCCCTCCCATTCGGTGCGACCCGGTTCGTTCACGTGCACGTGCGTGTCGACCAGGCCCGGGAGCAGCGCGACGTCGACTAGGTCTGTCACATCGTGCGGCTCGGCTCGATGCGTGCCGTACGGGTCGACCGACGCGATGCGCCCCCCGCGAACCACGACGTCGCCGGGTGCGACGCCGGCTGGGAGTGCAACCCGACGCGACCGGAACACCCGCGGCTGTGCGGTTGGCGGCACGGCGTCACGCCACCGACCGACGAGCGGTGTATGCGTCCAGCGCCGCGCGGTCGAGCCCGGTCCGAGCCGTCACCTCGTCGAGGTCGAGCGCACCGCAGTCCACGCCCCGGATGAGGAAGCCAGCCAACGCCTCGGCGGTCGCCGGCTCGTCGAGGGTCCCGCTCGCGGCGCGTTCGGCATACCGACGCAGCCGTTCGGCCGCGACCGACAGCCCTTCCACGAAGAACGCAAACGTGGCCAGGTACCGCGTGACGAGCTGGCCCGGGTGCAGGTCCCAGCCTTGGTAGAAGCCGCGCTCGAGCGAACGCCGCACCAGTCGGGCGTGCAGGGCCCACGCGGCATACACCTGCTCCGTCGGTCCGATGGGGAGGACGTTGCTGGACCCGTCACTGAGCCGAACCCCGGTGCCGGCGGCGGCCAGCTGCATCACCAGCTTGGCGTGGTCGGCGGCCGGATGATCGAGGCTCTGCTGCGCTGCCGCGATGCCCAAGGCAGCGCTGTAGTCGTAGGTCCCGTAGTGCAGACCGGCGAGCCGGCCACCCCCGAGGGCGATCATGCGGGCGACGAGCGCGGTGCCGTCCGGGCCGAGCACCGCCTGCGGAGTCTCGACCTGGATCTCGAAGCACAGCTGTCCAGGTCGCAGGCCGAGCGCGTCCTCGAGACGGCTGCATACCCAGGCCATCGCCTCGACCTGGGGCTCGGAGGTGACCTTGGGCAGGGTGAGCACCAGCCCATCGGGCAGGCCGCCGCCATTGAGCAGGCCGACGACGAAGCCCTCGACCGAGCGCAGCGACCGACGCCGGGTCGACGCCTCGAGCGACTTCATCCGGATCCCCACGGATGCCGGCAGTCGGCCGTCGGTCGCAGCCCGCCGGACAGCGGCCGCCGCCGCCGCGACGTCCGCGTCCTCCTCGTCGTCGGGCCGCGGGCCGTAGCCGTCCTCCAGGTCGATGCGCAGGTCCTCGATGGGTTCGCGCTCGAGCTTGCCGACCAGACTCGGCCACACCTGCTCGGTGATCGCGGGGTCGACGCCGCGTGGCAGCGGCGAGCTGGGCCGCAGTCGGCGCGTGCTCGTCGAGCGCAGCCAGGGCTATCGCGCCCCACTGCGCAGCCGTGTCGGCCTCGAACACGTCCGCGGGCACGTACGCGGTGTGCACCGGCTGGCGGCCGGCAGCCCGGTTGCGGCGGCTCGCAAGCCGTCGGTCCTCCTCGGCGAGCACATTGTCGACGTGCCGCGCCGCAGCCTCGCCGAGGATGTCCGACAGGGGTAGCGGCACGGCGGCTAACGCCCGGTCACGAGGTCGTATGCGGGCCAGGTCAAGAAGTCGATGAAGTCGTCGTCGAGGGCGACCCGGTCGAACAAATCGCGGGCGTCGTGCAGGCGATGATCCGCCGGCGCGGAAGACTCCAGCGCGGCCACTTGCTCGGCAAGCACCCGGCGGACGAGCGCTGCCGTCACGGGCTCCCCGGTGTCGAGGACGACGTCGTTGTGCACCCACTGCCAGATCTGCGACCGAGCGATCTCCGCGGTCGCGGCGTCCTCCATGAGGTTGTTGATCGCAACCGCCCCGTTCCCTCGCAGCCATGCGTCGAGGTACGCCAAGGCCACCGAGACGTTCGTACGCAACCCCTCCGCAGTGACGCTGCCCGGTGTTGCGCTGAGGTCGATCAGCTGGCCGGGCTCGACCAACACGTCCTCACGGAGCCGGTCAAGCTGGTTCGGGCGGTCGCCCAGCACGGCGTCGAAGACCTCCCGGCAGACGGGCACAAGGTCCGGGTGGGCGACCCACGAGCCATCGAAGCCATCGGCTGCCTCGCGCTCCTTGTCGGCCCGAACCTTGGCCAGTGCCTGCTCGGTGACGGCGGCGTCGCGACGGTTGGGGATGAAGGCGGCCATCCCGCCGATCGCGAACGCACCGCGCCGGTGGCAGGTCCGCACCAGCAGCTCGGTGTAGGCGCGCATGAACGGGGCGGTCATCGTCACGCTCGCTCGGTCCGGCAGCACGAACGCCGGGCCCTGGTCCCGGAAGGTCTTGATGATGCTGAACAGGTAGTCCCAGCGACCCGCATTCAGCCCGGACACGTGGTCCCGCAGCTCGTACAGGATCTCGTCCATCTCGAACGCGGCGGTGATCGTCTCGATCAGCACCGTGGCGCGCACCGTGCCGTGCGGGATGCCGAGCCGGTCCTGCGCGACGATGAACACGTCGTTCCAGAGCCGGGCCTCCACGTGGCTCTGCATCTTGGGCAGGTAGTAGTACGGCCCGCTCCCGCGCCGCAGCAGCTCCGCCGCGTTGTGGAAGAAGTGCAACCCGAAGTCCAGCAGGGCGGCGACAACCGGAGCGCCATCAACCAGCAGGTGCTTGTCGTCCAGGTGCCAGCCGCGGGGTCGAACGATGGTGACCGCGAGGTCGTCGTCGGTGTGCAGCGCATACGTCTTGGAGTCCGTCGTCAGCGAGATGGTCCGGCGCACGACGTCCCTCAGGTTGACCTGTCCACCGACGACGTTGTGCCAGTGCGGGGTGTTGGCGTCCTCGAGATCGGCGAGCCAAACCTTGGCGCCGCTGTTCAGCGCGTTGATGGCCATCTTTCGTTCGGTCGGCCCAGTGATCTCGACCCGACGGTCTCGCAGGTCCGCGGGCGCGTCGGCGACCCGCCAGTCGGCCGCCCGGATCGAAGCGGTGTCGGGCAGGAGGTCGATGCGTCCGGTCCGGTTGATCTCGTCGCGACGACGCCGGCGCAGGGCGAGCAGCTCGTCGCGGCGCGCTCCGAAGCGGCGTTGCAGCTCGGCGACGAACCCGAGCGCTTCCGGGGTGAGGATCTCGGCTGCGCGCTCGACCGGCGGGCCCAGCACCTCGATGTCGGCCATCAGGTTCCTGTATGCCGTTCGTCGTCGCGGAGCACGGTCGCCTGGATGAGCCCGTACGGCCGGTCGGCCGCGATGAAGACCTCGCCCTGGTTGTCCAGCCCGAACGGCGAGAGGTCCACCGCGAAGTGGTGCTTGTTGGGCGCGACGAGGGTCATCTCCGCCACTTCTGTATGCGCCTCTAGCACCGCTCGCCCGATGTCGTGGAGCGTCTGCTGCAGGGCGAGCGAATGGACTGTGGCGAAACGCTCCAGAACGAGGGACCGGATGGCGTCGTACATTTTGGTCCATTCGACGTCGGTGTGCGCATAGCGCCAGCGGGCCGTGAGCGAGGTCGCCATGATGCGGTCGTCGGTTTGCTGCAATGTCGTGTACTCGTCGGTGTAGAAGCCGCGGAACTCCGAGCCAGTGGTCTTCAGCAGGACGAGGTCCTTCATCCCGGAGACGACAACCGCGCTCGGGTCGTCGGCGCCGCGCTCAACCGTCACCAGCGTGGTGCGCGTGTCCTGGCCCCCGCGAACGAACGCGTGGTCGTGGCCCTGCCCGGCCACCTCGATGCGCTCCCACGCGTACTCATCGACTTCGATCTGGGCACTCGTGACATGGGGCACGTTCAGGAAGTGCCGCCCGAGGGCAAGCGCGTAGTCCTCGATGTCGTCGACGCCTTGCTGCTTGGCGAAGGCGAACGCGGTGTTCTTCTGAGTGTCGGTCGGCAGGATGTGCGCCTGGTCGCCGGTCGTATGCGCCGCGCTGAACTCTCCGCGGAGTGAGGTGGAGACGTTGAGGTCCCGGATGACGTGCCGGGGTTGGTCCCGGTACACGCGCACGACGCGGTTCTCCGCCTTGCCGTACTGGTTCGGGCCGAGGACGATGCCCACCGCGAGCTCCTTGCTGGTCAGGTCGAGCGCTGCCGGCTAGCTGCCCCGGTACGTCGAGTAGGCATACGGCGCGAGCAGCAGCGGCACGTGGTAGTGCCCGCCACTGTCCGCGACGACGAAGTCGAGAACCACCTGCGGGTAGAAGGCATCGACCCCGCGCTCGCCGAAGTAGCCGCCGGTCGCGAACACGAGTCGGTAGGTGCCCGCCGGCAGCGAATCGGGGCCGAGCTCGTGCACTCGGCCGTCACCATCGGTGTTGGCGTGCCCGAGCTCGGTCGTCTCGCTGCCCTCGACGCGCTGGAGCGTGACTCCGACGCCAGCGGCCGGCCGCCCGACGGAGGTGTCGAGGACGTGCGTTGTGACGGTGCTCATGCGCCGACCAGCTTTTGCAGCCGCAGCCGGTTGATCTTGCCGAGCTCGGCCCGCACGACCAGCCGCTCGCTGTCGTCGTCGTTGCCGAGACGCTCGTGCAGCCGCTGCAGCAGCTGCGGACCCGACAGGCCGGTGGCGCATACGAGATAGACGTGTCCGAACCGCGCCTCGTAGGCCTGGTTGCCCACCTGCAGCGCGACCCGAACATCCTCGTCGGCGGTGTCCATGCCGGCCTGCTCGCGACGCGACCAGTCGCCGTCGGATCCGTCGACCCGCTCACCGATCCGAGGATGGCCGGCCAAGGCCGCGGCCACGCCCGCGTCGTCGAGGTCGGCCAATGCGGTGTCCGCCTGGTCCAGCAGGTCGTCGAGCGTCGCATACGGGCGACCGGCGACCAGCGCCGAGACCCAGCCGGGCGTCGCGCAGCATCGGCTCAGTGCGCGTTCGGCCGCCTCGACCGAAATCGCGTTGAGCTCCTCGAGTGCGAGGGAAGTGATCGGCGCGGTCAGGACTGGACCTTCTCGTTCTTGCCCAGGGCCACGACGCCGCCGTCGGAGACCGTGTAGCGGTCCCGGTCGTGCGCGGGGCTGACCCCGAGGTGGGCCCCCGGCGGCACGATGACGTTCTTGTCGAGAATCGCCTTCCGGACCACCGCCCCCCGCCCGATGCGCACGCCGTTCATCAGCACCGAACCTTGGACCACGGCGCCCTCCTCGACCGTGACCCCCGGTGCGAGCACCGACTGGTTGACCTGGCCGCTCACGATGCAGCCGGCGCTGACCATCGACTCCGCCGCCGAACCGGCCAGCGAGAACTTCGCCGGCGGCAGCTGCGATGGCAGCGTGAAGATCGGCCAGTTGCGGTTGTACAGGTTGAACACCGGGTGTACCGAGATCAGATCCATGTGCGCGTCGTAGTAGGAGTCGATCGTGCCGACGTCGCGCCAGTAGCCGTGGTCCCGCTCGCTCTCACCGGGGACCTGGTTCTCGTTGAAGTCGTACACCTGCGCCAGACCCTGCGCGGTGAGCATCGGCACGATGTTGCCGCCCATGTCGTGCACGGAACCCTCGTCGCCGGCGTCCAGCCGTAGCGACTCGACGAGCACGTCGGTGGAGAAGATGTAGTTGCCCATCGACGCGAACACCGAGTCTGGGTCGTCGGGCAGGCCGGGCGGGTCCTTCGGCTTCTCCAGGAACGCATGGATCCTGCGCCCGTCGTCCGCCGTCTGGATCACGCCGAATTGGTGCGCCTCGCTGCGCGGTGACCGGATCCCGGCGACGGTCAAGCCGGCCCCGCTGTCGATGTGCTGTTCCAGCATCTGCCGAGGGTCCATCCGGTAGACGTGGTCGGCACCGAACACCACGACGTAGTCGGGCGCCTCGTCGTAGACCAGGTTGAGCGACTGGAAGATGGCGTCGGCCGAACCCTGGTACCACCGCGGCCCAAGTCGTTGCTGCGCCGGCACGGGGGTGACGTAGTGACCCAGCAGGCTCGCCATCCGCCACGTCGTCGAGATGTGCTTGTCGAGCGAGTGCGACTTGTACTGCGTGAGCACGCAGATCTGCCGGACCCCCCCATTGACCAGGTTGGACAGCACGAAGTCGACCAGCCGGTACACGCCGCCGAACGGGACCGCGGGTTTGGCCCGGTCGTTCGTGAGCGGCATCAGCCGCTTGCCCTCCCCACCGGCGAGGACGATCCCGAGGACGGCCGGCTCCGCTGCACCCATCACTGACCTCGCAACCCATGAAACGCGGCATGCACCGACTGGTAGACGTCGACTGTCTCGTGGGCCACCGTCGCCCAGGAGAAATCGCGGACCGCGCGCTCTCGGCCGGCGGCACCCATCCGTTTCGCGAGATCCGGATCGGCGAGCAGTCGGTTGACTTGCTCCGCCAGGCCGGCCTCGAACTGCTCGGGCTCGTCCTCGTCGTAGTGCACGAGATAGCCAGTCGTCTTGTCGTCGACGACCTCCGGGATGCCGCCGACGTCCGAGGCCACGACCGCGGTTGCGCAGCCCATCGCCTCGAGGTTGACGATGCCGAGCGGCTCGTAGACCGACGGCACAACGAAGACCGTCGCGTGCGACATCAGCTGGATCGCATGCTCCCTGGGCAGCATCTCGGCGATCCAGTGCACGCCCGAACGTTCGGCGGTCAGCTGCTCGACCAAGCCCGCTACCTCAGCGCCCAGCTCCGGAGTGTCCGGTGCGCCCGCGCACAGGACCACCTGCGCATCCGGGTGGAACGCCCGAGCCGCTTTCACCAGGTGCGGGACGCCCTTCTGTCGCGTGATCCGGCCGACGAACACCACGCTCGGCCGTTCGGGGTCGATGCCGTATGCGGCCAGCACGTCGGTGCCGTCGTCAGGCGCATACAACTGGGTGTCGATGCCGTTGTGGACGACGTGCACCCGCGCTGGGTTCACCTCGGGATAGCAGGCGAGCACGTCGTCCCGCATGCCGGCTGACACCGCGATGACCGCGTCGGCGCCCTCGATCGCCGTCCGCTCCGCCCAGCTCGAGAGCCGGTAGCCGCCGCCGAGCTGCTCGACCTTCCAAGGCCGGCGTGGTTCGAGGGAGTGTGCTGTCATCACGTGGGGGATGCCGTAGAGAATCTTGGCGATGTGGCCGCCGAGGTTCGCATACCAGGTGTGCGAATGCACGAGATCGACATCGCCGACCGCGGCCGCCATCGACAGGTCGATGGACAGGGTCTGCAGGGCGGCGTTCGCGCCCGCCAATTCGGCGGCTGGTCGGTGCGCAACCGCACCCGGCCGGTCGTCGCCCCAGCAGTGCACGGAGAGGTCAACGAAGTCCCGCAGCTCCCGCGCGAGGAAGTCAACGTGGACCCCGGCACCGCCGTACACGTCCGGCGGGTACTCCCGCGTGAGCAGGCCGACCTTCAGCGTCGAGGGCACCTGCCGAACCTAGCGCGGATCAGTCGGCGCACGCGGGCCGACGGGGATCGCTTCGTCGAGGCACCAGCGCAGCATCGCCGGCCACCCGCCGTAGCCCGAGTCCGGGTTGAGGTGGCCGCCGCCTTGGATCACGTCGACCGGCAACCCGAGGTCCGCATACGGTGGGCCGTTCGGAGTCCACGGGTCGTCGGTGCTGCAGACCAAACGGGTCGTGCGCGCGGCCCGGGCGACGGCCGCCGGGTCGGGCGCCGTGATCGCGAAGTCGAAGACCACGTCGTACCGTGCGAGCTCCGTCGGATCGGGCGCGGCGACCAGCAGCACTCGGTCCACCTGCTCTGCTGGCGAGAGCTCATTGACCGCATGCAGCCAGAGCTGGCAGGACATCGAGTGCGCGACGATGATCCGCTCGCCGTCACCGAGCTGCGCGAGCTCCGCGTGGAGGATCTCCAGCCAGTCGGCCAGCGTCGGCGTGTCCGGTGCGGGCAGCTGCGGGTACAGCACCTGCTCGCCGCGACGGCGCAGCTCCTCGGTCAACCACCAGTGCCAGTGCTCGCGTGGGCGGTGGCTCTCCCACCCGTGGAGCACGAGGTAGCGGCGACTCACGGATGCGAGATCCGGACGAGCAACAGTTCGTGCACTGTCTGGCCGGGGGTCACGGGATAGTGCGTGTCGGTCGTCCACCACAGCACGCCGCCGACATCGATCCGCGCCGAAAGCGACAACCGAGCCGGCGGTTCGAAGCCGTCTTCGTCGACCTGGAGCCGGAACGGCACCGGGACGTTCGGTGGCTGCTCGATGCGCCGCTGGGCGACGAGCGGCGCCTGCGCATCAGCGCGAGAGGTGTCCCGCAGGTCCACCTGGACAACCGCGTCCGCCGGCATCGCGATGCGTTCGCGGTAGAGAACCGAGCCAGACACCTCGACCAGTGGGACGCGGACCAGACGGGTTGTTCCCGCATCGCAGTCGAGCTCGAGATACGGCTCGGCCAGCCGGACCGCAAGCGGCTGCTGGAACAGCGACAACCAGCGGTGCTCCTGGTCCATCGCCGGTTGCGGCCCGGCCATCAACGTCGACATCCCCGGACCCAACGTGAGCACATCAGAGTCGAGCGTCCAGCTGGCCCGAAAGCGGTTCACCGAGCCCCTGCCGTAGGCCGAGCCGTCTTCGTCGAACATGACGTCGGGTTGCACGTCCTCGAGGACGCCCTGGCCGAGCAGGTCCACCACCCGCCACTTGGTCCCAGCTAGTTCGACCATGCGCGGATCGTCGCACGGTCAGCCGGTGATCGCCGTGATCCCCCCGTATGCGGTCCACGCGCCGAGCAGGACGACCCCGACCGCCACGACGACGGGCAACGCGGCCCAGACGCGACCGAGCACGGGATGCGGGCCACGGTCGAGCACCCGCTCGACCCGGTCCCGGGCCCGCAGCACGATCACGCCAAACACACACAGGGTCAGCGCCATCCCGAGGCCGAAGGCCACCACCAGCACGATGCCGAACCACGCCCGGCCGACCGCAATTGCGGCCAGCAGCACCAGCAGCGCCGAGGGACTGGGCACCAGCCCACCGGCCACGCCGAGGGTGATCAGGCTGCGGCGGCGGGACTTCGGCTCGTGGTGGTTGTGGTGGTCGTGCCCGTGGTGGTCGAGCGCCGGCGCTTCTGCATGATCACCGGAGGTTGGGAGTGCGACGTGAGTGTCGTGGTCGAGCGCCGGAGTTTCTGCATGATCACGGGAGGGTGCGACCTGGGTGTGGTGGTCGTGGCCGTGGTGGTCGTGCCCGCCGACGCGGATCAACTCGTGATCATGCACAAAATCCGGGCCATGGCTGTATGCGTAACTCGCCTCGTGATCATGCGCGAAATCTGGTGCGTGGCTGTGACCGTGATCGTGTCCGTGGGCGTGCGAATGGCTGTGGCCGTGCCCATGCTCATGTCCGTGGCCGTGCGAATGGCTGTGGCCGTGGCCCCCGCGTCGGACGTCGCGCAGCAGGAAGACCCCGACGACCACGACCAGCGCGCCGCCCGCGACCACCAGCCACTGAGTCACCTGCGCAGGCACCAAGGTCGATCCCGCGGCGATCAGCACGCCGAGCACAAGCACGCCGGCGGTGTGCGTCACCGTGACACCGAGCCCGACGGCGGCGGCGTCCCGGACGGTCCCCTGCCGACCGGTGAGCGCGAGCGCCATCACCGTCTTGCCGTGCCCGGGCGCGAGCGCATGCGTCGCTCCGACCAGCATCGCGAGCGCCACCGCGACGACGCCGGCCAGCAGTCCCGTCGAACCGGTGACCGCGCGCTCGAACGCACCACTGAGTGGACCGGCACTCCCCCGCTCAACGGTCTCGGCCACGACGTCGCCACCCGCCTCGACCGACGCGTCGGGGACAACGGTCGCCGTCGCCGAGCGCACATCGAGCGGTGAGCTCAGCAGGTCGTCGGGGTAGCGCGTCAGCGCCTCACTCACGCTCGTCGCCGGAACATCCGCGTCGACTCGCACCCCGTCACCCGCGACCACGATCTCTCGCCAGCCGACGTCGGTCGCGAAAGCGTCGTCGACGAAGGTCGCCTCCGTGCCATCAGCGATCGGGCCGTATGCGCCGGTCAGCCGGCACTCGACGCGCAGCGTGGGCAGACCGGCCTGCCCCGGCAGGCTTTGGGCTGAGCTGCTCTCCAGGGCCAACGGCACCGCGGCGCCACCGACCGTGAGCTCGAGGTCAGCCGCGGTCTCGGTGCACAGTGCAGCCCCGTACTCCGTCAGCCGGCCGTCCCACTGCGCCCGCGACTGCACCGTCGGAATCTCTGCCAGATCGATCACGTGCAACACGTTCGTCTGCTCCACGCCGAGGATCACCTGGTCGTAGTGGTTCACCGAGTAGTTCCCGAGGGGGTGCGCCGACGCGGTGGACGGCGCCAGCAGCGCAAGGCCGCATACGGCCAGGGTCACGACCAACGCGCCCCGGATCAGACGGTTCATGACGTGCTCCCAAGCGCGGCGAGGATCTCGCTGCGATGACGAAGGAACAACGGATCCTGCGTGCCGAGCGCCAACGCACGATCGACGAGCACGAGCGCCTCGGCGTCCCGCCCGTTCGCGTGCAACGCCCAGGCGTATGCGTCCGCGGCATGCACCGACTGCCGCCGCGCCCACTCGGACTCCGCCGCCCGCAGGGCAATGACCGGATCGCCGTGGTCGGCTTCGAACAGCGCGAGCTCGAGGTCGTTGGTCGCGCCGTACGACTGCGCGATCGCGTATGCGGCGTGCACGGTGTCGTACTGCTGGCGAGCCTCGTCCGCTCGGCCCACGGACTCGAGGAGCTCCCCGTACTCGGTGAGGTACTCCGGCAGCGGCGCGCGTGCGACGACCGACGACCACGCCGTGAGGGCATCGTCCACGTCGCCGTCGGCCGCGCTAAGTCGTGCCTGGGCGGCCAGGGAAGGCAGGTGATCCGGGTCGGCGTCGAGCGCGGCCGCATACTCGGCGCGCGCCGTTGAAACGTCGCCGCGCAGTTGCGCGATCTGGCCGAGGTGATGGCGAACGAAGGCGATGTCCTGCGACGACGGCCGCCCGGACAGTGCGCGGTCGAAGAGCTCGCGCGCTGTCGTGAGATCGCCGCGCAGTTCGTGCTGGTATGCGAGCCGGGTGAAGGTGGCGAGTGACGGCCGAGTCGCATCGGCCCGCTCGGCCGCGGTGAGCGCCTCCTCGTAGCGGCCCAGCTCGGTGAGCGCGTCGGTCCGCGCCGCGAGCGCGGTGGCGGAGAAGCCGTTGATCGCGAGGGCCTGTTCGGCGAGGGCGAGCGCGGTGCCGAAGTCGTGCCGAGCGGCCGCGAGTGCGGCCTGGGCGGACAGGGCAGCGTCGTTGGCGTCCGGCTGGAGGCGCAGCGACTCGGAAAGGGCGCCCTCGGCCTTCGCGTAGTACGCCGGATCGGACGTGACCCGGGACTCTTCGATGTACAGCTGGCCCAGCGCAGCCCACGAGCCGGCATCGCCGGGCTGTTGTTCGAGGTGGTCCTGCAGGCTATTGATGGAGCCGCGAGCCGACGCTGCGGCGGGCTGGGAGCCGGTCGAGTCGGCACTCGGCCCGAGCACGTTGACCACGACCAGTGCGCCGGCCAGCGCGAGTGCGGTGATGAGCAGGAAGAGCAGGCGACGCACGAGATCCTCCGGGGATAGCCGAGGTGTCAGGCGGACCGCGTCACCGTTGACGCGATCCGCCTGACATCCGCGTGATGTGGATCAGGCGGTCACGAGGGCCGGGCGACGGCGCAGGGCGTATGCCCCAGCCGCGACCAGCGCGAGCCCGAAGGCCGTGATCGCTACCGGCGTTGCGGGGAGGGGAGACCCCGCCGGTCCGTCGGGTGCCCCGCCGCCGGTGAGCGGCGTGAACCCGGTGTGGATCTGCGACGGCAGGTCGGAACCGGCCGAGGGCAGCGCCACGTACGGGAAGGAGCCACGGAACGCCTTGTCGTTCTGGTTCACGGCGTCACCGAGGTCGTTCGGCGATCCGACCAGCTCGCCCTCGACGACCTGCAGCTCGATGTCGATGACATCGTCGGCAAGGCGTCGACCGTTCGGGAAGCCAGCGTTGTCACCAGCGAGCACACCGAGCCGGTTCGGGTTCGACGACGGCGCGATGGACGTGTTGAGCCGGAGCATCTCGCCGGGGGCCGTCAGCTTCGCGGGCTGGTTCAGCCCAGGCACACCGGTCAGGAACACCGACACCAAGTCGTTGCGGGGCTCGGCCGGAGCCGGGATCCCGTAGACGGCCTGGATGACCTTCGGCAGCTCCGGGTTGGTGACGTACTTGAGGAACTGCGCGTCGTCCTTGGGCTCGGACGCGTTGAACTTGTCCTTGTCCCGGATCGGGATGACGACCTCGTTGACCAGCGGCATGCCGAGCCGGCTGACCTGGACGTCGCGACCGCGCGAGTCCTCGCGGAAGGTGCTCGACCAGACACCGATGACGGGGTCGCCGCTCTTGGTGAGCTCCGAGCTCGGGACCTGCAGCGCGATGGAGTTGACGCTGAAGCCGGCAAGCGTGTCGGCGCCGACCTCGGACAGGTCGCCACCGTAGAGCAGGTCGAAGACCCGAAGGTCGAGGAAGAACGGGTCGTCCGCCTGGCCGGCGAACGACGTCAAGCCGCCTCGCTTGACGATCGCACTGTTGGACAGCGATGCGTAGTCCGGCATCGACGCCTTGCCGACGTAGCTCGGTGCGACTGGTGCGTTCTGGAACACGCGACTCCAGCGGCCGTCCTTCCAGACGTCGAGCTTGTAGGTCTGGCGGTGCAGCAGGTTGGCGTCGTCGAGGCTGGTGACCGGCCCGTTGTTGTACAGGAACGAGTTCCGGTTCGTGTACCGCGTGTCGAAGGTCCAGCGGTAGACGATGTCGGCCCGCGCGTCGCCGTTGTTGTCGATGTTGATGTCGTAGTGGCCGTCTTCGGCCCATGGGTAGAAGTTGGGTCCGCCGGCCGGCTCCTCGAACGGGATCCAGTTGGCGATCAGGGTCGTCGTGTCCGGCTTGTCCGGGCTGACGAAGGCATACACGTCGGTCGTGTCAAACTGCGGCAGACCGCTGATCATTGGCGCCTCGCGGTGGCTAGACGCCGACACACCTGTCGGCCCGAGCCCGGCGAGCCCGCCTGTGGCCACCAGCGCACCCGCGGCGATGAGCCCGGTCGCTGTGCGGCGTCGAGGGGTTCTCCTCATTTCGCGTCCTTCTTGGATCGAGGGTTAGCGCTGCCGAAGGCGACGCCGGTCGCAGCCGATGTCTGAATGCCCCCCTCCTTCCGTGCAGGGTCGCCGTGAGAGGTTCGATGCCGCGTCCCTCACGGATGGGCCCGCCCCATTTCCGCGAAGTGGACGTTGGCGGGGTTGGGAGCGCCTCCCAACCCCGCCAACGTCCACATTCGCGGAGGGCGCGGCGCTAGGTTGCGCTGGTGCCATCAGCCGTCACCGACGCGGAGCTGTCCGCGCTCCTGGACTCGGTGCCGGCCCTGCGCGGACATCGATCGGTCGTCGACCTCGGCGGCGGGCTGACCAACAGCAACCTGCGGGTCACCACCGACGGCGGCGACTACGTCGTGCGGCTGTCGGCCAACACCACCGGCATCCTCGGCATCGATCGCGACGTCGAGCACGCCAACTCCGTTGCGGCGTATGCGGCCGGCGTCGGCGCGGAGGTCCTGGCCCACCGACCGGAGCAGCACATGCTGGTGCTGCGCTACTTGCCCGGCCGGACGTTGACCCCGGAGGAGGTCCGTGACCCGGCGCGTCTCCCGCGGATCGCGGCCGCGGTGCGCCGGCTGCACGCCGGTCCGGTCTTCGAGTCGGTGTTCGACATGCGGGCAATCCGGCGGCGGTACCTGTCTGCGGTGCAGGCCAAGGGCTTCCGGCTGCCGTCCGGGTACCTCGACCTGGCCAATGCGTACGAAGGGCTGGAAACTGCGCTCGGTGCTGCGCCGGAGGCCCTCGCGCCCTGCAACAACGACCTGCTCGCGGCGAACTTCATCGAGGACGGCGAGCGCATCTGGATCATCGACTACGAGTACAGCGGAATGAACGAGCCGTCCTTCGAGCTCGGCAACCTGGCGGCGGAGAACGGTCTCTCGGAGGAAGAGACGGCTGCCCTGTGCGCGGTCTACTGGGGCGTCGATGACGACGCGAAGGTGGCCCGCGCGATCGCTTGGGGTCTGCTCGCCCGCTACGGCTGGACGTTGTGGGCCTCGATCCAGGACGCGGTCTCCGACATCGACTTCGACTTCTGGTCGTGGGGGATGGAGAAGTACGCCGTCGCGCAACGGGCGGTCGACGACGGCGAGGTCGACGCGTTGGTGCGTCGGTTGACGGCGGCGGCGTGACCGCCTTGCCGACCCGGGCGCGGGTGGTGATCGTGGGCGGCGGCGTCGGCGGCGCGTCGATCGCATACCACCTCGCCGAACGCGGGGAGACGGACGTCGTGCTGCTCGAACGATCCGAGCTGACGAGCGGGTCGACGTTCCACTCCGCGGGTCTCGTGGGGCAGCTGCGCGGATCGGTCGTGCTGACCCGGATGATGATGGACAGCACGACGTTGTACCGGAAGCTCGCGACCGACCCCGATACCGATCCTGGCTGGGTCGAGTGCGGCGGTATCCGGCTGGCGTGCAGTGACGTTCGCATGGAGGAGTTGTCACGACAGGTCGGCTGGGCGGAGACGTTCGGCCTGCCGTTGCAACGCATCTCCCCCGCCGAGGCGGCTGCGCTGTTCCCGCTGATGTCGACCGATCGCGTGCTCGGGGCGACGTTCCTGCCGACCGACGGCTACCTGGATCCGGCGCGGCTCACGTATGCGCTCATGTCGGTTGCGCGGCGCGCGGGCGTCGTCGTCTGCGAGCGCACCCGGGTCATCGGCATCGCTGTCCACGACGGCGCGGTGTCGCGGGTGCATACGGACATCGGGGACGTCGAGTGCGAGGTCGTGGTCGACGCGGCAGGCATGTATGCGGCCGAGGTCGCGCGCCTGGTGGGCGTGCGCGTGCCGATCGTGCCGATGAGCCACCAGTACGTCGTCACCGTTCCGTTCCGGTCGGTCTCCCCCAGCGACCCGCGGCTGCCGACGCTGCGCGACCCCGACCTGCTCGTCTACTTCCGCGAGGACGGCGCGGGCCTGGTGATGGGTGGCTATGAGCGGAAGCCGGCACCGTTCTCGTTAGCGGCCAACGGCTTTGACGTGGTGCCGGGCGACTTCAACGGCCGGTTGCTGCCGGCGGACTGGCCGCGGCTGGAGGAGATCACGGCGAACTCCGTCGTGCGCGTGCCGGCGATGGCCGACACGCAGTTGCATACCGTCGTCAACGGGCCGGAGGGGTTCACCCCGGACAACGAGTTCTGCCTCGGCCCGACCGACGTGCGCGGCTTCTGGGTGGCGGCCGGATTCTGCGCGCACGGCATCGCAGGTGCTGGCGGCATGGGGCAGGTGATGGCCGAGTGGGTGCTGTCCGGGGATCCCGGCATGGACCTGTGGGAGATGGACGTAAGCCGGTTCGGCGCGCAGTACCGCTCTCCTTCGTACACGCTCGCGCGGGTCGTCGAGAACTACTCGCAGTACTACGACATCAAGTTCCCGGGTCAGGAACGGCTGGCCGGTCGGCCGTTGCGCATGTCCCCCGCCTACGCCTGGCACGTCGAGCACGGCGCCGTGTTCGGGGAGAAGGGCGGGTGGGAGAGGGTCAATTACTACGCGTCGAACGAGTCGTTGGGGGACGAGTCGCGGCGGCCGGTCGGCTGGGCCGGGAAGCTATGGTCACCGGCGATCGAGGCCGAGCACCGTGCGACCCGCTCGACGGTTGGACTGTTCGACGAGACGTCCTTCGCGAAGATCGAGGTGTCGGGTGGCGGCGCCGCGGCGTTGCTCGAGCGACTCTGCGACAACCGGGTCGTGCGTGGTCCCGGTCGGGTGACCTACACGCAGATGCTGAACCAGCGTGGCGGCGTCGAGTGCGACGTCACGGTGACCCACTTGTCCCCAGAGTCGTTCCTGGTGATGACCGGCACAGCGTTCGGGACGCACGACCTCGCATGGATCCGACGGCACGCGCCACGGGACGGGTCGGTGGTCGTGCGCGATGTGACGTCGGCGTGGACCTGCTACGCGGTCTGGGGGCCGTTGGCCCGGTCCGTGCTGCAGCCGTTGACCCCGCAGTCGTTGGAGTCGTCGGACTTCCCGTACATGTCGATGCGCGCGTCGACCGTTGCGGGGGCCCCGGCGCGGCTGTTGCGGGTGACGTTCGTCGGCGAGCGCGGCTGGGAGGTGCATGTGCCGACGGAGTACGGCGCCGCGGTGTGGTCATCGCTGTGGTCCGCGGTGGCTGCGGCCGGCGGGCTCGCCTGCGGCTACAAGGCGATCGACTCGCTGCGCGCCGAGAAGGGGTACCGATACTGGGGTTCCGACGTCACCGGCGACGACACGCCCTACGAGGCCGGTCTCGGGTTCTGTGTCCGCTCGTCCGCGGACTACATCGGCCGGGCCGCGCTGGACCCGTCACCTGCACGCCGCTTGGTCTGTCTCACCTTGGCCGACCCGCTGCGGATGGTGCTCGGCAACGAGCCGGTGCGGGTCGGCGGGGACACCGTCGGCCGGGTGACGACCGGCGCCATCGGGCACACGGTCGGGGCCTCGATCGCGTTCGCCTACCTGCCGTCGGAGTCGTGCGCACCGGGTACCGAGGTCGAGGTGCTCGTGTTCGGCGACTGGGTGGCCGGCGTGGTCGCCGCCGAGCCGTTGTACGACCCGGACGGCGCCCGCCTCCGCTTGTAGCCGCAAACGTGGACGTTCGAGTCCGATGTGCCCGCACATCGGACTCGAACGTCCACGTTTGCGGGAGGCTAGTGGCGGAGGATGGCGCCGGGGCCGGGACGGGGGACCGCGCGCCGTGGGCTCGCCAGCTCGTGACCATCGTCACAGCGCATCACCAGGTGCACCTCGGCACCGCAGTCGCGGTGGACGAACTCGACCGAGGGCTCTTCGTCATCGGTCAGGATGTACCGGTTGCCCCAGTCGAGAAGGGCGACGAGCAGCGGGTACAGGTCCAGACCCTTGTCGGTGAGCCGGTACTCCGACCGGGCGCGCTGCCCCGGCTCGCGGTATGCCTCCCGGCGCAGCAGACCGGTGTTCACCAGCCGGGCCAGGCGGTCGGTGAGCACCTGCCGGGGCAACCGCGTCCGCAGTTGCATGTCGTCGAAGCGGCGAACCCCGTTGAACACCTCGCGCAAAACGAGGAACGAGGCCCGGTCGCCAAAGACATCAAGCGAACGAGCGATCACACAGTTGCTCGTCTCGTAGTCGATCGCCCTCGCGGCCGTGTCGGTCATCACACCGCCATACTAAGTTCACTTGACAGACTCAGCAAGAGGGCGCAAGGTTGAGTTCATGACACAGACCCAGGTGGCGACGAACTTGCGAGCGGACATTCGCGAACGGTCCTACTCCTGGCCGGACCCGGCGCCGGTCATGCAGGCCGCCGCCAAGGGCTGGTCCGGGCTCGAGCTCCTGACCGCGATGGCCGAGGGTCGGCTGCCGTTTCCGCCGATCGGACACACGCTGGACTTCGACGAGTTCGCCGTAGGCGAAGGCTGGACCCGCGTCGGGCTCACGCCACAGGAGTTCCACTACAACCCGCTCGGCACCATGCACGGCGGGGTCATCGCGGCCCTGCTGGACACCGCAGCGGCCTGTGCCGTGCAGACCACCCTTCCGCCGCTCACCGGCTACACCTCGGTGGACCTCAGCACGAAGTTCCTGCGGCCGGTCACGCTCGCGACCGGGCACGTGACCTGCGAAGGCGTGGTGATCTCGCGTGGCAAGCGGACGGCATTGGCAGAGGCTCGACTCACCGACACCGACGGCCGACTGCTCGCGCACGCGACGACGACCTGCATGCTCCTCGAGATTGGCCGGGGGCGGTCATGACGCCGACGATCCGGCGAGCCACGCCGGACGACATCGACCGGGTCGCCGAGTTCCTCGAAGGGTTGTCGATCGACACGGCATACCGGCGGTTTCTGACCGGGCTGGGCCACCCGAGCGCTTCGATGGTGCGGCACCTCATGAAACGCGACCGTGACCACGGCGCATACATCGCCGAGCTCAACGGCCAGGTAGTTGGTCACGCAACCTGGTGCCGGCTCGAGGACGGGTCGGCCGAGCTGGCGGTGGTCGTCGCCGACGACTGGCAGCATCGCGGCGTGGGCGGGCAGCTCGGCACCGCCACCCTGTCGGAGGCCCAAGCTCATGGCGTGCAGCGCGCCCGGATGAGCGTGCATCGCGGCAACGACCCGGTCATCGGCATCGTCCACCACGTCTGGCCGCAGGTCGACGCATACGAAGAGGACGGGATGCTGGTCTACGACGTCCCCCTGGCGGCGTGACAGCGCAGGGACAGGATCAGAGTTGCCAATCGGTCGACCGGTCGCTTACGGTGACTTCCGGAACGGAACAGTTCCGTTCCGTAATGTTGCGGAACGCCAGACCGCAGGAGCCGCCAAGCCATGATCATGACGTCGACAACGTCGCGCGGGCGCCCGCGCGACGAGCACCGCGACCCGGAGATCCTCCGGGCCGCCGTCGACGTCCTGGCCGAGGTGGGCTACGACCGCTTGACCATGGAGGCGGTCGCCAACCGGGCCCGCGCCGGAAAGGCAACGCTGTACCGGCGGTGGGAACACAAGGCCGACCTCGTCATCGACGCCATCTCGGCACTGAACCCCGCCTGCGCGCTGGCCCCGGCGGACACGGGCTCCCTGCGCGGTGACCTGCTCGCCGCGCTGAGCCAGATCCCGACCGATCCACGCGACGCACGCATGTGCGTCATGCGCGGGTTGGTCAGCTGTCTGCCGCACGACGACCGGCTCAAGGAATCGTTCGAGCAGACCTTCGTCGTGAAACGCCGACAGGAGTACGCCGACGTCTTCGCGCGGGCGGTTGCGCGCGGAGAGCTGTCAGAGGCATGCGATATCCAGTTGCTCGTGGATCTCGCATTCGCCATGGTGTTCTACCGGTTCCTGATGACCTCGTGCCCGGTCGATGACGCGTTCATCACATCGATCGTGGACGACGTGATTCTCCCGCTCGCCGCCGCGCAGCCCTGCTGACGGTTCGAGTTCCTTCCCGCAACGCCCACTTCCGTTTCCGTAGGAGAACCGTTGACTGAGACCGCTGCGCCACCCGCGCAGACTCAAACCCCCAAGCATCTCGGCGTCGCCCTGCTCGTCATCAGCGTCGCCCAGCTGATGGTCATCCTCGACGCCACCATCGTGAACATCGCCCTGGAGAAGATCCTCGAGGCTGACCTCGGCTTCACCACCGAGAGCCTGCAGTGGGTGGTGACGTCGTACACCCTGGCCTTCGGTGGCTTGCTGCTCCTCGGCGGCCGGATGGGTGACATCCTCGGCCGCCGTCGGGTCTTCATCAGCGGCATCTGGCTGTTCGTGCTCGCCTCGTTCCTCGGCGGTCTCGCCCAGTCCGAGGGCCAGCTGATCGCCGCCCGCGTGCTGCAGGGCATCGGTGCTGCGCTCGCCTCGCCTGCTGCCCTGGCACTGATCGCGACCGAGTTCCCGGAGGGCGCACCGCGCAACCGTGCGCTCGGTGTGTTTGCCGCCATGTCCGGCGTGGGTGCATCGATCGGCCTGATCCTGGGTGGGGTGCTCACCGACGGGCCCGGCTGGCGCTGGGTCATGTTCGTGAACGTCCCGATCGGCGCCTTCGCGGCCCTGCTCGCGCCGCGGGTGCTGCACGAGTCGCCGCGGCACTCCGGCAAGTTCGACCTGCCCGGCGCCATTACCGCATCGCTCGGACTCGCCCTGCTGGTCTACGGCTTCAGCCGGGCGGCGACCGAGGGCTGGTCCGACGCGATTACGGTCGCCTCGCTGGCGCTGGCGTCGGCCCTGCTGCTCGCGTTCGTCTACATCGAGTGGAAGAGCCCACACGCGCTGATGCCGCTGCGGGTCTGGGCCGACCGCACTCGGGCCGGGTCATACATCATCGCGCTGATCATCGGCGCGGCGCTGTTCGCGCTGTTCTACTTCCTGACCCTGTTCGTCCAGATCATCCTCGACTACAGCCCGCTCAAGGCCGGCTTCGCGTTCCTGCCGGTCAGCGTCACGATCATCGTGTCAGCGGGCATCGCGGCGGCTCTGCTCAACCGCATGGCGGCTCGGCCGATCATCCTCGCGGGCCTCACGATCACCACGGTCGGCCTGCTCTGGCTTGCGCAGATCGAGGCGTCGTCGTCGTACTTCCCGGACGTCGTCGTGCCGGCGGTCGTGTTCTCGGCGGGCCTGGGCCTGACCTTCCTGCCGCTGACCCTCGGCGCGGTATCGCGGGTGGATGAGGGCGACAGCGGGCTGGCCTCCGGGCTGCTCAACGCGGCCCAGCAGGTCGGCGGCGCGGTCGGGCTCGGTGTGCTGGCGACGGTCGCATCGACGGTCAGCGGGAACTACTGGATCGACAATGCGGTGCCGGTGGTGGACGGCCAGCCGGCCATCGACCCGACGGCGCCCGATCCGCAGGTGCTGCAGGGTTGGTTCGCCGGTCTGGCGGAGGGCTACACGGTCGCGTTCTACGCCGCCGCCGGGCTCGCGCTGCTCGCGCTGGTCGTTGCTTCGGTCATGTTCCACCTCGACCGGAGCATCAGCACAGGCCAGGCTGCGGAGCCGATCCACGTCGGCTGATGCACCTTGGGTGAGACGTCAGTGCTGCGCGGCCGGGGTCCGGCCGCGCAGCACGGCGACCAGCCCGGATGCGGACACGATCGCCCAGACGCCCTCGAGGAGCAGGAAGCCGTAGTCGCGGTGCAACCAGGCCAGCCAGGTCAGCACAGCTGACCCAGCCAGGTTGAGCACGAGGTACGGCACCGACGAGGTGTCCAGCCGGCGCATGCTGGGCGAGCACGAAGCCGCTGAGAATCAACAGCGCGCCGCCGACCTGAATCAACTGCTCGAGCACGACGTTCACCACCTTGGGTGGCGTCGTCTTGTCGAGGGTCCGGGTACGGCGCGTCTCGTCCGGAGTCACGGCACGAGACGCGCGCGACCCCTCAAGGATGCCCAATCGCATCGCTCCCGTCACGCCGGCGGTGGTGACATCCCTCACCACCTGCGCGGGTATGCGCCAGGACCCCTGCCCGTGATCATGCACGAACGCGCACCGCGGACCCGTCTCCTAGATCGCCACGGATTTCGTGCATGATCACGGGAAGGGCGTGCGGAAGGGGCTTGTGTGCCGCCGTGGCACCGGGCGGCCAATGGTTAGCGGTGGCGCAGGCGCAGGGGCAGGCCGCCTCGGGGCCGGATCGTGACCAGCGGATCGGGGTGCACGGCATGGCCCGCGACCGCCTCGAACGCATACCGCTGCGCCATCGACGCGACGAGGAGCACCGACTCGACCAGCGCGAAGTCCCGCCCGATGCACAGGTTCGGCCCGGCGCCGAACGGAAAGTACGCCCCGCGCACATGCTGGGCCCGCTCAGCCGCCGCGAACCGCTCGGGCCGAAACGCCCGCGGCTGGTCCCACCATTGCGCGTCCCGCTGGGTCACCCAGGGACTGAGGATGACCAGCGACTCCGCCGGTACCCGGTGCCCGAGCACGACATCGTCGGCGATGGCCCGCCGGGTCACCACCCACGCCGGCGGGTAGAGCCGCAGCGCCTCCTCGACCACCTGGCCGGTCCATGCCAGCGACGGCACGTCGTCGTAGGACGGCTGACGTCCGCCGAGCACGGCGTCGACCTCATGCTGCAGCCGCTCCTGCACCTGCGGGTTGCGCGCCAGCAGCAGCCACGTCCACGCCAGCGACGATGCGACCGTCTCGTGCCCGGCGACGAGCAGCGTGACGACCTCGTCGCGCACCTGCTCGTCTGCCATCCGGATGCCGTCGACCTCCGCACCCAGGTAGGCGTCGAGCAGGTCGGCGCCGCGACCCGGGATGCCGCCGTCGTTGTGCGACAAGCGCCGCCACCGACTCATCAATGACCGAGACAGCGCGGCGCAGCCGCAGGTTCGCCGGCGTCGGCACCGCCAGCGGCCAGCGCACCGGGGACCGCGCACGCGCGACGACCACGTCGAGGGCAGCAAGCACCGCGCCGGTGATGCGATCGGCGCCCGCGGTGAAGTCCGCCGAGAACAGGGCACGACCGACCACATCGAGCGCAGCCCGCATCATCGCCGCATCAACGTCCACCACGTCACCGTCGCGGCAGCCGGCTCCACTCGGCGTCGAGCTGCGGCGGCCGCCACCGCGACATGGTGCTCGAGCTCGGCCAGCCGTTGGGGGTGGAAGGCCGGCTGCGTGAGCCTGCGCTGCCGCAGCCAGGAGTCCCCGTCGTTGGTCAGCAGCCCGCGGCCGGTGACCAGGGCGAGCGCGTCGTACTGGATGGTCCGCTTGCCGTACGCCTTGTGGTTGGTCTGCAGAACCTGCCGCACGCCGTCGGGGTGGTTGACGAAGTACACGCGGGGTGCGCGGGATCGGGAACTGCACGACCGGCCCGTAGCGTCCCGAGCAGTCGGCGAGGAAGCCAGCCGGGTCGGCCCGCATCCGGCGCACCGAGCGCACCATGTCTAGGCCCTCGGGACCTGGCGCGGTCCGGACGCCAGCCACGAGTTCTAGAGGTACAGGCCGGTCGAAGACTCCGCGACCCGCGACGACGCGACGGCGTGCACGTCGCGCTCGCGCATCAACAGGTATGCGGTGCCGTGCAACTCGACCTCGGCGCGGTCCTCCGGCTCGTACAGCACCTGGTCACCGACCTCGATGGAGCGCACGTGCGTGCCAACCCCGACCACCGTGGACCACACCAGGCGCTTGCCCATCGCCGCGGTGGCTGGGATGACGATGCCGCCGGAGGATCGCCGCTCCCCCGCCTCGCCGTCGACCGCAACGAGCACCCGGTCGTGCAGCAGCTTGATCGGCAGCGCGTCCTTGCCGGGCTTGGTCATGGGCTCGATGGCGGACGTGCCACGGGGCTTGTCAACAGGCCCGCTGACAGGGAACAGGTTCGGCGCTCATGGCGCACGCCAGCCTACGCGGCCGGCGGGCGGATCGGCCTGGCTCAGGTGATGCGGGACTTGCGGATCCGATAGATGACGAAGAGCACCACGACCCCGGCGATGATCGCGACCGGCTTGGGCTTGATGCTGCCGCCCGGGTTACGCACGACACCGCGGGCTTTGGCCGCGCCCCGCTTCGCGACGTTCTTCGGGTTGGTGCGGTCCGCGAGCTGGTCCAGGGTCGAGGCGAGGTTCTGCCGGGCCTGGACGATCTCGGCCTCGATCTCCTGCGGGCTCCGCGGGCGGACCCCATTCTGGGCTGCCGACGGCTGCGCTGTGGTCCTGTCCGGTCTGGGGGTCCACCGTCGACGACCGGTCCGTCGTGCTCACAGTTCCTCCGCGGCGCTCGCTGTGATGGATCCGGGCAGCGGGGTGCTCGGGTCGAACCCGAACGGCAGCTCGAGCCGATGCGCCCGCATGAGCGCATCGTTGCACAGCAGGTCCCTGGTCAAACCATCAGCGACGATCACGCCGTCGGACAGGATCACCGCGCGCGCGCACAGCTCCAGCGCATACGGCAGGTCGTGGGTGACCATCAGCACCGTCACGTCGAGCCGGCGCAGGATGTCGGCGAGCTCTCGCCGGCTCGCCGGGTCGAGGTTGGACGAGGGCTCGTCCAGCACCAGGATCTCCGGCTCCATGGCCAGCACGGTGGCGACCGAGACCCGGCGCCGCTGCCCGAACGACAGGTGGTGCGGTGGCCGGTCCGCATACTCGCTCATCCCGACCTGGGCGAGCGCTCGCGCTGACTCGGGCCTCGAGCTCCGGGCCGTCGATGCCGAGGTTCGCCGGGCCGAACGCGACGTCGTCGCGCACCGTCGGCATGAACAGCTGGTCGTCTGGATCCTGGAACACGATCCCGACCCGACGCCGGATCTCGACCAGGTTCGACCGGTCGACGGGCAGCCCACCCACTCGAACCGTGCCCGACCCGGCCGTCGAGGACGCCGTTGAGGTGCAGGACCAGCGTGGTCTTCCCCGCGCCGTTCGGTCCGAGCAGGGCGACCCGTTCGCCGCGGCCGACGGTGAGGTCGACCCCGAACAGGGCCTGGTGCCCGTCCGGGTACGCATACGCGAGGCCCTGGACCTCCAGCGAAGGCACGGTCATCGCAACCCCACGACGGTGACTGCGACGACGAGCGCAGCGACCGGCAACGCCGCTGCGGTGGCCCAGGCCGTCGCCGGCGCGGGTGCGGAGCCGAGCAGCGGGAACGACCCTTGGTACCCGCGCGACAGCATCGCCAGGTGCACCCGCTCGCCGCGCTCGTAGGAGCGGATGAACAGCGCGCCGGCCGCGTGCGCGACGACGCGCAGGTGACCCAAGTGCCGCGCCTGGAAGCCACGCGACTCCCGCGCGATGCGCATCCGCTGCATCTCCTCGCCGACCACGTCGAGGTAGCGGATCATGAACGACAGGATCTGCACGATGACGTTCGGCAGCCGTAACCGTTGCAGTCCCACGACCAGGTCGTGCGGCTCTGTGGTCGCCGCCAAGGTGATGCTCGCAACGACGCCGATGGTGCCCTTGGCCACGATGTTCCAGCCGGCCAGCAACCCGTCGCGGGACACCTCAACCCCGAGCACCATGACCTGTTCGCCGGCCGCGATGAACGGCAGCAGCACGGCGAACACGACGAACGGCACCTCGATCACCATCCGCCGCAGCACGAAACCCGGCGGGATGCGCGCGATGGTCACCACGCCCACGAGCAGCATCAGGTATGCGGCGAACGCGGCGAACGCCGTGCGTGGGGTGGCCACCACCACCACGACGAACGCCAACAGCGCAACGATCTTGACGTGGGCGGGCAGCCGGTGCACCACGGAATGCCCGTGGACGTGCAGCCGATGGGTGTGGACCGCGCCCACGGAGAGGCTCAGACCCGCTCGTCGGTGCGGTCGACGACATCGGCTTCGTGGTCCGCGATCGACGACCTTGAACAGCAGCGAGCCGACGACCACGACGATGGCGACGCCGATGATCCCGGCGACCCCGACCGGGATGCCGCCGACCTCCCCGTAGTCGGCCAGCGCGAAGCCGCCGAAGACGTGGTCGCGGGCGGTCTCGAGGAAGCCCTTCTCCCCTGCGACGAACTCCAGCCCGTCCGGGTGGCTGCTGGCGAAGAACGAGGCGATGCCGGCCAGCAGCAGCGCGGCACCGGCAAGCCCGGTGAACACCCAACCAGGGCGCGGCCGACGCATGAGCCGGCGCCGGGGCAGCGACCGGAGCCGGGGCCAGGCCACCCGCCGGCGTTCGAACCTGCAGCGCAGGCTGCAAGCCACGGGCGGCGTAGACGAGGTCGGGCCGCACGGCCACGACGGCGCCGACGGTCGTGGCGGTGATGAAGGCCTCGCCGATCCCGATCAGGATGTGCCAGCCGACCATGGTGGCCAGCAGGGCTCCGAGCGACAGGTCCACCGCGCCGCCGACCGCATACAGCAGGACGAAGACTGCCCGCGGCGGCCGGGACCGAGAGCAGCGCCCCGACGAACGCCGCGGGCGGCACCGATGACGACCGCTTCGGCAGGACCGCCATGACGGCCCTGGTCACCCCCCAGCCGACCGCGACGGTGACCACCGCCATCAGGGTGATGTTCGTCCCGAGCGCGGACAGCCCGCCGTCGGCGAACAGCAGCGCCTGCACGATCAAGACCACCGACACGCATAAGACCCCGGTCCAGGGACCGACGAGCACCGCGGCCAGCGCGCCGCCCATCAGGTGCCCGCTGGTGCCGACGCCGACCGGGAAGTTGATCATTTGCACCGCGAAGATGAAGGCCGCGACCAGGCCGGCCAGCGGCACGGTCCGCTCGTCCAGCTCGTCGCGGGACTTGCGCAGCGCCAGCAGGACGGCGCCGGTCGCGACAGCCCCGGTGACGACCGACGTCGGGGCGTTCAGGAATCCATCGGGGACATGCATGGTGTGCTCCTGACGGGTCTCGGTCGTGCCCACGATCCTAATTGCAACCCATTCGCAACAACCACGGGTTTGGATGGGTAGCGTCTCGGCCGTGACCACTCGACTCCAGCCCGGGGACACCGCCCCGGACTTCACCCTGCCCGACGCCGACGGCAAGCCGGTCTCCCTGAGCGAGCAGCGGGCCAGCTCACCCGGCCGCCGCACCGTCGTGTACTTCTACCCGGCCGCCATGACCTCCGGCTGCACGACGCAAGCGTGCGACTTCCGGGACAACCTGTCCTCACTCGCCGCCGCGGGCGTCGACGTCATCGGCATCTCGCCGGACCCGCCCGAGAAGCTCGCCGAGTTCCGCGAGCTGGAGGGGCTGACGTTCCCGTTGCTCGGCGACCCCGACCGGTCGGTGCTCGAGGCGTACGGCGCATACGGGGAGAAGCAGTCGTACGGCAAGACGGTCACCGGCGTGCTCCGCTCGACCTTCGTCATCGACGCCGACGGCAAGATCGAGCAGGCGCAGTACAACGTCAAGGCCGCGGGCCACGTGGCGAAGCTCCGCAGGGACCTCGGCCTCGACTGAGCAAGCGTGATCGACGGCTACGCTCGGACCGGCCCGAGGCGGGAGTGGCGGAATCGGCAGACGCGCAGGTTTTAGGAACCTGTGCCTTCGGGCGTAGGGGTTCAAGTCCCCTCTCCCGCACGGCTTGATCACGATCTGCGCGCTGAGATCGCACGGATATGGATGATTCGAGCGCTCACATCGTGATCATGGACGTCTGGAGGGAACACGTGGACGCGGCGGAGTGGGACGCCCGGTACGCCGAGCAGCCGCTGCTGTGGTCGGCCGGACCGAACGCCCGCTTCGCCGAGGTGGTCGCCGACTACGAGCCCGGCGCCGCGCTGGACGTTGCGTGCGGCGAGGGGCGCAACGCGATCTGGCTGGCGGCGCGCGGCTGGCGGGTGCGTGCGCTCGACTTCTCCGCGGTTGCGATCGGCAAGGCGCGGCAGCGCTCGGCGGCCGAGCAGGTCGACATCGCGTGGGAAGTCGCCGACGTGCGCGCCGCCGACCTCGGCATCGCGGATCACGACCTGACCTTCGTGCTGTACCTGCACCTGCCCGCAGCGGAGAACCGCGACGTGCTGACGCGGGCGGCGGCCAGCGTGCGCACCGGCGGGCACCTGGTCGTCCTCGGGCACGACCTGGACAACATCGCGCACGGCGTCGGCGGACCGCAGGACCCCGACCGGCTCTACTTTCCCGAACTGCTCGCCGAGTGCGCCCGCGGGCTGAGCATCGAACGCTGCGAACGCGTCCTGCGTCACGTCGACGGCGAGGGCGACGCGATCGACACCCTGCTGGTCGCGAGGGCCGGTTGAGACCCCGGGACGCGGCTGCCGGCAGCGCGGTCTTCTTCGTGGTCGCTCCGGTGGTCGTTGCGGGCGTCGTGCCGTGGGCGCTCACGATGTGGGAGAGCGGGGACGTTGACGGTGCTTGGGTTCCGGTCGCCCAGGTCGCCGGCGCGGTGGTCCTGGTCTGCTCCGTCGCCGTGCTGGTGCACTCGTTCGCGCGCTTCGTCATCGAGGGCCGCGGCACTCCGGCGCCGGTGGCTCCGACCGAGCGGCTGGTCGTCGGCGGGCTCTACCGGTACGTGCGCAACCCGATGTACGTGGCCGTCGTCGGGGCCATCCTCGGCCAGGCATTCCTGCTGATGCGGCCGGTGCTGCTCGCATACGCGGCGTTGGTCTGGGCGGTCGTCGCGAGCTTCGTCCGGTGGTATGAGGAGCCGACCCTGGTGCGACAGTTCGGCGCGCAGTATGCGGCGTACCGCACCGGCGTGCGGGCGTGGATTCCGCGCCTCAGGCCGTGGCCCGGGCCAGAGCAGCCAACCACTCCCGCCGGATGAGGGCGCTGAACGGCCCGATCAACCGCCAGTACCAGGCGAACCGACTGCGGGCCGCGTCATCGGTGGCGAGCACCCGGGTCTCGGTCGTGACCGTGCAGCCGTCCGCGTCGGCCTCGTCGGGCCCGTCGAACGACCACTCCATGGCGATCTTCACGTAGCCGGGCAGGTCGAAGTCGAGGAACAACTCGCCGTCGATGTGGCGGCCCAGGCCCTCGACGTGCAGACCGCGCACCGGGGCGATGGTGCCGACCACGATCGACCGGTCGTTCTCGGCGAGCACGCTGAAGCCGATCTCAAGGAACTGCTGCAGCAACGGGGCGTGCCGAGCGGACGGCAACCCGGGGCGGCCGACCAGGCGATCCGGCAACGAACGAATCCCGAACAACAGCCACGACACCGGCAGCTGAGCCAGGGTCAGCCGCCGGAAGGCGTCGAAGGCTTCGTCCGCCGGCACGGCCACCTGACGCGAGTGCAGCTCGCCGACATCGAAGTCCGGCAACAGCTCCTCGAGCAGGCTCATGGGGGCACTCAGGCGGCGAAGACCTCGCGGAGCACCGGGACCAGCGCGCGCATCGCTCGGCCGCGATGGGAGATCGCGTCCTTCTCCGCGGCGGGCATCTCGGCGGTGGTCCGGGTCTTGCCGTCGGGCAGGAAGATCGGGTCGTACCCGAAGCCACCCATCCCCCGCGGCTCCCGCGTCAGCCGACCCGGGACCTCACCCAAGACCACCCGCTCCTCGCCCTCCGGGGTGACCAGCGCGACGGCCGCGACGAACCGCGCGGCGCGGTGCTCGTCGCCGAGGTCGGCGATCTGCTTGAGGACGAGCTGCAGGTTGGCAGCGTCGCCGCGGCCACCGGACCAGCGCGCGGAGAAGATGCCCGGCATCCCGCCCAGCACGTCGACGCACAACCCGGAGTCGTCAGCTACGGCCGGCAACCCGGTCGCGGCTGCGGCCCGACGCGCCTTGAGCAGCGCGTTCTCCTCAAAGGTCACGCCGGTCTCGACCACGTCCGAGACGTCCGGGAACTCGTCCATCCCGACCAGCTCGACGTCGAGGTCGGCCTCCCTGAGGATGCGGCGCAACTCCTCCACCTTGCCGCGGTTCCGCGTGGCCAGCACCAACTTCTGCGTCATCGAACCAGTGCCTCCTGGAGCGCCTTCTGCTGCAGCCGGGTCAGCTCGGCGCACCCCCGGACCGCGAGGTCGAGCAGGGCGTCCAGCTCCGCCCGGTCGAACGGCTCGCCCTCGGCCGTGCCCTGCACCTCCACGAACCGGCCGTCGTCGGTGCACACGACGTTCATGTCGGTCTCGGCCGTCACGTCCTCGTCGTAGTTCAGGTCCAGCACCGGTCGGCCCGCCGACGATGCCGACCGAGACGGCAGCGACCGAGCCGAGCAGCGGCTCGGCGTCGCGTGCCAGCGCACCCTTCGGACCGCAACCAGGCAACGGCATCGGCCAGCGCCACGTAGGCGCCGGTGATGGCCGCCGTGCGGGTGCCGCCGTCGGCCTGCAGCACGTCGCAGTCGAGCACGATCGTGTTCTCACCGAGCGCCTTGTCGTCGATGACTGCGCGCAGGCTGCGACCGATCAGGCGGGAGATCTCGTGGGTGCGGCCGCCGATCCGACCCTTCACCGACTCCCGGTCGGACCGCGTGTTCGTCGAGCGCGGCAGCATCGCGTACTCGGAGGTCACCCAGCCGAGGCCGCTGCCCTTGCGCCATCGCGGCACGCCCTGGGTGACCGATGCCGCGCACAGCACCCGGGTGCGCCCGAACTCGACGAGGGCCGACCCTTCGGCGTGGTCCAGCCACCCGCGGGTGAACGACACCTCGCGCAGCTGGTCGGGGGTGCGGCCGTCGCCGCGCAGTTCCGTACTCACCCGCGCGAGCCTACGTGCCGCCTCCGACGTGCCAGCACCAGCCCGGTCTGCGCGCGCACCACGTCACCGTCGAAGCTCGCGCTCGCCTCCGCACAGGCCCGCTCGGCGTCATGCCACGGCGGCACGTGCGTCACGACCAGCCGCCCCACCCCGGCGCGAGCCGCGTGCTCGCCCGCCTCCCGGCCCGTCAGGTGCAGGTCCGGCGGGGTTGTCCTGCCCGTGCACGAAGGACGCTTCGGCCAGCAGCACATCCGTGCCCTTGGCCAGCGTGACGAGGTCCTCGCTCGGCCCGGTGTCACCGCTGTAGGTGAGGCTGGCGCCGTCGTGCTCCAGCCGCATCGCGTATGCCTCCACCGGGTGCCGCATCCGCGCGGTTGCGACGCGGAACGGGCCGACCTCGTAGGTCGGCTCGGTGCTGCTGCACGTCGAAGACCGACATGAACTCGGCCTCCGTCGTGCCGTACGCCGCGCCGAGCCGGGCGAGGGTCCCGGCCGGGCCATGCACAGCGACCGGCTGCGGCGGCACGTCCGGGTCTCGGTAGCGCAGGGCGACGTAGTACGAGCACAGGTCGATGAAGTGGTCGGAGTGCAGGTGCGACACCAGCACGGCGTCCACCGCGTAGATGTCCGCATACCGCTGCAGTGGGCCGAGCGCACCGTTGCCGAGGTCGAGCAGGACGCGGAAGCCGTCCGCCTCGACGAGGTAGCAGGACGCCGCCGAGTCCGGCCCGGGGAACGACCCCGAGCACCCGACAACAGTGAGTCTCATGCAAACGCCCCGGCGTGCTCGACGACGCCGACCTCGGGGCCGAGGAAGCGCCGACCGAGCGCCGCGAACGGGGCCGGGTCGCCGGTCGCCAAGAAGACGTGCTCGGGGTCGGGGAGGCTGTCCGGGCGTTGCAGGCCGTGGCGGGCGAGCGTGCGATAGACGTCCTTCGCGGTCTCCTCGGCGCTGCTCACCAGGATCACGTCCTCCCCCATCACGTACGAGATCGCTCCGGTCAGCAGCGGGTAGTGCGTGCACCCGAGCACCAGCGTGTCGACGCCCGCGGCCGCGACCGGGTCGAGGTACTCGTGCGCGACGCGCATCAGCTCCTCGCCGCCGGTGACGCCGGCCTCGACGAACTCGACGAACCGTGGGCAGGCCTGGGTGGTCAGCTGCAGGTGCGTCGCGGCTGCGAAGGCGTCCTCGTATGCGCCGCTGGTCACGGTGGCCCGGGTCGCCGATCACCCCCACGTGCCCGTTGCGGGTGGCCGAGACGGCCCGCCGCACGGCCGGCTGGACGACCTCGACCACCGGCACGTCGTAGCGCTCGCGGGCGTCGCGCAGCACCGCCGCGGATGCGCTGTTGCAGGCGATGACGAGCAGCTTGACCCCGCGTTCGACCAGGTGGTCCATCACGTCGAGCGCGTACGCGCGGACCTCGGCGATCGGCCGCGGCCCGTAGGGCCCGCGGGCGGTGTCACCGACGTACAGGATCGGTTCGTGCGGCAGCTGGTCGAGGACCGCGCGCGCGACGGTGAGGCCACCGACCCCGCTGTCGAAGATGCCGATCGGTGCGTCTGCCACGCCCGCAGCGTAAGCGTCGGACGACACGCGCATGGCCGATGAGACGCAGGTCACGTCCAGTACCTGACACGATCTACGTGGTCACCAGTGGCCGGAAGGAGTTCCCATGAGTGGACAGTCATCCCGGGTCCGCCCACCAGGTCCGGTGTACGTCTCGGCCTGGATCGTCTATCTGCTCGCGTTCTACAACTTCGCCGTCGCGGTCTGGCTGATCCTGCTCGCCCTGCGCGACAACGCGCCGATCTACTGGGAGCAGGCGATCCCGGACTCCTGGCTGTGGATCAACGCGATCCTGTCGGCGCTGCTCGGCGCCATCTACGTCTGGCTCGGCAACGCCCTCATGGACGGCGATCCGTCAGCCCGGGTCACGACGCTGGTGATCGCGACGATCAACATCGTCTTCGGGCTGTTCTCCTTCCCGCTCGGCCTGGTCGGGATCGTCCTCAACGTGATCCTGATCCTGCTGCTCATGCAAAAGCAGTCCAGGGCGCACTTTGGAGAGGCCGGACCGGTCGTCTGACTACTGCGGTTGGGCCCGGCGCACGAACATCAGGTCGCGGACCTCGTGGCCCTTGGCCAGTCCGGCGCGCTCGAACTTGGTGATCGGCCGGTCGGCCGGCCGCGGCGCATACCCGGGGTATCGGTTGACCAGCAACGGCTCCGCGGAGAGCACGGCGAGCATCTGGTCGGCATACGGCACCCAGTCGGTGGCGCAGCGCAGCTCGCCGCCCGGACACAGCCGGGATGCGATCAACGCTGATGTCGACGCGCTGTATCAGTCGTCGCTTGTGGTGCTTGGCCTTCGGCCACGGGTCGGGGAAGTAGACGCAGATCCCCGCCAGCGAGTCCGGCGGGACCATGTCGCGCAACAGGTCCACGGCGTCGCCGCGGCCAACCCGCACATTGGTCAGGCCGCGCGCCTCGACCTCGCGGAGCAGCCGACCCAGGCCGGGCGTATGCACGTCGACCGCCAGCACCCCGATCGACGGGTCGGCTTCGGCCATGGCCAGCGCGGCATCGCCCATGCCCGAGCCGATCTCGAGCACCACCGGCAGGTCGGCCCCGAACAGCGCGACCAGGTCCAGCGGCGTGCCGTCGATCTCGATGCCATGGGTGGGCCACAGCCGCGCGAGCGCGTCCGCAGCGGACGGCGTGATCCGACCCCGTCGCGGATGGAAGCTCCGGATCCGGTCGGACACCCCGGGGTCGCTCACCGCGGAGGGTAGTCACGGCCGGACCGCTATCCGCAACGATGTGCCGCCGCGTCGAATGGATCGAAGCGGCGGGACATCGTTGCGGACTCGATCGCGGGGTTAGCGGGTCAGGCGCCCGCGAGCGCCTCGCGCACGGCAAGGACGGTCAGAGTCGGCAGCAGGTCGACGCTGCGCTTGAGCGCCCACGGGACGCCGTTGCGCAGCATCCATGCGGCCTGAAAGAGCCGGCCGACGAGGGCTGCGGGTTGACACCAAGCGGGGCGACCGGGATGCCGCTGTCCGCAAGCCGCTGCGCGACCAGGCCGGCGAGCAGCAGATGGCCCTGTGTGCTCGGATGCATCCGATCCACGTGCCAGGTCGAGCGGTCGTAACAACTCTCGTCGCTGGCGGGGTCGACGAGCAGCGCGCCCGAACGGCTCGCAACGGCGTCGACGACAACGTTGACGGCGGCCACCCGCCGCCGCATGACCCGAGCCAACGACGCGGGCATGGGCACAACCCTGGTCGGGTCGTGCAGCCGGAGCATGATCACGAAGGCGCCGCGCTCGCGAATCCGGTCGACCACGTGCTCGATGCTCGCGCTCGATGGCATATGGATCGAAGTCGCCGCGCAGCACGTCGTTGCCGCCTACGAGCAGCGTCACCAGGTCCGGGGCGAGATCCAAGGCCGGGCCGAGCTGTTCGGTGATGACATCCGCCGCCCTGGCACCTTCGCGGGCCAGCACGTGGTGGCTCAGGTCATGACCGGCGGCGGTCAAGCCGGCCGCCAGCATCCGAGACCAACCCCGAGGCTGGCCCAGGTCGCAGGAGTCGCCGACTCCGGAAGTGGCGCTGTCGCCCAAGGCGACATAGACCAGCGGGCGAGCCGGACGGCATTCCGGAGGCGACGGTGCGACCGTGGCTGTGGTCAGACCGTCGGCTCGCATGCCTTGTCAGAGCCGGGGATCCGGCTGGAGATACCTCATGCCGCGCGCATCCCTTGGGCCGGGTCGCCCGCTCCGAGGCGGGCGTGCAGCGACAGCAACACATCGGCCGTCCTGGACCACGGGTACTGCTCGGCCTGCGCACGGGCCGTGGTCTCCAGGTCGATGGTCCGGGTGCTGAGGAGCTGCTCGATCCCGGTTGCGAAGTGCGCGGCGTCATCCGCGACGACGACGCCGGCGTCACCGATCACCTCACCCAGGGCCCCGGAGCGGGAGGCCACCACCGGGGTTCCGCAGGCCAGCGCCTCGAGGGCCGCGAGCCCGAACGTCTCCATCGGCCCCGGTGCGATCACGACGTGCGCGGCGGCGAGGATGCGGGCGACCTGGATGCGCTGCGGCACGAAGCCGAGCATCGTGACCGGCTGTCCGGCAGCGCGACGTCGCACCGCGGAGTGCGAAGCCCCCGACCCCACGATCACCAAGCGGGCGTCGACCCCCCGGCTGCGGAGCATGCGAAGTGCATCGACCGACCGCTCCGGTCGCTTCTCCGGGGAGAGTCGACCGCAGTGCACGATCAACACCTCGGCGTCCTCGACCAGCCGGGCCCGTCGCCACGGGTCGAACCGGTCGGGGTGGAAGGTGGTGAGGTCGACTCCGAGCGGAGCCCGCACGAGCTGCCGGGCTCCGATCCGGCGGAACTCCTCGCCGGCGAAGTCGGTGGTCGCCACGATCGCGTCGAAGTCCGCGGCCAGCCGTCGGTTGGCCGCGTCGGCCACGATCCGCCAGTTGATCGGGACGTACCGCTGCAGCAGTCGGTCGACGCGTTCGTGCGCGAACACGATGGCGGGGATGCCGCGGCTGCGCGCAAACCCGCCCAACGGGGCGAGGGTGGTGCGGTCGGAGACCTCAAGCCGGTCCGGGCGCAGTTCGTCGAGCAGCCGGCGGACCCGGGCTACCTCGGTGATCAACCGGTAGCCGCCAGAGCCCGGGACAACCGGAGCCGGGACGCTGATCCGCCGGATGCCGCCCTTGGTGGTGTCTTCGTGGGTTGCGCCGGGGACGACGAGCACCGGCTCGTGACCGCGCCGCGCATACTCGGCGGCGATCGCGTGCATCGCGGTGCGCAGCCCGCCGCTGCGGGGGCCGTAGAAGTTGGCGACGTGGACGATCCTCATGCGGCGGCAGCCCCGCCTTCGGGCTCCGCGCTGGGGTCAATGGCGCGACCGATGTACCGGCGACGTCGTCGTAGTGCCGGAGCAGGTCGGTGCACACCGCGGCCCAGGTACGACCGAGCACGGAGGTCCGGGCTGCCCGCCCGGCGCGCACCCGAGCATCGGCGTGGACGACGAGTCCGTCGACTGCGGCGCGCAGCGCGGTGAGGTCGTGCGCGGGCACCAGTCGCCCGTTCACGCCGTCCGCGACCAGGTCGATGAGCCCGCCGGCCGCAGCCGCAACCACCGGCACACCCGAGGCCAACGCCTCCTGTGCAGCCTGGCAGAACGTCTCGTCGCTGCCGGGGTTGACGAAGACGTCCAGCGACGCCTGCGCGCGGGAGAGCTCCGCGCCGGACAGGAAGCCGGTGAACACCGCGTCCGGCAGCGAGCGCTCGAGTGCTCGACGGGAGGGGCCGTCGCCGACAATCAGCAGCCGGGTGCCGGGCAGCCCCTGCAGCGCGCGCAGGTCGTCGATCCGCTTCTCGGGGGCCAGCCGCCCGACGTATCCCACGAGCACCGTGTCGTCGTCGACGCCGATGCTGCGGCGCCATGCGAGATCCCGGTGCCAGGGCGCGAAACCGTGGACGTCGACGCCACGGGGCCACAGGTGTACCCGCTCGATCTGGTGCGCCCGCAAGTCGGCGGCGGCGGCGCGCGACGGCGCGAGGGTCCGGGCGGCCAAGTCATGGATGTGGCGCACCCAACGCCAGGACAGCGACACCGCGCCCGGCACACCGTAGGAGCGTGAGTAGGCGGCAATGTCGGTCTGGTAGACGGCGATGGCCGGGCGGCCGATGCGCCGGGCCACGTGCGCGCCGTGGGCCCCGAGGACGAACGGTGAGGCCAGGTGCACAACGTGCGGGTCGAAGTCGCGCAACGCGGGCAGCATCCGCCGCGACGGCATCCCGACCTGGAAGCCACGCAAGAAGACCGGAGACCAGGCGGGGACCCGCACGATCCTCGCGCCGTGGTAGCTCTGCGGGTCGTCGCCACTCTCGGGCGCGACCACCAGCGCCTGGTGACCGTTGGCGTCGAGGTGCTCGAGGACGCGCAGGACGGAGTTGGTGACGCCATTGACCGTTGGCAGGAAGGACTCGGAGACCACTGCCACGCGCATGTCTCAAGGGCGCCCGGTACGGGTGTCCGCGATGCAACATCGACGTGTCATGTCGCAAACATTTCCGCGAATGTGCACGTTCGCCCTCCGGCGAGTTGTCATACGTTTCGCGTCACCGGTGGCGCGATTCGCATGACAGGACGGCAGGCGCGGTGCGGTGTCATACGTTTCGCGTCACCCGTGACGCGATACGGCTGACAAGTCGGCTGGCGCCGGGGCGACTGCGGCAGACTGACGCCCGTGCGCGTGGTGGCGTTGCTTCGCGGGGTCAACCTCGGCCCGTCCCGACGGCTGAAGATGGCCGACCTGCGCGCGGTCGTCGAGTCGCTGGGCCACAGCGACGTGGAGACCTACCTGCAGAGCGGCAACGTCGTGTTCACGGCCAAGGGCCGATCGACCAGCGGGCTGGGCGCCTCGATCTCTACCGCATTGGCCGAGGCGGTCGGACTCGAGGCCGGCGTGCTCACCCGGACGGGCGCGGAGATGGCGAGGATCGTGGCCGCAAACCCGTATCCGGTCAGCGATCCGACGAAGGTCGTCGTGTCCTTCCTCGCCGAGGCAGGGGACGCAGCAGCATTGCGCGCCATCGACCTCGACGCGTATGCGCCCGAGGGCTGCACCGTGCACGGGACGGAGGTCTACTTCAACCTGCCGCAGGGGCAGGCCCGCTCCAAGCTGCTCGAGGCGGTCGCGAAACAAGTCCGGCGGTCAAAGGTCGACCGGGCGACCGCGCGCAACTGGCGCACCGTCCAGGCCCTGGCCGACATGTCGGCGTGACCACCATCTGCGAATGTGGACGTTGGCGGGGTTGGGAGCGCCTCCCAACCCCGCCAACGTCCACATTCGCGGTTGGTGTTGAGCGGGCAGTCAGGCCCAGAGCTGTCCGTCGATCGCGTGCGCTGCCTCGTCCACCGTGCCCTCGTAGGCCCCGGTCGACAGGTACTTCCAGCCGGCGTCGGCCACGATGAACGCGATGTCTGCCCGCTCGCCGCGCTTGACCACCCTGGCGGCCACCCCGAGCGCGGCATGCAGCACCGCACCAGTCGAGACGCCGGCGAAGATGCCCTCGAGCTCGAGCAGCTCACGGGTCCGACGCACCGCTTCCAACGGGCCGACCGAGAACCGCGTCGTGAGCACCGACTCGTCGTAGAGCTCCGGGACGAAGCCCTCGTCGAGATTGCGCAGGCCATAGACCAGCTCGCCGTACCTCGGCTCGGCCGCCACGATCTGCACGCCCGGGACCTTCTCCCGCAGGAACCGACCCACACCCATCAACGTGCCGGTGGTGCCCAGGCCCGCGACGAAGTGCGTGATGCTCGGCAGGTCCTCGAGGATCTCCGGGCCCGTCGTGCGGTAGTGCGAGTCGGCGTTGGCCGGGTTGCCGTACTGGTAGAGCATCACCCAGTCGGCGTGTTCGAGCGCCAACTTCTTCGCGACCCGAACCGCCTCGTTCGAGCCTCCCGCTGCTGACGAGGTGATGATCTGCGCGCCCCACATCCGCAGCAGCTGGGTGCGTTCGACGGAGGTGTTCTCCGGCATCACGCAGATCAGTCGGTAGCCCCTGAGCTTCGCGGCCATCGCCAGGGCGATGCCGGTGTTGCCGGACGTCGGTTCGAGGATCGTCGCCCCTGGCGAGAGCAGGCCCTCCCGCTCTGCCTGCTCGATCATGAGCAGGGCCGGCCGATCCTTCACCGAGCCGGTCGGGTTGCGGTCCTCGAGCTTCGCCCACAGCCGCACCTGCGGCGACGGCGAGAGCCGCGGTAGCCCGACCAGCGGGGTGCCGCCAACCGACTCCAGCAGCGAGTCGAACCTCATCGACCGGTCCACGTATGCGCGCCGCCCGCACGCGGCAGGAGGACCCACCCGTGACCTGCGCCGGTTGATGCCGACTGACCGCCTGCAACAGCCGGCAGAATCGTCACGTCGTCCCCGTCGGAGACCTCGGTCGCGAGCCCGTCCAGGAACCGCACGTCCTCATCATTGAGGTAGACGTTCACGAACCGGCGCAACTCGGATCCCTCGACCAGCCGCTCGCGCAGCCCCGGGTGCCGCGTCTCCAGGTCGGCGAACAGCTCCGCCAGCGTCGCGCCATGGCCCGTCACGGCCTTCGCACCATCGGTGTAGCTGCGCAGGATCGTCGGGATCCGGACGTCGACGGACATGGCGCGGGTGCTCCCTCAGGGCAGGCGGTCAGGACTCGATGGGTTGCAACGCGTCGACCACCCGGAGTTCTTCCTCGGTGACCTCGCCGTCCACGATGCGAAAGGACCGGATCTCGGTGTCCTCGGGCGCACGCGTCGAGACCAGCAGGTAGTGCGCATCCGGCTCGGAGGCATACATGACGTCGGTGCGCGAGGGATAGGCCTCGGTCGCCGTGTGCGAGTGGTAGATCACCACCGGCACCTCGTCCTCCGCCTCCATCTCGCGGTACAGCTGCAGCAGGTCCGCGGAGTCGAACTCGTAGAAGGTCGGCGACCGGGCGGCGTTGACCATCGGGATGAATCGCTCCGGCCGGTCGGTCCCGGCCGGTCCGGCGACCACGCCGCACGCCTCGTCCGGGTGGTCGCGGCGCGCGTGCTCGACGATCGCATCGATGACGTCCCGCGTGATGGTGAGCACGCGCCAAGCGTATGCACCTACTCGCGAATGTGGACGTTGGCGGTGTTGGGACGGCTGCCCAACACCGCCAACGTCCACATTCGCAGAAGGGTCAGCTCGGCTCGGGCAGGGCGTGGACCAGCGTCTCCTGCAGGACGGACAGCCAGTCGTACGTCGCATACATGGGCAGCCGCGGGTCGTCGTCGTCGAGGTCGTCGAGGTCCGCTGACCAGTCCTCCGAGATGTCGAGCCGAGTCCCGAGGGTGAGTCGCAGGTCGTTGAGCGTGGTCAGCCAGGCCAGCCCCTCACCGGTGCGGAGCCGGACGTCGAGTGCGCCGTCGTCACCGGCGCCGGCCAGCGTCGCGAGAACCTGCTCGGCGGCGGCCACCTTGCGTTCGCGCAGCCCGAGCTCGGTGTAGCGCCGGAACTCGGCCGCCTTGTCCTCATCGTCTCGGTAGGCGTCCGGGAACAGCCGGGCCATGGCCGGGTCGTCCGGTGCCGAGGTGGCGGTGCCGATCCCGACCATCGAGGCGAGCGGGTCCGCGTCGACCTCATCCGACGGTGACACCAGCGCGACCAGCTGGTTGAGCAGGTTGGTGAGCAGTGCGACCTCGACCGGCGTCAACCGAACCCGCAGCCCGCCGCGCCGCTTGCGCGAGAACTCGGCCACTCAGTCGTCCTGCTGCAGGGTCGCCCACAGGCCGTAGCCGTGCATGGCCTGGACGTCGCGCTCCATCTCTTCGCGGGAGCCGTTCGCGACCACCGCCTTGCCCTTGTGGTGGACGTCGAGCATCAGCTTCTCCGCCTTCTCCTTCGGGTAGCTGAAGTAGGTCTGGAACACGTAGGTGACGTACGACATCAGGTTGATCGGGTCGTTCCACACGATCGTGATCCAGGGCCGCTCGACCTCGACGACCTCATCGGAGGCCGGGCGCTCGAGCTCAACCGGTGCGACGGACACGCGGCCATGCTGCCACCTACGCTGCCGAGGGTGAGGAGCCCGTCCGAACCGTCGACGGCGCTGCTGACCGACCACTACGAGCTGACGATGCTGCAGGCCGCGCTGCGCAGCGGGGCCGCATACCGGCAGACCGTCTTCGAGGTGTTCTGCCGGCGACTCCCCGAGGGTCGCCGCTACGGGGTGGTGGCCGGCACCGGCCGCCTGCTGTCCGCGATTGAGCACTTCCGCTTCGACGATGCCGAGCTCGCGCTGCTGCGCGAGCGGCAGGTCGTCGACGACCCGACCATGGACTTCCTCCGGGGCTACCGGTTCAACGGCGACATCTGGGGCTACGGCGAGGGCGAGGTCTACCTGCCGGGATCACCGTTGCTCGTCGTGCAATCCACCTTCGGCGAGGCGGTCCTGCTCGAGACCCTGGCCCTGTCGATCCTCAACCACGACAGCGCCATCGCGGCCGCGGCCTCGCGGATGCGGCTGGCCGCCGCTGACCGCCCGCTCATCGAGATGGGATCCCGGCGAACCCATGAGTATGCGGCGGTGGCCGCCGCGCGGGCGGCATACATCGCGGGCTTCACGACCACGTCGAACCTGGAGGCGGGCCGCCGGTACGGCATCCCGACGACCGGCACGAGCGCCCACGCGTTCACCCTGGTGCACGACAGCGAGCCGGCGGCGTTCGGGGCGCAGGTCGCCGCGTTGGGCCCGGAGACCACACTGCTGGTGGACACCTACGACGTCGACGAGGGCGTGGCGCATGCACTGCAGGCTGCCGGCCCGGAGCTCGGTGCCGTCCGGCTCGACTCCGGCGATCTGGCCGAGCAGGCCTGGCGGGTTCGCGAACGGTTGGACGCGCTCGGCGCGTTCAACACCCGCATCGTGGTCACGAGCGACCTGGACGAGGACGCGATCGCGGCACTGGCCTCGGCCCCGGTCGACGCGTACGGGGTCGGCACGTCGCTGGTGACCGGCTCGGGTGCACCGACCGCGGCGCTGGTCTACAAGCTGACCTCTCGGGCGCTGTCCGCGCACCCGTCGGCCCCCCTCGAACCGGTCGCGAAGACCTCGGTGGGCAAGCCGAGTCGCGGCGGCCGCAAGTGGGGGTACCGGCGACTGGACGAGCACGGGGTCGCGACCGAGGAGGCGGTGCTCGTCGGCGATGAGCCCTGGGCCGAGGCGCCGGACCTGCGACCGCTGATGCACCGGCTGGTCAGCGAGGGCGAGGCGGTCGGCCACGAGCCGCTCAGCCGGGCGCGGGAGCGGCACGCAGCGGCGGTCGCCGAGCTGCCCGAGTCCGCCCGCCGGCTGTCCCGGGGCGATGTGGCCATCCCGACCGGGTTTCATACCCTGGATCCGTGACCAACGCCCTGCTCGTCGTCGACGTGCAGAACGACTTCTGCGAGGGCGGCTCGCTGGCGGTCAACGGCGGGGCTGCGGTCGCCGCGGCGATCACCGATCACCTGCGCGCCGGCCCGGCATACGACCACGTGGTCGCGACCCGGGACCACCACGTCGACCCCGGCGCGCACTTCGCGAGCGACCCGGACTTCGTCGACACCTGGCCGCCGCACTGTGTGGCGGGCACGCCCGGCGCCGAGCTGCACCCGGCGCTTGACCGCACGCGGATCGAAGCGGTCTTCGACAAGGGCGAGCGCGCGGCCGCATACAGCGGGTTCGAGGGGTTCGAGCCCGGCGGCGCCTCGCTGGCGCACTGGCTGCGCGCACGCGATGTCACCCGCGTTGACGTCGTGGGGATCGCCACCGACCACTGCGTCCGGGCGACCGCGATCGACGCGCGGCGGGAGGGCTTCGAGGTGCGGGTGCTGCTCGGACTGACCGCGGGCGTGCTGAAGTCGACGACCGAGGCGGCGATCGAGCTGATGCGCGAGGCGGGCATCGAGCTGGCGGGATCTACCCTCGAACCGTGACGATCCCACCGCCCTCGCCCGCGCTGCCGGCCAGCCCGCTCCTGGAGCGCATCCGCTCCTCCGTGATCGGCGACGACCAGGTGATGCCCGGGCCGTACGGGTCGCGACGGGTGACGTACGCCGACTACACCGCGAGCGGGCGCGCGCTGTCGTTCGTCGAGGACTTCCTGCGCACCGAGGTGCTCCCCCGGTATGCGAACACGCACACCGAGAGCAGCGGCACCGGGCTGCAGACCACCCGGCTGCGCGAGGACGCCCGGCGGATCATCCACGACGCGGTGCACGGCGACGACGACACCTGCGTCATCTTCTGCGGCTCGGGTTCGACCGGGGCGATCGACAAGCTGATCGGCATCCTCGGGTTGCGGCTGCCGGCCGATCTCGACGCGCGGTATGCGCTCTCGGCGCAGATCCCCCTGGCCGAACGACCGGTGGTGTTCATCGGGCCGTTCGAGCACCACAGCAACGAGCTGCCGTGGCGGGAGTCGATCGCGGACGTCGTGCAGATCCCGGAGGACCCCGACGGGCACATCGACATCGACGCGCTGGAGAAGGCCCTGGTCGAGTACGCCGATCGCCCGGTGCGGATCGGGTCGTTCTCGGCGGCGTCCAACGTGACCGGCATCGTCACCGACACGCACCGCATCTCGGCGCTGCTGCACGAGCACGGCGCGCTGGCCTTCTGGGACTTCGCGGCGGCTGCGCCGTATGTCGACATCGAGTTCACCGCCTCGGCCGACGAGCCGCTGTCGTACAAGGACGCGATCTTCCTGTCGGCGCACAAGTTCATCGGCGGACCGGGCACGCCGGGTGTTCTCGTTGTCCGTCGGCAGCTGCTCACCAACTCGGTGCCCGACGTCGTCGGCGGCGGCACGGTCGCATACGTGAACCCGCTGGAGCACGTCTATCTCTCGGACCCGGTGCATCGGGAGGAGGGCGGGACACCGGCGATCGTCGAGTCGATCCGCGCCGGACTGGTCTTTCAGCTCAAGTCGGCGGTCGGGGTGGACGCGATCCGCGCATACGAGGAGGACTTCCTCCGCCGGGCGATCACCGCGTGGTCGGAGCACCCGAACATCGAGATTCTCGGCAACACCGAGGCGGACCGGTTGTCGATCGTGTCGTTCGTGGTGCGGCGGCGCGGCGGTCGGTACCTGCACCACAACTTCGTGGTCGCGCTGCTCAACGACCTGTTCGGCATCCAGTCGCGCGGCGGCTGCTCGTGTGCGGGTCCGTACGGGCATCGGCTGCTCGGCATCGACATCGAGCGATCGCACGAGTTCGAGCGCGAGATCACGCACGGCTGCGAGGGGATCAAGCCGGGCTGGGTGCGCATCAACTTCAACTACTTCATCTCCGAAGCCGTGTTCGCGTACGTGGTTGCGGCGGTTGCGCTGGTCGCCGAGCACGGCTGGCTGCTCCTGCCGGACTACACGTTCGACCAGGCCTCCGGGCTGTGGCGGCATCGGCTCGGACCGGTCGAGCCGCCGTTGCGGCTGCGCGAGGTCTCGTATGCCGAGGACGGCACGATGACCTACCCGCATACCCGGGTCACCGCGCCCGAGTCGGTGCTGGACGTCCTACCTCGACCAGGCGCGGGCGTTGTTCGGCTCGCGGGCCGCGTCGGCCCCGGCGTTGGACGCCCGGCCGACCGGCGTCACCGACGACTTCGAGCACCTGCGCTGGTTCGAGCTCCCCGAGATCTGCCTCACCCCCTGACCGCAACGATGTGCCGTTGCTTCGAATAGCCGAGGTTTGCCGCATCCATCCGTCGGTACCGGAGCACGATGTGCCGCCGTATCGGTCTATCCGAAACGGCGGCACATCGTGCGGTATGAGGGGTTGGACGGGCTAGCCGGAGGTGCTGTCCTCGGCGGGGCCGTTCATGCCCAGCCCGCGCGCCCAGGTCCACGCATACGCCGGGTCCTCGCACTCGAGCGCGCCGGGACCGAGGTCGAGCGGGCGGAACGTGTCGACCATGACCGCGAGCTCGTCGGTGGCCGCCTTGCCGATCGAGGCCTCGACCGAGCCCGGCTGCGGGCCGTGGGTGAAGCCGCTGGGGTGCAACGAGATCGAGCCGAGCTCGATGCCGGCGCCCTTGCGGCTCATGAAGTCGCCGCCGACGTAGAAGAGCATCTCGTCGCTGTCGACGTTGGCGTGGTTGTACGGCGCCGGGATGCCCTGCGGGTGGTAGTCGAACAGCCGCGGCACGAACGAGCAGATGACGAAGTTCGGCCCCTCGAAGGTCTGGTGCACCGGCGGCGGCTGGTGCAGCCGGCCGGTGATCGGCTCGAAGTCGTGGATCGAGAACACGTACGGGTAGAGGCAGCCGTCCCACCCGACGACGTCGAACGGGTGGTGCGCGTAGGTGTACTGCGTCCAGCCGCTGCGGTGCCGGACGAGGACCTCGACCTGCTCGCCGTCCTCGACGTGCGGCTGCTGCGGGCCGCGCAGGTCGCGCTCGCAGTACGGCGCGTGCTCGAGGAACTGGCCCTTCGCCGACAGGTACCGGCGCGGCGGGCCGATGTGGCCGGTGGCCTCGATCGTGAGCAGCCGCAACGGTTCCCCCGGGTCCGGCCGCCAGCGGTGCGTCGTCGACGTCGGGATGACGACGTAGTCACCGGACCCGACCGACAGCTGACCGAACACCGTGTCGACCACGCCGGACCCCGACTCGACGTACACGCACTCGTCGCCGACCGCGTTGCGGTACAGCGGGCTGGTCGGTGTCGGCCGCGACGTAGGACATCCGCACGTCGCCGTTGGCCATGAGCACCTGCCGGCCGGTGACCGCGTCCGCCGACCCGGCGTCGAGCTTGTGGGTCAGGAAGTGCCGCGGCTTCAGCGGATGGTTCGGCGTCAGCGGTGCGACCGGCGGGTCGATCGCCTTGGCCTCGAGGATCGCCGTCGGCAGGCCCCGGTGGTAGAGCAGCGAGGAGTCGTTCGAGAAGCCCTCGACACCCATGAGCTCCTCGGCGTACAGGCCGCCGTCCGGGCGGCGGAACTGGGTGTGGCGTTTGCGCGGGATCTGTCCGACGGTGCGGTAGTACGGCACGGCGAGCCTCCTGAACACGTCAGTCGCGTCCGATAATCGGACGTCATTGTCCTGTCACAGAACGATGGGCTAGCGTCGCGTTCCATGTCAACGGGCTCGGCGATCCGCGGTCTGCTGCATCGGTTGATCGACGACGCGGCCGTCTTCCCGCCCGGAAACGCCTCAGTCGCCACCGCTGTCGCCGAGCACCGCGGACATCGCGGCGCCTGGTATGCGGACTGCATCGGCCCGCTGCTGCTGCGCCCGACGCAGGTGGCCGAGGCGCTCGACCTGGTGCACAGCGGCGACGACGTCGGCATCGGGCTGGTGGCATCGACCGGCCTGCTCGACGCCGCGTATGCGCGGGACCTGCTGCTGGACCGACGACTCCGTGGCGACTCGCCCAGGTCGAGGTCGCACTGCCGCCGGCCGAGGAGCCTCGCCGCCGCGACCCGGTCATTGCTCGACCGAGCTGGCGTTCTCCGTGCCGACCTACGTCGAGGTGCCGCGCGCGGGCTGGGAGCCGGCGCTGGACGTGCTCGCCGAGGATGGCGCCGAGCACGCCAAGTACCGCACGGGTGGCGAGACGCCCGAGGCGCACCCAGCCGAGGCCGAGCTGGCGGCGTTCCTGCGTGGCTGCCTGGACCGCAACCTTGGGTTCAAGCTGACGGCCGGGCTGCACCATGCGGTGCGCACGACCACCGAGCGAGGGTTCGAGCAGCACGGGCTGCTCAACGTGTTGGCTGCCGTGTCCGCCGGCCTGGACGGCGCCGACCGCGACGACCTTGCAGCGCTGCTGGCGCAGCGGGACATCGACTCGCTCGCAGCCCTGGTCGACAAGTCTGATGTCGGCGGCGGTCCGGCGGCTGTTCCGGTCGTTCGGCTGCTGCGGGGTGACCGACCCGATCGACGAGCTCGTCGTGCTCGGGCTGCTCAGTCCGGAGGACTGATGGCGGTCGCATCGCCGGCGCCGTTCGGGGTGCACAACCTGCCGTTCGGCGTGGTGTCCGGTCTCGGCCCACAGCCGGTATGCGTCGTCCGCGTCGACGATCGCGTCGTCGACCTGGCTGCGCTCGCCCGCCAAGGTCGGGTCAGCCAGCCGCCGCAGTTGTTCGAGGGCGGCACGCTGGACGCATACCTGGCGGCCGGCCGGGCGACCTGGAAGGCGACCCGGCAAGACCTGCAGCGGCTGCTCGCCGATGTCGCCGCCGAGGACCTGCCCGGGCGGCGCGCTCGGCGACGTCACGCCGGTGCTGCCGTTCACGGTCGCCGACTACGTCGACTTCTACTCCTCGCAGCACCACGCCGAGAACGTCGGCCGGATGTTCCGGCCGGACTCACCCGCGCTGCCGCCCAACTGGAAGCACCTGCCGATCGGCTACCACGGGCGGGCGGGCACGGTCGTGGTCAGCGGCACACCGTCGTGCGGCCCTCGGGGCAGCGCCGGCCACCGGAGTCCATCGCGCCGGCGTTCGGACCAAGCCAACGGCTCGACATCGAGGTCGAGGTCGGCTTCGTCGTGGGCACGCCCTCGCGGCACGGCTCGCCGGTGCCGACGTCCGCGTTCGAGGAGCATGTGTTCGGGATTGTGCTGCTCAACGACTGGTGGGCGCGCGACATCCAGGCCTGGGAGTACCAGCCGCTCGGCCCGTTCCTCGGCAAGTCGTTCGCGACCTCGATCTCGCCGTGGGTGGTTCCGCTGGCCGCGTTGGAGTCGGCGCGCGTTCCGTCCCCGGCGCAGGACCCGGCGCCGCTGCCGTACCTGCATACGGCAGGGAACTGGGGGCTCGACCTCGCGCTCGAGGTCGAGCTCAACGGCACGGTGGTGTCGCGACCGCCGTTCGCGACCATGTACTGGACGCCGGACCAGCAGCTCGCGCACATGACGGTCAACGGCGCCTCGCTGCGCACCGGCGATCTGTACGCCTCCGGGACGGTGAGCGGCCCGGAGCGGGATCAGCGGGGGTCGTTCCTCGAGCTGTCCTGGGGCGGCAACGAGCCGTTCGCTCTGGCTGACGAGAGCGTGCGGGCCTTCCTCGAGGACGGCGACACGGTGACGATCGCGGCACCGCGCCGGGCCCGACGGCACGCGAGATCGGCCTCGGCGAGGTCACCGGCACAGATCCTGCCCGCCCCCCAAACCGCATACGACGTGACGTTGCACCGAATAGATCGAGCATCGCTGCGCCACCCGGCCGCTAGCAGACATTGTACGCCGGCGCCGATGCTGTCGTCACCGGCACCGTTCTGCGTCTGCGCCGCATCGAACTGAAGTGGCGGCACATCGTTGCGAGCCGGCGCGGCGGGCTTAGAGGTTGCCGCGGGCCTCCTGCTCGCGCTCGATCGCCTCGAACAACGCCTTGAAGTTGCCCTTGCCGAAGCCGAGCGAGCCGTGCCGCTCGATCAGCTCGAAGAACACCGTCGGCCGGTCCTGCACCGGCTTGGTGAAGATCTGCAGCAGGTAGCCCTCCTCGTCGCGGTCGACCAGGATGCGGTGCTCCTTGAGCACCTCGATCGGCACCCGGACCTCGCCGATGCGGGCGCGCAGCTCGGGGTCGTCGTAGTAGGAGTCCGGCGTCGTCCAGGAACTCCACGCCGGCAGCGCGCATCCGCCGCACGGTCTCGACGATGTCGCCGGTGTTGAGCGCGATGTGCTGCACGCCCGGGCCGCCGTAGAACTCCAGGTACTCGTCGATCTGCGACTTCTTCTTCGAGATCGCCGGCTCGTTGAGCGGGAACTTCACCTTGCGGGTGCCGTCCGCGACCACCTTCGACATCAGCGCGCTGTACTCGGTGGCGATGTCGTCGCCGATGAACTCGGCCATGTTCGTGAAGCCCATGACCCGGTGGTAGAACGCGACCCACTCATCCATCTGCCCAAGCTCGACGTTGCCGACGCAGTGGTCGATGGCCTGGAAGATGCGCGGCTGCGGCTCGACAATCGGGTCGCGTGCGACGAACCCCGGCAGGTACGGGCCGGTGTAGCGGGACCGGTCGATCAGGGTGTGCCGGGTCTGCCCGTAGGTCGCGATCGCGGCCAGCATCACCTCGCCGTGCTCGTCGGTCAGGGTATGCGGCTCCTCGAGGCTGCGGGCGCCGTGTTCGACGGCGAACGCGTACGCCTTCTCCACGTCCGGCACCTCGATCGCGAGGTCGACGACGCCGTCGCCGTGGGTCGCCACGTGCTGCGCGAGGTCGGTACCGGCGCGGACCGCACCCCGGAAAACGAACCGTGCCGACCCGGACTCGAGCACGTAGACCGCCTCATCGCGGCGACCGGTCTCCGGCCCCGCGTATGCCACGCAGCGCATCCCGAACGCCGTCGAGTAGTAGTGCGCGGCCTGCTTCGCGTTGCCGACGGCAAACACGACGGCATCCATGCCCTTGACGGGGAACAGGTCCTGCTGGGACTGGGACTCGGGCTGGGACTCGCTCAACGAGGTCTGGGTCATGGGCGGCAGTTTGGCGTGGACTGTCCAGTCTGAGCAACGCAGCGCCGAATCGTTGAGCATTCTGTATGCTCGCCAGCACCATGGACGCTCTCGATGCCCGCATCGTGCACCTGTTTGCCGCCGAGCCGCGAGTGGGCGTGCTCGAGGCATCCCGCCGGCTGAACGTCGCCCGCGGCACCATTCAGGCCCGGCTCGACCGGATGCAGGCCGCCGGTGTGATCATCGGGTACGGCCCGGAGGTCGACCCGGCGGCCATCGGCTACGTGGTGACGGCCTTCGCCACGCTGGAGATCCGCCAGGTCGAGGGGCACGGCACCGTCGAAGACCACCTCGCGACGATCCCCGAGGTCCTCGAGGTGCACACCATCACCGGCACCGGGGACCTGCTCGTCCGGATCGTCGGTCGCTCGAACGACGACCTGCAGCGGGTCATCGACGAGGTGGTCGCGATCCCGTCCATCGTGCGCACCTCGACGGTGATCGCGCTGCGCAACCCGGTGCCGTACCGGACCCTCCCGCTGGTCGCAGCCGCCGCCCGCCTGTCCTGACCACCCCAGCTCCTCCGCAACGATGTGCCGCCGCTTCGACTAGATCGAGCATTCGCCGCATCCATCCTCGCGCGGTCCCCGCAACGATGTGCCGCCGTATCGGTCTATCCGAAGCGACGGCACATCGTTGCGAAACGAGGGGTCAGGTGCGGAGGGCGCGGGCCAGGTCGGCGGCGGCCTCGACGACCCGGGCGCCGACGACCTCCTCGTCGAGGGCGGACAACGCGACCACGCCGACCGACCCAAGTACCGGCACCGGGGCCGGCAGCCGGGCGGCGATCCCCCACGCGCCGGCCTGCAGCTCGCCGTGCGACACCACGTATGCGGCGTCGGCGCCGACCGAAGCGCCGATCGCCCGGCCAGCCGCCCCACGTCCCAACGGATGCCGGGCGCCCTCGCGGTAGGCGACGTGGTAGTCCGTCCGGCTGGGCTCGACCACGGCCACCGCGACGGCTTCCTCCCCCTCGGCGATCGTCAGGTGTGCGGTTGCGCCGACGTCGTCGGCGAGCCGGCGAAGCACCGGCAGCGCCGCCCGCCGCAGCAGCGGATGAACTCGACCGGCCAGCCGGGCAACGCCGAACCCCAGCCGCGCTCGGCCTTCGGAGTCGCGCCGCACCAGGTCGTGCGCCTCGAGCGTGGTCAGCAGCCGGTACACCACGGTCCGGCTGACCTCGAGCGAGGCCGCGAGGTCGTTGACCGACAGACCGTCGCGCGCCTGCGCCAGCAACGACAGCACGCGCAGACCGCGATCCAGCGTCTGCGACGTCTCGGCTGGCATGCCGCTGAGACTACGAGTGCTCGAGGGCGAGCGAGTGCTCCAGCGCCCGCACGTGCTAGAGGGCGAGCGCGGCGAGTGCGGCGTTGACGATCGAGCCGGGGAGCAGGTCATGCAGGCCGTAGAGCTCAGGCACGGTGCCGGACTGCCCGAACGCGTCGACGCCGAGCGGCAGCGACGCCACCCCCAAGGACGACCCGAGCCACGCCAGCGCGTGCGACGCCGCGTCGTGCACGGTCACGACCGGCGCCCGGTCCGGGAAGGCGGCCCGCAGCGCGCCCGGCACCGACGGCGTGGTCGCCGTGCGCACGCCCTGGCGCAGCGTCCGCTGCCACGCGCTGTACAGCCGGTCGGCCGAGGTCACGTCGACGACGTGCGCGGCGATCCCTTCCTCGGCGAGCTCCGCGGCGGCCGCGAGCACCTCGGGCAGCGACCGCGCCGGTGCCGACCAGGTGCACCGCGGGCGCGCCGCGCTCGACCAGCGGGGTCGCGTCCACCAGCCGGTATGCGCCGGCCAGCACCTGTCGACGCAGGACGGCGTCTCCGAGCCGCGCCCGGGCGGCCTCGAACGGCGCCTGGTCGATCGGCCGGGTGGTGAGCCGGAAGTAGTAGGCACCGTCCTCGGCCGGCGCTGCCGTCGTGGCCGGTCGACGGCCCGGCGGCGATCCGCCCCAGCGCGTCGCAGAGCAGCCAGTCCAGCGCGGCCGCATACGCGGGCTCGACGAAGGTGACGCCCGGCAGCTCCAGCCCGATGGATGCGGTGATCGTCGACTGGTGCGCGCCGCCTTCCGGTGCGAGCGTCACGCCCGACGGCGTGCCCGCAACGACGAACCGGGCGCCGGAGTACACCGAGTAGATGAACGCATCGAGCCCGCGGCAGCACGAACGGGTCGTAGACCGTGCCGATCGGCAACAACGGCTGCTCCGACAGGTCCCAGGACAGGCCCAGCTGCCCGAGCAGCAGGAACAGGTTCATCTCCGAGATGCCCAGCTCGATGTGCTGTCCGCTCGGGCCTTCGGCCCACTTGAGCAGGGTGTCCTCGTTCCACGAACGTCGGTCGTCCGGGGAGAACACACCGGTGCGGTTGATGAACCCGGCCAGGTTCGTCGAGGTCGCCACGTCGGGCGCGGTCGTCACCAGAAGAGGTGCGACGCTCTCGTCCCGGGACAGATCGACGAGCACGCGACCGAAGGCCTCCTGCGTCGAGATCGGCTTGGCCGCGCGGACACCCGTCGAGTCCGGCACCCGGATGTCGAGGGCGGCCTTGCGCGGCGCGCGGGCCAGCCGCTCTCGGCGCTGCGCGCACAGGATGCCGGCGGGCGAGGCGGCGTCGAAGCGATCCCACTCGCTGTCGACGGTCAGCCGCATCGATGACCGAAGGTCGTCGATCTGCGCGGCGGACAGCAGCGCGGAGTGGTTGCGCGGGTTGCCGGCCAGCGGCAGCCCCCAGCCCTTGACGGTGTACGCGAAGATCACACTCGGCCGGTCGGTGACCGCGTCGCAGGCGCGGTATGCGTCGAGCATCGCCGCGAGGTCATGCCCGCCGAGGTCCTGCACCAGCGGTGCCAGCTCGTCGTCGGCGACGTCGGCAGATCAGCCCCTCGATCTCGGCCGGCGCGCCGTCCAGGAAGCGCAGCCGGAGCTCGTTGCCGGACAGTGCGAACAGCGACTGATAGTGCTCGTTGTGCATCGCGTCGATCCAGTCGCGCAACGCCGCTCCGCCGGGGCGTTCGAAGTGCGCCTGCAGCCGGCGGCCGTACTTGACCTCGACCACATGCCAGCCGGCGGCCTCGAACTGGCCGCGCCACTGTTGGATGCGCACGCCGGGCACCACCCGGTCCAGGGACTGCCGGTTGAAGTCGACGATCCACATCGCGTTGCCGAGGCCGAGCGTGGCCGGGTCGGCGATGGCCTCCCAGATGTTGCCTTCGTCCAGTTCGGCGTCCCCGATCAGTGCGATGAACCGAGCGTGGTCGCGGGCGCCGAAGTGCGCGTCGACGTAGCGCCGCGTGACCGCCGCGAACAACGGCGCGGCCGCACCAAGGCCGACCGACCCAGTCGAGAAGTCGATCGCGTCCGGGTCCTTCGTCCGCGACGGATAGGACTGCAGACCGCCGAACTGACGCAGCTGCGTCAGGTACGACCGGTCGAGGTTGCCGAGCAGGTATGCGATCGAGTGGTAGACCGGCGAGGCGTGCGGCTTGACCGACACCCGGTCGGCGGCGTTCAGGTGCGCGAACCACAGCGCGGTCATCGCCGTGACCAGCGACGCCGACGACGCCTGATGCCCGCCCACCTTCACTCCGTCACCGGTGTCTCGTTCGGCGTTCGCGGCATGCACCATGCGGACCGCCAGCCACAGGACCCGGCGCTGGATCTCGTCCAGCACCTCCAGGTCCACGCCGTATGCGGTCTCAACGCCAGCCAGCACGCCCTGCGGCGCAGCGGTCTCGGTCACCCCGTCATTGTGGTGGAACCCGACGACTGTCGACACGGCCTCGTCAATCACGACCCCTCCCGCGTTGATCATGCAAAGTTGGCCCCAGGGCCAACTTTGCGTGATCAACGCGGGAGGGTGCAGCCATGGCGGACCCCACGTTCACCGACGTACGCAAGGACCTGGTGGCGGAGCTCGGCAAGCATTGGGGTCTGCTGCTGACCATCGGAATCCTGGCGGTCATCGTCGGGATCCTGGCCATCGTGTGGCCCGGGCCGACGTTGCTCGTCGTCGCGCTGCTGTTCGGTGCCAACGTCTTCGTGACTGGCATCTTCCAGCTGGTTGGCGCCTTCAGCGCGTCGGAGGCATCCGGTGGGCAACGCGCTCTGCTGGCCGTCCTCGGCGTGCTGGGCATCGTGGTCGGCATCTTCCTGATGCGGAACATCTTCGACGCGGTCATCGTGCTGGCGGTGCTGGTCGGCATCTTCTGGATCATGAACGCGATCGGCGATCTGTTGGTCGGCTTCTCGGCCGACGCAGAGGGACGCGGCTGGCGGATCGCCTCCGGCATCCTCGGGCTGATCGCCGGGACCATCATCCTGGTCTGGCCGGCGCCGACGATCGCGGTCCTGACCTGGGTGATGGGCATTTGGCTGGTGATCTACGGCGTCATCGCGATCGTCGGTGCGTTCAAGCTGCGCAGCGCGGCCACAAGGGCCACCAGCACGACGACTCCGGCCGTCGCCTAACTCAAGTCAGCTGTGCGCGGCCCGTTCGGTTGCGCACGGCTCCTCGATCGCGGAGCGCTGCGGCTGCACGGCCGGCACCCGACGCCGGATGCCGATCCGGCCGGCCGCCCACGCGGCGACCGCAAGCACGACGGCCATCGTGACGAAGATGACCGCGAACACGTCCGCGTCCTCACCGGCGCCGGTGTGGCCGGCGGCGAAGATGACCCCGGCGAGTCCGATGAACACCGTGCTGCCGAGTGCATCCGACACCTGCAGCGCGGCCGTGTTCGCACCCTGGTCTTCCAGCGGTGACAGCTCATACAGGACGACCGACAGCGTCGGCAGCGCCATGCCCATGCCGAACCCGCTGAAGGTCCACGCGAGGCCGGCAATCCACACCGGCACCGACGGCAGCAGCGCCAGGCAGAGCGCGAGCACTGACAGGCATACGAACGCGGCACCCCGGCGCACGAGCAGAGCTCGCGGCATATCCAGGCTCGGCAGGCTCTGAAACCACGACCCGGTCGCCCAGCCCAACGCGGCGCCGGTGAGCGACAGGCCGGCGAAGGTGGTCGACAACCCGCGCTCGTTCACGAGCATGAGCGGGATGAACGACTCGGCGCCGAAGAAGCCGCCTGCGAGCAGGCCGCGCATCGCCACCGTCGTCGGCAGGCCGCGCCGCAGCATGAGGGTGCCGGGTGGCAGCAGCCGCGGCACCGAGGTGGCGAGCAGCCCGACCGCCAGCAGCAGCACCGGGATCGACCACAGGTCCAGGCGCTGGCCGGCGTACTGCAGACCGGCGACCCCGACGGCGGCCATCAGCGCGAGCCGCCGGATGCCGGGGCGACCTGGTCCCGCCGGGCCCGCGTCGTCCACCGCGCGCAACCGCGGCAGGATCAGCACGACGGCCGGGACCACAAGCAACGGCACGGCGAGGAAGACCCAGCGCCACGACCAGGTGTCCGCGACCACGCCCGCGATCAGCGGCCCGACGATCGACGGCAGGATCCAGGCCGAGGCCATTGCGGAGAACACCCGCGGCCGCAGCTCTTCCAGGTAGGCCCGCGCGACGACCACGTAGATGGCGACGATGACGGCACCGCTGCCGACGCCCTGCACGACCCGGCCGAGGATGAACGTCAGCATGTCGGGCGCGGCCCCGCTGAGCACCAACCCGACGATGAACGCGGCAATGCCAAGCAGAAGTGGTCGGGCCGGGCCGCGCCGGTCGCACTCCTCACCGGCCCAGACCATCCCCCACAGGCTGCCGGCGAGGAACCCGCTGAACGCCCACGCATACAGCCGGATGCCGTCCAGCTCGTCGACCGCCGCCGGCATCGCGGTGCCAACCGCCATGGCCTCGAACGCGAGGACCAGGATGACCGAGACGATCCCGATGGTGAGCCTGCGGTACGGCGGCTTCAACAGGACGGTCATCGCCCTCGCACGCTATCCGGAACCTCGTCCGGCCCGGCACTCCTCGCGCCGCTGGATCGCAACGATGTCCCGTCGCTTCGGTCTATCCGAAGCGACGGCCCGTCGTTGCGGAAGAGCGGCGGGAAGGGTCCGGCGAGTCAGAGCCGCTGCCAGGCCGGCTTGGCCGCATACGTCTCGCGGTAGTAGTCGGCGAGCTCCAGCGCCTTCGCCGCCGACTCGTCGATGACCACCGTCGCGTGCGGGTGCAGCTGCAACGCCGACGCCGGGCAGCGCGCGCTGACCGGGCCTTCGACCGCCTTCGCGATCGCAGCCGCCTTGGCCTCACCGACCGCGACCAGCACGAGATGCCGGGCGTCGAGGATCGTGCCGATGCCTTGCGTGAGCACGTGCCGGGGCACCTCGTTCGGTCGGTCGAAGAAGCGCGCGTTGTCGGCGCGGGTCCGAGCGGTCAGCGTCTTGAGTCGCGTCCTCGACGCCAACGACGACGACGGCTCGTTGAAGCCGATGTGCCCGTCGCTGCCGACGCCGAGCAGCTGCAGGTCCACCCCGCCGGCGTCGCGGATCGCTTCCTCGTATGCGGCACACGCCGCGTCCAGGTCGGCGGCCATGCCGTCAGGCCCGACGACCGCGTCGGCGGCGAAGTCGACCAGGCCGCTCAAGTGGTCTTCGATGAACCGGCGGTACGACTGCCGGCGCGACGGGTCCAGCCCGACGTACTCGTCGAGCAGGAAGGCCCGGGCGTGTCGCGAAAGATAACTGGCCGTCGCGGTGCCGCCGAACCAGCTCGGCATACACCGGCAGCGGACTTGACCCGGTCGCCAGCCCCAGCACCGGAGCCTTCCTTCGAGCGCAGAACGGACTCGATCGCGTCCGCAACCAGCACGCCGATCTGCGCGGGGCCGCGGCGGCCGCCGGTGACGATCACGACTTCCACGCGACCTCGCCTCCGACGATCGTCATGGCCACGCAGCCGTCGTCCCCCAGCAGGGCCAGGTCCGCGCGGGCGCCGACCCGGAGCCGCCCGATGTCGGTGCGCCCGAGCAGCGCGGCCGGCACCAGGGTCGCGGCGGCGAGCGCCTCGTCGAACGAGCAGCCCACGTAGGCCGCGAGGTTGCGCACGCAGGCGTCGAGCCCAGCCGCGCTGCCGGCCAAGGTGCCGTCCTCGAGTCGAACCGCACCGGCGTCGACGACGACGTCCTGCTCGCCGAGCACCGTGCGTCCGTCGGGCAGGCCGAGCGCCGCAGCCGCATCGCTGACCAGCAGGAGTCGGTCGGGCCCGAGCAGCCGCCAGACGATCCGCACGACGTCGGGCGCGACGTGCAGACCGTCCACGATGATCCCGGCGACCAGCCGCTCGTCGCTCAAGGCGACGCCGACCGGCCCCGGCTCACGATGGCCGAGGCCGGGCATCGCGTTGAACAGGTGGGTGACCATGCGCGCTCCGGCATCGACCGCCGCCTCGACCGCGACCGCGGACGCGTCCGTGTGACCGAGGGACACGACGACGCCCGCCGCGGTGAGGGCACGGACCGCGTCGAGTGCGCCGGGCAGTTCGGGGGCCAAGGTCACGATCGCCACGCCACGGTCGCGCGACCAGCCGGCATACAGGGCTGGTTCGGGTGGGCGCAGGCGATGCGCCGGGTGGGCGCCCTTGCGCGACTCGGCGAGCATCGGACCCTCGATGTGCAGCCCGAGCGAGCGGGCGACGGGTCCGATGCCAGGTGGGGGTCCGGCGCGGTGCGTGGCCATCGCCGTCTCGACGACGTCCGGCGTCGACGTGATGACCGTTGGGCAGAACGCCGTGACGCCGTACTGGGGCAGCACGGCCGCCACCTCCCACAGCCGATGCGGCTCGGCGGTGATGTCCACTCCGGCCGCGCCGTTCACCTGGACGTCGACCAGCCCCGGCGCCACCCGGAGATGCTGCGCGTCCAGCGCCGTGACTGCTGGGGCGTCGACCGTTCCAGGGGGACCGAGCGACGTCACAACGCCGTCAACCGCGAGCACGTCCCGGTCCCGGCCTCGGACCAACAGGGCGCCACCGGCTCGGCTCATGCCTGAACCCGCGCGCTTCTGGAGATCGCCTCCGCCCGCCCAAGCAACGCGGCCCCAACCGCCGCGACCGGCTCGGTTGGCGACGTGAGCACCACCCGGGCCGGCAGGTCGAGCGCGGCCAGAAATGTCGACGCCGACGCCTGCTCCTCAAGCGCCTGGACGACGGCGTCCTTCAGGGGCGCACCGACCTCGGCGACCCCGCCACCGAGCACCACCACATCCACGTCGACGGCCAGCACAAGCAGCCGAACCGCGAGCGCGAGGTGTCCGGCGAACCGGTCGCGGATCGCGATCGCCCGTTCGTCACCATCGTCGGCGGCGGCGAACAACGAGCTCGCCACGGACGAGCCGTCGAGCACCGGCCAAAGTCGGCGCAGCGCGGAACCGGACGCCAGTGTCTCCAGGCAGCCCCGCTGACCGCAGCCGCAGATCAGCCCCGTCGGGTCGACCGGGATGTGCCCGATCTCGCCGGCCGCGCCGCCGTGCCCGCGGCGCAGGCGACCGTCGAGCACCAGCCCCGCGGCCAGCCCGGTGCCGATCGACAGGTACGCCAGATCGCGTCCAGTGGCGCTGAGCAGCTCAACGGCGCCGATCGCGGCCGCGTTCACGTCGTTCTCGACCACGACCGGAACGCCGAGTTGCTCCTCGAGGTGCGAGCCCAGCGCGAGCCCGGCGGCGTCGAGACCGAGGTTGACGGCGTGCGCGACGACGCCGAGCCGCGGATCGACCAGGCCGGGGACGCCGACCCCCACCGCAGCCAGGTCACCTGGCGCGGCACCGGCGGCGGCCATCAGGTCGCTGAGCACTCGGCTCACCGAACCGACCACCCCATCGGGACCGGTGTCGGTGCTGGCGCGACGGGACCCGATCACCTGACCGGTCTCGTTGACCAGGACGGCCTGGATCTTCGACCCGCCGATGTCCACCCCCGCGACGGGCAGGCCCTGGCCGGTCGCGCTCATCGGTCCGCCAACAGCGCAGCGACTGCGTCGCTGCTGGCGCGCGATGCGCCGTACGTGCGCACGTACGCCGCGGCGCGCGGATCGTCCGGCCGATCGGGGGCCGGCCAGCCCATGTCGACGACCACCAGGTCCGGGCGCAGGGACGCCATGGCGGACAGGCTCTCGCGAACCCAGGGGACGCGGGCATCCCTGGTCACCGCAACGAGCGGTCGCCCAGCGGCTTCGCCGAGCACGCGGTCCACCGCATCGCCTCCGCGCACGTCGACCGTGCTGGCCGTGGGGTCATATGTGGACCAGCACCGGGCCGGACCCCATGGCACCGCACCGGCCGCGACGCCGGGAGCAGTGTCCAGCGTCGCGACGACCGCGCCGCGAGTCGCGCCCAGGTCGCCTTCGACCGCGATCGCGCGGCGCGCCGCGTCGGCCGCCAGCCTGCGGTCCGGTGTGCCCGGTTTGGCGGCCACAGGCACGCGCATCCGAGCGACTCGATCGGCGGCGTCCAGCAGCCGCGACTCGTCAAGCCGGCCGTCTTTGACCGCGGTGACGATCTCTTCGCCAACCGCATCGATCATCGCCGCGTCGACGGTCTGGTCGCTGCCGAGGCAGAGCAAGTCGGCGCCGGCGACGAGGCTGGCCACCGCTGCCTCCGGTATGCCGCCCGCCCAGCGCCAGGCGCCATCCATGTCGAGGGCGTCGCTGACGACAACGCCGTCGAAGCGCAGCTCGCTCTTGAGCAGGTCGGTGAGGATCCGCCGGCTGAACGTTGCCGGCGACGAGTCGAATGCCGGGAGCAGCACGTGCGAGGTCATCACCGCGGCCGCACCGGCGTCGATGGCCGCCGCGAACGGCGGAAGCTCGCGCGTGCGCAGGGTCAGCTCGTCCGCATGCACGACCGGCAGCGCCACGTGGGAGTCCTCGGCGGTGTCGCCGTGTCCGGGAAAATGCTTGGCGCAGGCCGCGACGCCGGCCGACTGCATGCCCTGCACGAACGCGACGCCATGCCGGGCAACGACATCCGGGTCAGCGCTGAAGCTTCGCACGCCGATGACCGGGTTGCGCGGGTCGCTGTTGACATCGACCGACGGCGCCAAGTTCAGGTCGACGCCTGCTGTGGCCAGCTCGGCGCCGATGGATGCCGCCAGCCGTCGTGTGACCTCGACATCGTCGACCGCGCCCAGCGCCGCGTTCCCCGGGTACGGGCTGCCGGTGGCCGCATACAGCCGGGTGACGTCACCACCCTCCTCGTCGAGGGTGACGATTGCGGTCGGCTGCGCTTCATGGATCGAGCTGGTCAAGGCGACAAGCTGGTCTGGGTCGTGCGGGCCGGCGATGTTGGAGCCGAACAGGCAAACCCCGGCCAGGCCCTGCTCCAGTCGCATTCGCGCCCAGTCCGGCAACACCGGGCCTGGGAAGGCAGCCAAGACGACGGCGTCCGCGGACGCCCGAAGGTCGGACATCGCGCCCCGCTAGCCCTTGACCGCGCCGGCCATCAAGCCGGAGGAGATGCGCCCCTGCACGATCAGGAAGAAGAGGATGACCGGGATCGCCATCAACGTCGAACCGGCCATGACTCCGCCCCAGTCCGTCCCCTTCGCGCCCTCGTTGAACGCCTGCAGCCACACAGGCAGGGTCTGGTGCTCCGGCCGGTTCATGATGACCAGCGCGAAGATGAACTCGTTCCACGCCAGGATGAACGCGAAGATGCCGGTGGCGACCAGGCCGGGTGCCACGAGCGGCAGCGTGATCGAGAAGAACGTCCGCAGCCGGCCGGCCCCGTCGACCATCGCGGCTTCCTCCAACTCGCGCGGCACTCCGCCGACGAAGCCGCGCAGCGTCCAGATGGTGAATGGCAGCACGAACGCGAGGTAGACGCTCGTCAGGCCGACGATCGTGTTGATGAGGTGCCAGCCGTCCAGCACCTTGAACAGCGAGATGACCAGCGCCTCCGCCGGGACCATCTGCACGATCAGGATCATCACGATGAATGCCTTGCGACCCCTGAACTGAAAGCGGGAGACCGCCACCGCCGCGAGGAAGGCGATGAACAGGGCGAGCACGACGGTGGACAGCGTGATGACCAGGCTGTTCCGGAAGGCGTCGACGAAGAAGTCGCGGTTGATCGCGTTGCGGTAGTTGTCCAGCGTCCCGTCAATCGGGATCAGCGACGGGTCTCGGTCTGTGATGTCGGTGGCCCGCAGGAACGACGTGTTGAGCATCCAGTAGACCGGGAACGCAAACACGACGAAGGCGAGCAGGCCGGCAACGTTCGTCAGCACGCGGCTGCGGCGCGAAGTCGGACCGATCACAGCTCCTCCTGCCGCACCATCTGCCGGAGGTAGAACAGGGTCAGCAGCAGTGTGATGACCACCATCACGATCGCGATCGCCGCCCCGATATCGAAGTGGTTCTCCCCGATCGAGATCCGGTACGCCCAGACCCCCATCAGGTTGGTGTCGCGCGCGATCCCGCCGGCCTTCTGCAGGACGTAGATCTGCAGGAAGACCCGGAAGTCCCACAGCACGGACAGCGCGGTGAGGATCAGCACCAGCGGCTTGACGAACGGCAGGGTCACGTACCAGAACCGCTGTCTGCCGTTGGCGCCGTCGATGGCGGCCGCCTCGAGGGTGTCCTGCGGCACCTGGGTCAGCCCCGCATACAGCGTGAACGCGACGAACGGGATGCCCATCCACACCACGATGATCATGGCGACCCCGAAGAACGACAGCGGGTCGGACAGCCACGAGTGGCCCTGGAAGTCGAAGCCGAGCTCGACGAGCAGCCAGTTCGCGAGGCCGTACTGCGTGTCGAAGATCCACTGCCAGACGACGATCGCAGACAGCGGCGGCATCGCCCAGGCGAGCAGCAGGCTGGCTGAGACCAGCAGCCGCATCGGCGTCCGCAGCCGGACAAGCAGCAGCGCGACCACCATGCCGAGCGTCATCGTCAGCGCCACGGCGACTAGGCAGAAGACGACCGTGCGAACCAGCACGGTCCAGAAGTAGGGGTCGCCAAGGATCTCGGCGAAGTTGTCCAGTCCCACGAACGGGGCCGGCGTGCCGAACTGCTGCGCGAGCCCGAACTCCTGCAGCGAGAGCACCACGAGTCGGTAGAGCGGGTAGCCCATCATCAGCCCGAGCACCGCGATGGCCGGGGTGATGAGCAGGATCGGGAGGAGCCGGGACCGCCGCAGTGGTGGGCGGCGGTCCCGGTCCGTGGTCAGGAGCTCCGGCGGCGGGACCGCGCCCGGGATCTGCTGATCCGGGACGGTTGCCGTGGTGCTCGTGCTCACGCGTGCTTCTCCGATCCGTGGTGAGTCATCGCTGACTCAGGAACAGAGTCAGCTTCGAGTGTGGACCTGTCAGCCGTTCAGCGTGGCGACGATGGACTCGTCGGCCCGCGCCGCCTCGGCCTCGATGTCCGCACCCTGAGCGATCGCGACCAGCATGTCCGGCAGGACGGTGCCGGCTTCGACCGCGGCCCAGTTCTCACTCGACGGGGTGAAGCGCGTGTTCACCGCCGCCTCGGCCTGGGCGTCCTTCGCCTCGGTGCCGGTGACCTTGTCAAGCAGCGACTTCTTGTTCGGTACCAGACCGAGAGCAGCGAACTGCTCCTGGAAGCCGTCGCTATTCAGGATCTTGACCAGGTCGTACGCGAGCTCCTTGTTCTGTGAGTTCTCGGAGATCGCGATGTTCGAGCCACCGAGGAACGCCGGCGCAGTGGTACCCGCCTCGTTGCCGGGCAAGGCGAAGGCGCCGAGGTTCGGCTCCATCGCCGGGCAGCCGATCTCCTCGCTCAAGATGTCGCCGCCCTTCCACGCCGGACCCATGAGCATGCCGACCTCGCCCGCGCAGAACGCGACGTGGTCCTTACTCTCGTCGCCGTCCTTCGGGGCAGCAGAGGCCTCATCCATGATCTTCTTGACGACCTCGAGCCCCGTGACCGACCCGCTGCTGGCCAGCTCGCCGACCCAGGTGTTGTCGTCGTCCTGGGCCGCGATGTCGCCGCCGTTCTCCCAGATGAAGGGCAGCGCCGCGTACCAGTACTTGCCCGGGAAGTAGATGCCCGAGAAGTTTGGCGTGGCAGCGTTGTCGGCCTTGAGCTTGATGCCGGCGTTGACGAACTCGTCGATGGTCGTCGGGATCGACAGGCCGGACGCGGCGAACAGGTCCTTGCGGTAGAACACGATCCGGACGCCGGCGTAGTACGGCACGCCGTAGAACTCGCCGTTGTAGCTGCCGGCCTCGACCAGGCTGTCCAGCAGGTCGTCGCCGCCGAGCTCCTCCTGCTTGTCCGACAGATTCATCAGGGCGCCGGCGGCTTCGAAGGTCTGGGCCTGGCTGTTGCCGAGCTCGACCACGTCCGGGCTGTCGCTGCTCGACAGCGCGGTGGTGAGCTTCTCGACGATGCCGGTCCACTGCTGACGCTCGAACTGGACCTCGGCGTTCGGGTGGATCTTGTTGAATTCGGCGATGGCGTAGTCGACCAGCTCCTGCGGTGTGTCCTCGCCGTTGAGCCACAGCCGGATGGTCTGCGTCTCGGTCTCGCCCCCGTTGTTCTCGCTGCCGCTGTCGGAGTCGTCTCCGCATGCCGCCAGCGAGAGGGTGAGCGCGGCAGCCACACCGAGCGCGGCGAACCTCTTGATCTTCACCGTGTCGTTCCTCTCAGGTGATGAAGCGGGTCCCCCTTGGACCGCGCCGTCGAGTGGTGTGAGCCGGTCATGACACGCCCAGCTCACGGGACAGGACGAGGACGGCGCCGCCAAGCAGCGCAGCGTCCTCTCCGAGTTCGGACAGCCGCACGTCAACCTCGTCACCGACGACCGGCATGGTCCGGCGCTGGATCGTGTCGAGTGCGGCCGCCCGCAGTGGTCCGTCGACGAGCTCTGCGGGGCCGCAGAGCACGACGGCACGGACGTTCAGGGTGCTCACCACTGGGGCGAGCGCGAGGCCGAGCTTGCGCCCGGCGGAGGTCAGGATCTTCGTCCTGGCCGGGCCGTCGACGCCGGCCGTCCGGTCACGCAGGACGTGCGCCGACAGTACGGTCTCGAGGCAGCCGACCCGGCCGCACGCACACGGCGCGCCGCGTTCGTCGACCACGACGTGGCCGAGCTCGCCGGCCGCATACCGATCGCCGAGCACGAGCGCGCCGTCGAGCACGACGCCGGCACCGACACCCTGGCCGATCGTGATGACCAGCAGCCCGGGTCCTTCGTCGGTGCCGTAGGAGTGTTCGCCGAGCGCGGCGGCGTTGGCGTCGTTCGCGACATGAACCGGGACCTGGAGCGCTGCGGTCAGGTCGGCCGCGAGTGGGCGCTGCGTCCAGCCGAGGTTCGGCGCCTCGATGACCACGCCGGCCGGGCTGACGACGCCCGGGCTGCCGACGCCGACCCCGAGGATGGGGCGGTCGGTCGCGGCGATCAGCTCACCGGCCAACTTCAGGACGAGCGTCTGGGCGGCGTCGCCGACGCGGCCGCGGCGGGGCAACGAGCGCCGGCTGAGGATCTTGCCGCCAAGGTCGACGACCGCGCCGTGCACCCGCTCGTCGTCGGACAGGTCGATCGTGACGATGTGCGCCGCGTCGGGGACGACGCCGACGAGAGTGGCCGGCTTGCCGACGCGCTGGCCGGCGCGGGTCCCGAGCTCCTCGACCCAGCCTTCGTCGAGCAGCTCGGCAACCAGGTCGGAGATCGTCACACGGGTCAGCCCGGTGGCCCGGGCTAGATCAGCGCGGCTCGCCTGCCCCTCAGTGAACAGGGACTGCAGTACGAGCGCTCGGTTGTGCCGGCGGGCGTCCTCCGGGACCACCTTTCCGGTGGCCCGCAGGGTGTGGCCGAGCGTGTGCCCCGTCATGGGTTTGTATGTAAGACGTACAAACAAACCCTGTCAAGCATTCGGACAGATGAGGGCACAGTCGTGACCGAGCCGTAATCTGCGCCGGCCGACCACTTGTCAGACGCTTCGCGTCACGGGTGACGCGCGTCGCCTGACAGGTCGTGCGCGCGCATGCGTGTCATACGAAACGCGTCACCGGTGACGCGTTTCGGCTGACAAGTCGTTGCGGCGGGTCAGTTGTCGGACGAGGACGAGCCGTCGCCGCCCTTGTCGGGGATCGACTCGAAGATCTCCTTGCACTCCGGGCACACCGGGAAGCGACCGGGGTCCCGGTTGGGCACCCACACCTTGCCGCACAACGCAATGACCGGCGTGCCCTCGACGGCCGACTCGAGGATCTTGTCCTTGCGGACGTAGTGCGCAAACCGCTCGTGGTCGCCTTCGTCGGTCGGGACGACCCGGGTTTCCTCGTCGACGAGGATGCCGGTCCGGCGGCTGGGGTTGACCGGTTCCAGCGGCTCGAGGGGTGGCTGGGACATGGTCCGAGCCTACGTGCCCTCAGTTCAGCGACGGATCCTCGGGATAGGTCGCGACCAACGCCAAGTCCCCCGGCTGCCGACGCAGGACCTTGCGCCACAGGGTCCCCGGATCCGGCTCGAAGACGTCACCCGGCTCGGCATCGACCACGTACCAGGCGCCCTCCGCGAGTTCCCCTTCGAGCTGGCCGGCGCCCCAGCCGGCATACCCGGCAAAGATCCGGACGCCGCCGAGCGCGCCGTCGAGGAGCGCCGGCTCGCCATCGAGGTCGACCAGCCCGAGTGTCCCTCGGACCCGGCGGAAGCCATCGGGCTCGTCGTCGGCGCCCGGCGGCGAGTGCAGCAGGGCCAGGCCAACGGCGCTCTCCTGCGACACGGGCCCACCCTGGAAGAGCACGCCCGGCTCGCTCGCGGACTCGGCCCAGGTCGGCAGGACCTCGCCGACCGGCACGGGACTCGGACGGTTGAGCACGACGCCGAGCGCGCCGTCCTCGTCGTGGTCGAGCAGGACAATGACTGTGCGGTGGAAGTTCGGGTCGCCGAGGGCCGGAGTGGCGACGAGCAGCCGGCCGGTGAGCGAGAGCATCACTGCCCCATCATGGCGCGCTGCCCAGGGAAGCGGCCATGCACGTGCGACGGCCCGGCGGCCGCCCTTGAGAGGACGCGCTGCCTTCGCTAGGCGAAGTTGCCGTCGGAGATTGGCGCGAACAGGACCAGGAGGATGCAGACCAGGATGAAGAGGATGCCCAGCAGTGGCGCGACGAACCTGATGTAGCGGTCGTAGCGCACCTTCGCCAGCGCCAGACCACCCATGACGATCGCTGATGTCGGGGTGAACAGGTTCAGCAGACCGGAGGCGCTCTGGTATGCCGTCACCACGATCGATCGACCCACCCCCGCGAAGTCAGCGAGCGGAGCCAGGATCGGCATCGCGAGCACCGCGTGACCGGAGGAGGACGGGCACCAGGAACGCGAGCGGCAGGTTGATGATGAACATCAGGACGGCGAAGACACCGGACGACGTATCGGAAACCAGGTCTTCGAGGGAGCTGAGGACCGTGTCCGTCACCTGGGCGTTGTTCATGATGACCGTGACGCCGCGCGCGACCGCGATGATCAGCGCCGCGCCGAGGAAGTCGCCGGCGCCGCTGATGATCGTCTCGACCGTGCCCTGCTCGCCGAGACCGCCGATCATGCCCACGATGATCGATGCGACGATGAACAGCGCGGCGAGCTCGGGGAAGTACCACCCGAGCGTGATCCCGTCCAAGGTCTCGCTGAAGTCACTCCACGGGATCACCGAGAAGATCATGAGCAGGAAGGTAAATGCGAAGATCCCGAGCACCAGCGACTGCCGGCCTTCCAAGGGGGGTGGCTCCTCGGCGCCGGCCTTGCCGCCGAGCTCGCGGTCCTCGTCGGTCATCGGGACGAGGGACTTGCTCGGGTCGGCGTGCACGCGACGCGCATACCGCAAGCACGTAGAGGATCGCGACTGCGACCAGGACGAGATAGATGATCACTCGTGAGGGCAGGCCGTCACCGAGTGGGATCCCGGCACTGTCGGACGCGACCCCGGTGGCGAACGGGTTCACCGTGGAGGCGAGCGTGCCGACGCCCGCCCCGACCATGATGATGGCGACGCCGGTCATTCGGTCCATGCCAAGCCCGAGCATCACCGGCACAATCAGGACGTAGAAGCCCAGCGTCTCCTCGGCCATGCCGTAGGTCGTGCCGCCGACCGAGAAGATGATCATCAGCAAGATGATCAACATCATCGGCCGGGCGCTGAACCGGTGGGTCAGCCGCGCGATGCCCGCGTCCAGTGCGCCGGTCTTCATCGTCACGGTGATGAAGGCACCGATGGCGAGCACGAAGTAGAACACCTGGACCGCGCCGGCCATGTCGCCGGAGTTGTACGGACCGGTATTGCCCGGCGCGGTTACCAGCTCGGCAGGCACGCCCTCGCCGCAGACCTCCTGGGCGCTTGCCAGCAGTGCGGGGTCCGGCTGCTCCTGCGGCTCCGACGCCTCGCGGATGCCGTACAGGCCGTTGACCGGGGACAGCCACAGGTCGTAGAGCCGATCGCGGAAGGACAGGTCCGACTCGACCTCTTCGAAGCTGCCCGGGATCGGCTGAGCGCTCCCCCCGTCACAGCTGACGTACTGGTAGCTGCCCGGCTGGATGATGAACGTCAGCCCCCAGACGGCCAGCAGCACGACCAGCAGGACGGTGAACGCCGTCGGGAACTTGAAGCCGCCACCGCCCTGGTCAACAGCCGTCTCGTCAGTGGGCGGGGTCTGGGTTGGAGGGGTCTCAGTCGCCATCGAGCACCTCAAGCGGAGTCGGGAGCCGCACCCTGCGTCATACCGGTTGTAGCAGCCCGGGCGAGGCCGTGTCTGGCGAACCGGGACATGTTGATCCAGATCGATGCCCGCGGCATCCGCCATGCTCGTGCTCGTGCTCGCGGTGGTCTTCGGCTTTGCGACGTTCTTCCTCAAGTGCTGGGCGTTCGTGGATGCCTTCCGGCACGACGACGCAGGCCTTTCGCTCGGCCCGGCGGTTCAACCGGGCGCTGTGGCTGGTCATCCTGGGCGCTGTCGTCGTGCTGCACCTGCTGCTCGGCGGGTCGTCCTGGGTCGGCTTCGGCGGGCTCGTCGTCGTGGCCTTCTACCTCATCGACGTCCGGCCGAAGCTGACCTGAGCGGGGCTGGACGCCGCCGGGCCGCGAGGCGGAGATGCCGGCTCAGTGAAATCCCCGTGAAGGGGGTGCGCGCGAGCCCGGATGGCGCAAGGATCGACTTCAGCCCCTGCCACGAGGACAGTCCCCCAGAACCAGCGGAAGGACGACCAGACATGACACTGCACGTCGACTCCGAGGTCGGTCAGCTGAAGCAAGTCATCCTGCACCGACCAGGGCTCGAACTCTCCCGCCTCACGCCCTCGAACGTCGACGATTTGCTGTTCGACGACGTCATGTGGGCGCAGAGAGCTCGCGAGGAGCACGACGCCTTCGCGCAGAAGCTGCGGGACAAGGGCGTCCAGGTGCACTACTTCGCCGATCTCCTCGGTGAGGTCCTCGAGATCCCCGAGGCGCGCCAGTTCGTCATGGAGCGGCTGATCAACCAGCACACCGTCGGCCCGCAGCTCGTGGGCCCACTCGGTGATCTCGTCGAGGGCCTCGAAGGCAAGCAGCTCGCCGAGTACCTGATCGGCGGCATCCTCAAACGGGACCTCGAGCTGCCCAAGAGCACGTCGCTGCTGTGGGAGCACCTGGACGACAACGACTTCGTCCTGACGCCGCTGCCCAACCACTTGTTCCAGCGGGACAACTCCGCGTGGGCATACCAAGGTCTATCGGTCAACCCGATGGCCAAGCCCGCCCGCCAGCGAGAGACGCTGAACTCGCGCGCGATCTGGAACTTCCACCCGCAGTTCAAGGACGAGGATCTGCACTTCTACTACGGCAACGACGACGAGGAACACCAGCCGGCCACGATCGAGGGTGGCGACGTGCTCATCATCGGCAACGGCGCCGTGATGATCGGCATGGGCGAGCGCACAACGCCGCAGGGCATCGGGATGCTCGTCAGAGGCTTCTTCACCGATCCCAAGCAGCAGATCAACAAGGTGATCGTGGTCGAACTGCCGAAGACCCGCGCGTTCATGCACCTCGACACGGCGATGACGATGATCGACAAGGACAAGTTCTCGGTCTACCCGTACCTGCCGCCGGAGCTCAAGACGTTCACGCTGACGAAGAAGGACGACGGTGGCGGCTACGTGATCGAGGAGGCAGTCGACATGTGGTCGGTCCTCGCGGAGGCGGTCGGGGTCGAGAAGATGATTCCGCTGCGCACCCCGATCGACGAGCACGGCGCAGCCCGCGAGCAGTGGGACGACGGCAACAACTTCCTGGCGGTCGCACCCGGAACCATCTTCGGCTACGAGCGCAACCAGACGACGAACACGTTCCTCCGCAAGAACGGGATCGAGATCGTCACGATCGTCGGGTCCGAGCTCGGCCGTGGCCGGGGTGGCCCGCGGTGCATGAGCTGCCCAATCGAGCGCGAGGCCGCTTCCTGAGGCCGCGTATCCCTCCCCCCGACCAAGGAGCATGACGCAATGCCAGTGAACCTGCGCAACCGTGACTTCCTCAAGGAGCTGGACTTCACCACCGAGGAGATGACAGTTCCTCCTCGACCTCTCGCGCGACCTCAAGCGCGCCAAGTACGCGGGCACCGAGGTTCAGCGGATGAAGGGCAAGAACTTCGCCCTGATCTTCGAGAAGACCTCCACTCGTACCCGGTGCGCCTTCGAGGTCGGCTCGTTCGACCAGGGCGCGCACGTCACCTATCTCGACCCGGCCTCGTCCCAGCTCGGGCACAAGGAGTCGGCCGCCGACACCGCCCGGGTGCTGTCGCGGATGTTCGACGGCATCGAGTTCCGCGGCAAGTCGCAGTCCACGGTCGAGGAGCTGGCCGCGGGTGCGGACGTTCCGGTCTGGAACGGGTTGACCGACGAGTGGCACCCGACCCAGATGCTCGCCGACTTCCTCACGATGATCGAGCACTCGCGCGGGCGGCCGATCCAGGAGACCGCGTACTGCTACATGGGCGATGCCCGCTCCAACATGGGTCACTCGCTCCTCGTGATGGGCGCGATCATGGGCGCCGACGTGCGGATCGCGGCACCGAAGGACGTGTGGCCGGCCAAGGACATCGTGGATGCGGCCAACGAGCGGGCCGAGGCGTCGGGCGCCCGCGTCACGCTGACCGAGGATCCCGACGAAGGGCTGCGCGACGCGGACTTCGTCCACACCGACGTCTGGGTCTCGATGGGTGAGGCCAAGGAGGTGTGGGACCAGCGGGTGAAGCTGCTGACCCCGTACCAGGTGAACCGCGCTGCGCTCGAGAAGACCGGCAAGCCGGGCGTGAAGTTCATGCACTGCCTGCCGGCCTTCCACGACACCAAGACGGTGGTCGGCAAGGACATCGCCGAGAAGACCGGCATGGACAACGGCCTCGAGGTCACCGACGACGTCTTCGAGTCGCCCGCGAACATCGCCTTCGACCAGGCCGAGAACCGGCTGCACACCATCAAGGCGATCATGGTGGCGACGGCCGGCGACTGAGCTCCTCCGGGCGGCGTCATCGCGTCTTCACCGCAACGATGTGCCGCCGCTTCGATCCTCTCTTTAACGGCCGGCGCAGCAGCGGCACCAGCGCCGAACCGGCTGGCCCGCTCGACCGGGTGGCGATCTGGGACTGATGCGGGCCCCGACCGCAGGTCGCCCCCCATGCCGGGCCCGCCCGGTCGCCGCCCCGCCGGCCGGTCGGTGATCCGCAGATCGATCCAGGTCCGGCCCGCCGGCGGTGCGATGGGCCCCGGGAGCTCCGCCCGGACCGCAGCGCGGACGGTGCGCTGATCCGCCCGTCGACCCGCCCGCCGGCGGACAGCGCGACCTGCCCCGCGCGCCGCTGCAGGTGGTGCCACCGTGCACGAAGACCGGGCGTAGATCTCACTGCGAGACCCGCCTCCGGCCGACGGGATAGCTGTGCTGCAGCCAAGCCGCTATCTGCTGCGGAGACCAGCGCTCCCGCACTTGGCCAGCACCAGCCTGCGCAGCTCCGCTGACCACACCGGCGCGGCCGCGACCGCTCCGCTGCGCACCGACCTCGCCTGCGCCGCTGCGCCCGTACGGCCGACGAGGATCAGCAGGCCGCACGCCCCGGCCACCACGGCCGTCCGACCACTCCCGCCAGATCGTCGACCCGGCACGGGACAACCGGCGCGCGATCGAACGATCGACTCCCGGCCGCCAAACGGAGCGAGATCGCGAGTGACAACGCAACAGCATGCTTACCTCGGCAGACATCATGGTGTGCGTCACAGGAAGGCCTATTCGAAGCGGCGGCACATCGTTGCGGTAGACCGGGGTTCTAGGTCGGCTTGACCAACCGATCCAGCAGTCGGCCCAGTTCATCCGCCGGGTCGGCCGTGATCCCCGAGTGCACCGGCCCGGTCTGGACGACGGTGCTCCGCGGTGACGTCAGCCACCGAAACCGCTGCCCCAGCGACATCCGGGCGGCCTCCCCGACGGCCGAGTCGCCGTGGCAGACCCGCGCCTGCGCATCGAGCGCGGCCCGAACGCCCTCCACATCGAGCGTCGGATCGAGGGCCAGCAGCCGGGCTTCGTCCAAGTGGATGCGCAGGTCGAGGAAGTCGTGCGCCTGCGAATACACGATGACGCCCACGTTGAGCTGCTCGCCGCGCTCGACGCGGGGCACGACGCGCAGCAGCGCATACTCGAAGACCTGCCGGCTCATGCAGTGCACCATGTCCGGCAGCCAGCCCGCGCGTCGCCAGCCGGCGTTCGAGATGCGACACGTATGCGGCGCGGAGCGCGTCCACGCCGTCGAAGCCCGGCTCGTCGACCAACCAGGCATCGGGGACGAGGCCGACCACGTCGGCAAGCAACGATCGGGTCACGCGCGGGGCCAGTTCGCGGTGCGCGCCCGCGACGTCAGTCGCATACCGCGCCAGCACGTGGTCGGCCAGCTCGGTGCGGCGCGCCACCGCCGACTCGGCCCGTGGCCAGTCGTGCTGGAAGATCAGCGTCGCGCCGTGGTCGATGAGCCAGGTGTTCGTATGCCACACCAGCAGGTTGGGGTTGCGCCACGACCGGTCGACGTTGCCGACGAACGCGTCGAACCAGACCACCCGCGAAGCGAACTCCGACGGAACCGGGTGCGCGATCGGGTCGTAGCCGATCGAGCCGGGCAGAAAGTCCACGCCGAGGTTGAGCCCACCGCTGGCGCGCAGCAGGTCCTGGACCTCCTCATCCGGCTCGCTGCGTGCGATGTCCGCGTCCAGGTCCACGGTGACGAGCTCTGGGACGTCGAAGCCGAGCCGCCGGGCCAGCTCGCCGGCGATCACTTCGGCGACCAGGGCCTTGCGGCCCTGCCCGGCGCCGACGAACTTGACGACGTACGTGCCGAGGTCGTCGGCCTCGACCAGCCCCGGCAGCGAGCCACCCTCGCGGAGCGGGGTGACGTACACGGTCGCCGTCACCCGCCGCAGCACCGGCTCAGGCTATCGAGCAGCCTCCGCGGGCCGCATACGGCCGCAAGCCCTCCCAGGTCCCTCGCGACCCAACCTCGCCTGCGGCCAAGATGGGCTCGGGTTCGTGAGCGGGCGGGCTTTGAGCCACCCGTCCGCGCAGGATGAGCAGGAGGAGTTCGCCCATGGGCCAGTTGATCTACGGCGCGATCACGTCGCTCGACGGCTACATCGCGGATGCGGACGGCAGCTTCGACTGGGCCGAGCCGGACGAAGAGGTCCATGCGTTCGTCAACGATCTCCAACGGCCGATCGGCACGTACCTGTACGGGCGCCGCATGTTCGACGTCATGGTCGCCTGGGAGACGTTGGATGCCACCGCCGACCCGTCGCCGGTGATCCGGGACTACGCCGGGATCTGGCGGGCGGCCGACAAGATCGTGTACTCCGCTTCGCTCGACACGGTCACCAGCACGAGAACGCGGATCGAGCGGCGGTTCGACCTGGACGACGTGCGGCGGATGAAGGCGACGTTGGCCCACGACCTCGCGGTCGGCGGTCCGACCATCGCCGGCAAGGCGTTCAAGGCTGGCTTGGTCGACGAGATCCAACTGTTCGTGGCCCCGGTCGTGGTGGGCGGCGGCACGCATACCCTGCCCGACGACGTGCGGCTCACGCTCGAGTTGGTCGGCGAACGACGCTTCGGCAACGGGATGATCCATCTCCACTACCGCGTCGACCGGTCACGGTGACCGTGGACCACTAGCGGCGGCGGGCCGATTCTGAGTGACGGTGAACCGATCCGACGGTTCGATGGCACAAGGGGATGTGACGGAGGCTCCGACGGAACACGACCTGCGCACCGATGCCGACCTGCTGGCCGACATCGGTGAGGCGGATCGTGGCGCGTTGCACGAGCTGTTCAACCGACACCAGCCCTGGCTGGCGGCCAGGGTGCGACAGCGGTGCAGCGACCCCGCGATCGTCTCGGAGGTCGTCCACGACACGTTTCTGGTGGTCTGGCAGCAGCCGGGCAAGTACAAGGGAGACGGCGAGGTGGCCGCCTGGCTCTGGGGGATCGCGATCCGCACGCTGCTGCACAAGCTGCGGCCGCGGAAGAACCTCGTGGAGCGGCTGGCGCAGATCCGCCCCGAGCACGTCCCGTCGGCCGAGTACGCCGTATTGGCCCGCTTCGAGCACAGCGACGTCGGGCTAGCCCTGCAACGACTGTCACCGGAGCTGCAAGCGGTCGTGCAGGCGACAGTCCTGGACGGACTGTCCACCCGTGAGGCCGCCGCGATGCTCGGCATCCCGAGCGGCACGGTCAAGAGCCGAATGAGCCGGGCTCGACTTGAGTTGAGGGAGGCCATGCTGTGAGCACTCACCGAGCCGAATGGCACGCGGCGGAGACCGAGCTGGCTGCGTATGTGGCGGGCGCGGGTGCGCCGGTGACGAACGCGTCCATCGAGGCGCACCTGCTGGCCTGCGCCGGCTGCCGCGAACGGCTCGCCCGCGCCGCCGGGCAGACCGAACGTGCCGCGGGCTGGGAGCGACTGGCCGATTCGATCGACCGGCCGAGCCCTCGCGTGGTGGATCGGGTGCCAGGTGGGCACTGGCTGGCGCGCTCCACGATCGCCACCCCGGCCATGCTGTGGTCGGCGCTGGTCGCGGTCGTGCTCGTCGGGCTGGTCCCGCTCGCGACCGCGCTCCTGACGGCCGACGCAGGCCTGCTCACGCTGCTGATCGTGGCACCGCTCGCGCCGGTGGCCGCCGTGGCCATCGCGTACCGAGGCCTGGTCCGATCCGGTCGGCGAGCTGTCGCTGGCCACACCCGCTGCCGGGCTGCGCTTGGTTGCCATGCGCGCCCTGGTCGTGTCGCTGGCCGCGCTGCCGCTGTCGTTCGCGGTGTTCTGGGCCGTGGACACCTGGATCGAACCCGTGCCCATGACGATGGTCGCTGCCTGGTGCCTGCCCGGCCTGGCGCTGGCCGCAGTGGTCCTGCTGGCCGGCACCACGCGGGTCGACCCGGTCGTGGTCGCTGCCGTCGTAAGCGCGGGCTGGGGGTTCGCGGCCGCCATCGCCGCGACCGTCCGGCGCACGCTGCGCCCCGAGATTTTCATCGACATCATCGCCAGCCCCGCCTTCCAAGCCGCGGCCCTTGTGGTCGCGCTTGCGGCGCTGCTGCTCACTGCGGCCCGACGTGACGTGGTCGCCTACCGGAGGGTTGCATGACCATGACCAGCGCCGAGTTCGGCGCCGCCACCAGCACTGCCATCGACGTCAGCGAGCTCGTCAAGGCATACGGGCGCACACGCGCCGTCGACGAGGTCTCGCTGTCCACCGGACCCGGAGTCATCGGCCTGCTCGGGCCGAACGGCGCGGGCAAGACGACCCTGCTGCGGATGATCGCGACGGTGCTCGCGCCGGACTCCGGCCATCTGCACCTGCTCGGTCTGGACCCAGCGCGTCCGCGCGAGCGGGTCGAGATCCGGCGTCGGCTCGGCTACCTGCCGCAGTCGCCGGCGCTGTACCCGGGCTTCACGCCCTTCGACCTCGTGGACTACGTCGCCGTGCTCAAGGAGCACACCGACCGCGCGTGGCGGCAGCGAGAGACCCGACGGGTGCTCGAGTCGGTCGGCCTGCAGGACGTGATGCACAAGAAGATCCGTGGCCTGTCCGGCGGTATGCGGCAGCGGGTCGCGCTCGCCAGCGCGCTGATCGGCAGTCCCGACCTGTTGGTGCTCGACGAGCCGGCGAACGGTCTCGACCCGGACCAACGTCTCCAGCTGCGCTCGCTGCTGTCGCAGTCGAGGACCGTGCTGATGTCCACGCACAACATCTCCGAAGTGGCCGCCCTGTGCCAGCGCGTGTACGTGATGTTCTCCGGCCGGGTCCAATTCCAGGGCACCCCCGCCGACCTGGCCGCGCTTGCGGCCGGCCGCGTGTGGGAGGACGACCGGCAGGACCCGCAGGCCATCCGCTCCTGGATGACTGCGACCGGCACGTTCCGCCATCTGGGCGACCCGCCCGCCGGTGCCCAGGTCGTCGACCCGACGCTCGACGACGGCTACCTGCTGCTCGCGCGACGGGAGCATTCGTGATGGCGGACTGGCTCGTGCCGACCGTCCGGGCCACCTCGTGGCGCCCGCTGGTCGGGTTGGCGGTCGCGCTGGCCGCGGCCGGCGGGCTGGCCTTGTCCGTCGAGCGCGCGACCTTGAGCCTGCTTGGGATCGGGGCAGCCGCGCTTGTCGGCAGCGCTGGTCGCGGGTCTGCGCGACCCGGCGGCCGCCCTGCTCGCGGCCATGCCGACATCCAGCGCGCGGCGCCGGGCCCGTCGGCTTGGCCTGCTCGTACCCGCCGGGCTCGCGCTCTGGCTGGCATACATCTGGGTCAGCAACCAGGCGGACCCGGCCGTTGGCTGGCCCGTGGGGCCGGCAATCGCGCTCACCGCGACCGGGCTGGCGGTCGCCGTCTGGGCGCCCGAGCGGATCCGGGTCGAGGCGGGCGTCGCCGCTCCGTTGCTTTGGTATGCCGTCGCGCGGGCGGGCGCCGAACTCGACGGGATAGCGGGCGAGGTGGTTGCCGGGTGGCAGCAGCACCCATGGATCGTGACCGCGGCCGCGTGCGTCGCGTTGGTGCTCGGGAGGAACCGATGACGATCGCAACTGTTGCCCAGCCGCGGGTGGTGGCTGCGCCGCGCGCCGCGGTGTGGACGCTGGCGCAGATCGAGGCCAGACGGATGCTGCGCCACCCCGCGCCGTGGCTCGGCCTGGCGTTGTCCGCGTGGATCGTGGTCGACACGTTTCGTCAGCCGTGGTCGGGCGCGGGCTACATGGGGCTGCTCGGCGCGATCTCACCGCTCCTGCTCGGGGTGTCCTTGGCGAGCGTGTCGGCGTTCGGCCGCGAGCATCTGCCGGTGTCGGACGACGGGCCTATGGGGATGGCCGACCGGTCGTGGGCTCGCCTGCTGGCTGGGCTGTCCCTCGTGGCGGTCGTGACCGTGCTCGTCTTCGCAGGAGCGGGCTGGCTGCGCTGGCGCGGCGGGCTTGACCTCGGCGACGAACCGGGACGCACGCTGCACGCGCACTACAGCTTGCCCGAGCTGCTGCAGCCGGTGCTGCTGGCCTGCTTCGCGGTCGCCGTCGGCGCCGCTGTCGTGCACGTGATCCGACAGCGGGTGGCCGCGTCCATCCTGGTGTTCTTCCTGTGGTTTCTGCTCGGCTCGGCCTACTGGATGTTCAACGGGAACGTGGCCCGGTGGCTGACACCGGTGCAGTCGCAGCCGATCTACCTGGAGGTCGGGCCCGTGTCGGCCGACCCGTCGACCTTCCCAGCGGACTGGCTGCTGTCGGCGCCGGGAGAGTTCCAGGACCACTGGGCGCGGCTGGTGGTGTCGCCGGCGCTGGCCGCCTGGCACGACGTCTACCTCGTCGCGCTGATCATGCTCGCCATTGCCGTGGCCGTTCCCGGCCGCGCCCGGCGGCCGCTTGCCATTGCCGGCGGTGCGCTGGCCGTCGTGGCGGTGCTGCTGCAAAGCGCGGTCAGCCCGTGAACGCGGTTCGCTGGCCTCCTGCTCGGTTGCATCGCCCTCGCTGGGTGCGCGGCGCCGACCGACGGCGACGGCGAGGTACCGACGTCACTGACTCCCGCAGCCGAGGCGACCTCGGCCACGCCGGTCGTGGTCGACACCGACCTGGGCGGAGACGACCTGGTGGCGCTGGCGTTCCTGCTGCGACACCCGCAGGTGCACGTCGACGCGATCACGATCGCGGCGACCGGTCTGGTGGGCTGCGATCCCGGCGTCGACCTGGTGGCCGACTTGCTGACCGCGCTGGGCGAGGACCCGGTCGAGGTCGCGTGCGGGCGCGCGGACCCGGGGCGCGACGGCCTCGCGTTCCCGGAGGACTGGCGGGCTGCCGCCGCGGCGGGCAGCGGCCTGCCGCGGTCGGCTTCGACACTGACCGCGAGCTCCAAGACCGCGCCGGAGTTGATCGCCGAGCGCGCGGACAGCGTGGCCGGCTTGGTCGTGGTGGCGTTGGGTCCGATGACCAACCTGGCCGATGTGGCGTCATCGGCGCCGCAGGCGTATGCCCGGCTGGCCCGCGTGCTCGCGATGGGCGGATCGGTCGACGGGCCGATGGTCGACGGTATCGCCGAGTGGAACGCAGCGGCGGACCCCGCGAGCGTTCAGGGCCGTGCTCGAGGCGCCGGCTCCGTTGACCGTCGTCCCGGAGGATGCCGTGCCGGACGGGACGCCGGCGGCGCTGAGTGCTGCGGTCATCGGACAGGTCGCGGCGTTGATGGCATACCCGAAGTGGTGGGACCTGGCGGCCGCGGCCGCTTTGCTGGCCCCGGATGCCGCCACCGTTGATGCCGGCGGTTGGGTGCTCGATGAAGCCGAGCCGGGTCGGCTGACGCGCAGTGGCGATGGCAGCGTCGTCGAGGTGGTGCGCGAACTCGACGCGGCTGCGCTCGAGGCGGAGTACGCGCACGCATTCGGAACGCCGTGACCTGACCGCTCGGATCAGCCACGTGTTGTGAAGTGCTGGGGGAGAGCAGCAAAATGCGATAGTCCAACCGGTGCGAGCCGGACAACCGAGAAAATGAGATGCACTCGTCGGCAGCTGGCCTCCTAGCCTCCTCCGCACAACCAGATGCGGCGGCGACCAGTTCCATGCCCCCCGTGCCAACCGGCTCGCGGCCTCCGCACGTCCCTCAGCGCGGACTCATGAGTCCGCCGACGTAAGGAGCCGCAATGAACCATGCCGTACAACGCCGCGCGCCTCGGGTAGCCCTCGTCGCCGGCATCGCCACCGCCTTCGCGGTCGGTCTCGGCGCTCCAGCTCTGGCCGCCTCGTCCGCGTCAGTCGCCAACGACACCCTCACCATCCGTGGCACCAGCGGGGGCGATCGAATCGTCCTGCGCCTGGCACTCGGTGCACCGGGAACCCTCGAGGTCGACTTCGGTGATGACGGATCGGCCGAGCACAGCTTCGACCGCAGTACGTTCAGCAAGATCGAGGTGTTCGCCAACAGCGGGAGTGATCAGTTCCGCGTCGATCAGACCAACGGCGCGTTCGTCGACGAGAGCCCTCACGGTCAACGGCGGCAGCGGCAACGACACACTGAACGGAGGCGACGGCGTCGAGACGTTCATCGGCGGCAGCGGCAACGACGCGGTCGACGGCAACCGGGGTGACGACACCGGCGTCCTTGGATCCGGCAACGACAGCTTCCGGTGGGATCCGGGCGACGGGAGCGACGTCGTCGAAGGTCAGAGCGGCACCGACACGCTCGACTTCAACGGCGCGAACGTCGCGGAGATCATGAGCCTTTCGGCGGAGGGCGAGCGCTCGATCTTCTTGCGCAACGTCGCGAACATCCGGATGGACATGGATGGTGTGGAACGGCTCGACCTGACCGCTCTTGGCGGCGTAGACACGATGACCGTCAATGACATGTCCGGCACTGACTTCCGGGTGGCGGACGTCGATCTGTCCGCGGCCACTGGCGGCGGCGACGGCGCGGTCGACATCGTTACGGTCAACGGCACGCAGAACGCGGACCGCGTGCAGGTCACCGCTGCCGGCGCCCGGGTCGATGTTTCGGGACTCAAGGCCGAGACGCGGATCCTGGGCAGCGAGCCCACCGACCAGCTGCAGATCAACACCCTTGACGGCAACGACACCGTGGACGTCGATGCCGCTGCTGCGGCACTCATCGCGGTGGCCGTGAATCTCGGTCCCGGACAGCTCTAACGAGCAGCACGCGCAAGCGTGATCGCCGGGCGGTGATCACGAGTTGCGCGTTGAGATCGCACGGATATGGACGATTCGATCGCGCAGATCGTGATCACCCGGCAGGGTGGCCGCATCGAGCGGACCGAGAGATCGTTGATCGGCGTATGCGTCGCTGGCGCCACCGGTTGGACTGGGCGCGCCGTGGCGGAGGCCGTCATGGCCGCGCCGGACCTCGAGCTGCGGAGCGCGGTCGCACGCTCGGCCGCCGGTCAGGACCTCGGCACTGCCTGGGGCGTCGAGCCATGCGGAGTCATCGTGACGAGCGATGTTGCTGCAGCCCTCGACGGGGTCGACGTGCTCGTCGAGTTCACGTCCCACGAGGCCGCGAAAGGTCATGCGCTCACAGCGATCCAACGTGGTGTCCATGTGGTGATCGGCGCATCGGGTTTGACTGCTGCGAACTACGACGAGATCGACGCGGCCGCGCATACGGCAGGCGTCGGCGTGATCGCCGCCGGCAACTTCTCGCTGACCGCCGCGATGGCGCAGGCAGCAGCACTGCTCGTCGCGCCGTACCTGCCGCAGCGCGAGATCGTCGACTACGCCTCGGCTGGGAAGCCCGATGCGCCAAGCGGCACAGCGCGTGAGCTTGCCGAGCGACTCGGCGCCGCATCCACGCCGCATCCTCGACGTACCGGTCGCAGACACCAGCGGGCAGCCAGAGGCGCGCGGCGCGAATGTCGCTGGCACGCAGGTGCACTCGGTGCGACTGCCGAGTTTCGTCGTCTCCACGGAAGTGGTGTTTGCGATGCCCGACGAGCGACTGGTGATCCGCCATGACGCGGGCGGCACACCCGCGCCGTACGTCGCAGGCGCCCTGCTCGCCATCCGTCGCGCGCCAGGCCAGGTCGGCCTCATTCGCGGCCTGGACACGCTTCTGCTCGAACGTCCGTGAGCGATCAACGGCGCTGGGCTGCCCGCCACTCGCGCCAACGCTTCTGCAGGATCGGCAGCTCCTCGTGGAGGAACGTGAAGTACTCCTTCGTTTCGACGAGTCGGCGACCGGCGGCGGACCGAACGCCGACGACGCCGATCCCCTCGTCGAGCGCCTTCATCCAGCGAAGCAGGATTTGGTCGCGCTGCGAGACGGCCTCGTACCAGGGGTCGTCCGGCAGCAGGTAGTGGTCGCGGCGCTCACCGGGGTCGCGGCCGCGCTCGATCATGTGCACCTGTGTCAGGTAGCGAACCGCGCCGGACACGGCAGCCGGGCTGACGTTCAGCTGCGCCGCCAGCTCGGCAGACGTGAGCTTCCCGGACTCGCTGACCAACAATGCGGCGAAGACTCGAGACGGCATTCGAGGGAGGCCGGCTTCGACCAGCGTCTGGGCGAACCGCTCCACGAACCGATCGACCTGGCCGGAATCGACGGCTCTGCGCGACTTGGCTGGCATTCGCCCTGACCCCCTGGACCATTCCGCGGCTTTGACGTTTTCTTAACATTCACAACTTTGTGAAGTCACTGTAGGCTCATCGACATGGCTGCCGCAATCACCGTGTCGGAACTGGTGAAGACCTTCGGTGCGACGAGAGCCTTGGACGGACTCGACCTGTCGGTCGAAGCCGGTGAGGTCCACGGGTTCCTCGGCCCCAACGGCTCGGGCAAGACCACGACGATTCGGGTGCTGCTCGGTCTGCTGCGCGGCGACTCCGGTCATGCATCCGTGCTTGACAAGGACCCGTGGCGTGATGCGGTCGAGCTGCACCGGCACCTCGCATATGTGCCGGGCGACGTGAACCTGTGGCCGAACATGTCGGGCGGCGAGGTGATCGACCTGCTCGGCGACCTCCGGGGTGGGATCGACCAACACCGTCGCGACGAGCTGCTGGATCGGTTCGACTTGGACCCGACGAAGAAGGGGCGCACCTACTCCAAGGGCAACCGGCAGAAGGTGGCACTGGTTGCCGCGCTGGCCTCGGATGTCGAGCTGCTCATCCTCGACGAGCCGACGAGCGGTCTCGACCCGCTGATGGAAGCCGTCTTCCAGGACTGTGTCATGGAGGTGAAGGACGCCGGCCGGACCGTCCTGCTGTCCAGCCACATCCTCGCCGAGGTCGAGGCGCTCTGCGATCGGGTGAGCATCATCCGCCTCGGACGCACGGTCGAGTCCGGCACGCTGTCGCAACTGCGACACCTGACCCGCACCGCAATCTCCGTCGAGACCGGGCGCCCATTGACGGGCGTGCGGGAGCTGCCCGGAGTCCACGACCTGCAGGTCCATGGCCCGCAGGCGGTCGCCTTCGACGTGGACACCGACGAGCTCGGCCGCGTCCTCGCATACCTGACGCAGTTCGACGTCCGATCGCTGACCAGCACCCCGCCGACGCTCGAAGAGCTCTTCCTGCGGCACTACGGCGACGAGCTCGAGATGGAGCGGGAGGACCACGAGAAGGCGGGGCGGCGGTGACCGCGTTCACCGGGACCGGTCGGCTCGTTCGACTCGCACTGCGCCGGGACCGGATCCAGCTGCCGGTCTGGATCGTGGGACTGACCCTGCTGGCCCTGTCGTTGGTGCCGAGCACCATCGGGTTCTACCCGACCGACGCGGAGCGAGTGGAGTTCGCGATCTCGTCCGCCAATAGCCCGGTCACGCTGATGACGAACGGGCTCGTCTCCGGGACCAGTCTCGGCGCCATCGTGGCCGCGCAGGGGCTGCTGCCCTTGGCTCTCGGTGCCGCGTTCATGAGCACGCTCGCCGTTGTTCGGCATACCCGACAGAACGAGGAAACCGGCCGAGCCGAGCTGATCAGCTCGGGCATCGTCGGGCGGTATGCCAGCCTGACCGCGGCGCTCATCGTCGTGGTCGCCGCGAACGCGGCCCTCGCGACGCTGACCACGCTGGTGTTGGTGGGCAATGACCTGCCGGTCGGCGGCTCGATCGCCATGGGCGCAGCCGTGGGGGCGACGGGCGCCGCATTCGCCGCCATCGCCGCGGTGCTCGCGCAGATCTTCGATGGCGCGCGCGCAACGAACGGGGCCGCTGCCGCTGCCATCGGCGTCGCGTTCCTGCTCCGCGCGGCCGGTGATGCCATGGGCGAGGTCGTCGACGGTGGCATTCGCGTCGTCAGCGCATGGCCGTCGTGGCTGTCGCCGATCGGCTGGGCTCAGCAGGTTCGCCCGTACGACCAGGACGCCTGGTGGATCTTCGGACTCTTCGCGATCGCGTTCGTGGGGCTCACGCTGGTCGCGTTCCAGCTGACGCAGCACCGGGACGTGGGTGTGGGTATGCGCGCCACCCGTCCCGGACCAGCGCGGGCGCCCGCGAGCTTGCTCAGTCCACTCGGACTGGCCTGGCGGCTTCAACGCGGCGTGCTCATCGGCTGGGCCATCGCGATGGTCGTACTCGGCGCCGCATACGGCGGGGTCGGCGACGAGATCGAGGACTTCGCATCGGACAGCGAGGCGACTGCCGACATCTTCGAGGATCTCGGGGTGGCTGGCGCGAGCCTGACCGACAACTACTTCGCCGCGATCTGTGGGATCTTCGGGATCCTCGTGGCCGGCTATGCCGTGCAGGCGTTGCTGCGGATGCGCTCCGAGGAGGCCAGCGCGGCGTTGGAGTCGGTGCTGGCGACCAGCGTGAGCCGGCCGAGTTGGATGGCGAGCCACATCGTGATCGCAGCGCTGGGCACGGTGGTCATCCTGGCGCTGACCGGCCTGGCCACCGGCCTGACCTACGGGCTGATCATCGGCGACGTCGGAGGCCAGGCGCTGGACGCTGACGTGGGCGGCGGTGGTGCAGGCGCCGGCCGTGTTGGTCATCGCCGGTTTCGTGGTGGCCATCTTTGGCCTGCTCCCCCGGCACGTTGTCGCGCTCGCCTGGGCCGGTTTCACCCTGGTGCTGCTCGTCGGTCAGTTCGGCGCGCTGTTCGGGCTGCCCGAGTGGGTGCGCAACCTCTCGCCGTTCTCGCGGCTGCCGTTGGTCCCGCTCGAGGACGTGACCGCTGGCCCGTTGCTGCTCCTGCTTGCTTGTGGCGGCTGCGTTGGTTGCCCTTGGCGTTGCTGCGTTCCGGCGGCGCGACCTCGCCCTGTCCTGAAGATCCTTACGACGCGTCGGCGCCGCGTCCGGGACCGAAAACTTCGCCGACGCGTCGTAACGATCTTGGGGTCGGCCGCGATGAGTCGCCAGGAAGCGTGGGGTGAACTCTGCGCGATACGCACTGGCTAGAGTCCCGCGCATGGCCGACATGAGCATGAACAAGGTGATCCACGGCGCATTCCGACGCGACCTCGACCGATTCATCAACGCGCTCAGCGCATTCCCGGCGGGTGACACGCGGCGCGCGCAGACAGCTCAACATCGCCTGGGAGAACTTCAACGCCCAGCTCACCGAGCATCACGAGAGCGAGCACCGGATCGCCTGGCCGGCGCTTCAGCAGATCGGCGTGAGCAAGGACGTCCTGGCGACCATGGACACCGAGCACGACATCATGGCGGCCGCGCTGGCTGAGACCCGCACCGCGATGGCCGCGCTCACCCGGACTGCCAGCCAGGAGGACGCCGCAGCAGCGCTTGGCCGCATTCCAAAAGCTGCAGGAGGTGACGATCCAGCACCTCGACCACGAGGAGGCCGAGATCGAGGAGGTCTACCTCAGCAAGCGGGACACGCCCGGAGATGAAGGCGATGGGCCGGCAGTTCGGCAAGGTCAGCCCGGCCAAGGGTGGCCGGTTCTTCGCATGGGTGACCGACGGCGCAACCCCCGACGAGCTCGCGGCCATCAAGGGCAACGTGCCTGGCCCCGTGCTGATGATCATCAGCGGCGTGTTCGGCCGCAGTTCCGCAAGCAGGTCGCGCCGTCTGGACGAGGTGACGCAACCGCTCCAGGTCAGCCCCAGCTCATCGCGCCCACCGACCCGCGAAGACCCGAGCCTCGTAGGTCACTCATCCACCGCAAGGCGCCGCTTGGGCATGGATGAGTGACCCAACGATCTCAAGAAGAACGGATCAGCTTGTGACTGGCTGATGTTGACCAGCCAGCCGACACCGAACCGGTCGGTGCACATGCCGAACTCGTCGCCCCACATCTGCTTCTCGAGCGGCATCGTCACGGTTCCGCCGTCGGACAGCTTGTCCCAGTAGCCGCGCAGTTCGGCCGCGTCGTCGCCACTCAGGCTCACGGTCATGTTGTTGCCCGGCTGGAGCTCCATCCCGGGTGGGGTGTCGGCACACATCAGCGTGAACCCGCTGCTCGTTTCCAGCTGGCTATGCATGATCTTGTCGGCATCCGGGGTGTCCGCTGCGCCGTACTCCCCGAACGTGTTCAGGGCTAGGTCGCCCCGAAGACTCCCTTGTAGAACTCCATGGCCTCGCGGGCGTTGCCGGCGAAGCTGATGTAGGGGTTGAGTCGTGATGCCATGGCGGGCTCCTCGTTCCTCGACCTCGGTCGCTTCTCGAGACTAGCCACCGCTCGGCATGCGCCGACTAGCCGCGAGCACGACCACGACGTACAGCCAGCCGAGCAGCACGTCGACGACATAGTGCTCACCGGTGTAGACCAGCGTGAACCCCATGGCGACCGGGTATGCGGCGAGCAGCCAACGCGACCCCACGTGGATCGGACCAATGGCCACAGGAAGACAGCGACCAACAGCGCGAACGCCGCGTGTAACGAGGGAACCGCCGCCACCGCGTTGACCGAGATCTGCCCGATCTCCACCAGACGGGCCGCGGCGTGCAGCCCGACCTCCTCCCAGCCGCGCGCCGAGATCCGGCTCCACGGCAGGCGCCTCGCCCAGCCGCGCAGCCAGCCACGGCGGGGCCGCCGGGTAGAGCACATACGTCGCCAGCCCGGCGAAGGACAAGGCCACCAGCCGGGTGACGAAGCGCAGCCATTGCCGCCGCGAATGCAGGTAGAGCACGCAGGCGACGACCCAGGCCACGAAGAAGTGGGAGAAGTACACGAACGCCGCGCCAACGTCCCACCAGTGCACATCGGCAGGGTCGTAAAGCCGATCCTGCAGCCATTCAGTTGGCAGCACGCCGAACATCGCGAGGTCTGCGGCCAGCGGTTCGGTGACGTGCACTGGCATGCCGAGCGTGTCCGCCACACCACGGCTCAGGTCGTAGAGGTAGAGCACAACCAGAACCGGAAGCCAGTCGCGCAGCACCCGCCAGCCGCCACGCCGCGACCCCACCGTCGCCGCGAGCAGCCCAGTCAGGATCCAGAAGGCCAGCGAGACCCGATCGGTCGTCGGAACCCCACGAGCGATGCACGTGACTACGAACGCCGTTGCCCACGCAGCGACGAGCGCTGCTCGCTGCCACTGACGGCCACGGCAGGCAACGGGCTCGGGACGGCACGCTCGGCGGCGTTCGGCGCGGTGGTCGCCGACTCAGGCGAGCTGTCGAGCGATGCCTGCAGCCCCACGCCTCCCATGGCGAGCGATTGTGGCACCAGGCGATCGTGGGCGGCTCACAAAGTGCGCGAGTGGCGGGTGGCTGCGCTGCTCAGGTTGCGACTTCCGGCTCTGTTGCGGGCTCGACCGACAGTCCGCGTGCCAGGGACAGCAGCGCCCAGCCGATGAGGAGCAGCACGACCCCCAGACCGGCCGCCATCAGGGCCACGCCGAAGGCAACGACCGAGGTGAACAGCGATGCGCGCAGGAAGGATGCGGTCATCACGGTTTCCCGGGTCGGGTCTTCCCGGTCGAGCTCGGCGTAGGTCAGCCCGCCGGACGCCTCCAGGGCGTGCTTCTCGATGACGTTGGCTTCGGCGTATGCGGTCAGCGGGCCATCGACCGGGTCGCCGGCGAAGTTGGCCGCGTCGTCGGAGACGGTGATCTTCTCGTCGGCGAGCTGGGTTTGCACCGCGAACCAGGTGAACACGCCGGCGACCACCATGATCGCGCCCGCGACCATGACCACAATCGCCAGGACTCGCACCCGGCCGACGCCTCGTGCGGACGCAGCTGTTGCCATGCCAACCTCCAAAGTCCCCGCTCCCAGGCCCGAGCGCCCGGGATCACCGATCAACCGTGGCACGGCGCGGGTCTCGTGCTGTGGGACCTCGTGGGGTCAGCCGTGTTACGCCCGACGGCGGATGGCGAATCAGGGCAGCCGGATGCTCGAGACGGTCCACGGCGGCTCAGCGGGACCACCGAACTGACTGTTGACCACGAGGAGCCGCCCGCGGGCGATCGCCGCCGTCGTCGGCCACACGAACATCGGGTCGCTGGTCTCGGACAGCAGCCGTCCCGAGGTGAACGGTCCGTTCAGCCTCAGTTTGGCGACCACGTGGTCCCAGAACCGGACTACCCACAGCGTCCGACCACGCAGCACCATGCCGTCCCCGCCGCGTGAGGTTGGCACCGCCGAGGTCGACCTCGGTGACCTGCTTGTCGCTCAGCCGAGACCCGGAACAGCTGCCCGGTCGCGAAGTTCACGATGAGCAGGTAGCGACCGTCGGGGGTGATGACGATTCCGTTGGCATTCACGCTGTCCGGCACATACGCGAACGGCGTGCCTCGAAGGAGTGGAAGACCGGCAGGGGCTGGATCGCGGCGCTGGTGCTGTCGAAGCCCGCTCGGCCGGGATCCGGTAGACGACCGGCCGGATCGAGTCGGTCAGCGTACGGCGTCACCATTCGGCGCGATGGCCACGTCGTTGACGTTCGTTGACTCGAAGAAAGGCAGGTCGTTGGAGAACCGGGCCACGAGCGCGCCGGTCGCCCGGTCGAAGACCCGAACTCCCCCGAGCAGATCAACCATGCCGGCGACGACCAGGCGCGTGTCGGTGGCCTTGATGCCCGCGGACCCTGTCGTCTCGGGGTTTCCACCCGGGACAAAGACCTCCGCCTGGCTCTCCCGCAGGTTTCCCCGGAAGACTCTGCCGTCACAAAACGATGTGACGTAGTACTCATCGCCGTGCACTGCGACGCCCTCAGGCCAGATGGGATAGGCACACTCAGCAGGCAGGACGTATGCCAGGGTGTCGGGCCCCGAAGCGGCGACCGGGGTCACCGCGACCACGGCGTCAACATCATCGCCACAGCACACGCTGCGAGCCATCGTCGCGGGTCGACGAGCCGGCGACGTGCACTCGATTGGGCAGCGACCTGACTGACGGCGCGCATGCTGGCTCCCGCGCTCGAAGGGGCTTCGTCACGAGTCCCATCGATCGAGAGCACCGGCTGGGTTGACAAGACAACCGAACCCTCGGCCCCAGACCCAGAGTTCGTGGGCCGAGGCCGAGGGTTTGGTCATTGAGCGTGGAGGTGCCGGGAATCGAACCCGGGTCCTTCGGCGTGGAGACAGGGCTTCTCCGGGCGCAGCTTGCTGTGGTTTTCTCGGCCCCGGCGGTCACGCAAGCAAGCCGCCGACCGGGCTCAGTCACTGCTTGGTTTCCTCAGCCCCCCGTGACCGGGTGCCTGAGTTGAGTTCCCTAGCGACGCCGAACACCAGGCCGGGAACACTCCTGGGTCGACGGACCAGCTATCGCTTAGGCAGCGAGAGCGAAGTCAGCGCGGTTGGAATTCGCACTTGTGTTTAGTTGCGGCGCGTGGTTCACGAGATCAGTGCCGCTTTCCTCGGCCCGCTTCCCCTGGGACGACGCACGAAGTCGAAACCGTTCACCCCCTATGCAGTTGTGAGTCCATCGTATGCGGGAACCGGCGCGCCCTCGACCGCATTCCCGGGCAGCGCCACCTGAACCGCACCGGATTCATCGATGCTGCCGCGAGTCGAGGACCTCCGCATCGGGTCGGCGCTCGACCATCGGTGCCGGTTCGAGCGCAGCGGCGTCCTCGCTCCTGGCCGCGGCCGGCGGCGCACCCACAGCAACCAGCCGATCCCGATGCCCACCGCGACCCCGCCGATGGCCGCCGCGGCCAGGGCTGCGGTAGTCGTGCCGGGCGAGTCGTCGGTGCCGCCCGCGCTGTCGATCAGAATCGGGTTCGGGACGTCGACGTACGAGGGTGGCAGCGCCGCGACGATCGTCAGGCCCTGCTCGCGCGGCAGCCCGGGATGACCGAACTCGGTCAAGCCCTCCCCCGAGTTGGTGTCGACGGTCTCGCAGGGCAGCCGCGAACCGTTGGACCCGTAGTAGCAGGACGCCGACTGGACCGGCACGCCGGACAGCTCAACGGCGGCGCCCACGATGGGGACCTGCCAGTCCGTCCCGATGGCTTCCCAGATCAACTCGATGTGCGAGCCGAAATCCTGGACGGCTCCCCGCACGGTGTACGTGATGTCGTAGCGGTGTTTGCCCGCGACCGGTTCGTCCTCGTCGCCGACCCAGATCCGCAGCGCTCCGCCACCTTCTCTCGTGACGACATCGGCCGGCGCGGTCTTGCTGCCGACTTCGAGGTCGCTGACCACCATGACCCGGTCGACGTCCCAGTCGTACGGACTGCGCAGTCGGAGCGTGCGGAGGAAGCCGGCCGACGGCGTCGAGCCGTAGTCGTAAACCAGCGACTCATGGACGAGCAGCCGCCCGTCGTCCTCCACCTGCAGGTCAACCGCGTAGCCGGTGATCCGCTCGCCGACCGGCTCGTCGACGGCCCAGCCCGGGCTCGCTGGCGATGACGCGACCACCAGGGCCGTCAGAAACGCGGCGATCACCACGACCTACTCCTCGCGCCCCCGACGGGCCACGGCACGCTGGGCCTCTCGGTTCGCCTGCCGCTCGGCCAGCGCCTGCCGCTTGTCGTAGCTCTTCTTGCCGCGAGCAAGGGCGATCTCGACCTTGGCCCGGCCGTCCTTGAAGTACAGCGCCAGCGGCACGATCGTGAGGCCGCTCTCCTTCGTCTTGCCGACCAGCCGATTGACCTCGACCTTGTGCAGCAGCAGCTTGCGCGGGCGGCGCGGCTCGTGGTTGGTCCAGGTGCCCTCGGTGTACTCGGGGATGTGCACGCCCTGCAGCCACAGCTCGCCGTCGCGGATCGTCGCATACCCGTCGACGAGCGAGGCGCGGCCCGCGCGCAGCGACTTCACCTCGGTGCCGGTGAGGACGAGACCGGCCTCGTAGGTGTCCTCGATGTGGTAGTCGTGCCGGGCCTTCTTGTTCTGCGCGATGAGCTTGCGGCCGGACTCCTTCACCATCGTCGGCGCACCTAGCCCCGGCCCTGCGCCGACATTGCCGCGGTGAGCCCGGAGAGCACCTCGATGGCTCGGCGCTCGGCCAGGGTCGCGGCCGCGTTGGTCGGAATCTGCACGTCCGGCTCGATGCCCGACGTCGTCGACGGCGCGGCCGGACGGCAGCAGGTAGCGGCCCACGGTCAGCTCGATGGCTGAGCCGTCGGAGAGCCGGGCCGGCTCCTGGACCGAGCCCTTGCCGAAGGTGCGGCCGCCAACCACGACGGCTCGGTTGCGGTCCTGCAGTGCCCCGGCCAGGATCTCGGCCGCGCTCGCGGTGCCGGAGTCCACGAGCACGACGAGCGGGGTCGTCACGTCTCCGACGCCGAGTGCCTCCAGCGTGTTGGCGGCGGCGCCGCGCCGCTCCACCGTCACGACCGCGCCGCCGTCGAGGAAGACGCCCGCGACCTCGACCGCCTCGTCGAGCAGCCCGCCGCCGTTGCCGCGGACGTCCAGCACGACACCGTCGAGGCCGTTGGGCATCTCGCGATCGAGCGCGGCCCGGATCTCGCGGCCGACCCCGCGGCTGAAGCTCTCGATCCGGATGCGCAGGACGTTGCCGGCCAGCCGCTCGGTGACCACGTCCTCGGAGGCGACCGGAACCCTGGTCAGCACGAACGTCTGGTCGCCGTCCGAGCGTTGTACCGCGACGGCGACCCGGGTGCCGTCCTCGCCGCGCAAGGCGAGCACGACTTCGGCCAGGTTGCGACCCGCCAGGGCCAAGCCGTCCACCGCCACCACCCGATCGCCGGCAAGAATGCCGGCCACGTCCGCCGGGGTGCCCTCCTGCACGCTGGCCACCACGACCTCCCCGTCGTACCCCTGCCGCAGCCAGAGCCCGACTCCGGAGTAGCGCCCCTCGAGCGCATCCTCGAACGCGGCGAACTCGTTGGTCTCGAAGTAGGTGGACCAGCGGTCACCGAGCGCCTTGAGCATGCCCTCGACCGCTGCTCGTTCGAGAACGTCACGGTCCACCGACCGGGCCGCCTGCTCCTGGATGCGGGTGGCCGCCTCCTCGATCACGCTCGGCTCGCTCGTCGCCGCTGGCTGCCGGCTGCCGACGACGCCAGTCAGCACGCCGCCGACGAAGACCGCGACCACCAGCACCGCAAACCCGAGGGTCCGCATGGCGCGACGGGACAGGTGCGGCATGCCCGGAGTCTACGATCCGCGGCTCGCGCGTCCTCAGACTCGCAGATACCTGCGCAGCGTGACGAAAGCGGCCAAACCGGAGATCAAGATGGCCGTAGCGAACAGCCACGGAATGATCGCCCAGACCTCCTCCGACCCGATGAACGCGAACGCCGCACCGAAGCTGCTCCGGATCTCCGGCATGAACACGCTCTCGAGCATGACCAGCAGCCCGGACGCGATGACCGCGCCGACGAGCGCGGCGACGATCGCCTCCAGCAGGAACGGCAGCTGGATATAGAAGTTGGATGCGCCGACGAGGCGCATGATGCCGGTCTCTCGCCGACGGCTGAAGGCCGCTACCCGGATGGTGTTCGCGATCAGCAGGGTTGCGGCAGCCGCCTGGAAGATGGCGATGCCGAGCGCGAAGTTGCGCATCAGGTCGAGCACGCTGAAGAACTTCTGGAGGATCTCCTTCTGGTCCTGCACCGACTCGACACCCGGTGTGCCCTCGACCGCCTCCTGCACGACAGCGAACTCTTCCGGGTCGACGAGCTTGACTCTGAACGACTCGGGCAGGAAGTCCTGGGTGACGTTCTCGACCAGATCCGGGTTGTTGCGGAACTGCTCCTGGAAGCGCTCGTATGCGGCTTCCTGCGACTCGTAGAACACTTCGTCGACCTGAGGCAGGGCGCGCAGCGTCGACTCGATGTCGGTTCGCTGAGCCTCGGTGACCGCACCATCAGCGCAGCTCGGCTCGGTGTCTCCCTCGAGGCAGAGAAAGACGGACACCTCAACCCGGTCGTACCAAAAGCCCTTCATGGTGGCGATCTGCTCCCGCACGAGCAGCCCGAAGCCGAGCAGCAGCAGCGAGATGGTGACGGTCACAACGACGGCGAAGGTCATGGTGAGGTTGCGGCGCAGGCCGACGCCGACCTCGCTGAGGACGAATTGCGCGCGCATCAGCGGGCGTAGCCGTAGACGCCGCGCGACTGGTCGCGCACCAGGTGGCCGCCCTCGAGCTCGATGACGCGCTTGCGCATCTGGTCGACGATCGCGGCGTCGTGCGTGGCCATCACGACCGTGGTGCCTGTCCGGTTGATGCGATCGAGCAACTTCATGATGCCGACACTGGTCGCCGGGTCGAGGTTGCCGGTCGGCTCGTCCGCGATGAGCATCAGCGGTCGGTTGACGAACGCACGGGCGATCGCCACCCGCTGCTGCTCCCCACCGGACAGCTCGTCCGGGAACCGGCCCTGCTTTCCTTCCAAACCGACGAGGTCGAGCACCTCGGGGACGACGCGCTTGACGGTATGCCGCGACTTGCCGATCACCTCAAGTGCGAAGGCGACGTTCTGCTGGACCGTCTTGTTCGGCAGCAGCCGAAAGTCCTGGAAGACCGTGCCGATCTGCCGCCGCAACGCGGGGACCTTCCACTGCGAGAGCCGGTTGAGGTCCTTCCCGAGGACGTGGATCGTGCCCGTGCTCGGCCGCTCCTCCTTGAGGACCAGCCGCAGGCAGGTGGACTTGCCGGAGCCGGACGCGCCGACCAGGAAGACGAACTCGCCCTTCTCAATCTCCATGGAGACGTCGTCGAGCGCGGGCCGATGCCCGGTCGAATAGATCTTGCTGACGTTGTCGAATCGGATCACAAGTGTCGGATGGCCGTGGTCGGGGACAGGTTGGGTCGCTCAGGAGCAGGGCCCGGCTGGTACGCCGAACCCGCACGGCCGCGGTCCACTGTACGCGGCGAGGTCCTTGATCGCTAGCTCCGCGACGCGCTCGCCCTGCCGGCGCCAGCGGATGCCGGACTCGATGAACCCATCGATGTCGCCGTCCAGCACGGCCGACGTGTTGCCCGTCTCATGCTCGGTGCGCAGATCCTTGACCATCTGGTACGGATGCAGCACGTATGAGCGCATCTGGTTGCCCCAGGACCCGCTGGAGTCACCCTTGAGGGCATCCATCTCGGCCCGCTCCTCCAGCCGCCGACGCTCCAGCAGCCTGGCCTCGAGCACCCGAAGCGCGGCCGCGCGGTTCTGGATCTGGGACTTCTCGTTCTGGCACGAGACCACAATGCCGGTTGGCAGGTGGGTGATCCGCACCGCGGAGTCGGTGGTGTTGACGCTCTGGCCCCCTGGCCCGGACGAGCGGAACACGTCGATCCGGATCTCGTTCTCCGGGATCTCCACGTGGTCGGTCTGCTCGGTCACCGGGAGCACCTCGACGCCGGCGAAGGAGGTCTGCCGACGGCCTTGGTTGTCGAAGGGTGAGATCCGGACCAGTCGATGGGTGCCTTGCTCGATCGACAGCGTGCCGTAGGCATACGGCGCCTTGACCGCGAACGTCGCGGACTTGATGCCCGCTTCCTCCGCATACGAGATGTCGTAGACCTCGGTCGGGTAGCCGTGCCGCTCGGCCCAGCGCAGGTACATGCGCATGAGCATCTCGGCCCAGTCGGCGGCATCGACGCCGCCGGCCTCCGAACGAATCGTGACCAACGCCTCCCGCGGGTCGTAGTCCCCGGCCAGCAGCGTGCGGACCTCGAGCTCGGCCACCGACTTGCCGATGGCCACGAGCTCAGCCTCGGCTTCCGCGATCGTCTCGGCGTCGTCCTCGGCCTGCCCAAGTTCGAACAGCACGTTCAGGTCGTCCAGCCGGCGCCGCAGCCCCTCGACCTTGCTGATCTCGTTCTGCACCCCCGACAGCCGCGACGTGACCTGCTGCGCTCGCTCCTGGTCGTCCCACAGGTCGGGCGCCGCCGCCTGCCGCTCGAGATCGGCCAGCTCGGACCGCAGTCTTGGGAGGTCCACGACCGCCTCCACGCTGGACAGCGTGCTGTCCAGGTCTTTCAACGCTTCTGCGGGATCGATGGCGGCCACGTCGGTTCAGGGTACGCGGTCGGCGACGGGCAGCCGGCCCGCCCTGAAGTGCCAGGTCACGACCATCGTGATCGCCGAGACGACGAGGGCGACCGCGTTCGGCACGATGATCGGCCACTGCCGGTCCAGCAACCCATACAGCAGCCAGAGCGAGAAGCCGAAGGTGAGCACCCAGAAGTAGCCCAGTGAGACGTCCTCCGACGAGCCCTGCTCGACGATGCGCCGGATCTGCAGGATCGGAGACAGCGCCATCAGCACCCCCCAGGTGGCGGCGACGACAGCGGCGATCTCTACGGCTTCCATGGCTCTACCTCTCGGTGGGTCGTTGAGACGGTAACCCGGAAGTCGGGCCATGCTGTTCCCGTGACGACGCAAGAGGCCGCCTCGCGGTCAGATGACGACGCGACCGCAGACGTCGACGCCGACGACGCGGAACCCGAGGGACGCAAGTGGTTCCGGTACACGCTGCCGGGCCTCAGCGTGGCCCTCATGTTCGCCTGCCTGTCCTTCACTCCGTCGCTGCTGCCGCGCAGCGGGATCATCCAGGGTGCGGTGGCCGGGATAACCGCGGCGATCGGGTACGGGCTGGGGGTCGCGGGAGCATGGGTGTGGCGGATGTTCGCCGATCGCGACCAGGCGCGCACCCCGTCCCGCCGCAGCTGGCTGATCTTCGCGATCGTGGCGGCCGTCGCCTTGGTCCTGTCCTTCCTGGCCGGCCTGCGGTGGCAGGCGGAGATCCGCGAGCTGATGGACCAGGACCCGCCCGGCCTGGTCGCGTACCTCCTGCTGCCGGTAATCGCTGCCCTGCTGTTTGCCGGGCTGGTGGCTCTCGGCCGGCTGCTCCGCAAGGCATACAAGTGGTTGTCAAGGCTCTTGATCCGGCTGACCAGCGAGCGCGCGGCGCGGGTCGTCGGATTCGTCACCGTCGCCGTCGCGACCTGGCTGGTGGTGAGCGGGGTCCTGCTCGATGGCCTGATGGACGCGGCCGACCGGGCGTTTGCTGCGAATGACCTGATCACCTTCGAGGGCGTCGAGGAACCGACCAGCGACCTGCGCTCTGGCGGCCCCGCATCCGCGATCGCGTGGGATGACCTGGGTCGCGAGGGACGCAAGTTCGTCGCCACCGGCCCGACCATCGAGCAGATCTCCGACTTCACCGGTGAGTCCGCCGAGGAGCCGATCCGGGTCTTCTCGGGGTTGGCGGCCGCGGACGACGTTGAAGGCCGAGCGGAGCTCGCCCTCGAGGACCTGCGCAGCATGGGCGGCTTCGACCGCGACTACCTGCTGGTCGCAACCACCACCGGGAGCGGCTGGATCAACCCGAGCGCGGTCGACTCCCTCGAGTACATGACCGGCGGCAACTCGGCGACCGTCGGGATGCAGTACTCGCACCTGCCGTCATGGATCTCGTACCTGGTCGACCAGGAGCAGGCCAAGGCTGCCGGCCGCGCGTTGTTCGACGTCGTCTACGGAGAGTGGTCAGACCTGCCACCCGATGACCGCCCAGAGCTGATCGTTTTCGGGGAGTCGCTGGGGTCCTTCGGTGGCGAGACCGCGTTCAGCGGCGAGTACGACATCTCCAACCGCACCAGGGCGGCGCTGTTCATCGGGCCGCCGAACTTCAACACGCTGTACGGGTCCTTCGTCGCCGACCGGGACCCGGGCACGCCCGAGGTCGAACCGGTGTACAAGGACGGTCGCATCGTTCGGTTCACCAATGTGCCGGAAGACCCCGCGCCGCCGGAGGGGGAGCCCTGGCAGGAGGAGAGCCGGACGATCTACCTGGTGCACCCGTCCGACCCGATCGTGTGGTGGAGCCCGAACCTGCTGCTCACTCGGCCGGACTGGCTGGAAGAGGACCGCGGCCGGGACGTCTTGGACGAGATGGTCTGGATCCCGTTCGTCACGTTCTGGCAGGTGACCGCCGACCTGCCGATGGCCACCGGGGTGCCGCCGGGTCACGGGCACGACTACGGGGGCCAGCATGTCTATGGCTGGGCCGACGTCCTGCAGCTCGAGGGTTGGACCGACGAGGACACCGAGCGGCTCAGCGAGATCACCCGCGGCGAGTAGCCGGTCCGCCCTTCCAGTTGTCAGACGGTTCGCGTCACCCGTGACGCGGAGCGTCTGACAACTCGGCGGCGCTGCAGCGGTTGTCAGACGCATCGCGTCACCGGTGACGCGATTCGTATGACAACTCGAGATGAGTCAGTCGACGAACGGCGAGGTGGCGACCGCGGTCGCGTCAATGCGGACGACTCCGCCCGGTAACCAGGGCGGCGCGAGTGGCAGCCGGATATCGGCGGACAGCGTCACCTGGGTCCGGTCGGGCTGTGCGTCGACCGCAGCGGCAAGGCCGTCGAAGCGCCGGTCGAGCTCCATGACCTCCAGCTGCTGCTCGACGGCCGCGCGACTGCCGGCAACCGACAGTGGCAGCGCGTCACCCGCTGCCCCCGAGTAGGCGGCAGTCTTCGTCGACCGCCTGGACGCCCGCGAGCGCGGCGGAGTCTGCCGCGCTGGCCAGTGAGCGCCGCGCCAGGTGCAGCGCCGAGACGTCGACCACGACTGCGACGAGAAGCATCGCGACGATGGCGAACCCGAGCACGAGCAGCAGCACGGTGCCGTCGTCTCGGCGTACCCCGCGAATGTGGACGTTGGCGGGGTTGGGATCGCGTCCCAACCCCGCCAACGTCCACATTCGCGGGGGTTTTAGCCTCTGCCTCACGATCGGTCCTCCGCGTATCGGTCGACGACCGCCTCGTGCCGGGCGTCCACGGACACCGACGCCATCGATCGGCCAAACAAATCCGGCACGAACGGCAGCGGCACCTCCGCCTGCACGACGACCGTGACCCGGCCGCCCGGCGTCAGGCATGGGTCGGAGCCGCAGGTGATCGTCGATCGGACGGTGTCGAGCGGGGCTCCCTGGTCGGTCATCGCCAGCTCGACGGCCGCGTCGGCCCGCGCATACGCCTGGGGGGTCGACGGCGCGGTGACGAAGGCCCGACCGGCCTCGCGGGCCGCGTTGGTCACCGCATACGCGGTGCGCTGCACCTCGAAGACCGCGAGCACGAGATAGACCAGCGGCACCAGCAGCAACAGTGCGAGCCAGGTGAACTCGATCATCGCCGAGCCGTCGTCGCGTCTCATCCGGTCGCCTCGTCGAACGCGCGACCGCGCACCGTCAGCGCACGGTCCGGGCCGAGCCAACCGAGGATCGGCAGGGTCGCCCGCACCTCGACGACCACGACGTCCGCGTCGGGGCCGAGGGCTTCGCGCCGCAGGGTCACGTCCTGCGCGAACCGCGGGCTGAGCGCCTCGCTGATGATCTGCTCGGTCCGGAGCACGCCGTCGAGGGGCTCGCGGTCCGCGTTCGCCGCATACCGCGCGCCCTCGGCCGCGGCCGCCGACAGGGTGTTGCGCACATGCAGCGCGATGCCGAGCTGGACGACGCCGAGGAACAGCGTGACCACGAGCGTCGATACGAGCACGAACTCGACGACCGCGGAGCCGGAGTCGGACCGCGCAGCCGTCGGGCGCGTCAGGGACCGGTGACGCCGGCCAGCGCATCGGAGAACACCGACTGCAGCTGGTCGTCGGCCACGAGCCAGATCGCGGTGACCAGGCCGGCGGTCATGACGGTCACCAGCACCCAGCCGGGGACGTCGCCGCGGTCGGTGCCGTGCGCCGCGAGACGGTCACGCAGCCGGACGATGATGCGGAGCAGGGACATGGTGGTTCCTTCTGATCTCGGTGCGGGCGGGTCACGGGGCGGACAGGGACAGGCCGAAGAAGCCTGGGAACAAAGCGAAAACCACGGAGACCGGCAAGACGAGGAACACAACGGGCACCATCATGAGCAGCTCCCGACGCGCGCCGGTCTCGAGCAGCGAGCGCCGGCCGGCCTCGCGTACATCGACGGCTTGCGCCCGCAACACATCGGCCAGCGGCGTGCCGCGCTCGACGGCGACGACCATGCCGTCGACGAATCGCGCGATCGCGGGCACGCCGCTGCGGTCGGCCATCGCTTCCAGCGCGCGAGACCAGCGGGATACCGGCCGCGGTCTCCGCAAGCGCGCGTCGCAGCTCGCGGGCCAGCTCACCGTTGCTGCGGGCCGCGACCCGCTGCACGGCGCCGGAGGCGCTCTCGCCGGCCGAGACCGCAAGCGCGAGCATCTCGGCGATGGTGGGCAGTTCGGCGAGCATGCGTTCCTCGCGCTGCTGCACCTGCGTGGTGAGTCGCCGGTCGCGCATGAGCACACCGGTCGCCGCGGCCAGGATGCACATCGCGAGCAGCGGTACCGGCTGCACCGAGCCCTTCGACGTGCTGATCAGCAGCGCCAGGACGAACCCGACGACCGCCCCGGCCGCGCCCCAGGCGACCTGGCTCAGCCGGAACTCCTCCACGGTTGTGTGATCACCGAGCCGGTCGAGCCGACGCCGCACCGACGCGGCGCCGCCGAGCCAGTCGTCGAGCCGGCGGGCCGCGTCGACGACGAACGGCGCGACCAGCCGCTCCAGCGTGGGGAATGGAGTGCGGGTCGGTACCTGGGTCAGCAGGCGGGAGGTCGCGGCGGTCTCCCGCAGGTACGGGTCGAGCCGATCACTCAGCCTTGGGCGACGCACGAACGGCAACCGCGAGAAGCGTGAGGAGGGCGCCGCACGCGACCGTCGCGCCGAGCGCGGCACCGATCACCGGCGTCATCGAAGCACCCGCTGCTCGCGGGGCAGCCGACCGATCCGCATCATCAGCCGGTATGCGACGACACAGGCGAGAGCGCCGCCGGCGAGCACGATGACGCCGGCCGCGCTGTCGTATGCATCGACCGCCTCCGGCCGCAACGACAGCATCGCCAGCAGCAACCAAGGTGCGGCGACCGCCAGCCGGGCAGCGTTGATCGTCCAGGTCTGACGGGACTCGAGCTCGGCTCGCGTCCGGGCGTCCTCGCGCAGGAACGACGACAGCGTGCGCAGCAGCCGGCCGAGGTCGGTGCCGCCGACCTCGCTCGCGATGCGCAACGACTCCACGATGCGATCCGCCACCGGGTCGGCGAGGTCGTCCTTGAGCCGGTCGAGGCACCAGCCGAAGCGCCCGGTCGCGCGGTAGTCCTCGCCGAAGCGTTGGAACGCGGGGCGCAGCGGTTCGGGGCCGCGCTGCCCGAGCTGGGTCAGCGCCTCGGGCAAAGACAGCCCCGCGCGAACGCCCGAGGCCAGGTTGTCCACCGCGTCTGGCCACAGTTCCCGGAGCGCGTCCTGTCGGCGGCGGGCGCGCAGCCTCAGCACGGCCACCGGCGCATACCCGGCGAGCGCGCCGAACGCGGTGGCGATCACCAGCGAGCCAGACACCGCAGCCGAGCAGGACGAACCCGACCGCAGCCATGGTCAGGCAGGCCAGCACAAACCGCAGCGGCGTTACGCCGCGTAGGTCGGCGCGGGCCAACGTCTCGCCGAACCGCGCCGCCGCCGCCGAACGGGTGGTCGCGCGCACGCTCGCCCCGACGCCTCGGGGTGACCGTCAGGAACAGCCCGAGGCCGAGGGTCAGCCCGAGGAGCGCGCCCATCAGGCGGCCGGCTGCAGCAAAGCGAGGACGTCGAACCCGGCGCGTTCGAAACGGTCCTGGTGCGGCGGAAACCCGTCCGCACGGGTGAGCGCACCTCGACGGGTCGTGAACACGTCCTCGGTTTCAACCACGCCACGCTCGGCGCGCCCGGTCACCGCGACGATCTCCTGCACCCGACGGCGCCCGTCGATCTCGGTCGCGGTGTGCACGACCAGGTCGATGCACGACGCGACCGTTGGGACGACGAAGGCATGGCCGACGTTGTCGCCGGCGAGCAGCGGCAGTGTGCACATCTTCGTCACCGCCTCGCGCGCGTTGTTCGCATGCAGGGTGCACATGCCGGGCACGCCGGAGTTCAGCGCAATCAGCAGGTCGAGGCTCTCCTCCTGCCGGACCTCACCGACCACGAGCCGCGACGGCCGCATCCGCAGGGCCTCCTTGACCAGCCGGCGCAACCGGATCTCGCCCGTGCCTTCGAGGCTCGGCTGCCGGGTCTGCATCGCGACCACGTCCGGCAGGTCGAGGCGAAGCTCGAACACCTCCTCGCAGGTGACCACGCGCTCGCGTGCCGGGATCGCGCTCGCCAGGCAGTTGAGCAGCGTGGTCTTGCCCGCTTGGGTGCCGCCGGCGACCAGGATGTTGAGCCCGCTGACGACGGCCGCCTCGAGGAACTGCGCCGCCTGAGCGGTGAGCGTGCCGAGCGCAGACGAGTTCGCCGAGGTCCGTCGCGCGCACGACGAACTTGCGGATGTTCACCGCCCAGTGCCGGCGGGTGATGTCCGGGATGGTCACGTGCAGTCGGCTGCCGTCGGGCAGGCCGGCGTCGACGAACGGGCTGGACATGTCCACCCGCCGATGAGTCGAGCGCAGCATTCGCTCGACCAGCTCGCGTACCTGGGCCTCATCGAGCACGGTGGCGGTGAGCTCGCTCAACCCGGCCCGGGCGACGAAGACCCGGCCCGGTTCGTTGATCCAAATTTCCTCGATCGTCGGGTCGTCAAGGTAGCGCTGCAGCGGTCCGAGGCCGGCGACCGCGTCGTGGACATGCTTGGCGACCGCGTCCGGGTCCTCGATCGCGGCCAGGGTCCCGCGGGCGGCCCGCTCTTCGTGCTCGGAGACCACCTCATCGACGACGGCCCGGATCACGGCCGGGTCGACGGTCGGGTCCAGCCCGCGCCGTCGCACCAGCTCGCGGACGTCATGCTCGACCTGGTCGAGCACCCGCCGATTCTCGAGCTCGACCGCCATGGCCTGCCCCCGTGGGTCCGCTGTGGCGCGTCTCCCGCGACGCGCGCGGTGGAGGGTATGCGCATCCCGCCCGCCAGGACAAACCGGACAACGCGCGCTGTGGATAACCCGTGCCGGCCAAAGTGAGCAGGACAACCGACAGCCTGGTTCCGCAGGGCCGTGGACGGCCGATCGCCCGAAGCGTGGATGACGACCCCGCGACATGCAGCTGGCCGGACTAGACGCGCTTCAGGCCGCCTGGTGGGTCCAGGCCATGAACGGCGATGTCCGTGCATGCGCGCTCACTGCGCACGACTCCATGTCGATCCGTTGCCGGCAATCGGCTCGCCATTTGGCCTTCCGCAGATCTTCGCCGTACAACACCGGCGCATCCAAGGCATCGCTGAGGGTCATCAACTTGGCCCAGTGCGCAGCGTGCCATCAGCTCAGAAGCGAGGACTGCCTAGTTGCGCATTGCCGAGTGATATGCCGCGCACCAGCCGTGCCATCACTCCGGTTCACGCGAGTGCGTCCATGGCGGCCCGAATCGCGGCGAGCGAGTCGCTCGGCGACTGCGCGATCTCGCTGAGCAGCTGGAAGTCACGTGTGTAGCGATACACCTCCGTCTCGGCATCGATGTAGGAGATGCGGGTCCTGTTCTCCAGGTAGACGACGTCGGGAGCCTCGGTTGCCAGGGACTCGAGGATGGAGAACGAACCGGATGTCACCGGCGGAAGGCCGGCGGTGAAGGGCAGCACCTGAATCGTCACGTTCGGCCGGTCGGCGACCTGAACCAACGAGCTCAGCTGTTCCAGGGCGACATCCGGATCGGCGCTGCCGTCCAGCATGCGAATCGTGCGTCGCAGCACCGACTCGTCGATGACAGCAGCAAACTGCAGCGGTTCCGGGCGACAGTCCGCGTCGAGCACGCTCTGCCGGCGGCGGCAGACCTGGACCCGGCGGTCAGTCTCCGCGCTCGATGGCTGCGCCCAGCTGGACTCGATGAGGTTCCTGGTGAAGCGAGGCGTTTGCAGTAGCGCATGGGGGACAAGGGCGCAGTAAGTCTGCAAGGCCCGCGAGCCGGCCTCGAGCCGGATCAACTGCGAATAGCCCGGCGACAACGTGTCGGCGAACGCGTCCCACCAGCCTCTCGGGCGGGCCGAGGGCGCCAGCCGGCGCAGCATCTGCGCCTGCTCATCGGGCACCGCATACAACTCGAGCAGTCGCTCCAGGTCCTCCTGGCCGATGCCGATGTGGCCTGTCTCGATCCTGGACACCTTCGAGGCTGACCAGGCCAGGCGCGCGGCAACGTCCTTGCCCTGCAGCTGCGCGGTCATCCGTTGCCTGCGCAGCTCGGCGGCCAGGCGGCGCTCTCGTACGGATGGGCTGTCTCGATTCGAGTCGGTGACTCGTCCTTCCATAGAAATCTCCTCGCATCCATGCGTGCAATATTGCAATCCTTCTTGCCAGCGATTCTCACTGCGAGCACTCTCAGGATCAACCACACGCGGCTGGAATCCAAGGGCTTCGGCCAGGTTCGGCCCCCGATGTCAGAAAGGAGCGACCGATGATCGACACCACCACGCTCGATGTGTACGACGCGGCGTGTCTGGCCGGGGGGGTGGACCGGGCGATCGACACCGCGGTCGTCGCGCTGGAGTCCGGCCAGGTTCGGGCGCAGCGCGACGGCACGCTGGCCGACCGGGACGTGCGCTCCATCTTCGAATCGAGCAACGCAGAGCCGAAGCGCCAAGCGACTTGCAGCCCTCGAGCGCGCGACGGGGCGACGAGCTGCGCGTACCTGTGGGGCGGTGGATCTGGCGTCGGCAGCGCGTCATCCGGGAGCAGGGACAGCGGCGGTGACGAATGGGTGGTCGCGATGGGCGCTCGAACAAGAGCTTGGATTGTGACTCTGGTTGCCTGTGTCGCCGTCGCGGCGCTCGCATCGTGCGGAGCCGACGCGGAGCGATCCGAGGCCACGGGCGAGGTGACCACCTCGGGTGATGTCGGAGCCCTCGATGTGCGGGTTGGGGACTGCCTCAGCGAGGTGCCCGGCGGTTCGATCTTCGCGACCGAGGTTGAAACCGTGTCGGCCGTTCCGTGCGAGCAAGCGCATGCCGGCGAGGTCTATGACAGCTTCGGCCTTGAGGATGGCGAGTTCCCGGGTGACGAGCGGACGGCGATCCTCGCCCAGGAGGGATGCGCCGAGCGGTTCGGGGGTTTCGTCGGCTTGTCGTACGGTCTGGCACGCTTCGAGATCTCGGTACTGACACCTTCCAGCGAGACCTGGGACATCGGCGACCACGAGGTGGTCTGCATCGTCTCGGACCCGGGCGGACCGCTGACCGACTCGCCTCGCGGGCTAGGCCGGGCGGCCGCTCCAGCCGTTGGTTCGTGCTGGGAAGCCCTCGGCACTGAAGTCGACTGCGCGGTGGCGCACGACGCCGAGATTTATGCGCTGGTGGACGTGCCCGGCGATGTGTGGCCGGGCCAGAAAGCGCTCGACGCCGACGCGGAGCGGGCCTGTCAGGACCAGTTCGGTGCCTATGTGGGTTTGGCGTACGACCGGAGCGCCCTCGACTTCGCCTTCGTCACGCCGGTCGAGGCCTCATGGTCTGCTGGGGACCGCCTCGTCGGCTGTGTCGTGGTGGATCCAGCCGCGCCACTCACGGGAACTGTTCGTGGCAGTGGACGCTAACGATTCCGGCGCTGCTCCGCGTGCATCGCGGGAAGCCGAGCTGTTGAGATGCCTGGTCGCCGGGGGCCCTCTGCCGAACCACTTCGAGCCGATACCGCTGGTGATCCAGGCCGACGCGCTGCTGACAAAGCGTCGGCGCCTCGTCGGCAGCGTCCGCCCGGACCTGGCCGAGCTCGACCATTCCGCGACAGATTCGACGCCCATGCTCGGGCGACCGGCTGCCCGTCAGCCGGTTCATTGCGGATGCCGTGGCCTTCGCCCGGCCCATCTGGGCTGGCTCGCCGGCCGCGGATAGGTCGGTGATCGTGCCGTGCGCATCACGCTGACACTGCCGCAGGTCGGGCCGGTGCATCCCGGCCAGGGTGGCCTTGAGTCGTTGGTGGTCGGATGGGCGGCCGAGCTGGCGCGCCGAGGTCTGGACGTCACCGTGGCGTCCCTGTCCGCTGACGGTGGGGAGCACCGCAGGCACTGCGACGACGGCTACCAGCTGGTGGAGGCGCGGACCGTCGCCGACTTGCCCAGAGCAGCGGACCTGCTCGTCGCCAACAACCGACCGCACCACCTGTCGTGCGCGCTCTCCGGCCCGCGCAGCGTTCTGTTCATGCACAACTCGCCCGCCCCGAGCGCTGACAACGCGGTCCGAGTGGCGACGCCGTGGCCGCCAGCGGGTCGTTGGGATCCACGAGGGGCGACATTGATCCGGCCGGGCAGCTATGTCGATAGCCTGCGCTCGGTTGACGGCCCCTGGACCCTAGTGGCGTGCTCGGCCTGGCTGGCCAGGAGAATTCAAGGACTCACCGGGGCTTGCGTGTCAGTGGTGCACCCCCACGTGGACACATCCTTCGCCGCCGCCATACGTGGGCCGAGGTGCAACCCGCCGGTCCTTCTCTACTCGGGGCGGCTCGTCTGGCGCAAAGGTCTGCCTGACCTGGTCGGGCTCAGTCTGGCCGGCAAGTTGCCGGGGAGGCTGCTTGTGACCGACGAGGACGACGGCTTCGGGTCGGACACTCCGTGGATCCGGGCGATGCTGCTGGCCGCCGGCGTCTCGCTGATCTCGCGACGGCGCAGTCCCGTGACAATGGCCGCCCTCATGGCCAGTGTCGACGCCGTTCTGGTGCCGTCCAGTGACGAGCCGTTCGGGATGGTCTCGCTGGAGGCCCGGGCCGCAGGCACCCCCGTCGTGGCGTACCGCTCGGGCGGGCTTGCGGAGACAGCAGGAGCCAACTCGACGGGGCTGTATCTCGCCGACCAAGGCGATGCCCTCGGCTTTGCCGAGATGGCCTCTCGAGCCGTCAACGGCGGCCCCCTGAGCGACGATGTCCGCGCCCAAGTGGCCCGGGAGTTCAGCGTGGGCCGCGCGGTGGACCGGCTGCTGTCCATCGCCCAGGCGGGCAGTGTCTGAGCGAACAGGTACCCGACTGCGGCGGGTGAAAGCTCAGGGCGGATCAACCCTAGGCAACTCTCCGGAGTCCGCTCTGGTCGTGTACCTCCGGCGAATCACCGTCGACCGCCTCCGAGCCGTCGGCGAGCGAAGCGGCGTGGCGAACGCGGCGTCGAGTCTGGGCAAACAGTTCCCGAGCCGTCTTCGACGCCACTGCCAGCCGACACCCCAGCAGGGTTGAAGGCTGTGCTGGGCGGCTGGGTGGCGAAGGATCGGCCGCCGGTGTGACGGGCGCCATCGTCACCCAGCGCGGATCGTGGTCCGGCGCCGCCGGCGCCGACATTTCTTTGGACCACGCTGACCCCCAAACGTCCTGGCGCTCGCGAGCGTGACCAAGCCGTTCGTACCGCCGAGGTGATTCGGCTGGTCGAGGTCGACCTAGACAGACGGCTGTCGGATTACTTGACGCACCCCTTGCTCGCTAATGGCGCCACCGTGCGCGATGCGCTCGGCATGCGTAGCGGCATCGTCAGCCCGAACGACGCCGAGCTCGACCCGATGGCCCAGGACCTCTACCGACACTGGACTATGGAGGAACCCTGGCCCTGATCACGACCCAGGTGTCGGAGCGAGACGCCAAATATGCGTACTGCAACGCCAACTACCTGCTTCTGGGTCTGCTGATCGAGAAGCTGGCGCGGCGCATCGCTGGCCGAGACGCTGCCCGCCGGCCTGCTCGACGACAACGGGCTCGCCCGGATCGCCGTCCAGGACTGACGCGCCGTCTATACATAGCCCCTGCAGTCGGCGTGACCGCGACTGCGGTGGACGCCGGGCGCGCTCGGCATGGACGCCGATCATCACGAAGCCCACCGCGAGCGGATGATCATCGGTGCCATGTTCGGCTCAGCAGACCAGCATTCCAATCGTCTACCGGTCGGCCCTCGCGGGCTGCGGCCGGGGTCATGTCGAGGTCCTCGCGGCCCGAAGCGAAGCATGCGATCCTGCCGGCTCTCCCAAGATCAGGAATGATTCCTCGCGCTGTCGTTTAGTGGGCGCCGGAACGGTGCCAAACTGGACGATCCTGCGTCAGCGGGCTCGCGGGCTGCGTCGACTGACAGGGGGGACCTGATGGTAGTTGTCAGCATCATTTTTCGCTTCCTGCTTCTTGCCGCCGGTGCGCGCCCGGTCGTACCGCTGGTACGCAAATCATGGGGGCGGGCTGGGGACGAGACGGCCCGACAGGCGAGCGAGATGGCAACGAGGGACCTGCTTCCGTTCGACAACGACTATGGCGCCTACAAATCCGAGCTCCGGTAAGCCGGAAGGCGGCGATGAACGTCCCCGCGAATACGGACTGCGGGATCAGCGCCAGCTCGAGCCACTCGTCGGCGCTGATCCTGCGCGGGACGCAATGCGGACGTGCTGCGGCCTTTCCGAGCGACTTGAGGCGTCCTAGATGATCAGCGAATCCACTACGGGCGGGCTCTCCGAGAAGCACGTGATCCTTTGCGGCCTTGATCGCCTGGGCCTTCGGACTCTGGAGCAGCTGTGCGCCGCGGGGGCGACGGTCTGCGTCATCGCTGAGCCGGACTCGTCGCCACCGACGCGTATCGAAGCTCGGTTCGTCACGGGTGACCCGCGCGAGCCGAGCACGCTGCGACTGGCAGGGATCGAACGCGCATCCGCGGTCGTCCTCACCGGCGACGACGACGTTGTCAACCTCCATGCCGCGCTCGCCGCGCGGGAGCTCAACCCCGAGGTGGTGACGGTCGTGCGCGTATTCAACACCGAGCTCGCGGCGCAGCTGGAATCGCTCCTGCCCGAGTGCCGCCTGCTGAGCGCTTCCGCCCTGGCTGCCCCCGCGTTCGTTGCGGCGCTCGGATTGCTCGACAGCGCTGTCACTCGCCGTTCCACCGGACGCGCGAGGACGGCCGAGTTGCGCGCAACCGTCCGCGGCTTAGCGCGCGACGGACGCTTCCGCGTGCTGATCGGCTTGTTTATCGCCACAGTTGCCGTGAGCACGATCGTATTCACGCGGCTTGACGGGCTAACACCGATCGACGCCGCGTATTTCACTGTCACGACTGCGATGACAACCGAGTACGGCGACATCGACCTCTTCGAGGCAGCCTGGTGGTTCAAGCTGTACGGCGTGCTGCTCATGCTCGTGGGGGCGGCCATGATCGCCGCGCTGTACGCCTTCCTCACCGACGCACTCGTGTCCTCCAGGATCGCCCGGGCGCTCGGACAGGTGCCACGTGGGCTGCGTGATCACGTCGTCGTGGCCGGCGTGGGATCTGTGGGGTACCGCATCGTCCAGCAGCTGGTCGCCGCCGGCCTGCCCGTCGCCGCGATCGAGCGAAACGAGCACAGCACTTTCGTCCCCGCCGCCCGCGCGCTACGCGTCCCGCTCGTCACCGGAGACGCCAGCCTGTCGCAGACACTTGCCGCGGTGCACGTCGAGCGAGCGCTCTGCCTGCTTTCTGTCACAGATGACGATGTCGTCAACCTTCAAGCCGCGCTCAGCGCCCGTGCTGTCGCGCCGAACCTCCCCATCGTCGTGCGGCTCTTCGACGACGACCTCGCCGAGCGCGTCGAGCGAACCCTCGGCATCCGCTCCCGCTCAATGTCTGCGATCGCAGCGCCCGCCTTCGCCGCGGCCGCGCTCGACCAGCGCGCAGCAGGCGGCAACCCCTCGCCTCAGCCACTCCTCGAATAGGAATTACGTCGCCGTGTCAAACACGAACGCTGCGCACCGCGCGCCCGCGCCCCCTAACGCTCGCACAGCCTGCCGGGCGATGACGTCCGATTCTGGGCGCGAAGCTTGGCCGCCCTCAACGTGATCCGCGACTGCTCCCGGACGGGCGGTCGACCGGTGGTTATCACCGGGAGCCGTGAACAACGCATCGCTCGGCTGCGACATCGTTCTCCTGGCTGGGGACCGTCGCGACGGCCGCTGGATCTCAGCGGAGGAAACAGCCGTGGTGATCAGGACCGAGGAACTCCAGGGCATCGGCGAACGGCAACTGGGTTGCCTTGCGCCGCCCGCGGTAGACCCTGCACCCGGCAGCCTTGCGTGAGAATACATGTGACATGCCCACCATCCGGGCAGGTCGAGAGCGGCCTGCACGGGAGTGCCTGGCCCGCGCGCCGGCGGGCAGCGTCGCCCCACCCCGCCGTGCCGCGTGGGCGAGCCCGTTCGTGTCCGTGGCAGGTCGGGTGAGCGTGGTAGCCACTCCTCGCGGTCTCGACGGACTCGCCCGGACGGGATGGATGAGACTAGTGGGGGAGACCGCGCCCGGCGTGCGTCGTCCCGTCGACGTCAGACGACGGGCTCGTCCTCGCTGGCCTCGACGTCGTCGCTCCCATCCAGCGTCCACTTGAACTGGAACTCGATCTCCTCGTCGGCATCCCCGCGCTCGTGCTCAATCGAGAACTCCGCTCGCTTCGGCACCCGGATCTGTTCGCCCCCGATCTGAATCCGGAACGTCTGATCGTTCTCGAGGGCATCGGCGAGCCGGCGCAGCTTCGCGACGACCTCCTCGGTGGCGTAGAAGCGCTCGACATCGCGCGCGGGCTTGTTCATGCGCGTCAGTCTGAGAGCCGCACACGTCGCAGAGGTGAACATCCGACTGCAAGAACTAAAACAACTGGAGTGCCGGCCCAGCTGATCGATCTCGCCCACCCAGCTTGAAGCAGGCATTCGTCATCTCTTCGTCGATCGCGTGCGCAGGGCGCGATCATGTGGCGGTGAGCGTCGGGCCCAGCGCCGCGTCGTGGGCGGAGCAGAGGGTCGGCTCGGTCCGCGACGACCCGGCCGGCCGGATGGCGCTGATGGAGCGCTGCTATCACGGCCCGTTCGGCAAGGCGCCCCGGCACCTGCCCTATCGCCGGGCGGCGATGTCGTTCATGCGCTGGCAGCTTCGGCGAGGTGTGCTGCAACCGCCGTCCGCCGACCGTCCAGGGAGTCCGTGGTGGCGTGCGGTGAACGAGCGCATCGTTCGGGACGGCTGCGAGGCAGTGGCCCTCAGCGGGGACCTTCCGGGTCCGGCCTCGTCGCGCACGGTCGACCACTGGATGTCGTTCGTCCATCACCCGACCGCTCGGGCCTGGTATCGGGCGCACAACGGGAGCGTGGTCTCCGCCTACCTCGAGCACCGCGACCTGGCGGAAGCGGAGAACGCAGCCGAGCGCTTCTTCATGAACGTCGTGCTCTGCCGGGTGCTCTATGCACACGCGCTGGTCGCCGCCCCCCGGATCTCACTCGGGTGGCTGCGTCCGCTCGCCCCGTTCCTCGGTGACCCGAGGCTCGGGATGGCCGGGATCTTCCTGCAGCTGTCTCGCGTGCTGCCCGACGAGTACCCCCTCCGTGACAGCGTCAGCTCCTACCTCGATCGCGAACTTCGCTTCGGACGACTCCTGGATTACGGGGTCATCGTTCCGAGGTTGCAGCAGCTCTACGAGTGGTCAGCTCATCGAGCTCGGAGCGCCGGGGCTGCTCGATTGCGTCCGCGACGGAGCCATGACCTACGCATGGCCATTCGAGGACCGCGACGTCTGGCGGCCTCCCAACTCGCTCATCGTGCGAATGACGCACGCGGGCGCTCCCACCGGCCCGAAGCCGCCAGTGAGACATCCAGAGCGGCGAACCCGACGGCCCGGCAACTGGCGCAAAGTCGGGAACAGCGACGTTTGTGATCGGGCCTTGCCCCTTCAGCACTGATGTGCGGTCAAGGTCGTGACTTCGAGTTGGCTTACGGAAACGATTTTGCGTGTTGTCGAGCAGTTCCTGCTGCGAGCCGGCTCAACGGAGTCGAGGAAGCCTACATCCAGGCACAGGTCGAGTCCCTACATATGCGGTGCGGGGCAATCCGCACATCGGCTACTTAGATCCTTGGGGTAGGACCGGTGTCCGGCCAGACTCGGTCCAGGTGCCCGGCGAGACGCTCCCACATTGCGGCTGCCCACCGGCTCGATTGGTGTGGCTCACTCATGGCCTGCGGCCTCGTCGGGCGCCGAGCAGGGAGTGGCTGGAAAGGGGTCTGTTCTGCTCGAAGTAGCGGTGCCCTCCTTGCGTAAGCGCGTTTCGTCATCGTCGAGGGAGGCACTGTGGGTGTGATCATCGGGATGGATCCGCACAAGCGGTCGGCCACGATCGAGGTCATCGACGAACGCGGCCGGGTGCTTGATGTCGGCCGGTTCGGCACCGACAAGGACGGCTACGCGGCGCTGCTCGCGGCCGGCCGCAAGCACACGGATCGCGTGTGGGCGATCGAGGGCTGCAACGGCATCGGCAGGCACATCGCGCACCGGCTGGTGCACGACGGTGAAACGGTTTACGACGTGCCGGCCAAGCTGTCCGCGCAAGTGCGGGTGTTCGCCACCGGTAACGGCCGCAAGACCGACCCGGTCGATGCGCATTCGGTGGCGATGGTCGCGCTGCGCACCCCGAACCTCGTCCAGGTAACCGTGGACCCGGACCTCGTAGTGCTGGGCATGCTGGCCGACCGCCGCGACGAGCTCGGCCGGGCCCGCACGCAAACCGTCAACCGGCTGCACCGGTTGCTGCTGGAGCTGTTTCCCGGTGGCGCCAAACAGTTTCTGTCCGCACAGCAGGCGCGGCGGATGCTGGCCACCATCAAACCGCGCGACGTGGTGGGCAAGACCCGCCGCCGGCTCGCCGTCGAGCTCGTCGGTGAGCTCGAGAGCATCGACAAGAACATCAGGGCCGCGGACAAGGACCTCAAACAGCTGGTCACCGCGCGCGGGTCCACGCTGCTCGACCTGCACGGCATCGGCCCGGCCGGCGCCGCCCGGCTGCTCGCCGACGTCGGCGACATCCGCCGGTTCGCCGACCGCGACCGGTTCGCCTCCTGGAACGGCACCGCCCCATTGGACGCGTCCTCCGGTGAGCAGAAACGGCACCGGTTGTCGCGTGCCGGTAACCGGCGACTCAACCGCACCCTGCACATCATGGCCATCGTCCAGCTGCGCAACGCGACCGAGGGCCGCGCTTACTACGACACCAAGAAGGCCGCCGGGAAGACGTCGATGGAGGCCATGCGCGCGTTGAAACGACGCCTGTCCAACGTGGTTTACCAACGCATGGTCGACGACCAACAACGACGCCAGGCGGCGGGCCCGGAAGGGCACTCGGGGACGACTCTGCAATCCAGCGTGACCGACCTGACCCCGGACATCGGCTCTTCGGACAAGCCACTTTCCGGACCCACCACCGACCACCCTAAAACGCGGTTCCCCGAGGCGTCTTGACACAAAGGGGAGCCATGAGAGCGCATCCGGTGCGCCGGCGCGGGCTGGACCCGACCGTCGACCCGCCCGTGATCCGGGCGGTCGTCGTGATCGCTCGCAGACGCAGAGACCTTCGCTGACATGGCGGCCGGTTAAGGACAAGCTCGACTGCTGTCCAGCAGCGCGGCCTGGGGAACCTCCCCCGCTGCCATGCCGGGCGTCAGCGGTGATCCTTGCGGTGTTGCTCTGATAACGCCCGGGAGGTGGCGCGTGGCTGAGGCTGCGCAGGCGCCTTGGCGGCCGGCGTATGTGCCGCGGGTGGGTGTGGTGCTGGCGGCGGGCCGGTCGGAGCGGATGAGTTCCATCACCCGAGGTGGTTCCAAGGCGCTGCTGCTGCTGGGCGGCTTGAGCCTGGTCGAGCGGGCCGTGCTGACCCTGCTCGCCGCTGGGGTGGAGTCTGTTGTTGTCGTGGTCGGCCACGACGCGGGGCCGGTCGCGGCCGTGGTCGACCGGCTGCGGCCCGGCCGGGTCCGGACCGTCTACGCCGAGCGGTGGGGGGACGGCAACGGCGCGTCGTTGGCTTCGGTTGAGGACGTGGTGGCCGGCAACGCATTGTTCGCACTGCTCACCGCCGACCACGTGTTCGGCGACGGAGCGATCGACCGGCTGCTAGCCAGCGGTGCACCCGCTGTGCTGGTCGACGCCAGTCCGCTTCGCGCCGCCTGGGAAGAGGGCACCAGGGTCCGGGTCGTGGACGGCGCCGTGGTTGCGTTGGGAAAACAGCTGGACGAGCCGGCCATCGACTGTGGCGCGTTCTTGTTGCCTCCGGACATCTTCCGTTGCCAAGCACGGGCCGCGGCCGAGGGTGACCATACGCTGGCCGGGGCCGTGACCGGGCTGGCGAAGGAACGGCCGCTGCGGGCGGTCGCGTTGCCCGACGGGTGCTGGTGGCAGGACGTCGACACACCCGAGGACGCGCGGGTGGCCACCGCGGCCCTGCGCGGCTCGCTCGGCAAAGAGGCCGACGGGCCAGTCAGCCGTTGGCTCAACCGTCCGCTGTCGACCCGGCTGTCGATGGCGATGGCGCCGCTGCGGCCCGATCCCGACCTCGTGTCGCTGGCGGCCTTCGGGCTCGGCATAGGCGGCGCGGTGCTGCTTGCGACCGGGCAAGGCGTGGCCGGCGCGCTGCTGGTCCACGCGAGCTCGGTCGCCGACGGCGTCGACGGGGAGGTCGCCCGGCTCCAGTTGCGCGGCAGCCCTCAGGGCGCGCTGCTCGACGGCGTGCTCGACCGGGTCGGGGACGCCGCCATCATGGCCGGCCTTGGGCTGTGGGCGCTCGACAGGCACGACCCGCGCACAGTGCTGGCACTGACCGTGCCCGCCACAACCGGGGCGCTGCTCTCAATGGCAACCAAGGACCGGGCCGCCGCCCTGGGCCTGCCGCCGGCACCGGAGCGAGCGCTCGGCTGGCTGCTGGGCGGCCGGGACGGCCGGCTGCTGCTCGTGGCAGTCGGCGCCCTCCTGGGCGCACCCATCGCGGCCCTAACCGCGGTTACCGCCACATCCGCGCTGTCACTCGGTCTGCGGGTCGCCTACCTCCGCCGCAAGTCGGAAACATGACAACCCCCGGGCGCGGGACTCCCGACACCCCGGGGACGGTAACGTTCGAGTGATCGGCGTCGACGCCGGCGAGACTGCCGCCCGAGCCGGGCGCGCTGATCTCGGCTGAGATCCGCACATCGTGACCAACTCGTGGGACCAGCTCGGCGAACACAACTGTGGACTACAGATGCGGACCGCCCTGATTGGCAGGTTCGCCGCTTCCGCGGCTGTGTTCGTCCGTGCCGGGCAATCGTGGGTGACCCTGCTGCTCCGGGGCCGAGCGCGGTTGGAGACGCCAGCCCGTCCGGCAGAACGGCGGTACGGCCGAAGACGCGGAGCCACGAGGCACCCACCGCAGCCGAGAGCGCGGACCGGCCCGACAACTACGGCACCGCCAAGATGAGCAACCGAGCGTCGAATGCACGGTTCGGGTCGACTTCTACGGCTTCGATCAAGGCGGGTTGAACGCGGACCTGACCTTCTGGGCGCACCCGCCGACCGCGCCGAACGGCCCGGTCGACACCGAGCTCTTGGCGAACCGTCTTCCTCGGTGAGGACGACTACTCCGGAGGCGGCAGCGAGGCCGCCCTCGATGCTTCGCGCACCTGCCCGGTCGATCCCTCGGGGATCGAGCCCCACCGGGTCAAGGGCGGCTGATCAGGCCTGACGTGCGCTCGAACGGGTCGCCGGCCGGCGACCCGAGCACAAGGTCTTCCGGGTCACGGGTTGCGTGGGACCGTTCCCCCGCACCCCGCAGACCTCCTGAATCAAACCGCCGGACGACTGCCGGCTCCCGGCCAGGGTCGAACGAGAAGGGTCGAGGCGATGGGGGCCGCCGACGATCCACAGGAGAAACGCAGAACGAGGTCCCCGCAACTCTCGCGCTGGGACACCCGCGCCAGCGACTTCAGGCGCTCGTTGACCGTGGCGCCGCCCCCGTGTCAGGCTGCGCGAGGTCCTGCGCCGCTCCGCTTTCCGAGCCCCCTCGCTCAGGGCTGCGGGAGCCTGCGTGTTCAGCATCGTCGCGGTCGCTCTGGCTCTTGCCGCTCTTGTGTGGCTACGCCTGGTCGGAGCTGGCTTCCTAGCCGGCCGCCGCGTCGGCGAAGGTCCCCGCGCACGCCAGCAGGGGGACGATCGCGATCTCGAAGAGCTGCGCGGCGCTGACCGGCGCGGGACCGCCTCCCGCTCGTGTCCCCGGCCGCCGTCGTTGAATAGTTGCTCGTCCGATAAGCCGTTGCCACGGCGGCTGCGACCTCAAGAAGGGCGTCAGCGCCCCAGCAGGCTTCTGACCGAGAAATTCAGAGGCTCAAATGGTGGCGAGTTGCTCCGCCTGGCTATTGCTGCCTTGTATCGGTGTGCGCCCGTGTCCGTTCGTCGCGCAGACCGGCTCAAAACGACCGAGAAAAGGCAAGCGACCGCCTTCGGGACCTAACGCGATGGCGACCGCACGCCGGCGTCTCCTTCCGCACCGTGCGCGACCCCGACACCGACACCACCCACACCGTCATCGCCAACTGGTGCCAGGGAGCCTGGCCGCTGACCCGAGCACTCGACCGCGACCTCCTCGGCGGTTGAGTCTGACGGTGCCGGCCAGGACATCAGCGCCCCCCGCCGACTCGAGCGCACTGCCCAGCAGCGCCCGGGGCGCGCGCCCCACGTAGGCCGTCGTTACCGTAGGCGAGCCCGTACCGCGAGCCCGACCGGCACGCGCTCTACTCCTGGCGGCCGCCGTTCGGCATTGCCGTCGCGACACTCGCCGTGCAATGGCGCTTCTGCGCGCGCTTCCTGTTTGAACGGGTGCGGGTGCCGCCGCGGGCGACATCAGCGTGGGGTCAACGCGTGCGGCTGAGGATCCAGGCGTGCTTGCCGACCTTCAAGGTGCGCCGCGAGCGGCGCCCAGACTGACGGTGCGCCTACCCGCGGACGATGTAACTGCTCGGCACGTCGACCTCGGCTACGCCACCACCGTCTTCCGGCGCTCAAGGCATCACCGTGGACACCGCCCATGCCGTTGTCACCCCCGGCATGACCCGGGAACACTGGAGAAGCATGGGCACAGGTGGGATTTGGCGAGGTGGCAAAGCCTGCCTCGTGGTTCTTGGCGCTAGGCGGGGAAACCATAATCACCATTACTATGGTTATAGAGGTTCCCGGACGGAAGGCATGACTATGACGACTGTTGTGGGGCGCGGAGGACATCGACTTGAGCGGCGATCCGCGCGTTCGTCGCAGCGGCGTTGGTACCGGTAGCGAACCCGGCCGCGGCCGTCGCGCCGGCGGCCACCGTGATCGTGCTACCCGGGGCCTCCGCCGCGGAAGGCATCGCTGCCGGCGTCGGCAATACGTTCTATGCGGGCGACTTCTACCGCGGAGACATCTTCCGCGGCGACCTCAGGACGGGCACGGCGGAGCTGTTCATCGACGTGCCTGACGGCCGGATGGCGGTCGGAATGAAGTACGACCCGCGTACCCGTCTGCTGTACGTCGCCGGAGGCGGTAACGGGCAGGGCTACGTGTACGACACGAGGACTGGTGCAACCGTCGCGACCTATCAGCTCGCCCAGCTGGGCGACGTCATTCGTCGACGACGTGGCCCTCACCCGTACCGGGGCCTGGTTCACCGATGCCAATCGCGCCGAGCTGTACCTCGTCCCACTCGACCGACACGGTCGTCCCGCCGCGACCTCTAGCACCCTGCCGCTGAGCGGGCCGGCCGCCGACCTCAGCGCGGCCTTCAACCTCAACGGGATCGTGGCCACCCCCGACGGCGACACCCTCATCGTCGGCCACTTCGGCAAGGGACTGCTATTCACCGTCGATCCGTCGACCGGCGAAAGTGCACTGATCGAAGGGCTGGTCCTGCCGGACGTCGACGGGCTCGTGCTGCTCGGCAACCGGCTGTGGGCGGGGCAGGTCTTCGAGGACCAGGTGACCGAGGTGCGGCTCAGCCCTGACCTGTCATCCGGGACGGTCGAGAAGGTCATCACCAGCGACGTCCTGCACGCCCCGACGACCCTGATCGTGAAGGGCAACCGGCTCGCCATCGTCAACTCGCACTTCGACACCGGCGTGCCACCGACCGCAGACGAGTACGAGGTGGTAGTCCTCCGGCGCTGAGCGGAAGCCGGCGCGCCCGCCGGTCGTCGCTTGTACGCGAGACAGCGTCAGCGGGTGGTGACCAGGACTTTGCCGGTGGCCCGGCGTTGGTCCGGCTCGGCCAGGGCGGCGGCGGCTTCCTCGAGCGGGACGTCGAGCCCACCGACGACTAACCCCTCGCCGGCGTGAAGGTGTGATCGGCGGCGACCCGTGGGTCACTGACGACCGTCCCCAGCCTCAACGAGCAGGACGCTGCGCGTCCGTCCGCGGTCCTCGTTCCGCCGGAGACGTCAGCAGGAGGACGGCACCCACCAACAACACCCAGCCCGGGAATAGCAGCTGGATCCACTTCTGGTCGGCAGAGCCAAGGAGCAGCGCCACTGCGACCAGGTAGCCGGCATAGGAGATCGAGCGAGGAAGCGCCGACGCCCGGCGCCCCACGGTGCTGACCGACAGGGTGAAGACGGCGGCCATCCGCATGGCGTAGACGGAGATGAGTCCTTGCGAGGTGTCGACGCCGTAGGCCCACACGTCGCCGTTGGTGTGCGGACCGTCCAACATCGCCAACATGCTCGAAGCTGTGACGGCGCCGGAGAACAGCAAGGCCAGGAAGAGCAGGCCGCTGCCAAGGAACACGGTGGAGAAGAGGCGGTCCTCGACCTCCCCGAGCTGCTCGCGGACGACCCCGATGAACCAGAGGAAGGCGATCCCCGCGAACGGCACAAGCTGGAGACTCAACCGGATCATCGCGCGACGATCCCCGTCGGACTGCAATGTCTCATAGGCGTCGTCGGACAGTGCTAGGCGCATCATCACCATGGCTGTCAGGAGGAGCACACCGAAGACGATTCCGGCTACGGCGGCCGAACGCCGGGTACGCCAGAATCCAGCCGTCAGGATCGGCGCACTGGTGCTCATCGGTCGACTCTGTGGCGCGCGGTCACGGTTCGGAAGTTCGCGCTGGTCGACATCTGCGGCTCCTCCACTGCGGACCTGACGGCACATTCTGGCGCGGTTCGCCGCTGCCGGCTTCCTCCGGTCGGGGTGATGTGGGACCACTTCACCCGCCCTTCGGCCGGGTGACGGCTCAGGTTACGAGCGGCATGAAATGGCTTCATCCCGTCCGGGTGAGTCGCTGACGGGCTGAGTGAGCCAGATTGCGGGGAGCGGATCGTGTCCCGAACGGGCGCGTGGCTGACAACAGTCTCGAGATGCAGGGAGGGCGGCCGATGACGGAGGCCACCTTCGCGGTGCTCATGCTCTTGGTTCTCGGGTGGGCGGTGGCGTCGCAGTTGCTCGCGAGGGTCAATATCACCGGTGCGCTCGTCTTCCTGGTCGCCGGGTACGTGCTGGGCAACCCGAGCTGGGGCCCGCTCGCCGTGGACGTGGATACGCCGTCGATCCACGTGCTTGCCGAGCTGACGCTCGCGTTGTTGTTGTTCTCGGATGCTGCCCGGGTGAACATGTCCCAGCTGAGGCGAGACATCTACTTCCCGGCCCGCTTGCTGGGGATCGGCCTGCCGCTCTCGGTGATCATCGGCTCGCTGCTTGCCGCGTGGATGTTCGACGACTTCTCGTGGGCGCTGGCCGGTTTCGTGGGTGCCACGCTGGCGCCCACGGACGCCGCGCTCAGTGCCCAGGTGATCAACGACGAGCGGATCCCCATGCGGCTGCGCCGCGCACTCAACGTCGAGAGCGGTCTCAACGACGGCATCGCAACCCCGATCGTCGTCTTCACGCTCGCTGTGGCCGCGAGCCAGCTCGGGACGACCGGCCACGGGGCGTCCTCGGAAGGCGGCGCGTTGCTCGAGCTCGCCGTGGGCGTCCTCGTGGGCCTCGCGGTCGGGCTCGGCAGCGCCGGCGTCATCGCTGTCGGCTCGCGACGGCACTGGATCGTCACCGGGGGCCGACGGCTCGCGACGTTGGCGGCCGCCCTCAGCAGCTTTGCCCTCGCGGTGGCTCTCGACGGCAACGGCTTCATCGCGGCTTTCGTCGCCGGGATCGCGTTCGGATCCGCACTGCCGGCGGACGTCGCCGAGGTGGAGGACGTCGCCGAGCTGCCGGAGCTGCTGGGCGAGCTCTTGGCGCTGGCCGTCTGGTTCCTGTTCGGCGCGGCCCTGGTGCCCGTTGCGCTGGACTACTTCTCCGTGTCGACCCTGGTCTACGCGTTGCTCAGCCTGACCGTGATCCGCGTCGTTCCGGTCACTGTCTCCCTGTTGGGGACGGGGCTGGACAGGTGGACCGTGTTGTTCGTGGCGTGGTTTGGACCGAGGGGCCTGGCCTCGGTCGTGTTTGCCCTCCTGGCGCTCGAGGAGCTGGGCGAGTCACCCGTGGTCGGACAAGCCGTCGCGGTGGTCACTCTCACGGTGCTGCTGAGCGTGGTCCTCCATGGAGTCTCGGCCGGCCCCCTCGGGAGCCGCTACGTCCTCCAGGAAGCCAAGGACGACCCAGCCGGAATGCCGCGGTCGCGACGCCAGGGACACCAGTCCGGGCCTACTGGGGTCTGAGCCCGCGCGCCAGGTCCATCCGCTCAAGCAGCCCGGGCCTGGTTGCGCCCTGGCTCTGGCGTGAGGACAGGCGCTGATGTCCTTGGCAGGTACCGCTTGTCGCTAGATGCGCCGACGCCCGCGGCCGGGGGTCACCGCGGCGGCGACCACCGCGGTCTTGGCGATGGGCGAGGGGCCGGGGGTTACGGCTTTCGCGACGACCGCGGTCTTGGCGACCGGGTGTCCGATGACACCGACTCGTCCTACTCGAGCTGGCCTGAGAGGCATGTCAGTCTCCTTCGATCGTGTCGTCGTCGGCCTCGATCGAGGCGATGATCGCCTGGATCGGGATGCGTCCGTCCGCGATGAGCTGCCCACCCGGCGCCTAGCGGCGGACGCGAACGGTGCGGCCCACAGGTTCTCCCAGATGAGCACCCCGGCCGTGCTCCCCGGGTCCATGGCCGCGGCAAGGTTCGCGACGTCCTCCTCGGCGAGGAGCTCGGCCAGGTCTGCCTCGAGCTGCTGGAGCGGTCCGAGGTTCTCGATGTCCGAGAGCTCCATGGCCTCGACCGAGCCTTCTGCGTCCTTGGTCAGGATCAGGACGTCGATCAGCCGGATGGTCCCGGAGTCGACCAGGGCGACGAGCTCCTTAGCCATCTCCCCGGTGAAGTTGCTCTCTCCCGCGGGGAACTCGACGACGATGTAGTCGACCGGGCCGAGCTCATCGAGCGATGTCTGTGTCATCGCTGGCCTTCCTTCGTGGTTGGAGGTCGAGCCGCCCGAGCAATCAGGGCTGGTGGCTCATCGCGATGCGATCTTGTCGTCACTGTTGGGCGGTGTGCTCACCCTAGCCGGGTGACTTGAGATCCAGGAACCATCTCCGGGCTCGATTTGAGCGCATCCACGAGCGGCCGCCGACCCGTGGTCATCGCTGAGTCCGATGAGGGGTCGCGGTCGGCCGGTGTCAGGAGTCACCCGACTGGGGTGAGCCAGGTGCGGACGCTCCGCCTCTAGCCTCGATGGCATCGCGGAGCACGTTGTCAGCGGGCTCCTTCCGAACAGAAGGACGACCATGAGCGCAGACCGGCACGCCCGCGACATCCTGCCCATCCCTGACCGCCCGGCGCGAGGTCTGACGACGTACGACGCGAAGGACCCGGAAACGTCCTTCCCCGCCATCGAGCCGTTGCTGCCCCTCCGGGGGCGCCGAACGTCCTGGTCGTCCTGCTCGACGACGTCGGCTTTGGTGCGTCCTCTGCGTTCGGCGGTCCGTGTCGGACGCCGACGGCCGACCGGCTGGCGGCGGCGGGGCTGCGGTACAACCGCTTCCACACCACGGCGCTGTGCGCGCCGACGCGGCAGGCGCTGCTGACCGGCCGCAACCACCACTCGGTGGGCATGGGGAGCATTACCGAGCTCGCGACATCGTCACCGGGCAACAACTCGGTGCGGCCGAACACCAAGGCCCCGCTCGCGACCACGTTGAAACTCAACGGGTACTCGACCGCGCAGTTCGGCAAGTGCCACGAGGTGCCGGTGTGGCAGACCTCCCCGATGGGGCCCTTTGATGCCTGGCCCACCGGCGGTGGCGGCTTCGAGACGTTCTACGGCTTCATCGGCGGTGAGAACAACCAGTGGGACCCCGCGCTCTACAGCGGCACCACCCCGGTCGAGCCACCCGCCACGGCGGAGGAGGGCTACCACCTGACCGAGGACCTCGCCGACCACGCCATCGGCTGGGTGCGTCAGCAGAGAGCGCTGATGCCGGACCGGCCGTTCTTCATCTACTTCGCCCCCGGCGCCACCCACGCCCCTCACCACGTCCCGAAGGAGTGGGCCGACCGCTACCGAGGCGAGTTCGACGACGGTTGGGACGCCTTGCGCGAGAGCACCTTCGCCCGCCAGAAGGAACTGGGGGTCATCCCGGAGGACGCCGAGCTGACCGCACGGCACGAAGAGATCCCCGCCTGGGACGACATGCCCGAGGAGCTCAAGCCGGTGCTGGCCCGGCAGATGGAGGTCTACGCCGGGTTCCTCGAGCACACCGACCACCATGTCGGCCGTCTGATCGACACCCTGGCCGACCTAGAGGTCCTCGACGACACGATCGTCTACTACATCATCGGCGACAACGGCGCCTCGGCCGAGGGCACCATGAACGGCGCCTTCAACGAGCTGGCCAACTTCAACGGCATGGCCGCACTCGAGACCCCCGAGTTCATGCTCAGCAAGATGGACGACTTCGGCGGGCCGGACTCCTACAACCACTACTCGGTCGGTTGGGCCTGGGCGAACGACACCCCGTTCCAGTGGACCAAGCAGGTGGCCTCGCACTGGGGCGGCACCCGAAACGGGACCATCGTGCACTGGCCGAACGGCATCGAGCAGCCCGGAGGCTTGCGCTCCCAGTTCACCCACGTCATCGACCTGGCGCCGACCATCCTCGAGGCCGCCGGGCTACCCGAGCCGACCATGGTCAACGGCGTGCTCCAGTCGCCCATGGAGGGCACCAGCATGCTGTACAGCTTCAACGAGGGCGACGCCCCGGAACGCCACGACCTGCAGTACTTCGAGATGTTTGCCAACCGCGGCATCTATCACCAGGGCTGGAGCGCGGTCACCAAGCACAAGACACCCTGGGTCATGGTCGGTGGCGTCCTGCCGGCGTTCGACGACGACGTGTGGGAGCTCTACGACGGGACCAGCGACTACAGCCAGGCCCGCAACCTGGCGGCCGACAACCCCGAGAAGCTGGCGGAGCTGCAGCGGCTCTGGCTGATCGAGGCCACCAAGTACAACGTGTTGCCCCTAGACGACCGGAGCATGGAACGGGCGGTGGCCGAAAGTGCCGGACGCCCGACCCTGATCCACGGAAACTCCCAGCTGTTCTTCGCCGGGATGGGTCGGTTGTCGGAGAACAGTGTGGTGAACATCAAGAACAAATCGTTCTCGGTCACCGCCGAGGTCGAGGTCCCGGACGGTGGCGTCGAGGGGGTGATCATCGCCCAGGGCGGCCGCTTCGGCGGCTGGTCCCTCTACCTCAAGGACGGCACGGCCAAGTTCGTCTACAACGTCCTCGGCATCCATGAGTTCACCACCGAGGCCGAGACGCCCATGACGGCGGGCACCCACCAGGTCCGCATGGAGTTCGCCTACGACGGCGGCGGGCTGGCCAAGGGAGGCGACGTCACCCTTTTCCACGACGGAGCCGAGGTCGGCACTGGCCGAGTCGAGATGACCCAGCCGATGGTCTTCTCCGCCGATGAAACCACCGATATCGGCTACGAGTCCGGCACCACGGTCACCCCCGACTACACGCCGGCAACCAGCCGCTTTACCGGCCGGATCAACTGGGTACAGATCGACCTCGGCGCCGACGACAGCGACCACTTCATCGACCCCGAGGAACGCCTCCGCATCGCCATGGCCCGACAATAGGAGCCATCGCCCACAAGGACTTTCCCACCAGTCAAACCCCGCAACAGGCGCGCCGAGTAGAGAACGGTGTCTGGCGCCGCTCGTCGCCGGACCTGCCGTGAGCGAGCCTGACTCCCATGGGCAGCAAGAGACGCATCAAGGATTCGACCTGCCTCCACTTACCCTCCTTCGGAGAGGCTTTGATGGCCCGAAGTGGGAGGCATTCGACCGGCTGGACCGCTGCACCCGACCCAGCATCAGTCCGGGCAGTTCGACCGGCTGGACGCTGCCCCCGACGCAGCATCAGTCCGGGCATGTGCCACCCGTGCGCTCGTAGATGGCCTTGGCACCGGCCGACAGCCGCTCGACACGCGGCCCCTCGACCTCGAGGCCGATGAGCATCATGCAGCGGCCCTGGGTCCAGTAAACGTGGCCGATGGCGTTGCCGTGCAGGTCGGGTCCCGTCCATCCGTTGGCGCCGGGGACGTCGGGACCTGGAACCGCTTGATCTTCGCGTCGGGGATTGGTGCCGGATCGCCTCGTCGCTCGTCTCATAGGCCATCCAGTCGCGCGCCCCGGCCTCGGTCTCGAACAGCAGGACGCTGCTGACGCCGCCGCTGCGGTCGCCTTGGGCGGGCTGGTAGGTCGTCGAGATGTAGCCACTGCGCCGAAGCCGCTCGGCGCCGTCTTTGGGCAGATCGAACGGTTCCCCCGAGTCGGTCTGCGGCGACGACATCGGTTCCAGGCCCGGGACTCGTCGACTTGCAGGAGATACTGCTCAACGTTGGGCGGCGCGACGGTCGTGGCCGCATCCGTCGTGCTCGTCGCTCGATCGGATTCACCTCCGCAGCCGACGATGAGCATGCCGAGGAGTCCTGCGAGTGCGATGCGGCGATGTACCGGCGCCATGTCTCACGATCCACCTCCGCAGCCCCCGCCGCAAGCATCGGTGCGTCGAGACGTCTCCGCGGATGGACTCGGATGCCGAGAACGCGTGCGCTGCTGCCCTCCGGTCATGCCGCTGATCGAGTGCGCGTCAATCTGGGCGGTGTGACGCTCGCCCATCGGCTTGCGTGCGTTGGTCCGCCGGATATCGATCGCACGACGCATCCGCTCATGCGGCTTTCGGATTGCTCGCTCGGACCTTGGTCGTCTGCACGGAGCTGGCTGAGATACCCGTGTCGAATGAGCCATGCGACGGTGTCCGCTACATCGGGTCATGCCGAACAATCTGGGCCGGGCACTTTCCCGTGGGAACAGCTTTGGGCTCCGGGGGTAGTCCCCCCTCGGACACCTAACAATGCAAGCCGGACCTGGGCTTATGCGTAGTAGCCGCAACGCGAAGGGGCTACAGGGGTTACGTCGCGAGTGGGTATGGCGCGAGCGCGAACTCATGTACTGTGCGGCGACTCACACGGGGGGAACCGATGGTGAAGATCAGCAAAGACAGCCCTGAGGCGACGGCGGTCGAGTGGGCGGAGTGTCCAACCTGCGGGCCGAAGCGGGGCGACCCCTGGGAACCGCGACGCCTGCCCGAAGGGCAACATCAGAGGCCGACCTACTACGTCCACGTGTTCACCATGCCCAAGGCGATCCCGGACGGCCGCGTGCTCGTCCACGACCAGGTGGTCCGACCCGCATCGGCCGTCGTGGGTTCCGGGCCTGGTTCGCCGCGCTCGACGCGCCCAACCTCACAGCCTGCGACTGCGGCTGGGCGCCCGAACTGGGCGAGCACTTCACGATCCCCCGGGGGATCGCGCGAACCCGATGACGGCTACGACGGTGGCCGCTGCCTCCGCGTCCATCGTCCCGGTGACGTGGGAGTAGATGTTGAGGGTGATGCCCACGTCGGTGTGACCCAGCCGCTCCTGGACGACCTTCGGGTGGACGTTGGCGGCGAGCGCGAGCGTCGCCCAGGTGTGCCGCAGGTCATGCACGCGGATCGCCGGTAGCCCGACCTCGGCGACCGTCTCCCGGAACTTGCGGCCGAAGGTGTCGGGGTGGATCGGGCCGAAGGTGTCGTTGGTGAAGATGAACGACTCGGCGGGCAGCTCACCGACCCCGACCGCGAGCCGGGCCGCGAGCACGCGGCCCGGTGCGACCTGAGCCCGGCGACGGTGCCGGGGTCGAGGCTGACCCGGCGGCTCACCACTGCCACCATCCCGTCCTCCAAGTCGCTGCCGATGGGCGACGGGAAGGGCAGGCCTACTTTGGGATGCAGACCCGTCTCGAGCCACTTCCCATCAGGGCGGCGGCCGCAGGGACGCATTCCAATCGAGAGCCACACCGATCAGTGGGCAGGCGCTTCCCAACGACCACCTGACCTCAAGCCTGGCCTGGCTCAGGGCTGCAGGAAGTGAACAGGTAGGCGCTTCTGCGCGCACCTGACGATCATGACTTGCCGGACTCGACGCGGGTGCGCCCCTCGACCGCTCGAATGCATGGGTCAGGATGTTGGCTTGCGATGGCTAAGCGCTCGCAGCAAGTAGAGGCCCGATCCGCGACCGGCCATGATCTCGTTGTCTTGACAACTGAATTCGCATTTCAACCGCGCAGAGTGCCGGCTATCGAGCGGGTCTCACGTGGTCCCGTCGTTCTTGTTCAACGCCGTCGGTCTCGCGAGGGCGATGTTGGCTCCGTCGGCATGCAGTGCGCGCGACCCATTGCCGGAGCCGGTCGCGGGTCAGTGAGAACGCGTGGTGCCAGTCGAGCGCCGCGGTCGGGAAGGCGTCCGGGGCGTACGCGGCCGTGCGCGCGGTCCGGAGCGCGGCGAGTTCTTCGACGAGTTCGGGGTGCTGGCTCCAGCAGTCGGGGATCTCGCGTTGGTCGATTCCGTAGTGGTGGACGAGCCAGCGGACCCAGTCATCGAGGATCTCGAGCTGCTGGGCGTGCTGTCGGGCGTGAAGGCGTGACCAGTCGATCGGGCCGGTACCGGTGTTGATGACGTCGTTGATGAGTTGCTCGAGGCCGGGGTCGACCGGTTCCTGCTCGTCGTCCATCTCATCGAGTCATGGATTCGCTGATCGTCGCGAGCGCGGGTCTCGCGGGTCGGTCGAGGCGGCGCCTCCGGGTCAGCTCGTCTTCCAGCTGGGCGGTCGCGGTTGGACGACGCTCGTGGACGAAGCCCGGTCCGGGGATGCGTCTGGCCGCTGCCTCGGCTTCGTCGAGCCGTTGGAGCAGGTGTTCGATGCCGCCGGTGCGCTGGGCGGGCGTCCATGCACGATGGGCGTCCATCGCGCGCCCATCGCGGACGAGCAGTTGCCCGTTGTATTCGAGGTCTTCGAGGCGCTGCCGCAGGGCGCGCGTGGCATCGGCGATCGCGGCACCCAGGGGCAACAGCGTGCTGCGCTCAGCATCACGATGATCCGAACATGACCGAAGCCGGGGCAGGCCCGAGGCTGCGAGCTCGAGCGCCTGGTTGCGTACGTGCGCCGGCTCTTGGTGCAGCGTGGCAAGGCGGGGCCTGGCCGTCCTGACGAACGAGGCCATCGCGTGACCGTGCTCGCGCATCGCTTGTGCCGCATCACACGCGCCGTCTGGAGCCGGAGTGACGCGTGCCGCGAATCGTGCTCGAGCACGTCGGCCGCTGCGAGGCTGAGCTGCCCGAGCACCGACGCGGCCGACATCAGGGATGTGACCCCGACAGCTCGGGCGTCGTCCGCGAGCAGGTCGGCCAGCATGCGGGTCGCCGGGACGATGTGGGAGATGTCGCTGATGAGCACGACGCCGCGCGGCCGGTCGACGTCGGCGACAAGTCGCCTCGGGCGACCCCAGGGAGCGGACCTCACGCGCGGCGACCTCGACGGCGGCGGCGATGAGCGCCAGTTGGCGCGCCGCCTGCCGAGAGTCGGTCCAAGACGCTGCCCACTGCCGGTCGAGCATCGCCGCGACCTCGATCAGCACGGCGACGTCGCGGAGCAGCTGCCCACCGCTGGTCGTCGTCGAGCCGGGGGACCGCCCGCCAGGCCGAGTGCTGCACGACGACGGCTTCGGCGGCCCACCCGCGCCAGACGTCGACGACGCCGACCGGAGCGGCGACCGCCCGGTTGGCCCACCGCTCGCTGGGAGCGGGTCGCTTCGTCCAGTGCCCGCGGACCGAGCAGTGGCAGCCGGGCGAACGCGTCGACCATGGCCTCGACCGGATGCTCCGCGAGCCGCAACATCCTCGGGAGCCGACTGCGCTCATCACTCAGTCCGGTCAGCGTCGCGGCGGTCTCGCGCAGCGCGACGTGCACGTCGTCGCGAAGGAGCAGAAGCTGCGGCAGGCACTGCGTGTCGGCGGCGGGCTGGTTCAGGGCCAGGGCCGGCATACCGGGCCGCCTCGAGAAGGTGCCGTTCAAGCATCGGTCGGGAACGTCTTGAGCGCTTTGGTGAGCCGGGCCGACGCGACGCCGGCGCGCACCCGCTCGTTCACGTTCCGACCGACGGTCATGGCGTGCGTCGAGTTCTTCGATCGCGAGCACGAGGGCAGTTCGCCCGTCGAGCGGTCGAGGACCGGTCCGTCGAAGGCGTCGAAGATCTCGGCGCTGTCGCACCTCTCGTACGGATCAAGTCCGACGCCGTCGAGTTCGGTGTAGGCGTCCGATCACCGCGAATGTCGGCCGGGTCGTCGATGCCCGCGCAGAGCACCATGTCGAGGAGCCCGCGGACTCGTTCGATGGCGAGGTCGTAGTCGTCGTAGGTATCGATCACGTCGCGGCTCCTGGAGAGGGTTGGGGTATGCGGCGGCCGGCGCGCAGCTGCGCCTCGACGCTGCGGCGGTCGTCGGACAGCAGCCGGGCGTCGCGGCGGCGGGTCCACGGCTGCAGCTGGAGCAGGATCGGCGGCGCGCTGCGCAGCAGCAGGACGCCGGTGCCGAACGGCAGGGTGCGCAGCCGGGAGGTGTCCATGACCGGGACCCGGCGGTAGCTGGTCGAGCTGCCGCGCTTCCCGGTGGGGTCGCGGTTGACCGAGACGGTGGCTTCGTCGCGGTCGCCGATCAGCGCGGACAGGTCGGCGAGGTCGCGGGCGTTGCTGCCGCCGCCGAGGATGACCTTGACGATGGCGGCGTCCCAGATCGAGTTCGGCCTGGAACTCGCCCCACCGGTCCCGCGCCTGCGACAGCGACTGCAGGACGGCGAGGGTGGTGATGCCGGTGCCGCCGCCCTCGGACATCAGCGACGGCAGCGACGGCAGCGGCGCGAGGTTGCCGATCTCGTCCAACGCCAGCAGCAGCGGCGGGTCGAGCCGGCTGCCCGGCGATGCGGCGGAGAGCCGGCGGGCGGTCTCGACCATGTCCTCGACCAGGGCGGCGACGAGCGCGCCGGCGGCACCGGCGCCGCTCGCGGTGCCGAGCAGGTACAGGGTGCCGTTGTCGCGCAGGAACGTCTCCGGGTCGAAGCGACGACCCGGCTCCGGGCTGACGGCCTCGCAGCACGCGCGGGTCGGCGAGCGCGCCCAACGCTTGGCGGACGCCGAGCCAGATCGAGTCACGGGTGCGCGGGTCGGCGTGGACGGCCTGGTCGAGCGCGTCCTCCCAACCCTCGGCCGCGTCGGCGCGGCCGAGCAGGGTGATCGCGTCGATCGCGGCGACCGGGTCGAGGGACCATCGGTACAGGTCGGCCGGGGTGCGCTCGCCGAGCGCGGCCGCGTGCAGCAGGCAGCGCAGCGCCATCTCGGTCTGCGCCTGCCAGAAGTCGCCGCCGTCGACGGTGCGGCTCATCCCGGTCCCGGCGGCGAGTCCGCGGGCGCGGATCATCGCGGTCTGCGGCACGTCGCAGCCGCGGATCGGTGACCAGCGCAGCCCGGCCGGCAGCCCGGCGGCCAGCTGCTGCGGGTCGAACACCGCGACCGGCCCGATCCGCCGCCGCGCGTGCAGGGTGACCGCGAGGTTGTCCGGTCGGGTGCTGGTGGTGATGACCGCGCCGGGTGCGTCCAGGATCGCCGGGATGATCAGGTGCAGGCCCTTGCCGGAGCGCGGCGGGCCGACGACCAGGATCGAGTCCTCGACCGAAGCCCACGCCTCGCCGGCCGTGGGCGCGGCCGAGCAGCAGCCCGCACTGCCGCGGGCTCGGGTGCCGCAGCGAGGGACGGGTGTGTGCGGCCCGCCGCACGACCTGCCGACGGCCGGCCGCCGAGGTGACGTCCGTAGCGGTTGCGGTGCCGGGGATGCGCTGACCGTTCGCCGAAAGCAGCGCTGGTGCGCGGAAGCGCGCGCCGAGCGGCATACGCGACGAGTCCCAGACCAGACGCGATCGTCGCGACGACGAGCCAGTACGAAGGGGCCGGCGGGCATCGACCGCTGCCATGCCGACCCCGGGTCGTCCTGGTGCCGACACGACCGCGAGCGCGCGGGCGAGTGAGAAGTCGGGGGCGGCGGATCCGGCTAGTGCGGCGCAGACCAACGGCGGCGAGCCACAGCACACCGCAGACGGTGAAGACCGCGAACAGCGCCAGCAGCGCGAGGTCCGAGCCGGACCGTGTCGATGCCTGTGGACCCACATCGGGAGGAGTGCCGGATCTGCGCACACGCCGGGCTATTCGCCGGCGCGCATCCGTGCTGTGGTGTCGAACAGCTGGTACTCGGCTTGGGTCATCTGGTGTTGGACGACGAAGGCGCGTTCGCTGACCCGCCACAGTCCTTGCCCGACGGCGAGGGTGGGGAGCAGGCGGCGTTCGGTGTCGGTGAGCCCGAGCGTGGCCGCGGCGGCGCGGAGCTGGTCGCTCTCCTGCCGGTAGATGATGCGGGTGGAGCAGTCGGCGAGCAGCCCTTGGGCGAGGGCGCGGTTCTCGCTGCTTGCGTCGCCGACGGCGTCGAGGTCGGACAGCCGGTGCACGACCATCAGGTTGGCGATGCCGTATGCGCGCGACAGCTTCCACTGCGACTGCATCCGGCGGATCAGCGCCGGCTGGCGGATGACCCGCCAGGCCTCGTCGTAGACGACCCAGCGCCGGCCGCCGGCCGGGTCGAGCAGCGCCGACTCCATCCACGCGGACGCGCAGGTCATGACGAGGGAGAGCAGGGTGTCGTTGCCGGAGATCCGCGACAGGTCGAGGGTGAGCATCGGCGCGTCCGGGTCGAAGCGGACCGTCGACTCCCCGTCGAACAGCCCGGCGAGGTCGCCGGCGACCAGGCGGCGCATCGCGTGCGCGACGTCGCGGGCGTCGTTGCGCCACAGCCGGGCGTCCTCACGGTCACCGTCGTCGTCGGGGTGCAGCAGCGCTTCCACCAGCGCCGGCAGGGTGGGCACGGCGCGGCGTTCGGCGACCGCGAGGGCGTGGTCGATGGCGGTGTGCTCGACCGGGGCGAGTCGGCGGTGCAGCACGGTCTCGGCGAGCACGCCGAGCAGTTCACGGCGGCGTGAGGTGACCAGCGCGCGCCAGGCCTGGTCGTCCATGCCGTCGGGGCGGCTGCCCTCATCGAGCGGGTTCAGCCGGGTGGTGAGGCCGTAGCCGAGGCCGATCGCGATGCCGCCGACGGTGGTGGCGACGTCGGTCCATTCGCCCTTGGGGTCGCCGGGGACGTAGACCCTGATGCCGAAGGCGAGCGACCGGGCGGCGAGCGACTTGGCGAGGGAGGACTTGCCGGTGCCGATGACGCCGGCGAGCAGCACGTTCGGGTTGGTGAGGACGCCGCGGCGGTACAGCACCCACGGGTCGAACACGAACGCGCTGCCGGACAGCAGGTCGGTGCCGATGAAGATGCCGTCGGTGCCGAGGCCGGACTCGGCGAGGAACGGGTATGCGCCGGCGAGCGTCGCCGAGGTTGCGGCGTGAGGCGGAACCCGGAACGGCCGCCATGCCCGCAGCGCGGCCGTCCCGGGCTCGCCCGCTCGAGGGAGCCACGACGCCTTCGAGTCGTCGACGTTGTCCTTCGTTGCCTGTGGATGGCCGTCCTGGTGCGGTCCGCCGCGGCGGCGGCCACGCTTCGTGGTGACGTCGGTGAACAGCTGGCCGGTTTGCGACTTCGACATCGGATGCGCTCCTCGGCTCACAGCCCACGACCGAGCGGCAGCGCGGCCGCGGCGAATGCCTGCGCTTGCTGGCCGCGCAGCAGCCGGGTCTCGCAGCCGGCTTGGATCGCGGCTTGGGTGACGGCGGCCTGGTCGGCGTGCAGCTCCTCGAGGGTGGCGGCGGTGATGGTCAGCATGCCGGCGTAGCGCAGCTCGCCGTGCCCGGAGATCAGGTCGCGTTCGCGCTGGGTGACGTCGGCCCATTCCTGCTCGGCGGCGAGGTCGGTGAGCTGCCCGATCTTCGACCGTTCCGCCGCGTCGGTCTGGTACTCCACGCGTTCCTTGCGCAGCGACCGCACCGCCTCGGCGTGTCCGAGCGGCTGCGCCACGATCGACAGCGTCCGTCGGATCCGCGCGGTGAGCAGCAGCGGGGACAGGAACGACGGGTACACCTCGGTGCGCGGCCACTCACTGACCCACAGCACGGCGTGGTAGCCGGAGTCGGTGCGCAGGTGGTCGAAGCTCTCCTCGACGACGACCGGGCCGGCGGTGGTGAGCTGCTGGCCGACCTCGGCGACCTGCAGCGCGCTGGTCATCGCCGGGTCGTACGCCGAGCGGATCACCGACGCCAGGTCACCGGGCCCGAGCCAGCCGTCGAGCTGGATCTCCGCCGAGCGCAGCGCCGCCGCGATCGTCGCCATCTCCTGCCGCAGCACCACCGCCGCACCGGACATGCCGCGACCGTGGCCGCGGGTCGCGTGCCGCGCCCGCGACAGGTTCAGGCTCACGCTCAGCGTGGTGTCGTGCCGCTCGAACTCCGGGCAGGCATCGGCGACCAGCTGCGCGTAGTTCCGCGCCGCCCATGACTGGTCGGCCACGCCGTGCTGCTGCCACCAGGTGCGCACGCCGGTCCCGGCGTCGGGCACCGTCCGCTCCAGCAGCTGCACCCGCGCGATCCGCCCGGACTGGCAGCAGGTCGCGAAGAACCGGCCGTATGCCTCCACCCGGCGCTCCTGCTCGGCATCGGCCAGCAGCAGGAACGACGGCTGCCGCAGCCGGCGCGATCACGGTCAGCGTCTTCGCGTACGGGTCGTGGATCATCGCGGCGCCGGTCTCGGCGTCCTCGACCAGGCGCAGGCACGCCGCGTCGCCGGGCAGCGCGAGCGTCCCCGCCGGCCGCGGCTTGTGCACCCGGACCAGGTAGCGGTCCTGCCGCAGTGCGCGCCTGGCGATCCAGTGGCCGTAGACCGGGACCCACTCCGCGGCCTTGCGGCCGGCCACGTCGACGAAGGCCAGCGCGCCGACGCCGGCCCACAGCGGGGCCGCATACAGCAGGCCGGTGATCCCGCCCGCATACACGGCCGGGAGCGCGATCAGGAACGCCACCCCAACGGCCGCCAGCCGAGGGCCGGACAGCCCCATCAGGACGCCGCGGGACGAGCGGCGGCCGAACCGAACGGTGCGGGCCGGGGCGTGTTCGTCGACCCGCGTGGTGACGACGCTCACGACCGCTCACCCCCACCGCTCATCGCGGGCTGCGGCGCGGCGTGCAGGACCACCGACGATCCGGCGGCCGGCGCCGACGCGGCACCGGCCGCGGCCGCGCCGGCTCCGCCGCCGACCACGGGTGCGACCGTGCGCAGGACCGTGGTGGCGGTCGAGCGGCCCTGGTTGATCGCCGTCACCGAGGTGCCGTTGGTCGAGCGGTGCCACTCGGTGGCGATCTGCGTGCCGGCGAAGTCGAGCACCTTGAAGCACGCCCACGGGGCCATGCACGCGACGAACAGCAGGATCAGACCGGACAGCAGCGCGCCGATCCCGGTGCCCTCGCCGACCAGCCCGAGCGCGACCACGAAGACCAGCACGATCGCCAGCTTGGACAGCACCAGCGCGAGGGTGACCTGCGCCCAGCGCCGCACCCACGGCGTGGTGAGCCGGGCCGTGCCGCCGGCGAACGCCAACGGGGCGAGCACCACCGCGACGATGATCAGCGCGTTGCGGACCAGCAGCGTGCCCAGCGTCAGCACGGCCCCGATGATGTAGAGCAGCCCGAACACGACCAGAAGCACCGCCTTGGCTGGTGTCTCGGCCAGGCTCAGCAACGAGTCGGTGTTCATCAGCCGCGCGGCGGCGTCCTCGATGCTGGTGTCGGCCAGCGAGGCGATCCCGAGGCTGAGCTGGTCGACGATGACCAGCAGCGTCTGCACGACCGTCACCGCGGCGGCGGTGCCGAGGATGGCGACGCCGGCGCCGGTGACCGCGCGCAGCAGGCCGCCCGGCTCCTGCCGGATCAGGGCGGTGATCGCCTGGATCACCATCAGCCCGACGATGAGGACCAGCGCGACCGAGGTCAGCGCGGCCGCGTTGCGGCCGACGAACTCGGCGCCCAGATCGACCGTCGTGGTCTGCGAGATGGTCTCGAACGTCGCGTCGAGCACCGACTGCGCCGCGTTCGCGAACGACTCGCCGATCTGCCCGAGCGCACCAGACGCCGCGCCGGCGACCAGGCCCTCGGCCTGGTCACCGGCGGCGCAGCCGGCCTGGATCGCGGGGATCGGGATGTCGCACGGATCCACCGGTCCGGCCCCGTCAGAGAGTCGTGCCGGCGTCCGCGAAGAAGGTGACGATCGCGTTGGCGGCGCCGATCAGCAGCGCGGCGCCGGCGGCGACCATCACCCCGGACTTGCCCCGACCGGCCAGGTGCGGGTTGCCGGAGTTCGAGCCGAAGCCCCACACCACCGCCGACCCGACCAGCGCGGCGACGCAGCCGACCAGGCCGAAGGTCAGCAGCGCGCCGACGATCTGCTTCAGCTGCTCCAGGCCGGGCAGGCCGGAGGTGTTGGGTGTGACGCCCGGATCGGTTCCGGACGCGACGAACGTGAGGGCCGTGGAAATGGCGGGCATGCCGACTCCTCGTGTCGAGTTCCGATAGCGGCCGACATGGGGGAGTACCGAGACTGCGCACATTT